>NZ_JAPYKK010000018.1 GCF_029623395.1 Sphingomonas echinoides
AATCCGACCGTTGCGTTGCGGTGCTCACCGTTCCGGCGCCACGCCCGGGCTTCGCGCGCACGTTGCGCCCAAGCTCCGGGTTGAACACGCGTGCAGGCCGTCCGTCCGGCGTCCGCGCGGGCGGGCGGGCCGATCCGCTCGCCGGCCGTGCGCCTGGGGGTGCGCCTGCGCCAGCGGCGGGCGTACCCGCCTTGGGCTTGGCGTCATAGAAGCGTTTGATCTTGGGCGCCTTGGTGACGACGATCCCCTCGCGGCGTGGTTCAGCGGCGGCGCGGCGCGGGTCCGCGAACGCAGCGCGGTCACTATCGTTCGCCACCGCACGCGTGATGCGCGTTGCGCTCGGGCGCGACGCAGGGCGCGCGGCGCGCTGCGGCCGTTCCGCTGGAGGCGTGGCGGTGGCCTTGGCGCGGTCGGGCGACGGGCCCCTGATCCGCTCGGGCTGCAACATCCGCTTGGGATCCTTGCGGAACGCCGCGACGTCATGCGCCCGCACCTCACCGATCGCCCCGGGCGACAGGTCGCCCAGCAGGAACGGGCCGTACCGCGTCCGGATCAGCCGCGAGACCTTGAGCCCGAGGAATTCGAGGACACGGCGGACTTCGCGATTCTTGCCTTCGGTCAGGATCATCTCGATCCAGACGTTGGCGCCCGTGCGGCGTTCGAGATTGGCGTTGATCGATCCGTAGCGGACCCCCTCGATCTCGATCCCGTGGATCAGTTCCTCGAGCTGGTCCTGCGTGACCTGGCCATAGGCGCGCGCGCGATAGGCCCGTTCGACGCCGGTCGACGGCAGTTCGAGCTGTCGCTTCAATTCGCCGTCTGTGGTAAGCAGTAACAGGCCTTCGGTGTTGAGATCGAGTCGCCCCACGGGCACCAGCCGCGGTAAATCCTGCGGCAAACGGTCGTAAATCGTCGGTCTTCCGGCAGGATCCCGCTCGGTAACGAGGAGTCCTGACGGTTTATGGTACAGAAACAGACGCGTTTCGGCGGCGGCTGCGACCGGATTTCCATCGACCGTCACCCCCTCGAGCGACGCGAGGATCGTCGCGGGCGTATCGATCACCACGTCGTTCAGGGCGACGCGCCCCTCCGCGATCATGCGTTCGACTTCGCGCCGAGACGCAATTCCGGCGCGCGCCAATAGCTTGGCGATCCGCTGTTCGTCGTCGGCGCGTTCGCGCGGGGTGGTGGCGGCGCCCGGCGCGGCAATTTTGGGGGGACGGTATTTTGACACGCCGCCCTGATACCCAAAATCTTCCACGAGTGTTGAACAAAAAGATTTGCGCCCGATCTCGTAGCTGAGCGTTAAGGCACGGGTGCGTAACGAGGGCGGAACGCACGATGCCATTCTCGGCGTGGTACAGAAGGTGGGGCACCGGACATGCTGTTCGGACGGAAAAAGCGGCGGATTTGCAAGCTGTTGCTCGTCGAAGACGAGCCGCTGGTGGCGTTCGATACCGAGCATTACCTCCGCGAGGCGAACTATGAGATCGTCGCGACGGTCGATCGGGTCGCCGACGCAATCACGGTAATAGACCTCGACGAGGAACTCGATTTGGTCCTGGTCGATATCAGCCTCGCCGACGGCAGCGGCGTCGACGTCGCGCATGCCGCACACGCAAAGGGCATCGCCGTGCTGTTCGTGACCGGCCAATGCCCGCAAGGCGCACGAGAAATTGCCGCCGGATGCCTCGCTAAACCGTATGCACAGCGCGATTTGCTTGCATCGATCTCCGCGATCGAGGCGGTGCTCGACGGCAAGGTTCCGAAACGGATTCCGTCTGGCTTCAGTCTGTTCGGGCAGGCGACCTGAGCGCAACCCGGCGTGTTGCGGCGGGTCCGCTCTTCCGCTCCGCGTTTTAGGCGTTAGGGTCCTGCGCGACGGAAACCGGATTTCGCGGCAGGGGCAATAGACGCATGGATGGCATGAGCGGGCGCGACCGTCGCTGGTCGGATGGCATTCGCCCGTATTTCGAAAAGGCCCCGCTGGCGGCGTTGGCGCTCGGGATTTCGTCGGGGTTCCCGTTCGCGATGATCGGCGCGACCCTGACGACGCGCCTCGCGCAGGACGGCATCACCAAGTCGACCGTCACCGCGTTCAGCCTCGCGTTCCTTGTCTATAATCTCAAGTGGTTATGGGCGTGGATCGTCGACGGCGTCCGCCTTCCCGGCATTGGAGCGCTAGGTCAGCGGGTGTCCTGGCTGATCGTCGCAGGCCTGCTGGTAATCGCGGCGGTTGCGCATCTCGCGCTCATCGATCCCAAGGCTGACATCTTTGCGACGGCGGTCGCGGCGATCCTGGTGGGCGCGGCGGGCGCGACGTTCGATATCGTGATCGACGCCTATCGCATCGAACTGCTCGAACCGCGCCAGTTGGGCGTCGGATCGGGCATGTCGCAATATGGCTGGCGGCTCGGGTCGGCGGGGGCGGGGGCGGTTGCGCTGGTCGTCGCAGCGCGCTTCGGTTGGGCGAATGCGTATCTTGTCTGCGCTGCGTTTGCCTTGCCGGCGATGGTCGCAGGGCTGATCTGCGGCGAACCGGCAAACCGACGGGCTCCTGAAAAGCGGCGTCCAGGGTTCGCCAATCTCGGCACGTCGATCCTCGGACCGTTCCTGCAATTCTTCCAACGGCGTGGCGCGGCGCTGGTGCTGTTGTTCATCCTGATCCACAAGATCGGCGATACGCTGGCGAACCTCACGTTCCGACTGCTGTTCGACTCGCTCCACTTCACCAACGACGAGATCGCATTCTACGACGTGTGGATCGGTTTTCTCGCCTTCATGGTCGGCATTTTCGTCGGCGGAATCCTCTACACACGGCTTGGGCTCAAGCGGTCCGTGCTGGTGTCGCTGATCCTCATGATGCTCTCGAACCTCAGTTTTGCGGGTCTGGCGGCGGCGGGGCATTCCAATCTCGGCATGGCCTCCGCAATCGGGTTGGAGAATTTCTCGAGTGGGATCGGCGGGGTCACGGTCATTGCCTATTTCTCGGCACTGACCAATTCCCGCTTCACCGCCGCCCAATATGCGTTGATCTCGGCAGCGGCGAGCATCGTTGGGCGCTTCGTCACCGGGACGACCGCTGGCGGGCTGATCGACTCGATGGGGTATGTGAACTTCTACCTGCTCACGACGATCGTGGCGCTGCCTGGCGTGCTGCTCTTCTGGTGGATGAGCCGGAGTGGTCTGATCGATGCGTCGATCGGCGCTACCGAGGACGCAACGCACGACCAGGTGTTCGACTAGACCTTATTCCGCGGTGATCGGACGCCCTGCATCGGCAAACGCCTGTGCCACGATGCAGATGCTCGCAAGGATCCCGTCCGGGCTTCGCAGTCCGATGAGGTCGCTCAGCAACAGGCGCGCGCTGTCCGGCGCGATTTCTGCCCGGGTTACGATCGTCAGCAACGCATGTTCCGCATGCGTCGTGCGGCGGCAGCAGCATGGCGCGATCGCGATTGAGCACTTTGCGCCGCCTGCAAGGTCCGCCATCATCGCGCGAAGCAGCGTGAGCGGACGACGAAATCCAGCGCCGAACCCTTCCAGCAATGCGTGCGCGGCGAACGCATCGTTGAGCCCGTGCGCCCCCATCCGGCGGAACGCGAAAAGGAACAAACGCGCGTTTGTATCCTCGGGGAGGGGGTGCGGGAGTGCCGCAGCAAGCGCCGGTGCGGTAGGCTGATTCGAGGACATGAACGGATACTCCTTCGGGTGGAGCAATCCTCTTCCAGTCGCTATTGCAAGTCAATCGCAATAATAACGGTCAGTCCGGTAGTTCACCGTTCGCCAAGAGCACCTCGCCCGCGAGGTAGAGCGAGCCCAGGACGAGTACGATCGGCGGTTCTGCCTGATCGGCGATTTCGGCAATATCCCGGAGCGCGCCAGCGACGTCATCGGCGGTGTGCGCAGCGATTCCGAACGCGTGGGCGATCGCGGCAAGCGCTGCCGGGGCATGATGCGCGTGCCCCGAGATCGGCACTGCGTGGAGCGTTGTCGCGATTCCGGCGAAGGGCGCCAGCAGCCCGGCAGGATCTTTGTTCGCCAGCATGCCGAGCACGAGATGGACTTCGCTGCGCCCGATCCCGGGATTGGCAATCGCGCGCAAGGTGGCCGCGATCGCCCCGGCGGCAGCGGGGTTGTGCCCGCCGTCCAGCCATATTTGGCTTCCAGGCGGCAGCAGACCGACCAGCGGCCCCGGGTGCAAACGCTGCATCCGCGCGGGCCAGTGCGTGCCACGCGCGGCGGCCGAATAGGCATCGGCTGGCATCGTCAGGACCGTCTGGTGGCGGAGCATCGCGATGGCGAGCGCCAGATTGCCGGGCTGGTGCGGACCCGCCAGGGCGGGCAGCGGCGTTTCGACGGTACCGTTCGCGTCCTCGTACCGCAGGGTCGTGCCGTCAACATGCATTTGCCATCCGCTACCGAGCGCAATCACGGACGCCTTCGCATAACGCGCAATTTCGGCAACACGTGCCGCACTGTCGGTTTCGTACGTCATGGTGACGAGTGGGACACCGGCCTTGGCGATCCCAGCTTTCTCGCCGGCGATCTCCACCGCGCTGTCGCCAAGGAAGCTCTGGTGATCGATCCCGAGTTGCGCGATTCCGGTGACCAGCGGGTGCGCGATCACGTTGGTCGCATCGAGCCGTCCGCCGAGGCCCACCTCGATCACGCATGCATCCGCAGGTGTCCGCGCAAAGGCGAGGAATGCGGCGGCGGTGGTGACCTCGAAGAAGCTGGCACCGATGTCTCCGCCAGCGTCCAGCACCTCTTCGAGCAACGCTGCGAGCAGGGTGTCGTCGATGAGGCTTCCGGCGACCCGAATGCGTTCGTTGAACCGCACGAGATGCGGGCTGGTATAAGCATGGACCGTCAGGCCCGAGGCCTCCAGCGCGCTGCGCAGGAACGCGCATGTCGAGCCCTTGCCGTTGGTGCCCGCGACATGGAACACCGGCGGGAGCCGATCCTGCGGATTGCCAAGCCGGCCGAGCAGCAGCGTGATCCGCTCGAGGCCGAGGATATCGGCACCGGGAGACAGCTTCCATAACCGGTCAAGCTGCGCCTGAACGGCGCTATTCTCGGAGACGGCGTGGTCCATTTCTTACTCCCTCTCCCCTCCGGGGAGTTTGGGGGCGGCTATGCCCCCGGCATGGCCTAAACATCGCGGGGCGATGTTTACCCCAAACTGGCCGGGGAGAGGGGCATTCCAGCACGCCACCCCAACCGTACTGCCCCTCTCCCTCGCTTCGGCTTCGCCTCGCTTGCCCTCTCCCCGCCTGCGGGGAGAGGGAGAACAATCACGCCGCCGCGCGCTTTCCACCCAGGTAATCAATCAAACTCGCCAGCGTCACGCGCAGGTCGCGGCGGTGCTTCACCATGTCGATCATCCCGTGTTCGAGCAAATATTCCGCCCGCTGGAAGCCGTCCGGCAATTTCTCGCGAATCGTCTGTTCGATCACGCGCTGGCCGGCAAAGCCGATCAGCGCACCCGGCTCGGCGATCTGCACGTCACCAAGCATCGCATAGCTTGCGGTGACGCCGCCCGTGGTCGGATCGGTCAGCACGACGATGTACGGGAGCCCCGCATCGTGCAGCATCTGGATCGCCACGGTCGCGCGCGGCATCTGCATCAGGCTGAGAATACCCTCCTGCATCCGCGCGCCGCCTGCGGCGGTGAAGATGATGTACGGGCAGTCGTCCTTGATCGCGGTCTCGACCCCGCGCACGAACGCCTCGCCCACCGCAAGACCCATGGATCCGCCCATGAACGCAAAGTCCTGTACGCCGATGACCGCGCGGCGACCCTCGATCGTACCGCGCGCGGTGATCAGCGCGTCGCCTTCGGACGTCGCAGCACGCGCCGCCTTGATCCGGTCCGCATAGCGCTTGGTATCGCGGAACTTGAGCGGGTCATCGGGGACCTTCGGCAGCGGCACAATCGTGTAGGAGCCGGCGTCGAAGACATATTGGAAGCGCAGGAGCGGCCCGATCCGCTCGTGATGGTCGCAGTGCGGACAGACGTAGAGATTGTCCTCCAACTCTTTCACGAACACCATTTGCCCGCAGCCCTTGCACTTGTGCCAGAGCGTGTCGGGCGTCTCCTTCTTGATCGGGACGACGAGCGAGAGCGCGTTGCGGACGCTGGTAAGCCAGGTCATGCAGGGATTCCTTCGCGGGCGGCGTGGATCGCCGTCGACAGGGATTGAATGTAGGTGCGCACCGCCTCCGGTGCAGCGGCGCCATGCTGCGCGACCAGCTCGACGATCGCCGAGCCGACGACGACGCCGTCGGCAACCTTGGCGATCGCGGCGGCCTGATCGGGAGTACGGACGCCGAAGCCGACTGCGATCGGCAGGTCGGTCGACGCCTTCAGCCGGGCGACCGCGGACTCGATCGAAGCCTGTGCCGCCTGTTGCAGTCCGGTAATCCCGGCGACCGATACGTAATAGACGAAGCCGCTCGCGCCATCGAGCACCGCAGGCAAGCGCGCAGCGTCGGTCGTTGGGGTCGCAAGGCGGATTGGGTCGATTCCCGCGGCGCGGAGGGCTGGGCCAAGCTCGGCGTCTTCCTCGGGCGGAATGTCGACGCAAATGATGCCGTCGACGCCCGCATCCTTGGCGGCGGCGGCGAACCAGTCGCCGCCGCGGATCGTCATCGGGTTGGCATAGCCCATCAGCACCAGCGGCGTATCCGGGTGCCGGGCGCGGAACGCCTTCGCGATCCCGAGGATATCCACGGTCCGCGTGCCCGCGAGCAGGCTGCGGATGTTCGCGGCCTGGATCGCGGGGCCATCCGCCATCGGGTCGGTGAACGGCATGCCGAGCTCGATCACGTCCGCGCCGCCCTCGACGATCGCGTCGAGGATCGCGCCGGTGGCGGCGGGGGTGGGGTCACCCGCGGTGACGAATGCGACAAGCGCGGGATGACCTTTGGCAAACGCAGCGGAAAGGCGGCTCATCGTCCCGTTCTCCAGTTGCCGAAGAGGTTGCTCGCCGCACCCGCGATCGCGCCGATCTTGGCGGAATCGAGCGCGCGCGGGACATGCAAGGTCCAGCGTTGCACATCGATGCCGAACGCACTGACTTCGCGCACGATCAGCGCGACGACCGCCCCCACCACGGCAGCGGTGACGACGTCCGAAAGACCGCCCCCCCGCGCGCTCATATCGCCACGCCCAGCGCTTCGGCGACGGTGAAGATGTCCTTGTCGCCACGCCCGCACAGGTTGGCGAGGATGATCTGGTCGCGGTCCATCTCGCGTGCGCGCTTAGCGACGGCGGCGATCGCGTGCGCCGGTTCGAGCGCGGGGATGATGCCCTCGGTCCGGCACAGCAGCTGGAACGCATCCAGCGCCTCGGTATCGGTGATCGCCGTATACTCGACCCGGCCGATCTCATGCAGCCAGCTATGCTCCGGCCCGATGCCGGGATAGTCCAGCCCGGCCGAGATCGAATGCGCCTCGGTGATCTGGCCGTCCTCGTCCTGCAGCAGATAGGTCTTGTTGCCGTGGAGAATCCCCGGCGCACCGCCTGCCAGCGACGCCGCATGTTCCTTGTCGAGCCCACGACCTGCCGCTTCGACGCCAAGCATCTTCACGTCGGCATCGTCGAGGAAGGGGTGGAACAGGCCGATCGCGTTCGATCCGCCACCGATCGCGGCGACGAGAAGATCAGGAAGCCGATCGATCCGCGACAGCATCTGCGCGCGCGCTTCCTTGCCGATCACGCTCTGGAAATCGCGCACCATCTCCGGATAGGGGTGCGGCCCGGCGGCGGTGCCGATGATGTAGAAGGTGTCGTGGACGTTGGCCACCCAGTCGCGCATGCCCTCGTTCATCGCATCCTTCAGCGAGTGCGACCCGCTCGTTACCGGGCGGACTTCCGCACCGAGCAGCTTCATGCGGAACACGTTGGGCGCCTGCCGCGCGATGTCCTTGGCGCCCATGTAGATCACGCACGGCAAGCCAAAGCGCGCGCAGACCGTCGCGGTGGCGACGCCATGCTGCCCAGCACCGGTCTCGGCGATGATGCGGGTCTTGCCCATGCGCATCGCGAGCAGGATCTGCCCGATGCAATTGTTGATCTTGTGCGCGCCGGTATGGTTGAGCTCGTCGCGCTTGAACCACACTTGCGCGCCTTTTCCGTCGGGCGCGGATTCGCGCAACGTCTCGGTCAGGCGTTCGGCGTAGTAAAGCGGGCTCGGGCGGCCGACATAATGTTCGAGCAGATCGTCGAACTGCGCCTGGAACGCGGGGTCCGCCTTCGCCGCGCGATACGCCTGGTCGAGCTCGAGCACGAGCGGCATCAGCGTTTCGGCGACGTAGCGGCCACCGAACTGGCCGAAATGCCCGTTGTCGTCGGGTTGCTGGCGCAGGCTGTTGGCCTGCGCGAGCGGCGGTGTGGTTTCGGAGGGAAGGTTCATCGCGCCAGCGTTTAGCAGGATGCGGCCGCGTTCCAAGGGGCTTTGCCGCGCGTCGCATGCAACGGCGTCACCGCGCGTATCGGTCATTCGGGCCGTTGAAGCGGACGCGCGTCAGCCCTGTCGGTTCGTACGGCTCGGACGATCGAATACGAGGAACAGCACCAACCCGACCCCGCCGAACGCCGCGCCGATCAAGCTGGTCAGCGCCCAGCCTCCCGCCGCCACGCTGGCGCTGCCGATCACTGAGCCGGTCGCGCCGAACAGGAAGACGATCGTCATATACGCCGCATTGATCCGCCCGCCCGCGCTCGCATCCAGCCCGAAAATGATTCGCTGGCCGGAGATCTGGTTGAGTTGCACCGCGGCGTCGATCAGGACCGCGCTGACGGCGAAGGCGATCACGCTACCCGCGGCGACGACCATGTCGGACCCGAGAAACGACAGCGTCAGCAACATCAGGCCCCCGAACGTCGCCCGGCGTGCCAGCCCGCGGTCCGCCAGCCATCCGGCGACAGGCGCGACCAAGGCGCCGCCCGCGCCCGCCAGCGCGAACAGCGCGATACCGTTCGGCCCGAGCCCGAATCGCTGAGTCAGCACGATCGGCGCAGCGGTCCAGAACATGTTGAACGCGATGAACAGCAATGCCTGATACGCCGCGCGCAACCGCAAGACGGGATACAGTCGCAGCAGCTCGACCGACGACGCCAGCAGCGCGCGGTAGCGCAGGGTGCTGTCGGGCCGCCGCGCCGGGAGCATCGTCAGCAACGCGATCCCGACCAGCGCGGTAATTCCGGCGGAAACGAAGAACATCGCGCGCCACCCCGCCAACCCGGCGACGAAACTGGCAACCGGTCGCGCGAGCATGATTCCGGTCAGCAGGCCGCTCATCACCAGCCCGATCGTGCGCCCCTGCCGCGCCTGGCTGCTGAGCTTCGCCGCAAGGGGGACGAGCACCTGTACCCCGACCGAGCAGACCCCCGTCATCAGCGCGGCGGCAAGAAACGTCGCCGGGCCCCGCGCCAGCGCGATGCCAAGCGAACCGAGCACCGCGCCTGCGGTCGAGATCAGGATCAGGCGCTTGTTCTCGACCAGATCCGACAGCGGCACGATGAAGGCGAGACCCAGCCCATATCCCAGTTGCGTCAACGTCACGATTGCGCCGGCCAGCCCGGCGGACAGGCCGATATCGGGGCCGATCTGTTCGATCAGCGTTTGTGCGTAATAGAGGTTCGCGACCATCGCACCGCAGGCGATCGCCATCAGCATCGTGACGGCAGGCGAAAGATCGTGCTTGTCGGTTTGGGTCATCGCGTCGCGAAAGCCCGGCAATGTGCCAAATAGCAAGAGGTGAGCGGACGAATCGGCGTTGGCCGGGGAATGCCGCGTTGCAGTCGCCAATGCGGCTGGGTATCACGCCGCCAAACATTCCCGTGGAGGAGCCTAATCATGACGCCAGCCGTCCAAGCCATTCTCGACAAGTACGAATCGGACAGCCCCGCGACCAAGGCGAACCTTGGTCGTATCCTCATGCAGGGCAAGCTCGGCGGGACCGGCAAGCTCGTCATCCTGCCGGTCGACCAGGGCTTCGAACATGGCCCGGCGCGCAGCTTCGCCGTCAATCCTGCGGCATACGACCCGCATTACCATTATCAGCTGGCGATCGATGCCGGGCTTTCGGCCTATGCCGCACCGCTCGGGATGCTCGAAGCAGGCGCGGGCACCTTTGCAGGGCAGATCCCGACGATCCTCAAGGTCAACAGCTCGAACAGCTGGGCGCAAGGTGCCAATCAGGCCGTCACCGGCTCGGTCGAGGATGCGGTGCGGCTCGGCTGCGCGGCGATCGGCTTCACGATCTATCCGGGATCGGACGATCTGTTCGACATGATCGGCCAGATTCGCGAAATGTCGGCGGAGGCAAAGTCGGTCGGCATCGCGACCGTCATCTGGTCGTATCCGCGTGGCGGCATCCTGCCCAAGTCGGGCGAGCTCGCGCTCGACGTCGGGGCCTATGCCGCGCACATGGCGGCATTGCTCGGTGCGCACATAATCAAGGTGAAACTGCCGAGCGATCATATCGAGCAGGAGGAAGCCAAGCCGATGTACGAGGGCACCGACTGGTCGAACCAGGCGGACCGCGTGAAACATGTCGTGCAGTCGAGCTTCGCGGGTCGCCGCATCGTCGTCTTCTCGGGCGGCGCGGCCAAGGGCGCGGACGCGGTATATCAGGACGCGCGCGACATTCTCGCCGGTGGCGGCAACGGCTCGATCATCGGGCGCAACACCTTCCAGCGTCCGCGCGACGAAGCCCTCGAAATGCTCGCCAAGATCATCGCGATCTACAAGGGCGAGGCGTAAATCGCACGGGCACGCCTGTCATCGCGACCTTGGTCCGATGACAGGCGTGCTTCTAGAGCTACGCCAGACGCGTGTGCCCGAACATACCGCGGCTTTCCATGCCGCGATCGTGGCGCTATCGGCAGCGGATGGACATTGAAGACCCGCTCGGCCCGCTTGACCCCAATTTCGGTGCGCAATTCCAGCGCGACTACCGACGCCCCCCATGCCAGCTGTATCTCGTATCGCCACTCGACGTCGGCGGCGGGTTCCCCGATCGCCTGAAGCGCGCGCTCGAGGCGGGACCGGTCGCCGCGTTCCAGTTCCGCGTAAAGGATGTCGACCAGCATGCCGCCGCCGCGCTCGCCGAGCCGTTGCAGCGAATCTGCGCGGACGCCGATGTCGCGTTCATCGTCAACGACAGCATTGCGCTGGCGAAGCGCCTCGGCGCGGATGGCGTGCATCTCGGACAGGACGACGGGGATCCGCAGGAAGCGCGCAGCGAACTCGGCGCCGCAGCGCAAATCGGTGTCACGTGTCACGCCAGCCGCCATCTCGCGATGGAAGCGGGCGAAGCGGGGGCGGACTATGTCGCGTTCGGCGCGTTCCACCCGACCGTCACCAAGGCGACCGAACATCTTGCCGATCCCGTGCTGCTCAGCTGGTGGTCGACCGTGTTCGAAATCCCCTGTGTCGCGATCGGCGGGATCACCCCGGTCAACGCGCCGCCGCTGGTTGCTGCGGGGGCGGACTTCCTTGCGGTGTCGCATGCGGTGTGGGGCGGCGATGAAGCTGCGGCAGTGCAGGCATTTGGGGCGGTGCTGGAGCGGTAACGGCGCGGCTCCTGTCGATCGCGAATTATCCATCGCGACGGACGGATCACCAGTGGCGGACGCGTCCGGTATCGATATGGACGAATCCGTCGCGCGGATAATAGCCGACGCCCCCGCCACCCAGCGCCAGCGCCGCGCCGCGAAGGCGGTCGAGCGATACGCCCGGCACGACGATGTCGGTCGCCTTGCCGAGCATATGCTGGCTCATGTGCGCGACGCCCGTATGTTTGCCGCCGTTTGACCGCAGTTTTGCGTTGGTCTTGGGGGACCGATAGCCGGAAATCAGATCGATCTTGCGATTGCCGCCAAGGTCGAGCTTTTGGCGGAGCGAAACGAGCAAGGCGAGCAGCCGTCGGTCCATGCCGATCGTCTCGCCGGTCCGCCAGTCGCGCAGCCCATGATTGAGCTCGGCCAGTCCGGCGGCGAGGAACCGGCCCGAACGGGCGAAGACGGCGTCGACCGTCTCGTTGGTATGGACGTTGCGGATCGCCAGACGCCATTCGATACCCTTCGCCATGGCGGGCAAGGGGAGGGCCAGCGCCGCGCCACCAGCGATGGCGCCGCCGAGCATTGCGCGTCGCGAGAGGAGCGACTGACATTTCGCATTCGTAACGGAGCCAAGTGGGTTATCTATCGTTGTATCCATGCATTGCATGTAGGGGACTGAAACCGTGCTAAAAACCTTCGCCGGCTTGGCTTGTCTGGTCTTGACCCCGGTTGGTCTCATGGGTGCCGCCGCGGCGGGAACAAAGGCGCCGCAGTCCAATCCCGCCGCGCAGACCTCGCTCGACCGTTCCGTCCTTCACGCGCAAGTGATTCTGGATCATCTCGGTTTTTCGCCCGGCGTCCTCGACGGTCGCGAGGGTAAATCGCTCGTCGCCGCGCTGAATGGTTTCCAGGAAGCACAGGGTCTGCCCATCACGGGGAAGCTCGATCAGCAGACGTTGCGTGCGCTGTATCCGCATCGCGCGTTTCGCCCGATCCAGCGGATCACGTTGACCGATCAGATCCTTGCCGGTCCCTATACCAATCCGTTCCCCAAGGATCCCGCACTCCAATCGAAACTGCCCGCGCTCGGGTACAAGAGCGTGATGGAGAAACTCGGGGAGATGTTCCACACCACGCCAGCGGTGCTGATCGAACTCAACAGCCCCGATACGAAGTTGACCGCCGGGACGGAGATCGTCGTTCCCAATGCGATCACGACACAGCGCGCCTACGATTCGAAACTGCCCGAGGCATGGCGCAAGACGCTGAGCGACCTCAACGTCGACTCGACTCAGCCAGTCGGCGCCAAGATCGTCGTGTCGAAGTCCAAGGAAGTCCTTCGCGTACTCGACAAGGACGGCAAGCTCGTCGCGCAGTTCATGGCGACAATGGGCAGCACGCACGATCCGCTTCCGATCGGGACGTGGAAGGTGAAGGGCGCGTCCTACAATCCCGAATTCCACTTCAACCCGGATCTGTTCTGGGACGCGAAGAAGAGCGCCAAGCAGGCGTTGCTTCCTCCGGGGCCGAACGGTCCGGTCGGGGTCGTGTGGCTGGATCTGTCCAAGCCGCATTATGGCATCCACGGCACGCCATCGCCCGAGACGATCGGGCGCGCGGAAAGCCACGGTTGCATCCGCCTGACCAACTGGGACGCTGCGCGACTCGCGATGATGATAAAGCCCGGAACGCCAGCCGTGTTCCAGAGCTGATCGGACGTCGGTATGCGGCGGATCGGTTTCGTCTTGCTCGGATTGCTGGTTGCGGTCGTCGGGCTTTGGATTGCTGCCCTGGTGTTCTTGCCGGATGCGCCCGCCGGATCGTCCGGCGCGGCGCGAACTCCGCTCGATCGGCTCCGGCTGGCGGTACGCTGGCAGCCCCAGCCGGTTGATATCGGTGCTGGTCGCGGGCCGGCCATCTTGCTCGGCATGCCTGTCTCCGGGATCGCGCGAAACGCGCTTCGCGACTCCTGGGGCGAAGCGCGGGATGACGGAACGCGGGCGCATCATGGCACCGATGTGATGGCGCCCGCGAATACTCCGGTCGTCGCGGCGGCGCCGGGGGTCGTCGAGAAGCTGTGGAACAGCGAAGCCGGTGGCATCACCGTATACGTCCGGTCGCCGGCGCGGACGTGGACGCATTATTACGCCCATCTCTCGGGCTATGCCCCCGGACTGCACGAAGGCCAGACGATCGCTGCGGGTGAGCTGCTGGGGTATGTCGGCGATACCGGCAACGCGGGGGCAGGGAATTATCACCTGCATTTCGGCCTGACACGGACCGATCCTGCGCAGCATTGGTACGAGG
The DNA here is from genome assembly GCF_029623395.1 of Sphingomonas echinoides. GTDB lineage: Bacteria > Pseudomonadota > Alphaproteobacteria > Sphingomonadales > Sphingomonadaceae > Sphingomonas > Sphingomonas echinoides_A. Next base: position 13,883 of record NZ_JAPYKK010000018.1, read on the forward strand.
GAACAGACGTCGATCCGTTCCCCTATCTTGCCGGGAAGCCGCTGCCCGGCTAAGGCCTCGCGCCACGGTGCCTCGAAAAGAGGCGCCCCTTGGCTCTTTGCAACGCAGGCTCACCCCATGAAGATCAACGCGGTCGAAATCCGTCCCGGCAACATTCTCGAATATGAAGGCGGCATCTGGCGTGCGGTGAAGATCCAGCACACCCAGCCCGGCAAGGGCGGCGCCTATATGCAGGTCGAGCTGAAGAACCTCATCGACGGCCGCAAGAACAACGTTCGCTTCCGTTCGGCCGAGAGCCTCGAGAAGGTCCGGCTCGACACGGTCGACTTCCAGTTCCTGTTCCGCGAGGGCGACACGCTGACCTTCATGGACAAGGTCAATTACGAGCAGATCTCGCTCGACGCGGACATCCTTGGCGATGCTGCGGCGTTCCTGCAGGACGGCATGGATGTCGTGATGGAATTGTGGGAGGAGCGTCCGATCTCGGTGCAGCTCCCCGACACGATCGAGGCGCTGATCGTCGAGGCGGATGCCGTAGTGAAGGGGCAGACCGCCTCGTCGAGCTACAAGCCCGCGATCCTCGAGAATGGCGTCCGCGTCATGGTCCCGCCGCATATCGGCGCGGGCACGCGGATCGTCGTCGACGTCTACGAACAGACCTACGTGAAGCGCGCCGAATAACGCTTCTCCCTCTCCCCCGCTTGCGGGGAGAGGGTGGCCGAGCGAAGCGAGGACGGGAGAGGGGCAGTATCGTAGCGCACCGCACTGTACTGCCCCTCTCCCCGACCCTCTCCCCACAAGCGGGGAGAGGGAGAAGAAAGAAAAAGATATGCCCTCCCATTCCGGTCTGATGACCGTCATCGATCGTGCCGCGCGCAAGGCCGGTCCGCGCCTGCGCCGCGATTTCAACGAGGTCCAGCAGCTCCAGGTCAGCCGCAAGGGCCCCGCCGACTTCGTGACGATCGCCGATCAGCGTGCCGAACAGACGCTATACGAGGAATTGTCGCGCGCCCGCCCCGACTGGGGCTTCCTGATGGAAGAGCGCGGCGAAGTCGCAGGCGACCCCAACAAGCCGCGCTTCATCGTCGACCCGCTCGATGGCACGACCAACTTCCTCCACGGCATCCCGCACTTCGCGATCTCGATCGCGGTCGAGGAGCCGATGCCCAATGGCAAGCGCGAGATCACCTCGGCGATGGTCTATCAGCCGATCACCGACGAAGCGTTCTGGGCCGAGAAGGGCCGGGGCGCATGGGTGCAGGAGCAGCGGCTGCGCGTGTCGGCCCGTCGTGACCTCGCCGACTCGCTGATCGCGACCGGCATTCCGTTCCTCGGCCACGGCAATTTCGCCGAATGGTCGCGCATTTTCGGCGCGATCGCACCGGAAGTCGCCGGCATCCGGCGGATGGGGTCGGCGGCGCTCGATCTCGCCTGGGTCGCGGCAGGGCGGTACGACGGTTATTGGGAATCGGGCCTCAAGCCATGGGACGCAGCCGCAGGCCTGTTGCTCGTCAAGGAAGCGGGCGGATTCGTCACCGACTTCCGCGGTGGCGAGAAGATGATGGAACGCAGCGAATTCCTGGCCGCGAACGACGGGCTCCAGACGCGACTCCATAAATTGCTGGCGGGCGCTCTGCGCTAAGGGGTGGGGGCGACGCTGCCCCCACGTTCCGGCATCCCCGCGAAGGCAGGGATAAATGGTGACTGGCCTCGGTCAACCTTTCTGCCGTGGCGTCAACGGATTCCCGCCTTCGCGGGAATGCCGCAAGGGGGCGGGGGTGCGCGGGCCACACGCGCCTACCAACACCGCCCGCCAAATCCCTGTTGCGATTCATTCTCACGCCCGCAACCCTTGCCCCTATTAGCCCATGGTCCTAAAGCCCTCGGCATCCCTTCGCACATGCGAGAACACCCTTGGTTGACCTGTCACAATATCTGCCGATCCTGCTGTTCCTCGGCGTCGCGCTCGTGCTTTCCAGCGCGTTCGTGTTCCTGCCGATGGTTGTTGCGCGCCTGACCGGCGCGCACAAACCGACCGCAGAAAAACTCTCCGAATATGAATGCGGCTTCCCCGCGTTCGAGGATCCGCGCAGCCAGTTCGACGTGCGCTTCTACCTCGTCGCGATCCTGTTCATCATCTTCGATCTCGAAGCGGCGTTCCTGTATCCATGGGCGGTCAGCGTGTTCCAGCTCGGCTGGGTCGCGTGGGGATCGATGATGCTGTTTATTGCCGAACTCGCGCTCGGCCTTGTTTACGCGTGGAAGAAGGGAGCTCTCGAATGGGAGTAGAACTCACTCATCCGACGACTGGCCTGCCGGGCCAGGACCTGGTCCAGCCCGACGCCGCGTTCTTCAACGATCTGAACGGCGAACTGGGCGACAAGGGTTTCCTCGTCACCTCGACCGAGGATCTGTTCCAGTGGGCGCGCACGGGTTCGCTGTGGTGGATGACCTTCGGGCTCGCGTGCTGCGCGGTCGAAATGATCCACGTCAACATGCCGCGTTACGATCTCGAGCGCTTCGGTGCCGCACCGCGCGCGTCCCCGCGCCAGTCGGACGTGATGATCGTCGCGGGCACGCTCTGCAACAAAATGGCGCCTGCACTTCGCAAGGTCTATGACCAGATGTCGGAGCCGAAGTACGTCATTTCGATGGGCTCGTGCGCCAATGGCGGCGGCTATTATCACTACAGCTACTCGGTCGTGCGCGGTTGTGACCGGATCGTGCCCGTGGACATCTATGTCCCCGGTTGCCCGCCGACCGCGGAAGCGTTGCTGTATGGCATCATGCAGCTGCAACGGAAGATCCGTCGCGTCGGGACGATCGAACGATGAGGGCGCCGGCTCCTGCCTATCGCGCCAATGACGGCGTGATCGACGCGGCGACCGCTGCGCTCGGTGGCCACCTGCTGCATTCGCTCGATGCGGTCGGCGAAGTTGCGTTGCATGTCGATCGGGACTCGCTGGTCGAGACGATGGTTGCGCTGCGCGATACGCCCGGTCTCGAATATCAGCAGCTGATGGAAATCGCCGGAGTCGATTATCCCGATCGCGGGATCGACCGGTTCGAGGTCGTCTATTGCCTGCTCTCGCTGACGCGCAACCACCGCATTCGTGTGCATGTGCAGACGGACGACGAGAAGCCGGTGCCATCGGTAACGGGCATCTGGCCGGTCGCCGGCTGGCTCGAGCGCGAAGTGTACGACATGTACGGTGTGTTGTTCTCTGGCAATTCCGATCTGCGCCGCATTCTCACGGATTACGGTTTCCGCGGGCATCCGCAGCGTAAGGACTTCCCGCTGACCGGCTATGTCGAACTGCGCTACTCGGAAGAGGCAAAGCGCGTGGTCTATGAGCCCGTCGCGCTTGCGCAGGATTTCCGCACGTTCGATTTCATGAGCCCATGGGAAGGCGCCGAATACGTCCTTCCGGGTGACGAGAAGGCGAAGGTGCCCGAAGCCAAGGGCGCGCCGACGCCGCTCAAGGCCGACGAGATCGTCAAGGCGGATGCCCCGAAAAGCCCCGTCTCCGGCGCGACCGAGCCCAAGGCGACCGAGAACACCACGCAGTCGGGTGCGGGCAAGCCCGGCCCGGGTGCGGGCGAGAAGCCAGCCAATCCGGATGTCGTTCCCTCCACCAAGGGGCAGAACCAGTGACCGAGTATCTCGACCAGCTCGAACATCGCTACGACGGGGAAAACCCGGAAGTCGGCGACGTCGAAATCCAGAATTACACGATCAACTTCGGTCCGCAGCATCCGGCAGCCCACGGCGTTTTGCGCCTCGTGATGGAGCTTGACGGCGAGATCGTCGAGCGTGTCGATCCGCACGTTGGGCTGCTGCATCGCGGCACCGAGAAGCTGATCGAATACAAGACGTACATGCAGGCGCTGCCGTATTTCGACCGGCTCGATTACTGCTCGCCGCTGTGCATGGAGCACAGCTATGTGCTCGCGATCGAGAAGCTGCTCGATCTCGAAGTGCCGATCCGCGCGCAGTATCTCCGCGTGCTGTTCGCCGAACTGACGCGCATTTCGAATCACATGCTCAACCTCGGGTCGCACGTCATGGACGTCGGCGCGATGACGCCGAACCTGTGGCTGTTCGAAATCCGCGAGGATTGCATGAACTTCTTCGAGCGGGTCTCGGGCGCGCGGATGCACAGCGCATACTTCCGCCCGGGCGGCGTCCATCAGGACGCCCCGCTCAAGCTGCTCGCCGATCTGGCCGACTGGCTCGACACGCGCCTGCCGCGTCTGTTCGAGGATGCGATTTCGCTCGTCGCGGACAACCGCATCTTCAAGCAGCGCAACGTCGATATCGCCACGGTTAGCCGTGACGATGCGATCAAGTGGGGCTTCTCCGGCCCGATGATCCGCGGCTCCGGCATCGCCTGGGATCTGCGCAAGTCGCAGCCGTATGACGTGTACGCCAAGATGGACTTCGACGTGCCGGTCGGCACGCGCGGCGATTGCTATGACCGGTTCATGGTGCGCGTCGAGGAAGTCCGCCAGTCCGCACGGATCATGAAGCAGTGCCTGCGCGACATGCCCGAGGGGCCGATCGCGTCGCTCGACCGCAAGGTCGTGCCGCCCAAGCGCGCCGAGATGAAGCGCTCGATGGAAGCGCTGATCCATCACTTCAAGCTGTACACCGAAGGCTTCCACGTGCCCGCCGGCGACGTCTATGTCGCGACCGAAAGCCCGAAGGGCGAGTTCGGCGTGTATCTGGTCGCGGATGGCACGAACAAGCCGTACCGTTGCAAGATCCGCCCGACGGCGTTCTCGCATCTGCAGGCGATGGACTTCATGTCGAAGGGCCACATGCTCGCCGACACCACCGCGATCCTGGGGGCGATGGACATCGTGTTCGGGGAGTGTGACCGGTGACCGGCAAGCTGGCAACCGCACACCGCATGATCGCGCGCTACAATGCGCAGGATGCCGACGGCTATGTCGACCTGATGACCGACGGCGCGTGCGAGGCGACCTATCGTGGCGCCGTCGTTCGCGAAGGTCGGGAAGGGGTTCGGTCGGGATTGAAGGCGATGTTCGCGCAATACCCGCAGAACCATGCCGGGATCCTGTCGTCCTACGAAATCGGCGACACCGTCGTTTTGCACGAGAATGTTTCGCGCGGACCCGGCGGCGAAGCGTTCGAAGTCATGTCCATCTATTCGTTTGTCGGCGATAAAGTCGACCGCGTGGAGTTCATCCGCTAATGGCCGAAGCGCCCAAAATTCCCGACGAAGCCGAGACTCGCGCCCGCTGGGGTGCGTTCGCGTGGAACGACGAAAACCAGAAGAAGGCGAACGAGATCCTCGGTCGCTATCCCAAGGGTCGCGAGCAATCCGCGTCGATCCCGTTCCTCGATCTGGCACAACGTCAGGTCGGCGCCGAAACGCAGACGCAAGGCTGGCTGCCGGTCCCGGTGATCGAGTTCGTCGCGCGCCAGATCGGCGTGCCGTACATGCGCGTCTATGAGGTCGCGACCTTCTACACCATGTTCAACATGGCCCCGGTCGGCCGCTATCACGTTCAGGTCTGCGGCACGACGCCGTGCCTGCTCGGCGGCAGCGACGACGTTCTGGCGGCCTGCAAGAACAAGGGCCTGATTAAGGGCCGTACGACTCCGGACGGTCTGTTCACGCTGACCGAGGTCGAGTGTCTCGGTGCCTGCGCGAATGCGCCAATGGTCCAGATCAACGACGATAACTTCGAAGATCTCGATTACGACAAGACCAGCGCTTTGCTCGAGGCACTGGCCAACGGCACGCCGGTCACGCCGGGATCGCAGACTGGGCGGCGCGACAGCTGCGCGGCAGGCGGCCCGACGAACCTCGTCGCGATGGTCGACGAGAACCATGACTATCGGGGGGAGTGGGCATGACGGTCGAAGAAACCCGTTTCATCTCCGAGATGCTGCGCGGCATTCGCAGTGATGTCAGCGACGTGAAAGATCGGATGCTGAACATGGAATTGCGGCAGACCGCGATGGAGCATCGCCTGCTCGGGATCGATACGCATCTTGCCGCCCTCCAGCATGGGGTCGACGGCGTGTCGGCCGACATGCGCCGCGTGAAGCAGCGGCTCGAACTCGTGGACGGAGTCGCCTGATGCGCCCGTTCCTTCCTACCCTCGCGACCGAGAGCGCACGCTGATGCTCGCCGATAAGGACCGCATTTTCACCAACGTCTACGGCTTCCAGCCGTGGAATCTTGAGGCCGCGATCAAGCGTGGCGATTGGGACGACACCAAGGGCCTTATGGCACGCGGGCAGGATGCGCTGATCGACGCGGTCAAGGCATCGGGCTTGCGCGGCCGTGGTGGTGCTGGCTTCCCGACCGGCACCAAATGGTCGTTCATGCCGAAGGAGCCAAAGCCGGACCGGCCAAACTTCCTCGTCATCAACGCCGATGAATCCGAGCCGGGGTCGTGCAAGGATCGCGAGATCATCCGTCACGATCCGCACAAGCTGATCGAGGGTGCGCTGATCGCGGGTTATGCGATGCGGGCGCGTGCTGCGTATATCTACATCCGCGGCGAATATATTCGTGAAGCCGAAGTCCTCTTCGCGGCGGTCGCCGAGGCGTATGACAAGGGCCTGATCGGCAAGAACGCCAGCGGGTCGGGCTACGACTTCGACGTCTTCGTCCACCGTGGCGCGGGCGCCTACATTTGCGGCGAAGAGACCGCGATGCTCGAGAGCCTCGAGGGCAAGAAGGGCCAGCCGCGGCTCAAGCCGCCGTTCCCGGCCGGGGCGGGGCTCTATGGCTGCCCGACGACGGTCAACAATGTCGAGTCGATCGCAGTCGTTCCGACGATCCTGCGTCGCTCGCCGGAGTGGTTCGCGAGCTTCGGCGCCGAGGGCAACCGCGGCACCAAGCTGTTCCAGATCAGCGGTCACGTGAACAAGCCGTGCGTGGTCGAGGAGGCGATGAGCATCACCTTCCGCGAACTGATCGAGACGCATTGCGGTGGGATCCGTGGCGGGTGGGACAATCTGCTCGCGGTCATCCCGGGCGGGTCGTCGGTTCCGCTGGTGCCGGCTGCCGAGATCATGGACTGCCCGATGGATTTCGACGGCCTCAAGAAGGTCGGTTCGGGTCTGGGCACTGCCGCAATCATCGTCATGGACAAGTCGACCGACATCGTCCGCGCGATCAGCCGCCTGTCGTATTTCTACAAGCATGAGAGCTGCGGCCAGTGCACGCCGTGCCGCGAGGGCACCGGCTGGATGTGGCGCGTGATGGAGCGGATGCGCACCGGCGACGCGGACATTTCCGAGATCGATACGCTGTATCAGGTGACCAAGCAGGTCGAAGGCCACACGATCTGTGCGCTCGGCGATGCGGCGGCCTGGCCGATCCAGGGCCTGATCAAGCACTTCCGCCCCGAGATGGAGCGGCGGATCACCGAGAAGCGTGGCGGCGGGCTGAGCCCGATGATGGAAGCGGCTGAATAATGCCTATTGTCAAAGTCGACGGCGTCGAAGTCGAAGTGCCCGCTGGTGCCACCGTGCTCCAGGCGTGCGAGATCGCGGGCAAGGAAATCCCGCGCTTCTGCTATCATGAGCGCCTGAGCATCGCGGGCAATTGCCGCATGTGCCTGGTCGAGGTGAAACCCGGACCGCCGAAGCCGCAGGCATCGTGCGCGCTGCCGGCGGCGGACAAGCAGGAAATCTTCACCAACTCGCCGATGGTCAAGAACGCGCGCGAAGGGGTGATGGAGTTCCTCCTCATCAACCATCCGCTCGATTGCCCGATCTGCGACCAGGGTGGCGAATGCGACCTGCAGGACCAGAGCCTCGCTTATGGGCGCGGCCAGTCGCGCTATGACGAGAACAAGCGCGCGGTCACCGAGAAGTATATGGGGCCGATCGTCAAGACGGTGATGACGCGGTGCATCCAGTGCACGCGCTGCATCCGTTTTGCCGAGGAAGTCGCGGGCGTCGAGGAAATCGGCGCGATCGGTCGTGGCGAGGACATGCAGATCGTGTCCTATCTCGAACATGCCGTGACGAGCGAACTGTCGGGCAACGTCGTCGACCTGTGCCCGGTCGGTGCGCTGACCTCCAAGCCGTACGCGTTCGAGGCGCGTCCGTGGGAACTCCGCAAGACGCTGACGATCGACGTGATGGACGCGGTTGGCACCAACATCCGGCTCGACAGCCGTGGTCGCCAGGTGCTCCGCGCCGTGCCGCGGATCAACGAGGACGTGAACGAGGAATGGGCGAGCGACAAGACGCGCCACGCGGTTGACGGTCTGGTCCGTCGTCGTCTCGACAAGCCGTATATCCGTAAGAATGGCCGTCTGACCGAAGCCTCGTGGGATGCCGCGTTCCTTGCGATCTCGCAGGTCGACGCCGGGTCGAACATCGCGGCGATTGCGGGCGATCTGGTCGATTGCGAGACGATGTATGCCGCCAAGGCGCTGCTCGGCAGCCTGGGCTCGACCCTGCTCGAAGGCCGCCAGACGGGTATGGATTACGACACGACCAATCTGGCCGCGGTCAATTTCAACACGACGATCGCTGGCACCGAAAAGGCTGACGTGATCCTGATCGTGGGCAGCAACGTGCGCTGGGAAGCGCCGCTGGTGAACACGCGGATCCGCAAAGCCATCAAGAAGGGCGCCAAGGTCTTCGCGATCGGACCGGAAACCGAGCTGACCTACAAGGTCGACTGGCTCGGCGAGGATCTCGGCGTGCTCGGCAACCTGCCGGACGCCGTGACCGAGGCATTCGCCAAGGCCGAGCGTCCGATGATGATCGTCGGCGGGGCAGGGCTCAAGTCGCTCGGCGCCGCGCTCGCGCTGGTGTCGCCGCTGGGTCTAATCAAGGACGGGTGGAACGGCTTCAACGTGCTGCACATGGCGGCCAGCCGCATGGGTGGCCTGATGCTCGGTTACGCGCAAAAGGGCGGCATCGCGGATGTCGTCGCGGCCAAGCCGAAGCTCGCGTTCTTCCTGGGCGCGGACGAAGTCGACTTCGCCGCGTTCGAGGGCACGTTCAAGATCTACATCGGCCATCACGGCGACAAGGGCGCGGCTGCTGCCGACGTCGTGTTGCCGGGCGCCAGCTATGCCGAGAAGTCGGGGACGTACGTCAACCTCGAGGGTCGTGTTCAGCGTGGCGAGCGTGCGGTGTTCCCGCCGGGCGACGCGCGCGAGGACTGGACGATCCTGCGCGCGCTGTCGGGCATGATGGGCAAGACGCTCCCGTTCGACACGCTCGAGGAACTGCGCGCGGACATGGCGACCGATACCCCTGCGCTCGCAACGCTTGGGCTCGCGACGTTTGACTGGGCACCGCCCGCGCTCAACGCGGCGGCTTCGGGTGAACTGACCGGCTATCCGATCAAGGACTTCTATTTGACCAACGCAATCTGCCGGGCGAGCCCGACGATGCAGCGCTGCTCGGCTGAACTCGTCCACGGCGTAGACTTTGCGGAGGCAGCGGAATGACCTCCTTCTTCACCTACCGGTTCGGCCTGCCATATGGCTGGGCCTGGACGCTCGCGACGCTGATGGACATTCTCCTGATCGCGTTGCCGCTGATGCTCGCGGTCGCGATGATCATCTATGCCGATCGCAAGATCTGGGCGGCGATGGCGTTGCGGCGTGGTCCGAACGTGGTCGGCCCGCTCGGGCTGCTCCAGTCGTTCGCGGACGGCCTCAAGGTCTTTCTCCAGGAAACGATCATCCCGTCGGCGGCGAACAAGACGCTGTTCCTGATCGCGCCGATCATCACCTTCACGGTCGCGCTGATCGTGTGGGCGGTGGTGCCTTTCGATGCGCGCGCCGCATTGGCCGACATCAACGTCGGGTTGCTCTACGTCCTCGCGGCGTCGTCGCTCGGGGTGTACGGGATCATCCTCGCGGGCTGGTCGTCCAACTCCAAATACCCGTTCTTCTCGGCGATCCGCGCCGCGGCGCAGATGGTTTCGTACGAAGTCGCGATCGGCTTCGTGCTCATCTCGATCGTGCTGTGGAGCGGCAGCTTCAACCTGACCAACATCGTCGAAGCGCAGAAGGGTGTGCTGGGAACGCCGGTCAACGGCTTCTTCCTCAACCCGTTGCTGTTCCCGATGGCGGTGGTGTTCTTCATCTCGTCGCTCGCGGAAACGCAGCGTGCACCGTTCGATCTGACCGAGGCGGAGAGCGAGCTCGTCGCCGGGTATCAGACCGAATATTCGTCGATGTCGTTCGCGCTCTACTGGCTCGGCGAATATGCCAACGTGATCCTGATGTGCGCGCTCAACGCGACGCTGTTCTGGGGCGGGTACCTGCCGCCGTTCGACTGGGCGCCGCTGTATGTCGTTCCGGGCATCATCTGGCTGTTCATCAAGATCCTGGTGTTCTTCTTCCTGTTCAGCTGGGTGAAGGCGACGGTTCCGCGCTACCGCTACGACCAGCTGATGCGGCTGGGCTGGAAGATCTTCCTGCCGCTGTCGCTGTTCTGGGTGTTCCTGATCTCGGGTGTCCTGATGATGACCCGCGTCGGCACCGAGTGCGCGCCCGAGAACCGGGTCTATACCAAGCAATATCTCTACGACGACGGTCGTCCGCGCTATCCCACCGATGGCGTGTGCCAGGCTGCTCGCGTGAACCAGTTGGAGAAGCGCTCGTGAGCGTCGCCCAGATCATCAAGTCCTATACGCTTTGGGAGTTCCTCAAGGCGCACGCACTGACCCTGAAGTATTTCTTCAAGGCCAAGGCGACGATCAACTATCCGTTCGAGAAGAACCCGATCAGCCCGCGCTTCCGTGGGGAGCATGTGCTGCGGCGCTATCCCAACGGCGAGGAACGCTGCATCGCGTGCAAGCTGTGCGAGGCGGTATGCCCGGCGCAGGCGATCACGATCGAGGCGGAACCGCGCGACGACGGCTCGCGCCGCACGACGCGCTACGACATCGACATGACCAAGTGCATCTTCTGTGGCTTGTGCCAGGAAGCGTGCCCGGTCGACGCGGTGGTCGAAGGTCCGAACTTCGAATATGCGACCGAAACGCGCGAAGAACTGATCTACGACAAGACCAAGCTGCTGGCGAATGGCGACCGTTGGGAAAGCGCAATCGCCGCGAACCTTGCCGCCGACGCACCTTACCGTTAAGCGCCGCACCGACTCTGAGGGGCCCCAGAAAACCGTGATCCAGGCACTCGCCTTTTATCTTTTCGCAGCGATCGTGATCGCGTCAGCCGCGCTGACCATCACCTCGCGCAACCCGGTGCATGCCGTGTTGTGGCTGATTCTGGCCTTCTTCAACGCAGCGGGCCTGATGGTCCTCGTCGGTGCCGAGTTCATCGCGATGCTGCTCGTCATCGTCTACGTGGGAGCGGTCGCCGTGCTGTTCCTGTTCGTCGTGATGATGCTCAACATCGATTTCGCCGAACTGCGCGCCGGGTTCGCCCGTTACGCGGCGATCGGCGCGGTGTTTGCGGTCGGCCTCGCCGCCGAGATCATGCTCGCCTTCGGCGCATGGAGCGCAGGCAAGATCGAGCTCGCGCGCCGTGCGGCGCCGACGCCCGACACGATCTCGAACATCCAGGCGCTCGGGATGGTGCTCTACACGCGCTATCTGTTCGTGTTCGAGGGCGCCGGGCTCGTGCTGCTCGTCGCGATGATCGGCGCGATCGTGCTGACGCATCGGGAACGCTCTGGGTCGCGCAAGCAGAACATTTCGCGGCAGAACGCGCGCCGTCCGCAGGACGCGACGCGCAATACGCAGCCGACGGTCGGCGCAGGGGTGGAGCTATGACGATCGGTTTGGGCCATTATCTCGTCGTGGGCGCGATCCTGTTCGCGCTCGGCGTGCTCGGCATCATCGCCAACCGCAAGAACCTCATCGTCATGCTGATGGCGGTCGAGCTGATCCTGCTCGCGGTGAACCTCAATTTCGTCGCCTTCTCGGGCTATCTCCACGATCTCGTCGGACAGGTGTTCGCGATGTTCGTGCTGACGGTCGCGGCGGGTGAGGCGGCCATCGGGCTCGCCATCCTCGTCATCTATTTCCGTAGCCGCGGGACGATTTCGGTCGACGACGCCAACCGGATGCAGGGGTAAGTTACGTGCATTCGATTCTTTTCATCGTCTTCCTGCCGCTGCTCGCGTCGCTGATCGCAGGGTTCGCGAACAAGGGCTTCGGCTCCGCGCTCCCCAAGATCGTCACGACCGGCGCCTTGTTCGTGTCGTGCGCGCTCAGCTGGCCGATCTTCCTCCATTACCTTGGTGGTGGCGAAGCAACGGTCACGCCGGTGCTCGACTGGATCCATTCCGGCGACATGGTGATAGACTGGTCGCTCCGCGTCGACGCGCTGACCGCGGTCATGCTCGTCGTCATCACCAGCGTCTCGGCGCTCGTTCATCTGTATAGCTGGGGCTATATGGAGGAGGACCCCGACCAGCCGCGCTTCTTCGCGTATCTGTCGCTGTTCACCTTCGCGATGCTGATGCTGGTGACCGCGGACAACCTCGTCCAGATGTTCTTCGGCTGGGAAGGCGTGGGTCTAGCATCCTACCTCCTGATCGGCTTCTGGTTCCGCAAGCCCACGGCCAATGCTGCTGCGATCAAGGCGTTCGTCGTCAACCGCGTCGGCGACTTGGGCTTCATGCTCGGCATCTTCGGCACGTATCTGGTGTTCAACACCGTCTCGATCCCCGAGATCCTGCGGCTTGCGCCGGGGATGGCCGGGTCGACGATCGGCTTCTTCGGTGGTCGCTTCGATACGATGACGGTGCTCTGCCTGCTGCTGTTCGTCGGCGCGATGGGCAAGTCGGCACAGCTCGGGCTTCACACCTGGTTGCCCGACGCGATGGAAGGCCCGACCCCGGTGTCGGCGCTGATCCACGCGGCGACGATGGTCACCGCGGGCGTGTTCATGGTGTGCCGCCTGTCGCCGATGTTCGAGACGTCGCCGTTCGCTTTGACGGTGGTGATGACCGTGGGCGCTGCGACCTGCCTGTTCGCCGCGACGATCGGCATGGTGCAGACCGACATCAAGCGCGTGATCGCTTATTCGACCTGCTCGCAGCTCGGGTACATGTTCTTTGCCGCCGGGTGCGGGGCCTATGGCGCCGCGATGTTCCACTTGTTCACGCACGCGTTCTTCAAGGCGCTGCTGTTCCTCGGTGCCGGTTCGGTGATCCACTCGATGCATCACGAGCAGGACATGCGCTATTATGGCGGCCTGCGGAAAAGCATCCCGATCACCTTCTGGGGCATGATGATGGGCACGCTGGCCATCACCGGCGTCGGTATTCCCGCAGTGTTCGGCAACCCGCTCGCAATCGGTTTCGCAGGCTTCCATTCGAAGGATGCGATCATCGAAGCGGCCTGGGCTTCGGGCAATCACGGCGCATCGATCGTCGGGATCATCGTGGCGCTGCTGACGAGCTTCTACTCGTGGCGTTTGATGTTCCTCACCTTCTGGGGCAAGCCGCGCTGGGAGCAGTCTGAGCATATCCAGCATGCGATCCACGACGCGCACGGCCACGGCCATGACGCGGTCCATGCCGGCCATGACGATCACGGCACCACCGCGGCGCATGCGCATCACGGTGAAGCCGCAGAGGAAGGGCAGGGCAGCGAGCCGCACGGTCATGACGATCATGCTCATGGCGCGCACGGCCATGCCGTCCCGCTGCATCCGGTGTTCACCACCAAGGGCGACGGCACGGGTGGCTATCATCCGCACGAAAGCCCGTTCCCGATCCTGATCCCGCTGATCATCCTGTCGATCGGTGCGATTGCGGCTGGGTTCGTGTTCCATGGCTACTTCATCGAGCCGACCGCCGGCGAAGAATACTGGCGTGGCGCGATCGCCTTCCGCGAGCATCTGATGCACGAAATGCATGAGGTTCCGCTGCTGGTGAAGCTGTCGGCGACCATTGCGATGCTGACCGGTCTGGTCGGTGCGTACATCTTCTACATCCGCTCGCCGGGTGTATCGCAGAAGCTCGCCGAGACGTACGCGCCGATCTACGACTTCCTGCTGCACAAATGGTATTTCGACGAATTGTACGATCTGCTGTTCGTAAGGCCGGCATTCGCCATCGGTCGCTTCTTCTGGCACCGCGGGGACGAGAAGACGATCGATCGCTTCGGGCCGAACGGCTCGGCCTGGATCGTCGAGCGCAGCTCGCGGGTCGCTGGTAAAATCCAATCGGGGTACGTTTATACTTATGCGTTCGTCATGCTGCTGGGCCTGACCGGGGCCGTGACCTGGGCAATCAACATCTGGGCGACGAGCAAGTGAGCGGCTTTCCAATCCTTTCGATCATGCTCGCGATCCCTGCGATCGCGGCCGTGGCCTGTCTCTTCTCTTCCGCGCAAGGCGCACGCTGGATCGCGCTGATCGCGACGCTGATCGATCTCGTCCTCGGGATCGGGCTGTGGACCAGCTACGATATCGGCGGCGCGCAGTGGCAGTTCGTCGAGGACGCCGGCAACCTCGGTATCTTCAGCTGGAAGCTCGGCATCGACGGGTTCGCGCTGTTGCTGGTGATGCTCAGCGTGTTTCTGATGCCGGTGTGCATCGGCGCCAGCTGGGTCGCGGTCACCAACCGCGTCCAGGAATATATGGCGGCGTTCCTGTTCACCGAAGTGCTGATGATCGGCACCTTCACGGCGCAGGACCTGTTCCTGTTCTACATCTTCTTCGAAGCCGGCCTGATCCCGATGTATCTCATCATCGGCATCTGGGGTGGCGTAAACCGCATCTACGCCTCGTACAAATTCTTCCTCTACACGCTGCTCGGCTCGGTGCTGATGCTGGTGGCGATGCTGTGGATGGCGAATTTCGCAGGCACCAGCGACATTCCGACGCTGCTGCGGACCGACTTCCCGGTCAAGGCGCAGACCTTCCTGTGGCTGGCGTTCTTCGCGTCGTTCGCGGTCAAGATGCCGATGTGGCCGTTCCACACCTGGCTTCCCGACGCGCACGTCCAGGCGCCGACCGCTGGTTCGGTGATCCTTGCGGGTGTGTTGCTCAAGCTCGGCGGATACGGCTTCCTGCGCTTCTCACTGCCGATGTTCCCCGAAGCGTCGGCGCAGCTCACGTGGCTGGTGCTTGGTCTGTCGGCGATCGCGGTGATCTACACCTCGCTCGTGGCACTCGTGCAGTCGGACATGAAGAAGCTGATCGCTTATTCCTCGGTCGCGCATATGGCGATCGTGACGATCGGCCTGTTCGCGTTCAATCGCCAGGGGATCGAGGGCGCGATGATCGTCATGCTGTCGCATGGCCTCGTCTCGGCGGCGTTGTTCCTGTGCGTCGGCGTGATCTACGACCGGCTCCATACCCGCGAGATCTCGCGTTATGGTGGCCTCGCGATCAACATGCCGCGCTACGCCTTGCTGTTCCTGTTCTTCACGATGGCATCGATCGGGCTTCCGGGCACGAGCGGGTTCGTCGGCGAGTTCCTCAGCCTGGCGGGGACGTATCAGGTCTCGACCGCGATCACGCTGCTGTGCACCACCGGGATCATCCTCGGGGCTGCCTACATGCTTTACCTCTACCGCCGTGTCGTATTCGGCGATCTGACCAAGGACGATGTGCGCGCAATGCCCGACCTTTCGCTGCGTGAAATTGCGCTGTTGGCCCCGATTGCAGCGGTAGCGCTGTGGATGGGCGTGTATCCCGAGAGCTTCCTCGCGCCGATGCGCAAGGATGTCGCCACGTTGGAAGCGCGCATTTCGCGTGCGACCCCGGCAGGTGACTCGCTGCCGACGCCGGGCAAGGCGATGGCGCTGCCCGTCCAGCATGCGGAGGCACGGCCATGAACATGTCGCTGTTGATGGTCCTCCCCGAGGAAATCCTTGCGCTGGGGGCGATTGCACTGATGCTGGTCGCCGCCTGGGGTGGCCAGGCCTCGACGCGCATGGTGTCGATCGTCGCGGTCGCCGTGCTGGTCGGTGCGACGATCGCGCTGACCGGGCCCGCCTCCTACGGCGGCGACGCATTCGGCGGGCTTGTCCGCGGCGATGCGTTCGGCGCGTTCGCCAAGGTGCTGATCTTCGGCGCGTCCGCCATCGCGATCCTGATCGCGCCGCGTTTCTTCGCGGCCGGTCGTGGCGACGATCTCCGCCCGGAATATCCGGTGCTGATCCTGCTGTCCGCAGCGGGCATGAGCATGATGGTCTCGGCGGGCGACTTGCTGACGCTGTACGTCGGGCTCGAACTCCAGAGCCTCGCGGCGTACGTGCTGGCGAGCTTCATGCGCCGGGACACACGCTCGGCCGAAGCCGGCCTCAAGTATTTCGTGCTGGGCGCGCTCGCGAGCGGGATCCTGTTGTACGGCATCTCGCTGGTCTACGGCTTCAGCGGGACGACGCTCTTCTCGTCGATCGCAACGGCGTACGGTGAGGGGCGCTCGCTCGGGCTGACCTTCGGGCTGGTGTTCGTCTTCGCCGGTCTCGCATTCAAGATGAGCGCCGTTCCGTTCCACATGTGGACCCCGGACGTATACGAAGGCGCACCGACCCCGGTGACGACCTTCTTCGCCTCCGCCCCCAAGGTGGCAGCAGTCGCCTTGTCGGTCCGCGTTGCGGTCGAGGCGATGGGACCGGCGACCGACCAGTGGCGTCAGATCGTGATCTTCGCGGCGCTCGCGTCGATCATCTTCGGTGCGGTCGCGGCGATCGGGCAGACCAACATCAAGCGCCTTCTGGCCTATTCGTCGATCAACAACGTCGGCTTCGTGCTGATCGGTCTCGCGGCCGGCACGCAGGCGGGTGTTGCGGCGGTGTTGTTCTACCTCACCGTATATGTCGTGATGACGCTGGGCAGCTTCCTGATCGTCCTTCAGATGAAGGACGCCGCCGGGCAGCCGGTCGAAAGCATCACCGCGCTCGCGGGCCTGTCGCGCACGCGGCCTGGTCTCGCGCTCGCGATGGCGATCTTCATGTTCTCGCTCGCGGGCATCCCGCCGATGCTCGGCTTCAACGCCAAGGTCGCGGTGTTCCAGGCGGCGATCGTTGCCGGGCTCTATCCGCTCGCGGTGGTCGGCTTCGTCGCCTCGGTGATCGGTGCCTTCTACTACCTGCGCGTCGTCAAGGTGATGTACATCGATGCACCGGCCGAGACAGTCGAAGGCGCTCCGCTCGCGGTGCGCACTGACCCGGTCGAGGGCGGTCTGATCGCGGTGATGGCTGCGGCGATCTCGCCGATCGGCTGGCTCGGGCTCGCGAGCCTCGGCGGGGCGACGATGGTCGCGGCGAAGGCGCTGTTCTGATCGACCGGGTTCGCACCGTCGCCGAGACGGGGTCTACCAACGCCGACATGCTGGAACTGGCGCGCAGCGGGATCTCCGAGGGGATCTGGCTGCGCGCCGAGCGGCAGACCGGCGGGCGCGGGCGGCAGGGACGGCTGTGGGTGTCCCCGGTCGGCAATTTCTACGGATCCAGTATTGTCCGGGTGCGGGTCGGGGATCCGGCGCCCGCTACGCTCGCCCTGGTGGCTGCGGTAGCGCTGGAAGAGGTGGTTCGGACGTACCTTCCCCTCAACCATCAGGGTGAAAGCGCCGGCGGTCCGCGCGGGGCCGGGTTGGCGCTCAAATGGCCCAACGATCTGTTGCTGGGCGGCGCCAAGATCTCCGGCATCTTGTTAGAGCGAACCGGGGACGCCGTCGTCGTCGGGATCGGCGTCAACCTCGCACACCACCCGAAAGACACCGACCGCGTCGCCACCAGCCTCGCCGCGCACGGCGCAACCCCCGATCCCACGGACTTCGCCGAGACACTCGCCGAAACCTTCGCCCGCTGGCTCGGCATCTGGCGCGGGCAGGGCCTAGCGCCTATCCGCACCCGCTGGCTCGAGCGCGCGCACCCAATCGGCACCGCGCTCACTGCCCGGCTACCCGACGGGAGCGCGACGGATGGTCTGTTCCACGGGCTCGACAGCGATGGCGCGCTCATCCTGCGCTTGGCGGATGGCACCGCGCGTGTCATTCACGCGGGCGACGTGTTTCTCCTCTGAAGGGCTCTTTTCCAGCCATGCTGCTCGCCATCGACGCCGGGAACACCAACATCGTCTTCGCGCTGCTTGAAGGCTCGACGATCAAGGCGCGCTGGCGGATTGCAACCGATCCGCGTCGGACGGCGGACGAATATGCGGTGTGGCTCAGCCAGTTGCTCAACCTTGAAGGGTATGACCGCAAGCAGGTGACGGGGGTCATCATCGCGACCGTCGTCCCGCGGGCGCTCCACAACCTGCAAACGCTCGCGCGGAAGTATTTCGATAGCGAACCGTTGATTGCGGGCCAGGCGCCGGTCGAATGGGGGATGCATCTCGACGTGCTCGAACCCAAGAGCGTTGGGGCGGATCGTGCGGTAACGATGATCGCGGCGCACGCCCGCCATCCGGGCGACCTGATCGTGATCGATTTCGGCACTGCCGCAACCTTCGACGTGGTCGATTATACCGGCGCATATAAGGGCGGGATCATTGCGCCGGGGATCAACCTGTCGCTCGATGCGCTGGTCACCGCCGCCGCGAAGCTTCCGCGGATCGCGATCGAAGCGCCTGACGACACCAGCGTGATCGGGCGGGATACCGTGTCGCAGATGCACATCGGCATCTACTGGGGCTATGTCGCGATGATTGAGGGGCTGGTCGCGCGAATGAAGGCGGAGGTCGGCCGCCCGTGCAAGGTCGTCGCTACCGGCGGTCTGGCGGTCCTGTTCGAACAGCATACCGACGCGTTCGACGCGATCGAACCAGATCTCACCATTCAGGGGCTGGCGATTTTGTGGGATCGCGCCCATATAGCGGCCTAGAGTCCTTGCGTGTGTGCGCCCGTATCGGTGCCCCGCTTTTCTGATCTCTACGACATTCATCGCGCCTAACCCGCGCACCCTCCCTGCGCCGCTTGCCAAGCTGGCGGCGATAAACTGAAAGAACAAAGACTTAGTGACTACCCCTAAGAAAGAACTGCTGTTCCTGGCCCTTGGCGGGTCGGGCGAGATTGGCATGAACGTCAATCTGTACGGCTGCAACGGCAAGTGGCTGATGGTCGATTGCGGAATCACCTTCGCCGATCCGCAATATCCCGGCATCGACGTGATCCTGCCCGACCTGCAGTTCATCGAGGAACGCCTCGACGATTTGATCGGGATCGTGCTGACGCATGGTCATGAGGATCACATCGGCGCGCTGCCATATCTCGCCGAGGATCTTGGCGTACCGCTCTACGCGACGCCGTTCACTGCCGGCCTGATCCGGGGCAAGCTCGAGGAAGAGGGCAACGCCAACCGCGTCAAGCTGCGCGTGATCCAGCCCGACGCGCCGTTCGAGATCGGGCCGTTCGGCATCACCTTCGTGCCGATGTCGCACTCGATTCCGGAAGCGAGCGCGCTGCTGATTGATACGCCTTACGGGCGCATTTTCCACACCGGCGACTGGAAGCTCGATGCCGCGCCGGTCATCGGCAAGCCCGCCACGCCGGATCAACTCGCCGCGATCGGCAAGGACGGCGTTCTCGCGCTGGTGTGTGATTCGACCAACGTATTCAATAACGACGCCTCGGGCTCCGAGAGTGACGTACTGTCCGGCCTGATGGACGTGATCGGCAAGGCCAAGGGCCGCGTGCTGGTAACGTCGTTCGCCTCCAACGCCGCGCGTCTCCACACGCTCGGCAAGGTCGCGATTGAGACCGGGCGGCAATTGTCGGTCCAGGGGCGGTCGCTCGACCGCATCCTCAAGGTCGCGCGCGCAACCGGCTATCTGAAGGACTTCCCCGACACGATCGACGCAGAGGCCGCGATGCGGCTGCCGCGCGACAAGGTTCTGGTCGTCGCAACCGGGGGGCAGGGCGAGGATCGCGCTGCACTTGCACGTGTCGCCAATGGCCAGCATCCGATCTCGCTCGACCAGGGCGATACCGTCGTCTTCTCGTCGAAGCAGATCCCGGGCAACGAAGTCGCGATCGGGCGAATCCAGAACCAGCTCGCGGCCAAGGGTGTGATCATGATCACCGACCGCCAGGCGCATGTCCATGTGTCGGGCCACCCGGGTCGTCCCGAGCTGCTCCAGATGTACAAGTGGATGAAGCCCGAGATCCTGATGCCGGTCCACGGCGAAATGCGCCACCTGATGGAGCAGGCGCGCTTTGCTTTGTCCGAAGGCGTGCCGCGCGCGGTGGTGCAGACCAACGGCGACATCATCCGCCTCGCGCCGGGCAACCCCACCAAGATCGGCAATGCCGCTGTCGGTCGCCTCGTGCTCGACGGTGACGTCATCCTGCCGGGCGATGGCTCGACCATCAACGAGCGCCGCAAGCTCGGCCTGTTCGGCCAGATTTCGGTGGCGGTCGCGATCGGTCAGCGTGGTATGATCGGCCAGCCGCAAGTCCGGATCCAGGGCATTCCGGTCGAGGAAGATCGCGAACCGTTCCTCGAAGAGACGATCAGCGCGGTCGTCGTTGCGGTCAAGCAGGGTGGACGTGATCGCGACAAGCTGCGCGAGCAGATCCGGCTCGCCACCCGCAAGGTCGCGACTCGCTGGACCGGCAAGAAGCCGATCGTCGACGTGTTGTTGATCGAGGCTTGAGCCTCACATAGGCTCGGAACAGGAGGAGAGCGACATGCGGTGGACTTCAGCGCTGGCGATCTATTTCCTGTTCTGGGCGTTTTCTGTGTTCTTCGTCCTGCCGTTCGGGGTGAAAACCGCGGACGAGGCAGGCGTGGAGCGCGTGCCCGGACAGGCCGACAGCGCGCCGCACGAGTTCCGCGCCGGGCGCATCGCGTTGCGCGTGACGATCGTCGCGACGGTGTTGTGGGCGATCTACATGCTCAACTTCACGTACGGCTGGCTTACCCCGAAGATGATCGACTTCTGGGGGGCGTGGAAGGACGTGGAGTAGGTTTCCCCGGCTCTCGCCGGGGAAACGCCTATGTGACGGGCGCGTCAGCCCTCGTCGTCGGCGGGCTTGCTCTGCAGCTGGACGTAATTCTCGATCCCCATCCGCGCAATCATTTCGAACTGGCGCTCGAGCGTATCGACATGCTCTTCCTCGCTGTCGAGGATGCGGCGGAACAGATCGCGGCTGACATAGTCGCGGACCTTTTCGCTATGCTCGATCGCATCGCGGAGCAGCGGCAGCGCTTCCATTTCGAGCGCGAGATCGGCCTTGAGGACTTCCTCGACCGTCTCGCCGATGCGGAGCCGCCCCAGCAACTGGAAATTGGGCAGACCATCGAGGAACAGGATCCGCTCCGACAGCCAGTCGGCATGCTTCATCTCGTCGATCGACTCCTGTCGTTCGAACGCGGCAAGCTTCCGGACGCCCCAGTGATCGTACAGCCGGTAATGCAGCCAATATTGATTGACCGCCGTTAGCTCATTCTTGAGTGCCGTGTTGAGGTACTCGATGACCTTGAGATCGCCTTGCATCGTTTAGCCTTTGCTGGTCGCGGAATAGCGGAGGCCAGCCTTTAGGCTACGGCGCGCTCTTCGTCGATGATCGCGCGGGCGGCGGGGACGCATTGGCCGCATTTCGCTTCGCACCCCATGGTACGATAGGCCTGGCAGGCCGTCCGGCACCCGTTTCGGGCGGCGGCGCGGACGTCGCGTTCGCGGATGGCATTGCAGATGCAGACAACCATGGACACTCCCTTCGGAGCGCATGATCTATCGCTAATGAGAATGGGTCGCAAGCCTAAATGCGACCCATTCGCACATCATCAGTTCTCCACGGGTACGGCTGCGCCCATCAGTTTCGGGAAGAAGCCCTCATGCGCGGTCCGCAAGTCGCTCAATGGGACGACATGATCGTTGTCGGGGAGCTCGAAGATCAGCCGATTCGCAATCGTCCGCCCGATTCGCTCGATCTCCACCCCGGCTGCATCCGCCGCCGTCAGCGTTTCGAGCAGCAAGTGATCCGCGACGGTCGCGACATAAAGCCCCTGGTCCTCACCGAACAGCGCGCAGGCGACGCCGCACGGCAACGGCGCATGCAGCATCGCGCCGACGTTACCCGCCAGCGCCATCTCGGCGATCGTCACTGCGATCCCGCCGTCGGACACGTCATGCACCGCCGTCAGCCCGCCGGTTGCGATGTGGGTGCGGACGAACTCGCCGTTGCGGCGTTCCGCTTCGAGATCGACCGGGGGCGGGGGGCCTTCCTCGCGGCCATGAACTTCGCGCAGCCACAGCGACTGGCCAAGGTGACCCGAGCGCGCGCCGATCAGCACGATCACGTCGCCGGTGCCCTTGAACGCAATCGTCGCGGACTTGGACCAATCGGCGAGCAACCCGATCGCACCAATCGCGGGCGTCGGCAGGATCGCCGAGCCACCCCCGGTCGCCTTGCTCTCATTGTACAGCGAGACGTTCCCCGAAACGATCGGGAAGTCGAGCGCGCGGCACGCATCGCCCATGCCGTCGAGACAGCCGACGAACTGCGCCATGATCTCGGGGCGCTGCGGGTTGGCGAAGTTGAGGCAGTTGGTCACCGCGAGCGGCGTCGCGCCGACCGCCGACAGGTTGCGATAACACTCTGCAATCGCCTGCTTGCCGCCCTCATAGGGGTCGGCATAGCAATAGCGCGGGGTGCAGTCGGTGCTCATCGCGAGCCCCTTCTGCGTCCCGTGGACGCGCACTACCGCAGCGTCGCCACCCGGGCGCTGCACCGTATCGGCGCCGACCTGCGTGTCATATTGCTCCCAGATCCAACGCCGCGAGGCGATGTCGGGGGAGGCCATCAGCGTCAGCAAATCGGCGGCGACGTCGGGCGTCTGCGGGATGTCGCCAAGCGGGGTGATCTTCGCCCACGCCTGATACTCTTCCTTCGTCGCGGCCGGACGGTCGTACAAAGGCGCTTCGTCCGCGAGCGGGGCGAGCGGAATGTCGCACACCGTCTCGCCGTGGAACTTGAGCACCATATGGCCGGTGTCGGTCACCTGGCCGATCACCGCAAAGTCGAGCTCCCATTTGTGGAAGATCGCTTCGGCAAAGTCCTCGCGGCCTGGCTTGAGCACCATGAGCATCCGCTCCTGGCTCTCGCTCAGCATCATTTCATAAGGCGTCATGCCGGTTTCGCGCTGCGGCACCGCATTCATGTTGAGCTCGATCCCGACGCCGCCCTTCGACGCCATCTCGACCGCTGATGAGGTGAGGCCGGCCGCACCCATGTCCTGGATCGCGACGATCGCGTCGGACGCCATCAGCTCGAGGCATGCCTCGATCAGCAGCTTCTCGGTGAAGGGATCGCCGACCTGCACGGTCGGGCGCTTCGATTCCGAATCCTCGCCGAAATCGGCCGACGCCATCGTCGCACCGTGAATGCCGTCGCGCCCGGTCTTGGAGCCGACATAGACGATCGAATTGCCGATCCCGGAGGCGGCGGAATAGAAGATCTTGTCGGTCTCGGCGACGCCGACGGTCATTGCGTTGACCAGGATGTTGCCGTCATACGCCGGATGGAAGTTCACCTCGCCGCCGACCGTCGGCACGCCGACGCAATTGCCGTAACCGCCGATGCCGTGAACCACGCCCGAGATCAGGTGGCGCATCTTGGGATGATCGGGCCGCCCGAAGCGCAGCGCGTTGAGGTTGGCGATCGGGCGCGCGCCCATCGTGAACACGTCGCGCAGGATCCCGCCGACGCCGGTCGCGGCCCCCTGATAGGGTTCGATGTACGACGGGTGATTGTGGCTCTCCATCTTGAAGATCGCCGCCTGGCCGTCGCCGATGTCGACCACGCCTGCATTCTCGCCCGGGCCGCAGATGACTTGCGGGCCGGTGGTGGGGAGCTTCTTGAGATGGATCCGGCTCGACTTGTACGAGCAATGCTCGGACCACATCACCGAGAAGATGCCGAGCTCGGTCAGGTTGGGCTCGCGCCCCAGCGCGTGCAGGACGCGGTCATATTCTTCGGCGGACAGCCCGTGCTGGGCGACGATCTCTGGGGTGATGTCGGTCATGCTGCTGCCCTTAGCGTCGGGCGCGGAACCGCGCTAGCGCGTATCGACGCCCACGCGCGGTTCGTCGGGCGGGTGAAGCGCCGGCATCCTCAGCCCAGACCGAGATAGGCACTCGCCGAAAGCACTGAAGCCGCGAGGATGACCGGCTGGCCGGCAGGCGTCGTGATCGACGCAGTTAGCCGTCCGTGGGAATCGAAACTGATGTGCGTCGTCGCATTTCCGCTGCTCAGATAATAGGGCCACACCCCGGCTGCCGCATTGGCGAGGATCTCGGCCTGCCCGCCCGGGCCGAACGCCGTCTCACTTGTGTAGGTGATCGAGAGCGTGTCGGCGATAAT
Source organism: Sphingomonas echinoides (assembly GCF_029623395.1). Classification (GTDB taxonomy): domain Bacteria; phylum Pseudomonadota; class Alphaproteobacteria; order Sphingomonadales; family Sphingomonadaceae; genus Sphingomonas; species Sphingomonas echinoides_A. The sequence continues at coordinate 38,139 of NZ_JAPYKK010000018.1, forward strand.
CAGGCTTGCCGGCATGCGGACAAGCGTGCCGCCGGGACCGAAGGTCGTCGTCCAAGTAATCGGTGAGGTCGGATCCCAGGGGGCGCCATGCTTGTTGCTGTAAGCGTTGGCGAGCGCGGAGGAGAGATACCAGTCGCTTGGGGTCGTGGCGAAATTGAGCAGATGGTCGAAGGACAGCGTCATGTCGAGCTTGGCGGCCGCCAGCACGCCCGCAACCCCGTCGACCGGGGGACTCGCGGCCCACAGGCCCCAGAACGGGGTTTCCGGCGCGCCGGAGCTGCTGAAGGGAAACCGCGCCGACGGCGCCAACGCGAGCATTTGCAACATCGTCGCTTCGTCGATCGACCAGGCCGAAGGTTTCGTACCCCAGTCGGCGAGCTTCCGCTTGGCGACCGTGATCGGGTTGAACGGACTGTGGCCCGCCACGAGCGATCCGATTACTGCGCTATAGGCGGGGAAGAACTGCGACCCCGACTGCACGAAGACCGGCCCGTCCGCGGGGATGATATTGAACAATCCCCAAAGCGTCTGGTCGCTGTCGGGGACGGTTGCGGGTTGGAATGTCTTGCCGGCAGTGTCGGGTACGCCGAAAGCCTGGAGGGTGCGCTTCAGAAGCAGGATCTGAAGCTCGTCGAAGGTTGCCATGCGCTGTCTCCATATCCTGTCGGACTGTGGGCGGGCTGCTGTGGGATTCTTGCGGTCGTCGCACGACGTGACATGCTGCTGATGCCCGTGGACAGACGCGATCGGCGGGATTTCCCACCGATCGCGCTGGCGGTTTTCAGGTCGCTCGTCTGATCCGGGGATCAGCTTGGTTCGAGAACACGCTTCTTGGCGGTCGTGTCGTAGAACGTCTCGGTCAGGAACTTGGCAGCCTCGGCCTCGCCGCCGAGATAGGTTTTGACCGGTTCGACGATCGCACCGATGATGATCGGAACCCCGGCATTGCTCGTGATCGAAATGTGCATGTTGCCGGTGTTGGTGAAGCTGGCGGAGCTCGACGTCCCGCCCGATCCGCCGCTGCTGTAGAACGGCCACAAGCCAGAACTGGAATTCCTGCGGATCTCGGTCTGCTCCGCTTCGGTGTACACTGCCGTCGACGTCACCTGAATGTCCATCTGGTTGACCAGCAACAGCGTCGTGGTGAAGCGTTGCATGTTGCCGTTCTTCCCGAAGGAGTTCTCCCAGTTGATCGTCGAGGTTGGATCCCACGGTGCCGCATTCGGATTGTGATAGGCCAGGCCCATCGCGGCGGACGAGAACCAGTTTCCCGGGCTGGCGGCGAACGGCAGGACGTTCGCGAACGACGCCGTTACCGAGACGCCGCTGCCGCCGAATTTCTGGGTAGTGATGGACGTCGACGAGCTGCCGCCCCACAGGCCGAAAAAGCCGCCGGACTTGCCGTTGGCCCACGTCCGGGACACGTCGGTATTCCAGTCGCTTTTCCCGACCGTGAACGAGCGCGTCGGCGCGGACATCAGCAGCCGCAGCATGGTGTCATAATCGATGCTGAAGGTGATCGGATCGGTGCCGGTCGGCTGATACGCCATCGCGTTGTTCTGGGCGACGAAGACCGGGTCGAGATTGTCCCGGTTGAGGGCGATCGCACCCTGACGGGCGACCGTCTGGCACGGGGCACAGCCATAGGCCCAGAGCTGGAAGTTCTGGCCGGTCGGGCCGACCGCCCCCTTGGCACGCGCCGACGCCCAATTGTCGTAGCATGGCTGCTTGACGGTGTTGAGGAACTGTTCGCTGGCAGGCTGAAGCGCCGACAGGACGCCTTGGTAATCCACCGAGAATTTGTTGCCCCCCGCGCCGAGCGAGGTGTTCATGTTGAGCGTCGCGGGCGGAATGATGTCCAGGTAATTCCACAGGCGGCCATCCGCGCCAAGCCCGCCGACCAGCGGGGGCGAGGGCTGTACGACTTGAAACGGTGTCGTCGTGTCGTAGCCGAGCCCGGCGGCGAGGGCGTTGTAGAAGCCGTCCTGCAGTTGATCGAAGGTCACTGGACTTGTCATGATACCTCTCCGGTTTCAGGAAATGCGTAGTGCTTCAGTAAAGGCTGGAACGCGCGGAAATCACGATACTCGTGCCGACGAAAAAGAGCGGTCCGTGCGGCAGATGCGTACGGTAATGCATGCCAGCGCCAACATTTTGGCTTCGGCATACTTGGGCGGTGCTGTGCTCTTTCTGGACGGTCCGTAAAATTATTCTGAACGCTACAGGCCGTCAACGATGGAAAGATCCAGAATAGCGATCAACCGGGTGTCGAAGTGGCAAAGCGCCCGCATGGCAGGGCATGATCCTGGCATGCCCGGTACCTCCCCGGCGTACCGTCTCCGACACGCACCCGCGATCCGGATGGGCCCGGAAAGATCACTCCACTTTCGCGCAAATTTGCGCCGGACTAGCGTTCAGCGGTCGCGGTCGAGTCGATGAAGCGGGTGACATCGCGCGCGCTTTCGTCCGGGCGCTCTTCCATGGGGAGGTGCCCGGTCCCGGGGTAGACGATCAGCCGACTGCCCGGGATATGCGCCTGAAGCCAGTTCCCCGATGCTCGCGGGATCAGCCGATCCTCCGCGCCCCACAGGATCAGGACCGGCAGCTTGAGCGAGGCCAGTTCCGCCGGGGTCGCGCTGTCCGGGGCCAAGGCGAACCGGTCGAGCGTCGCCTTGCGGTTGCCGGGATAGCGCAACAATTCCCAATAGCGGTCGATCATCGCGGCATCGGCCAGTTTCGGGTTGCCGAATACGCCCGGAAGGCTTCCCGCGATCAGGCTGCGCGGCGTGATCGCGGCGGCAATGTCGCGCAGGATCGGCATGCGCGCGATCCGAAAGGCAAGCGGCGGCTCGGCGTTGCCCGGCTCGGGCTGCCCGACCGAGTCGATCAGGACGAGCGCGCGGACGTGCCGCGGGTGCGCGAGCGCATAATGCCACGCGACCCCGCCGCCCATCGAGTTGCCCGCCAGCACGATCCCGTCGACGCCGAGTTTCGCGCGCAGGCGTTCGACCACGTCGACATAAGCTGCGGGTGCGTAGTCTCGCGTCGGGCTGGCTCCGGTCAGGCCATGGCCGGGAAGATCCATCCGGATGACCCGATACCGCGACTCGAGTCGCGCGGCCCAGGGTTCCCAGGTCTGGAGCGATGCATTGGACCCGTGCACCAGCAACAGCGCCGGAGCGTCCCGCGGACCGGTGTCGCGGACATGCACTTTGAGACCGCCGCCAAGATCGACGAATTGCGACGGTGAAGCGCCGTATTTGGCGCGCATTGCGACGGGATCGGTGTCTGGAGTGCGGTAAAACAGAAACGCAACGACCAAAAACGCGGCAAGGACAAGCAGGATATAGCCCAGAATGCGCCAGCCCATTGCCTCGTCCCACTCACGTCCGTCCTTCTGGCGGGCGGTGTGTCAGGAGAGAATTGCCGGTTTTCGGCAAAGTGGCAAGCGTTAGTATGTCGGTTTTGGAGTTCACGGCAAGGCGTTGATAAGGCAGGGAAGTGTACCCCGGCACGAAGCCGGGGCCATCGAAACCCAGTCTTGCCGCTACGCCGGCTCCCGCGCCAACCATTCCTCGAGCCACTTGATCGTATAATCCCCCGCCTGAAACTCGGGATCCTCGATAAGCGCCTGATGTAGCGGGATTGTCGTGGTCGGCCCGTCGATGACGAACTCCTCGAGCGCCCGCCGCAATCGCCGGATCGCACCCGCACGGGTGGTGCCGTAGACGATCAGCTTGGCGATCATCGAATCGTAATATGGCGGCACGCGGTAGCCCGCATACAGCCCGCTATCGACCCGAACGTTCATCCCGCCCGGTGCATGGAACTGCTTGATAAGCCCCGGAGAAGGCGCGAAAGTTCGCGGGTCCTCGGCATTGATCCGGCACTCGATGGCATGGCCGCGGAACTGGATGTCTTCCTGCCGCAACGTCAGGCCATGGCCCTCGGCGATGCGAATCTGTTCGCGAACAAGATCGAGTCCCGTAATCGCTTCGGTCACGGGATGCTCGACCTGCAGCCGCGTGTTCATCTCGATGAAGTAGAACTCACCGTTTTCCCACAAGAATTCGATCGTCCCCGCACCGCGATAGCCCATGTCCGCCATCGCCTTCGCGCAGATGCCCCCCATGCGCGCGCGGTCCTCTTCGCCCAGCACGGGCGACGGAGCCTCTTCCAGCACCTTCTGGTGGCGACGCTGGAGCGAACAGTCGCGCTCCCCCAGATGGATCGCGTTGCCTTCGCCGTCTCCGAACACCTGGAATTCGATATGGCGCGGATTACCAAGGTATTTTTCAAGATAGACCGTCGCGTCACCGAACGCGGCCTTCGCCTCGCTGCCGGCCTGCTGCATCAAGGTCTCGAGTTGGTCTTCGGAGGTGCAGACCTTCATTCCACGCCCGCCGCCGCCCGATGCCGCTTTAATAATAACGGGATAACCTGCCGCCGCGGCAATTTCCTTGGCTTCGGCGAGATCGCTGATCGGTCCGGCCGACCCCGGCACGAGCGGCAGCCCAAGCGCGCCAGCGGTCCGCTTGGCCTCGATCTTGTCACCCATCGTCCGGATGTGTTCGGGCTTTGGGCCCACGAAAATGATGTCGTGCGCTTCGACGATTTCCGCGAACTTGGCGTTCTCGCTCAGGAAACCATAGCCCGGATGGATCGCATCCGCACCCGAGATTTCGGCCGCGGAAATGATGTTCGGGATATTGAGATAGCTTTCGCTCGCCGACGGCGGTCCAATGCAGATCGCCTGATCGGCCAGCCGCACGTGCATCGCGTCCGCGTCGGCGGTCGAATGCACTGCGACCGTTTGGATACCCATCTCGTGGCACGCGCGGTGGATGCGGAGCGCGATCTCGCCACGGTTGGCGATCAACAGCTTCTTGATTTCGGCCATGATTATTCGACGACCACCAAGGGCTGGTCGAACTCGACCGGCTGGCCGCTCGTCACCAGCACAGCACTCACGCGTCCGGCGGTCGGTGCGAGGATCGGGTTCATCACCTTCATCGCTTCGACGATCAGCAGCGTATCGCCGGCTGCAACCGTATCGCCAACGCTGACGAACGCTTTCGCTTCCGGGTTGGGCGACAGATAGGCGGTGCCCACCATCGGGGATTTGACCGCATTGAGCGTCGACGGCGCCGCGCTCGCGACGATCTCGGGCGACGCGGTAGCGCTTGGCGCCGCTGCCGTTGCCATCGGGGCATATTGCACAGGCGCAGCAGCCGCTGCGGCCTTGCGCGCAATACGAATCTTTCGGCCGCCGTCTTCGACCTCGATCTCGGTCAAGGACGTGTCGTCCAGCAATTGTGCAAGCTGACGGACCAGATCGACATCGATCCGCATGGCGTCGGCAGTGGTATCTTCGGGCATAAATTCCCTATGCTCCCTGTTTTTCAAGGGTGCGTCCTGTCAGAGTCGTGCCGCCGCTTCAAGCGCCAGCAGGTAGGATAACGCGCCAAACCCGCTGATCGTGCCTTTGACGGCAGGGGAGATACGGCTGACGTGCCGAAAGGCTTCGCGCGCGTGCGGGTTGGACAGGTGGACTTCGATCACGGGGGTGCGAACCGCCTTGATCGCATCCAGCAAGGCAACCGAGGTGTGCGTAAAGGCGGCGGCGTTGAGGATCACGGCCTTAGCGGGCAGGGCCTGTGCCTCGTGGATCCAGTCGACCAGATGGCCTTCGTGGTTCGATTGCCGCAGGTCGATTGCAAATCCCAACTCCCGGGCTCTGTCCTCGAGCTGGCCTGCAATGTCATCGAGCGTCTCGGCACCATAGATTTCCGGCTCGCGCGTGCCGAGCAGGTTGAGGTTGGGGCCGTTGAGGACGAAGATCGTTTGAGGCATCCGGGGCTGGCTTTCGTGTGGCGACGCGGTGGAGACCTCCTATATCAAACGGACACCGCCCTCCAACCGTTCGTGTCGTGCGCCCCGAAGGCGTCGCGCAGATGGGTCGACTTCGCGCGATGCGGGCGGCATGAAGGCGCCGAAACGGGAATGGGTAACCGATGCATAGCGATGGAACTGTCAGCATTCAGGTCAACGGCGAGCACCGCCGCGTTCGCGCGGGTCTCAGCCTGGCGGATCTTGCCGCCGATCTTGGCCTTGCGCCGGAGAAAGTTGCCGTGGAGCGTAACCTGGAGGTGGTGCCCCGGTCGACTTTAGCGGACGTTCAGGTCGAGGATGGCGACGAACTCGAGATCGTGCATTTCGTCGGCGGCGGCGATCACATCCCGACAATTGATACGGACACCTGGACGGTTGCTGGCCGGACCTTTCGGTCGCGGTTGATCGTCGGGACAGGCAAATACAAGGACTTCGCGCAGAATGCCGCCGCCTTGGAAGCGTCGGGGGCAGAGATCGTCACGGTCGCGGTGCGCCGCGTCAACGTCAGCGACCCCAACGCGCCGATGCTGACCGACTTCATCGATCCGAAAAAGGTTACTTACCTTCCCAACACGGCGGGGTGTTTCGATGCCGATTCGGCGATTCGCACGCTGCGATTGGCGCGCGAGGCGGGCGGTTGGGACTTGGTGAAGCTCGAAGTGCTGGGCGAAGCGCGGACGCTGTATCCCGACATGGTGGAAACGCTTCGGGCAACCGAAGTTCTTGCGAACGAGGGGTTTCTGCCGATGGTTTATTGCGTCGACGATCCGATCGCAGCGAAGCGTCTTGAGAACGCCGGTGCGGTTGCGATCATGCCACTGGGCGCGCCGATCGGGTCCGGCCTTGGCATCCAGAACCGGGTGACGATTCGCCTGATTGTCGAGGGCGCAAGCGTACCGGTGCTGGTCGACGCGGGTGTGGGGTCAGCATCCGATGCCGCAGTCGCGATGGAGCTTGGCTGCGACGGCGTGCTGATGAACACAGCGATCGCCGAGGCAAAGAATCCGGTCATGATGGCGGCGGCGATGAAGGCCGCGGTGGAAGCAGGGCGGCTGTCGTATCGAGCGGGGCGGATGGGCATGCGCCGCTATGCGGATCCGTCGAGTCCATTGGCTGGGCTTATCTGATACCGGCTGCGCATTCCGTACTGTTGACGACTGACTCGGCGGGATAATCTGCGCTCAGGAAGAACAGTCCATCTGGCGGCGCATTGAAGCCAAGGGCGGTGCGGTCGCGCGCTTGGAGGGCTGCCGTCAGGTCCTCGGGCGACCATTTGCCTTCACCCACCAGTGCGAGACAGCCGACCATCGAACGGACCTGATGATGCAGAAACGATCGCGCCGAAGCGAACACGCTGATCCGGTCACCCTTGGCGACGACGTCTAGTCGGTCGAGCGTCCGGAGCGGGCTGTCGGCCTGACAATGGGCTGAGCGGAAGGTGGTAAAATCATGTCGGCCAACCAGTCTGGCCGCTCCCGCGGCCATTGCCGCCGCATCAATTTCTCCGGGAATGCGCCAAGCAAGACCGCGTTCAAACGTCAGCGGAGCGCGGCGGAGGACAATGCGATACTCATAATGCCGTCCGACGCAGGAAAAGCGGGCGTGCCAGTCCTCGGGGACGATTTCGCACGCGGTAATAGCGACCGGGTCCGGACGCAGCTTGGCATTGAGAGCTTCCATCAGCCGGAATGGCGTCAAGTCACGCGCGAGATCGAGATGCGCCCGCATTGCAATCCCGTGGACGCCGGCGTCGGTCCGCCCAGCGGCATGGACCGCGACCGTCTCACTGGTGATCGCATGGGCGGCGCGCTCGATCGCGGCCTGCACCGTCGGACCATGATGCTGGCGTTGCCACCCCATGAAGGGTCGTCCATCAAATTCTACTGTAATCGCAAAGCGTTTCAAAGAACGGTTCCCACAGGTATGGAAAAGCCGCGGAGCAGGTCAGCTGCCTCCATCGCGCTCCGGCCTGCGCGTTGCAATACGGTCGGTCGGATTGCGCCGTCTGCACAGGCAATCGTCAACTGGTCGTCGATCACCGTTCCAGGCGAGGCCGACGCGTCGGTGACGACATCGACCGCAAGGAGTTTGATTCGCTCCCCAGCAACTTCGATGAACGCGCCGGGCACTGGATTGAAGGCGCGGACCTGCCGTTCGATCGCCGCGGCATTCTGCGTAAGATCGATTCGGGCTTCGGTTTTCTCGATCTTCGCAGCGTAGGTTACCCCGGCGTCGGGTTGTGGTTGTGGCAGATAAGACGACAAGTTTGCCAGGGTTTCCACCATCAGCCGCGCACCCATGGCGCTAAGCTCCGCGGTCAGTATCCCCGCAGTTTTCTCTCCGATCGAGGTCTCGTCTCGGAGCAGGACCGGTCCGGTGTCGAGCCCGGCTTCCATACCCATGATGCAGACTCCCGTTGTTGCATCTCCTGCGAGAATGGCTCGATGGATTGGCGCTGCGCCGCGCCAGCGGGGAAGGAGGGAGGCATGGACGTTAAGGCATCCGTGGGGGGGTGCATCCAGGATCGCGCGCGGCAGGATCAAACCGTACGCTGCGACGACCGCAATGTCCGCATCGAACCGCGCGAATTCTGCCTGCGCCTCCGCGTCCCGCAAGCTTGCCGGGGTCCGTACCGCAATACCGAGCGCCTCGGCCCGCGCATGAACGGGAGTCGGTGTCAGCGCTTTGCCGCGCCCTGCGCGTCGGGGGGGCTGGCTGTAGGATGCTACGACCTCGTGTCCCGCATCGACCAATGCCTGGAGGATCGGAACGGAGAAGTCGGGCGTGCCCATGAAGATGATCCGCATGGCGCGATGCTGTGGCCGCTTGCGCAGGCGCAAGGCAACCCCCTATCTGTTCTGCATGGCTTCCCCAGAAATCGACGCGCTGACCCAGGCGCTTGCCAAGCTCCCCGGGCTTGGTCCGCGGTCGGCGCGGCGCGCGGTGCTGCATTTGCTCAAGAAGCGCGAGGCAGCACTCGGACCGTTGCTTAACGCTTTGATGGCGGTGGAAGAGAACCTCGCAACCTGTTCCATCTGCGGCAACGTCGATACGACGGACCCATGCGGCGTGTGTTCGGACCAACGCCGGGATCCGCGCGCTCTGTGCGTCGTCGAGGAAGTCGCCGATCTTTGGGCGCTCGATCGCTCGCGACTGTTTCCGGGGCGGTTCCACGTGCTCGGGGGCAGACTCTCGGCTTTGGAAGGCGTGCGTCCTGAGGATCTCGCGATCGATTCACTTGTACGACGGATTGCTGACGGCGGGATCGACGAGGTCGTTCTGGCGATGAACGCGACACTAGAAGGGCAAACCACCGCGCATTACATTGCCGAACGGATCGAGCGGTTCCCGATCCGCATCACGCAACTCGCCCATGGGCTCCCAGTCGGCGGCGAGCTAGATTATCTGGATGAGGGAACGCTGGCACAGGCGCTTCGCGCCCGGCGACCTGTCAGCTAGTCTTCGTCGAGCAGGTCAACCTACTCTGTTACTTGTATATTCCAGCTTTCTTCGAGCGGATATCTTCTCGTCCAAAGGCGCATAAACGTGAAGAAGGGAGGCCGCGACCTTGACGCACTGCCCGTGCTTTCCTAGCTCGCGAGAATGGCTGTCTTAGAAATTCTCGAAATCCCGCATCCCGGGCTCCGCGCCGTCGCCAAACCCGTCGCGCAAGTGGATGATTCCGTGCGGACGATCGTGCGGGACATGTTTGATACAATGTACGACGCGCGGGGGATCGGTCTTGCCGCGACCCAGGTTGCGATCGAACAGCGAATCGTGGTGATCGATCTGCAGGAACCAGAAGGCGAGGGCGAAGATGCCAAGCCGGTGAGAAAGCCGCTGGTGTTCATCAACCCCGAACTGGTTTCGGTTAGCGACGAACTCTCGGTCTACGCCGAGGGTTGCCTGTCGATTCCAGAGCAATACGCCGACGTAGAGCGTCCTGCACGGTGTCGTGCGACATGGCTCGACGAGCAGGGCGAACGGCAGGAGGGCGATCTTGACGGGTTGCTTGCCACCGCGTTCCAGCATGAGATCGACCATCTTAACGGCGTGCTGTTCATCGATCACATCTCGAAGCTCAAGCGTGACATGCTGATGAAGAAGCTTACCAAGATGCGCAAGGCGGGCTAAAGCCAGTCTCCTGAGTGTTTCTGCGAAGGCAGGCACTCAGGGCGACGAGCGCAGTTCGCCGTTACCCTGTTCTCCGGCTTTCGCAGGAGAACAGTGATACGTCTCTGACGTCTTCAGAACAGCCCTTCGATCTCACCACCTGCGCCGAAGTGGATTGTCTCCGCAGCTGGAACCCGCGGCAAGCCGGGCATTGTCATGATTTCCCCGCAGATCACCACGACAAAGCCCGCGCCTGCGCTCAGCCGTACTTCGCGTACCGGCACGACGTGGCCGGTCGGCGCACCAAGTTTCGAAGGATTGGTGGTGAAGCTGTACTGCGTCTTCGCCATGCAGACAGGCAAGTGCCCGAACCCGGCATCTTCCCATCGCGCCAGTTGCGCAAGGATGGATGGGTCGGCGATCGCCTCTTCCGCCCGATAGATCCGTGTCGCGACGGTGTTGATCTTCGCGAACAGCGAAAGGTCGTCGGCATAGAGCGGCGCGAATTGTCCGCCAGCATGGTCGCATAACGCGACGACGGCCTCAGCAAGGACCTCCGCCCCAGCGCCTCCGTCCGCCCAATGTGTGCACAGCACCGCATCGCATCCTTGCGCGGTCGCGATCTCTTGGATTGCCTCGAATTCTTCGAGCGTATCGCTGTCGAACCGATTGACGGCGACAACCACCGGCACCCCGAACATGCGGACGTTCTCGATATGACGTGCGAGGTTCACGCCTCCGCGCCGGACCGCATCTACGTTGGGTGCGGAGAGATCTGCTTTTGCCACCCCGCCATTCATTTTGAGCGCGCGGACCGTCGCCACGATGACGGTCGCGTCTGGCTTCAATCCTGCCTGGCGGCATTTGATATCGAAGAATTTCTCCGCTCCCAGGTCGGCGCCAAACCCAGCTTCGGTCACGACATAATCCGCGAGGCCGAGCGCGGTGCGCGTCGCGATGACAGAGTTGCAGCCATGCGCGATGTTCGCGAACGGCCCGCCATGGATCAGCGCTGGCGTCCCCTCGAGCGTCTGGACAAGGTTGGGCTTGATCGCCTGCGCAAGCAGCACCGCCATTGCACCGTCGGCCTTCAGGTCCTTCGCGGTCACCGGCCGCCGGTCACGCGTATAGGCGACCACGATCCGCCCCAGCCGCGCTTCGAGATCGTGCAGGTCGGCCGCAAGGCACAGGATCGCCATGACTTCGGATGCGACGGTGATGTCGAAGCCGCTTTCGCGCGGAAACCCGTTCGCTGGACCGCCAAGCGATTGTGCGATGTCGCGCAAAGCGCGGTCGTTCATATCCAATACGCGCCGCCACACGATCCGCCGCACGTCAATGTCGAGCGCGTTGCCCCAATGGACGTGATTATCGATCATCGCCGCCAGCAGGTTGTGCGCCGAGGTGATCGCGTGGAAGTCGCCGGTGAAATGGAGGTTAATGTCCTCCATTGGAACGACCTGCGCGTAGCCACCACCTGTTGCGCCGCCCTTGGTGCCGAAACACGGTCCGAGCGAGGGTTCTCGCAGGGCTAGCATCGTCTTCCGTCCGGTTCGGTTGAGCGCGTCAGCCAAACCAACCGAAGTGGTCGACTTGCCTTCGCCCGCGGGAGTCGGGTTAATCGCAGTCACCAGGATGAGCTTGCCGGTCTCGGTGCGCGACGGCAGTTGCGCCACATCGATCTTGGCCTTGTGATGGCCGTATGGCTCGACCGCCTCCGTGGGAATGCCCGCCGCGGCGGCGATGGCGGCAATGGGTTGCAGGGTGGCGGCGCGCGAGATCGCAATATCAGAGAGCATCGCGCGGCTGTAGCGGGATAAGCAAGCAAGGGGGAGGGGGAAGCACCGATCGTTTGGCGAAGGGGTGGCGGCTGCTCACGTGATGCGGGTCTGCTTTGCGACGGGGTGCGCTTGTCCGCACGCCCTGGCACGGGTAAGGTTCACTGAATGTTCCAGCGAGACCCCTTATGAACGGCCTGATGATTTCCCTGCTCGCAATCTGCGCTTTGCTGGTGGGGCTAGCTTTTGGATGGATGCTCGGCAGTCGCCCGCTTGCCGCCGCCCGCGCAGATGCAGCAGCACGCGATGCCGACTTTCGTCGTGCAATCTCCGATCTTGCCAGCGCCGAGCACCGCGCACGCGATACGGAACAGCTGCGCGCAGAGCTCGCTGTCATTCGCGATGAGCGCGACGTGGCGCGCTTGGAAAATACTGCACTGAAGACGCACGCTAACGCCTTCGAGAACCGCCTCGCGGAGATGCACGCCAACAACGATGCACGTCTGAACGCCGATCGCGAAGCCCACGAGGCGCGTGTCGCCGAACTTCGTCAGACCACCGCAGCGCGGGAGAAGATGGTCGAGGATGCTCACGCTACACGCATCGGCGAACTGCTCCATGCCAAGGATTTGCTTGCGACGCAGTTTGCCGAGGTCTCGAACAAGCTGCTCAACGACGCGCAGGAAGTGTTTCTGAAGCGTGCCGACGAACGCTTCCGCCAATCCGAGGAGACAGCGGGGCATAACCTCAAGTCGATGCTTCAGCCGGTAAGCGACCGTCTGCTGAAATACGAGGAAGCGGTTACGCGCGTCGAGGGCGAGCGATTAAGCGCGTTCGACCAGTTAAAGGGACAGCTCGAAGGCCTGCGCGTAGGGCAGGAGAAGGTCTCCAGCGAGGCGGCCAAGCTCGTGAATTCGCTCCGCAATGCCCCCAAGTCGCGCGGGCGCTGGGGTGAGCAGCAGCTAAAAAATGTCTTGGAAACCTGTGGGTTGTCCGAGCATACAGATTTCCAGACTGAAGTGTCTGTGGCCGGTGGCGACGAAGGTGGACGGTTGCGACCCGATGCGATCGTCACCGTGCCGGGCGGTCGCAGTCTCGTCATCGACGCCAAGGTTTCACTCAACGCCTATCAGGATGCGTTCGGCGCTGTCGACGAGGCCGAGCGCGCCAAGGGACTGACGATGCATGCGGCGGCGATGCGGGCGCACGTCAACGGGTTGGGCAACAAGGCCTATTGGAGCCAATTTGCCGATGCCCCCGATTACGTCATCATGTTCGTCCCGGGCGAGCATTTCCTGACTGCGGCGCTGGAGCAAGATCCGACATTGTGGGACTTCGCGTTCGACAAGCGCGTGCTGCTGGCGACACCGACCAATCTGATTGCCATTGCGCGGACCGTGGCGGCGGTATGGCGGCAGGAGCGGCTGGCCAAGGAAGCCCGGCAAATCGGCGAGCTCGGCAAGGAATTGTACGAACGGATTGCCAAGGCTGCCGGCGATTTGCGCAAGGTCGGCAGCGGACTGACGAGCGCCGTCAACAATTACAATACGTTTGTCTCAAGCTTCGAGAGCCGCGTACTCGTCAGCGGACGCAAGTTCCGCGATCTTAATATCGAGACGACGGCGCGCGAGATCGACGACGTTCCCCCGGTCGAGGCGCTCGCGCGCTATGGCGAGCCGGCTGCGCTGCCGGAGCCGACCGACGCGCCTTAGCTTGGGCGGACTCTCCTTCGGGCCGCTTCCCCAGCGAAGGCCGGGGCCCAGCAGGACTGGTTTTTGAAACTGCGTGCTGCGCAACCAACCGTGGCCTTACCCCTGGGCCCCGGCCTTCGCCGGGGAAACGCATTCGAGGGATCGTTAGCCGCGTTTTAACCCCTGCTTCCCAGCACCCCCATCGCCTCCCGCGCCGCGCGCACGCCGCTATCGTGCGCGCCGTGCGCGGTGCTGAAGTCGGTCGGGTTGGTCGCTTCACCCGCGAAGAAGATGCGCTCGCCATAAGATTGCGCCAGCAACCCCCGCGCCGCGGTATGTCCCGGCAAAGCGCAACTATACCCGCCGCCGATCCGAACGTCCGCACTCCACCCCGAAGCCGCCAGCGGGCGCAACATTCGCCGCACATCCGACCCGAACAGCGCAACCAGATCGTCGATCACTTGCGCAAACGCCGCGTCCATACCCTCCGCTTCGGCAATTCGCGCGCCGTCGCCGCCAAGGAAGGATTCGATGAGCGGCCAACCCAATGGCCGAATATAATGCGACCCGCTCGTAGGATTGCCCGGCCGTCCCAGCACCTGCGTCTCGTCCTCGAACGGCCCTTTGCCGGAGATGGCAAGGAACAGCTTCTCGTTGCGCCCGAGCGGCAAAGACGCAGCCGCCTCGCGCCACGGATCGAGCGCGGCAGGGAGGGCGATCGTCTCGCCCGCCAGCACCGCGGTGGAAACGGTCAGGATCACCGCCCGCGCCGAAATGTCCCCCGAAGGCGTCGTAAGCGTGACGTCGTCCGCCGTCAGCGCGATGCGCTCCACTGGCATCGACAGGAAAACCGCAAACCCCTCGGGCAAACTATCCGTAACCAGCGTGCCGTACCCGTCAGGCAGCCGCCAATTGCAGTCGCTCGCGGCGGCGTCATACGCCAGATAGTCCGCGACCGAGATCCGCTCCGGTCCGACCCCGCTGATGAAGCCGGTCATCGCAGCAATGTGACCGTTCCACGCGCAGTCCGGTAGCAAAGCATCCGAAGCACGGTCGCTCGGTTGCGGCGATGCTTCCATCCGCAAATTCCACGCCTCGAACGCGGCCCGCGCCGCGCGTTGATCCGCAGGCGCAAAGCCGAGGTCGTGGAACTGCTGCCCCCAGGCAGGCGTGCGGCGGTCGATCGCAACCCCCGCTTCCTCAGCAATCGCGGTCCACGCATTGCGCTCGCCCGAATGCAGCCACCCACACCCAAGATCGAGCGCGTTCCCACCATGCGGCTCACTATGCGCACGCCCGCCAAGGCGCGGTCCCGCCTCGAGTAGGACCGCACTCAGCCCGGAACCGGCGAGCGTGCGGGCGGCAGCGATCCCCGCCGCGCCGCCGCCCACGATGACCACGTCACACACGCTTGCCATCCGCCGATCGTCCGCCGTCAGGCGACCGGCGGCATCTTGTCGAGCATCTTGTCGAGCGTGACAGGATAGTCGCGGATGCGGATGCCGGTCGCGTTATACGCCGCGTTCGCAATCGCCGCGCCGACGCCGCACAGCCCGAGCTCGCCCACGCCCTTCGCCTTCATCGGCGATGTGGTCGGGTCGGTTTCCTCGAGGAAGATCACTTCCTGATACGGAATGTCGGCATGCACCGGCACTTCATATTGCGCGAGGTCGTGGTTGACGAAGAAGCCGAAGCGCTTGTCGACCGCGAGTTCCTCCATCAGCGCCGAGCCCACACCCATGGTCATAGCGCCGATCACCTGGCTGCGCGCGGACTTGGGGTTGAGGATGCGGCCCGCCGCACACACCGCGAGCATCCGGCGAATGCGGACCTCGCCCGTGTACATGTCGACGCCCACTTCGACGAAATGCCCCGCGAAGGTCGACTGCTGATACGTCTTGGCCAGATCGCCATAGTCGATCGTGTCCTCGGCGGTCAGCCCGGCGTCACCCGCCGCTTCGGCGAGCGCAACGCTGCGGTTGCCCGAGCGCACCTTGCCGTCGGCGAATTCGACGTCACCCGAGTTAAACCCGAGCTTCTGCGCAACCGCTTCGCGCAGCTTGACGCAGGCGGCATAGACACCCGCGGTCGAGCTGTTCGCGCCCCACTGGCCGCCAGACCCCGAGGACACCGGCGAATCCGAATCGCCGAGCCGGACCACGACGCGGTCCATATCGACCCCCATCATCTCCGCCGCGGTCTGCGCGATGATCGTGTAGGAGCCGGTGCCGATATCGGTCATGTCGGTGTAAACCGTGACGATCCCCTTGCGATCGATCGAGACCTTCGCGCCGGACTTCATGTTCATGTTGTTGCGGAAGCCCGCAGCTACGCCCATGCCGATCAGCCATTTCCCGTCGCGCACCTGCGCGGGCTTGGCGTTGCGCTTGTCCCAGCCGAAGGCTTTCGCGCCGTCCTGCAACGCCTTGATCAGCTGCCGCTGCGAGAAGCGCCGCTCGGGCTTCTCAGGGTCGACCTGCGTATCGTTGGCGATGCGGAACGCGATCGGGTCCATGCCGAGCTTCTCGGCCATTTCGTCCATCG
Source organism: Sphingomonas echinoides (assembly GCF_029623395.1). Classification (GTDB taxonomy): domain Bacteria; phylum Pseudomonadota; class Alphaproteobacteria; order Sphingomonadales; family Sphingomonadaceae; genus Sphingomonas; species Sphingomonas echinoides_A. Next base: position 54,157 of record NZ_JAPYKK010000018.1, read on the forward strand.
CGATCTCGAGCGCCATCAGGCCCGGTGCCTCGCCCGGCGCGCGCATCGCATTGCCCTCGGGCAAGTCGAGCACCGCAAGCCGCATCGACGTCATCCGGTTCGCGCCCGCATACAGCAGCTTGGTCTGCGAGACCGCGGTCTCGGGGCCGCCACCGGGGAGATCGCCCGACCCGCTCTCATGCGCAATCGCGGTGATCTTGCCGCTGCGATCGGTGCCGATGCGGATTCGCTGCGTCGTGGCCGGACGATGCGTCGTGTTGTTGAACATCATCGGCCGCGCCAAGGCGACCTTGACCGGACGTCCCGCCGCGCGTGCGCCGAGCGCGGCCATGATCGCATCGGTACGGACGAACAGCTTGCCGCCGAACCCGCCGCCGACATAGGGCGAGATCAGCCGGACGTTCTCCTTGGGGATGCCGAGCGTCTTGGCGACGTCGCCCTTGCCCCAGGCGATCATCTGGTTCGACGTCCACACCGTCAGCTTGTCGCCGTCCCAGCGCGCGAGCGACGCATGCGGCTCCATCATCGCATGGCTGTGATCCGGCGTGGTGTAGCGTGCGTCGAGCTTGACCGCCGCCTTGGCGAACGCACCCTCGAAATCGCCGACGCGGTCGACCGGCGGCGCCTTGCTGCCTTCGCCGCTGTCGGCCCCCTTGAGCGGCGCGGTCTTGAGCGCCTCGTCGAGGTCGAACCGACCCTTGCCGCGCTCATAGTCCACCCGAACGAGGTTGGCCGCCGCGCGCGCCTGCTCGAACGTCTCGGCGACGACGATCGCGATCGCCTGGTGGTAATGCTGGATCTCGGGCCCGCCGAGCAGCATCGCGGTGTTGAAATCTCCCTTGGTCAGCTTGCCCGCTTCGGCAGCGGTGACGATGGTGATGACACCGGGCGCGGCCTTCGCCTCCGCCAGATGCATCGCGCCGATCCGCCCCTTGGCGATCGCCGCGTGGACGATGTAGCCGTAAGCCGGGTTGGCGACGACGTCATGCCGTTCATAGGCATAAGGCGCGGTGCCGGTGGTCTTGAACTTGCCGTCGATGCGGTCGTGCGGCTTGCCGACGACCTTGCCCTGGTCGATCGGATTCTGGCCTGCGGGGGTCGTGAACTTCATGCGCGTGTCTCCGCCAGCACCGCGGCGAGCGTACGCTCGACCAGCGGGACCTTGAATGCATTGTCTTCGGTCGGCCGTGCGCCTGCCAGCAGCGGAGCGACCACTGCCTTGGAGCCATTGCGCAATTGCGCATCGGCGGCGTCGACTCGCCACGGACGCGGCGCAATCCCGCCGATCGCGACCCGACCGCTGCCGTCCGGCTGGACGATCGCCGCGACCGAGACGAGCGCATACGCATACGACGCGCGGTCACGCACCTTGCGATAGGTATGCGTCCCGCCGAGCGGCTTGGGCAAGGTCACCGCAGTGATCAGCTCGCCGCGCTGCAAGGCGTTCTCGACATGCGGCGTCGTGCCGGGCAGCTTGTGGAAGTCGGCGATCGGGATCGTTCGCGACTGACCGGTCGGGTTGATCGTCTCGATCTGCGCATCGAGCAGCCGCATTGCGACCGCCATGTCGCCGGGATAGGTCGCGATGCACGCATCGCTCGTCCCGATGATGCCGAGCTGGCGGCTGTAACCACCGAGCGCTGCGCAGCCCGAGCCCGGCTTGCGCTTGTTGCACGCCTGGTTGGTGTCGTAGAAATACGGGCAGCGCGTCCGCTGGAGCAGATTGCCCGCGGTCGTCGCCTTGTTGCGCAACTGGCCCGAGGCCCCCGCGACGATCGCGCGGCTGAGCACGCCATAATCGCGACGCACGCGCGCATCGGAGGCAAGCGCGGTGTTCGACACGAACGCACCCACGCGCAGACCACCATCCTGCGTCGGCTCAATCTTGTCGAGCTTTAGCTCCTGCACGTCGATCAGATGCGTCGGCGTCTCGATCTCGAGCTTCATCAGGTCGAGCAAATTGGTCCCGCCCGCGATGAACTTCGCGCCAGGGGTGCGCGCGACCGCAGCCGCAGCAGCGGCGGGGGAGGAGGCGCGTTCGTAAGTAAAGGGCTTCATGCGCGCGTCTCCGCAACTTCGGTCATCGCTTCGAGGATGTTCGAATAGGCACCGCAACGGCAGATGTTGCCGCTCATCCGCTCGCGCATTTCTGCGTTCGAGATCGGCGTCTTGGCGTTGAGGTCGCCGGTCACATGGCTGGGAACGCCCGCGCGGATTTCCTCGATCACCGCAACCGCCGAGCAGATCTGGCCGGGCGTGCAGTAACCGCACTGATAGCCGTCATGCTTGATGAAGGCCGCCTGCATCGGGTGCAGCTTGTCGGGGGTGCCGAGACCCTCGATCGTCGTGATCTTGTCGCCCTGATGCATGACTGCGAGGCTGAGGCACGAATTGATGCGCTTGCCATCGACCATCACGGTGCAGGCACCGCACTGGCCGTGATCGCAACCCTTCTTGGTGCCGATCAGGTGCAGATGCTCACGCAACGCATCGAGCAGCGTCGTGCGAGTGTCGAGTTCCATCGCCTCACGCTTGCCATTGACGGTCATTTCAACCTTGGCGAGTGTCGGCTTCAGTCCGGACCGTGTCGCGGTCTGCGCGTCTGCGAGGGGAACGTGCGTCGCCGCCACTGCCGCAGCGCCGCCGGCAAGAATACCCCTGCGCGAAATCTCAGGTGATCCGCTATCCTTCATTGCAACGCTCCGTCCCTGCACCGAAACCAATGTTACGGTGGCTGATGATATCTAATTTGAGCCAATCCTCTAGGGATGGCGGAATAAATTGAAAAAATCTCGGACGCCGCATGGGCGCAGTGTTCCGAATGGCAGAACGTCACGACGCCGATCCGCGTTCCTCAACCTGTAACAAATCGTCTCGATCACGGATATCGACGGATACGATCGGTATCTCGCCAGCCCTGATGCGCCGCGTCAAATGTCCGCGGCAATGATCTTGCTGAGCTCGGCATCGATCAAGTCGCCGACATATTTTGAGAGCCGCTCGTAATCCAGCTGCGGATCGGAGATCTTGCGCAACCACACGCCGTGCCCGACCGCCATGATGAAGTCTGCCAGCTGTCGACGGCGTTGTGCCTTGGCGTTGCCGGGTGCCAGAAAATCGAGCGCGGTCAGGATACTGTCGCGTACGCGTTTGTCGATTCCGCGGACGATATCTGAGACGCGCGGGTTGCGCGTTGCCTCTGAAATCGTCTCCGCGATCAGAGCACAATCTTCTTCCAGTTCAGGATCGTCTTCCATGAAGCGTTCGATCCAACGACGGACCATTGCAACATCCCGCGCAGCAACGGCAGCGTTGAGGGCGCGATGATCGAGAAAGGCGATCACGTCGGCTTCGACCAGCTCGGCGACGATCTCCTCCTTGTTGGCGAAGTCACGGTACAGCTGGCCAACCTTGACCCCCGAGTCGTACGCGATCTGCGCTACACCGGTGCCGTGAAAACCGTGTTTTGTGAAGAGAATTCGCGCCGCAGACAAGATTCGTTCTCTCCGCTCATTCGCTTTGGAAGCCCGACTTTCCAGCGGCTTGACGTGGTGCAGTGCTTCATTGGGCATACTCATCGTATCCTTAGAGCTTGTTTTCCGCGATTTTGGTAGGTAGGCGCCGCGCTTGAAATGTGAGTGATCGATCGCTCACACTTAGACATTGGAAGCAGCGTGCGCAAATCCTCCTCCTTGATGGTGATCACCGCGGTTCTCCTGGCGGGGTGCAGCAGCGGTAAGCAACAACAGCAACCAGCACCCCAAACGCCGCAAGTCGGTTTTGTTACCCTTTCGCCGCAATCAGTCACGCTCAGCACCGAACTCGCTGCACGCACCGCCGCCTACGAAACGTCGGAAGTGCGCCCACAGGTCAACGGGTTGATTACCGCCAGGCTGTTCCAGGAAGGGGACGAGGTCCGCGCGGGCCAGCCATTGTATCGGATCGACCCGCAGCCGTACCAGGCACAGGTTGCTAGCGCCCGGGCTGCGCTTGCAAGAGCGAAGGCCGCGATCGCATCGAACGACGCGCTGGCGCGACGGTACGGCGAACTCGTCAAGATCAACGCGATCGCACGGCAGGATTACGACAACGCCATCACCACGGCGCAGCAAGCGCGCGCCGACGTTGCTGCGCAGGAAGCCGCGCTCCGGACAGCAACGATCGATCTTGGTCGGACGACGGTCAAGGCACCGATCTCGGGCCGGATCGGGCGGTCGGCGGTGACGACGGGCGGCCTAGTTACTGCGTCTCAGGCAACCGCGCTGAGCACCATTCAGCGGCTCGATCCGATTTATGTCGATATCACGCAGTCGAGTGTCGATCAGTTGCGGCTTCGTAAGCAATTGTTGGCAGGCAATCTCTCGCGAGGTGCCAACGCCGCGCGGATCCGGCTGAAGCTTGAGGACGGCACGCTGTATCCGGTCGAGGGCGTGGTCAAGTTCGCGGACGTGACGGTCGATCCGGCGACGGGTAGCCAAACGATTCGCGCGCAATTTGCCAATCCCAACCGGTTGTTGCTGCCTGGCATGTACGTCACCGCACAGTTCGTCGAAGGCACCCGGGACAATACCCTGCTCGTGCCGCAACGCGCGGTAAGCCGTGACGAAAAGGGCAATCCGATCGTGATGTTTGTTGGGCCCGGCAATAAGATCCAGCCCAGAGTTCTTACCGCGCCGCGTACGATCGGCGACAATTGGATGGTTACTGCCGGACTTGCTCCGGGTGACCGCGTGATTGTCGAGGGGGCGCAGAATCTGCAACCGGGAACGCCGGTCAATCCCGTCCGCTGGACCGACAAGGCGGGCAAGCCCTCTGCGCAGCAACCCGCCAACGCTCCGGCCGCCGGCAAGGGACAATAACGCTCATGTCCCGCTTTTTCATCGAACGCCCCATCTTTGCGTGGGTCATCGCGATTATCCTGATGGTCGGTGGCCTTATCGCCATCCGCAGCTTGCCGATCGCGCAATTTCCCTCGATCGCGCCACCTTCGGTCAGCATCACCGCAACGTATCCGGGTGCGGACGCCCAAACGCTCGAGAATACGACGACGCAGATCATCGAGCAGCAGATGAAGGGAATCGATAACCTTCGCTACTTCTCGTCCTCGTCCAGTTCCGCGGGCAACGTTCAGATCACGCTGACCTTCGAGCAGGGAACCAACCCCGACATCGCGCAGGTCCAGGTCCAGAACAAACTGCAAGCCGCAACGCCGTTGCTACCGCAGGAAGTCCAGCAGCAGGGCATTCAAGTCGCCAAGGCGACCTCGAACTTCCTCGTGATCATGGGGATCTACTCGGAGGACGAACGGCACAGCGGGTCGGATCTCGCCGATCTGCTCGCGTCCAAGGTTCAGGATCCGCTGAGCCGCATCAACGGTGTCGGCGACACCCAGCTGTTCGGCGCGCAATATGCCATGCGCATCTGGATCGATCCGCTCAAGCTCAACGGTTATCAGCTCACGGTTTCAGACGTCAGTGCAGCACTTCGGGCGCAGAACGCGCAGGTTTCCGCCGGTCAGCTCGGCGCGCAGCCTGCGCCGGCAAGCCAGATGCTCAACGCGACGGTGTCGATCCAGTCGCGCCTCAACACGCCGGAGCAATTTGGCAATATCCGTCTGAAGACCGATGCCAGCGGCGCCGTGGTCCGCCTGCGTGATGTCGCCCGGGTCGAACTGGGTGCGGCGGATTACGGGTTTAACTCGCTTTACAACGGCAAACCTGCCGCCGGGATCGGTATCAAGCTCGCGCCGGGCGCGAATGCGCTTGCCACGGTTGATGCGGTCAAGGCGCGGATCTCCGAGATGTCGAAGACGTTCCCGTCCGACGTCAAGGTCATCTACCCGTACGATTCCACGCCGTTCGTCCGCCTGTCGATCGAACAGGTCGTGCATACCCTGATCGAGGCAGTCGTCCTCGTGTTCCTCGTCATGTACCTGTTCCTCCAGAACTGGCGCGCAACGCTGATCCCAACGATCGCGGTGCCGGTCGTGTTGCTGGGCACGTTCGCGGTGCTCGCGGTTGCGGGCTACTCGATCAATACGCTGACCTTGTTCGGCATGGTGCTGGCGATCGGTCTGCTCGTCGATGACGCGATCGTCGTCGTCGAGAACGTCGAACGTCTTATCATCACCGAGCACCTTTCCCCGCGCGAAGCGGCTCGGAAATCGATGGACGAGATCAGCAGCGCGCTGGTCGGTATCGGGCTTGTCCTGTCCGCGGTGTTCCTGCCGATGGCGTTCTTTGGCGGCTCCACAGGCGTCATCTATCGCCAGTTCTCGATCACGATCGTCTCGGCGATGGCCTTGTCGGTGCTGGTCGCGCTCGTCCTGACGCCAGCCTTGTGCGCCACGATCCTAAAGCCGCACGATCCCGACAAGGCGGAAGGCAAGGGCCCGCTGTCGCGCTTCTTCCGCTGGTTCAACCGGACGTTCGATCGCGGCACTGCGAAGTATGAGAAGGGCGTGCGTAGTACCGCGCACCGCTGGGGCCGGTCGATGATCGCGTTCCTGCTGATCGCAGGCGTCATGGTCTTCCTGTTCGTCCGTCTGCCAACCGGCTTCCTTCCCGATGAGGATCAGGGCACCGTGATTGCGCTGGTGCAGGGGCCTTCGGGCGCCACAACCGCGCGGACCGATGCCGGGCTCGCCGAAGTCCGCGACCATTTCCTGACCAAGGAGAAGGCGAACGTCGAAGGCGTGTTCACGATCAGCGGGTTCAGTTTCGCTGGGCAGGGCCAGAATGCCGGTCTTGCGTTCGTTCCACTCAAAAAGTGGGAGGACCGTTCGGGTGCCGCCAACAAGGCGCAGGCGATTGCCGGACGCGCGATGGGCGCATTCTCGCAGTTCCACGATGCGATGATCTTTGCGATCGTGCCGCCCGCGGTTCAGGAATTGGGCAATGCGACCGGCTTCGATCTTCAGTTGGTCGACAAGGTTGGCATGGGGCATGACAAGCTGTTGCAGATGCGCAACATGATGCTTGGCATGGCGATGCAGGACAAGCGCCTCGCGCAGGTCCGTCCAATGTCGCTGGAGGATGCACCGCAGCTCAAGATCGACGTCGATCAGGACAAGGCACGCGCGCTTGGGCTCGATCTTGCCGAGGTCAATCAGACGATCTCGACGGCGTGGGGCAGCCAATACGTCAACGACTTCATCGACCGTGGCCGCGTCAAGCGCGTGTTCGTCCAAGCCGATGCGGCGTTCCGCCTGAAGCCCGAAGACCTGGACAAATTCTACGTCCGCGGTGCCAATGGCGCGATGGTCCCCTACAGTGCCTTCACGACGCTGCGCTGGACTCAGGCTCCCGTCCAGCTGACCCGCTACAACGGCCAGCCAGCCATGGAATTGCAGGGTGGCTCGGCACCGGGGCTGAGCACCGGCGCCGCGCTGGCAGCGATGCAGGAAATTCACGCCAAGCTGCCGCCCGGAACCGATCTCGAGTGGACCGGCCTGTCGTATGAAGAAAAACTTTCGGGCGGGCAGGCGCCGTCCCTCTACGGCTTGTCACTGTTGATGGTCTTCCTGTGCCTTGCTGCGCTGTACGAAAGCTGGTCGGTGCCGATCTCGGTGCTGCTGGTTGTGCCGCTCGGCGTGGTCGGTGCTTTGTTTGCTGCGCTGCTCACCGGGCTCAACAACGACATCTATCTGCAGGTCGGCCTGATCACCACGATTGGCGTGTCGGCGAAGAACGCGATCCTGATTGTCGAGTTCGCCGAGGAACGGATGCGCGAGGGGATGAACGCCTTCGACGCCGCAATCGCAGCGGCGAAAATCCGGTTGCGGCCGATCCTGATGACCAGTCTCGCCTTCATCTTCGGTGTGCTGCCGCTCGCGATTTCGACGGGCGCGGGTGCTGGTGGGCAGAATGCGATCGGTCGCGCGGTGGTCGGCGGCATGCTGACCGCGACGATCCTCGGCATCTTCTTCATCCCAATGTTCTTCGTCGTCGTCCGCGCGCTGTTCGCGGGCCGCAAGACGAAGAAGCGCGACGATCGGACGGACATCGACGGCGATCATCAAGCCGCCCCGTTCGGTCCGCCCGCACCCAACACCGCCCCGCAGGGAGCATGAACATGAAGACGACGATCCGTACCGTCGCGGTGCTGCTGGCGACGGCAGCACTGGCGGGCTGCAACATGGCCCCCAACTACGTCCGACCGCAGGGAGCCGTTCCCTTGGCCCTGCCACAAGGCGGACCTTATCCCGTAGCGCTGACTGACGCGCCTGACGTGACGAAGATCGGATGGCAATCGTTCTTCACCGATCCCAAGCTGCGGGACGTCATCGCGCTTGGGCTGGAGAACAACCGCGATCTGCGGTTAGCGGCGGCGAACGTGCAGCAGGCCCGCGCGCAATATCGCGTACAGCGCTCGAACCAGTTGCCGTCGATCAACGCGAGCGGCTCTGCTTATTACGCCAACCCCCGGGGCGCGGCCACGGGCGGCGGCGGCGGGGCGGGTGTCGGCACGGGTGCCGGTACGGGAACCGGAACGGGCGTGGGTACGACGACGAGTTCGAACATCGAATTCTATTCCGCCAACGTGGGCATCTCGCAGTTCGAACTCGACCTGTGGGGCCGTCTGCGCAACCTCAGCGAAAGCGGCTTACAACAGTATTTCGCAACCGAAGAGGCGCAACGCTCCACCCGCATCAGCCTGATTTCCGAAATCGCGGCGGCCTATCTCACGCTTGCGTCGGATCAGGAATTACTGGGTGTGTCGCAGGAAACGCTTTCGAGCTTCGAACAGTCGCTCCAGCTGACGCGGGCGCAATTCCGGATCGGAACGCAGTCCGAGCTGGTGGTGCGCCAGGCCGAGACCAATTACGAAGCGGCCGCGAACGACATCGCCGCGCTCCGCGCCCGGATCGCGCAGGATCGCAACGCTCTCGACCTCCTGGTCGGAACGACCACTCCCGCGACGCTCCTGCCAAAGACGCTCGGGACGGAAGACCGGACGTTGAACGCGCTTCCCGGCAATCTCGAATCATCGGTCTTGCTGCGCCGCCCCGACGTGCTCGAGGCCGAGCATCGTCTGATTGCGCAGAACGCCAACATCGGCGCCGCGCGGGCCGCGATGTTCCCGACGATTTCGCTGACCACCAGCTTCGGGACGGTGAGCAAGGCGTTGACGGGCTTGTTCGGCGCGAACAGCGATAGTTGGTCTGCGGCCCCTACGGCGACGTTGCCGATCTTCGACTTCGGTCGCCGGAAGGGCAATCTCGACCTCGCACGCGCCCAGCAGCGCGGTGCGATCGCGACGTATGAAAAGACGCTGCAGACCGCATTCCGGGAGGTTGCTGATGCCCTAGCGACCCGCGGGACGATCGACGCTCAGCTGGGTGCCCGGTCTCGGCGGGCAGAAGCGGCGCTGGTCTCTGCCCGCTTGTCCGATGCGCGGTATCGGGCGGGTGTGGACTCGTTCCTGACCTCACTCGATTCGCAGCGCACGGCCTATGGTGCCCGACAGGATCTGGTGACGACCCGGCTGGCACGAGCGAACAATCTCGTAACGCTATACCGTGTCCTTGGCGGCGGACTGAACTGACGCCTCTTTCACTCCTCCCTTCAGGGGAGGGGCTGGGGGTGGGGCCGTGCAGCAAGCGGAGCGCGGAATGGCGCAGGCTAGCCCCACCTCCCAAACTCCTCCTCTGATGGGGAGGGGCTTAAAGCGCGATGCGCTTACGGCTTAATCGTAATCCGCACCTCGATCCTGCCGCGCGCATCCCCATATAGCGACCATGACGGAGCTGACGGTCTGGTATGATGGCGGATGCCCGCTGTGTCGGCGCGAAATCGCGCTGATGCAGCGTCTGGATCGCGTGCAGGCGATTACCTTCGTCGATGTCGACAAGGCTGATGGCGGCAGTTGCCCGATCGATCGCGCGGACCTGCTCGCGCGTTTTCACGCGCGCGAAAACGGTGTCCTGCTGTCGGGAGCCGCCGCCTTTGCAGCGATGTGGCGCGCGATCCCGCGGTTGCGCTGGCTCGGTCTCGTGGCGAAGGCGCCCGGGATGCTGCCACTGCTAGAACAGGCGTATCGCGTGTTCCTGCGCATACGCCCTCGGTTGCAACGTCTTGCGCGCAAGGCAGAGCAAAACGCCGCGTGACGGCACAACCCTTTTCCATCGAGGACACGGCGTGAGCGACGATCGCAGCAAGGGACGTTCCGTACCCAGTGGCCGCCTTGCGCGGCTAGGCGTCTTTGGCCGGATGGCGGGCGGGGTCGCGGGCAATGTGATGGCGGAAGGCGCGCGGCGTCTTGCGAGCGGAGAGGTCCCCAAGATGGGGGACCTGTTGCTTACCCCCGCCAATGCAGTGCGAGTGGCGGACCAACTGTCGCACCTGCGCGGCGCGGCGATGAAGCTCGGGCAGATGATTTCGATGGACGCGGGAGACATGCTCCCGCCCGAACTCGCCACGATCCTGGCGCGGTTGCGCGACAACGCGCATCACATGCCGCCACAACAGCTCGATACGGTGCTGGCGAAGGAGTGGGGCAAGGACTGGCGGCGGGGCTTCGCGCATTTTCAGGCCCATCCGATCGCCGCCGCCTCGATCGGCCAGGTCCACCGCGCGCGCTTGCCCGATGGGCGCGAGCTGGCGATCAAGGTTCAATATCCTGGTGTGAAGGACAGCATTGATTCGGACGTCGACAATGTCGCGACCCTGTTGCGCGTGTCCGGGGTCTTGCCCAAGACACTCGACATCGCGCCCCTGCTGGCCGAGGCGAAGCGCCAGTTGCACGAGGAAGCCGACTATCTTCGTGAGGGCGAGATGCTCGCGCGCTTCGGCGACCTGTTGCGCGGTGAACCACAGTTCCTTGTGCCCGCGCTCCATCCTGATCTGACCACGCCGCACGTGCTGGCGATGGATTTCGTTGCGGGCGTGCCGATCGAATCGCTCGAGACCGCCCCGCAAGCGCTGCGCGATCGCGTAATGGGCAATCTGATCGACCTCGTGCTGCGCGAAATGCTCGAATGGGGTCTGATGCAGACCGATCCCAACTTCGGCAACTACCGGTGGCAGCCGGAGACGGAACGCATGGTGCTGCTCGATTTCGGCGCGGCGCGGGGCGTGCCGGCGGAAACCGCGCACGGCTATCGCACGCTGTTGGAGGCGGGGCTTTCCGGGGATCGCGACGCGGTTCGTGAGGCTGCGGTGGCCGCCGGCTTCCTCGGGCCCGCAGCGGTCGTCGCGCACCGCGCGTTGGTCGACCGGATGATCGACGTGGTGATCGGTGAGTTGGGGAAGGCAGGGCCGTTCGACTTCGGTGACCGTGCGTTCGTCGGCGTGCTGCGGGATCAGGGCATCGACATGGCGCGTGATCGATCGACGTGGCACGTGCCCCCTGTCGACACGCTATTCGTTCAGCGCAAGATCAGCGGTACCGCCTTGCTCGCCGCACGGCTCAAGGCGCGGGTCGACGTGCGCAGCCTTGCGCAGACTTATCTCGAGCGCGACCCAGGCTGATTGCGCGGGGCCCGGAACGGATCCGTCGTTCAGCCGCTTTCAGCGGCAGTTCGGTACGGTCGCGAGGGTATGATGACACAGGATGACGAAAAGTGGATGCGTCGTGCGATCGCGATCGCCCGGTCAAAGGGATCTGACCCCTCGACCTCTCCGCTCGGCTCCGTGATCGTCCTCGACGGGAAGGTGATTGCCGAGGAGCGCAACCAGACCCATGAGCTTCCTGATGCGACCGCGCATGCCGAGATGATGGCGATCCGCCGCGCCTGTGAAGCCACCGGTGAGCTCGAACTCCGCGGTGCGACGCTCTACTCGACATTGCAACCGTGCGGAATGTGCACGATGGCGTCGATCTGGTCGAAGCTCGGGCGCGTCGTCTACGGGGCGGAAGCCGCCGACGTCCATCCGATGTACTTCGAAGCGCGTCATATCGACACGCTCGATTTCGTTCGCAACGCTTACCGGGATGACATCGTGTTCGAGGGCGGGTGTCTCCGTGCTGAATGTGCCGAACTCTATTACGGCCCCGACGACGATTTGCCGGAGGACGAACAGGCGAACCTGTAGCTTCCGGACTTTGTCGTGTTTCGCTGCGGGACGGCGTAAGGGGTCTTATACCGTATACCTGACCTGTTGGTCGTTGGAGACATGATGGAACCCGCCGACGCCAAGGACCTGATCGACGAGGCGATCGAGCGTGCCGAGGAAAGCTCCAACGCGGCCGACCGGATCGAACGCGAGCGCGAGCGGCGTTTTCGCGACCGCGTTTCGCTATTGGTTGGCGGGTTCGCGGTGGCGCTGGCGATCGTCCACATGAACGCGGCGGGTGCACAGCGCGAAAGCGTCCTGCAGCATATCGCCGCATCGGACAGCTTTGCGTACATGCAGGCCAAGATCGTCCGGGAAACCGTGCTGAAGACCGCCGCCGCGCAACCGGGGGCCTCGGAGGCTGACCGGTCGCACTGGGCGAGCGAAGCCGCGCGGTTGCGCGCGCCGGACCGCGCCGGGCACGGCATCAAACAACTCGAACTGGCGGGCGCCCGCCAGCGCGTAGAGGGTGAGCGCGCGGCGAAGCGTGGAGAAGGGTTCGAACTCGGCGAGACGGCGTTGCAACTCGCGATCGTGCTGCTGTCGATCGCGATGGTCGCACGTTCGAAATGGATCACCTTGGGAGCCAGCATGGTCGCCGGTGTCGGGATCCTGCTCGCCGTGGCGACGGGGTTGGGCGTCTCCATTTAACGGCCCACCGCCGCGCTCCGATCTCTGCAGCTTATTCCACGGCCTCCAGAAAGTTCGAAATTTCGATCCGGCGTCGCGCCTCGTCGGCAAATTCGTCGTCGATTCCCAGGGCCCAATGGAGTGCCCGTTGATCGGGTGTTGCGTGCAACGCATCGAGCAAATCGGCGCGGGTTTCGACCGCCGCCGTATTCTCCGCCATGCCAGCGTCCACCAGCGCCTCCGACTGCCGGCGAAGCGCGATTGCGATCTCCGCGAGTGCGAGTTCCGGATGATATTGCACGCCCCAGAAAACACCGCCATCGTGCCGGATTTCGGCGGCCTGAACCCGCGTTACCGCGTTGCTCGCCAGCAAGGTCGCGTCTTCGGGAAGCCGTTCCACCTCGTCGCCGTGGATCGCCGGAGCATCCCAACTGGCTGCGCGCCCGGCCAGAAGCGGGTGCGTTCGCCCGGCCTCCGTTGGCGTGATGCGCCGCGCAATGCCGGCTTCCATCCGGTCGGGCATCTTGCGCACCGTGCCGCCCGCGGCGGCCACGGCAAGTTGCAATCCCGCGCAGGAGCCGAACGAACGCCGGCCGGCCGAAAAGACGGTCCGCATGAAAGCAAGTTGGCGCGCGACTTCGGGCGTGTCTTCGTAGACGTGTAACGGCGCTCCCGTCAGGAACACGGCATCGAAAGCGCGCATTTCCTCCCGGGTATAAACCTGTGCGGCGTCGTCGGCAGGGGCGACGATCGTGATTTCGGCGTCGGGACGCAACTGCCGCAAGGTGGCGGCGTAGGTCTCGCCCGAGCTTTTACCCGCATGGGCGCGGCGCGCCGCGCGTTCCTCGGGCGTTTCGCTTTCGGCGACCAGATAGTGCGGCAAGATCAATCCTTGGAAGAAGAACGGGTGTTGGCTGCACGTCGCGCCAGCGCCAGGGCTGCGATGCCACCGACACTGGCCAGCGTGATTGCCCGGACGATCCCCGGGTGACGCTCCGCCGCGGTATAGACGCTAAACGTCCGTCCTGGCTGGATGCCGGAGCGTTCCTGCCCCGGCTGCGTCGGTTCGAAGATCGTTGTGGAACGGGTCTTTGGCTGGTTTGCATCCGACATCGCGGGTGCGACAAGTCCCGCCATTCGGTCGAGCAAGCCTGGAAAGTGCGTGCCGAACAAGACCTGAAGCCGCCCCGCGCCACCGACCGTGATTTCGCGCCGAACGGTCTGTGCCGCATCCAGAATGGCCTTGGCCGCGAGCGCGGGATCGTAGACCGGCGGCGGGATCAGCGCTTCGCCGTCGACATGGTTGGCGGCGTGCTGCGCGATCGGCGTATCGATCCCGGACGGCTTGATCAGCGTAATCGCGATCGGCAGCGCATCGGCGGTGAGCTCCATCCGGAGCGCGTCGACGAACCCCTGGGCGGCATGTTTGGAGGCGGAATAGGCGCTGAGGATCGGGGAGGGGAGTTCGGAGGCGATCGACCCGACCGTAATAATTGCGCCGCCGTGATCGCGCAGGTGGTCGACCGCGGTCAGTGCGCCGTGGACCACGCCGAAATAGTTGGTCCGGAACAACTGCTCATGCTCGTCGAGCGGGGTGTCGATCAGCTTGCCGTAAATGGCGGTGCCGGCGTTATTGACCCAAGTGTCGATCCGACCGTAGCGCGTTTTGGCCGCGGCAGCGGCGGCGCGCACTGCCTTGATATCGCCCACGTCGGCCACCGCGAAGATCGCATCGCCCCCGTCGGCGGTGATCTCTTCGACCGCCTTGCGGAGGGAGTCCGCGCTGCGCGCGACGAGCACGACCTTTGCGCCTTCCGCTGCGGCCCGCTTGGCGGTGACCAGACCGATTCCGGAGCTGGCGCCGGTAATGACGATCACCTGTTGGGCGATCGGCTTCAGCGTAATCTTCATGGCGATGTCGAGCTCCGGTAAAGTGCGAACCTGACGCGGGTAACGGTCGATGCGCGGGATCGCTCCCGCCCGGTTGCCGTGTTGCGTCGGATGCGGGGTTGCGGACTTCGACGACTTCGTGGCAGCGTCCCCGGGATATCGAACGCGGCAGCGCCGCAAGATGTTTTGGGGGCTAGATGAAATATCGGGTTACGGCGGTTGTGGCCGCAGCGTTGCTGGCAGGCGAAGTGTTCGCGCAAAGCGCCCCGGAGCCGGCGCCGAAACCTCTTCCCGACCAGACGCAGGCGCCCGAAAATCAGGCGGCCGACCCCCTCAAGCCAGCGACCGGGACCACGCCTCCAGCTGAGCGGACGAACCCAGCGCCTGTTGCGGTAACCGGTTCTGCTTCAACGAAAAAATCCTCCAAATGGGAAGTCGAGGCGCCGATCGGATTGCGCACGCGCGAAGTCCCGATCAAGGTCGACAACGGCACCTGGATGAACGTCGACGTGGCGCCGGACGGCAAGCTTATCGTGTTCGATTTGCTGGGGGATATCTACACCATGCCGATCTCGGGCGGTACGCCGACGCGGATCGCGCAAGGGCTGTCGTACGAACATCAGCCGCGGTTTTCGCCGGATGGCAAGCGGATCGCCTTCACCTCGGATCGTGGCGGGGGCGACAACATCTGGATCATGAACGTCGATGGCAGCGATAAGCGCCAGTTAACAAAGGAAGATTTCCGCCTCCTCAACCAGCCGACGTGGTCGCCGGACGGGCGCTTTATCGTCGCCAAGAAGCACTTCACGACCGGACGGTCGCTCGGGACGGGGGAGGTGTGGCTGTACCATGTTTCGGGCGGGGCGGGGGTCCAGCTCGTCAAAAGGGCGAGCGAAACGCTCCAGAAGGAACTGGGCGAACCGATCTATGCACCTGATGGGAAAGGGATTTATTACACCCGGAACGTCTCGCCGGGCCCGATTTTCGAATATGCGCAGAACTCCCGGACCGACCTGTTCAATATTGAGCGGTACGACATCGACACCGGCGAGGTGACGACGGCGGTCTCCGGCGTGGGGGGTTCGGTGCGGCCGACGCCGTCGCCGGATGGCAAGATGATCGCCTTCGTGCGCCGCGATCACGGGAAAACGACCCTTTGGGTCAAGACGTTAGCGACCGGAGACGAGCGGCGGATCTACAATGCGCTCGACCGCGACGTGCAGGAAACCTGGGCGGTGACCGGGGTCTATCCCAACATGGCGTGGACGCCCGACAGCAAGTCGGTGGTGTTCTGGGCGGGCGGCAAGCTCAACCGCGTCGGCGCGGAGGGCGGTGCGGCAACGTCGATTCCGTTCCGAATTGACGACACTCGTGTCGTGATTGACGCAACCCACCCGCAGTTTGCGCTCGCTCCGGACCGTTTTGACACCAAAATGCCGCGCTGGGCGACGGTCTCCCCCGATGGCCGCACAATCGTGTTCGAGACTCTCGGCAAACTTTGGATCAAGCCCGTTACAGGTGGGGCGCCGCGGCGGCTGGTCAAGGGGGACGAGGCCAGCATGGAACTGTGGCCGAGCTGGTCGCGCGACGGGCGCTCGATCGTGTTCGTCGACTGGACCGATGCGGGGCTCGGGTCGATCCGGACCGTCGCCGCTGGTGGCGGGGCGGCGCGGACCGTTACGTCGGCGGGCCATTATGCCCGCCCGCAATTCTCGCCCGATGGAAAGACGATCGCGTTCGAACGCGGCGGCGGCGGATATCTGACCGCGGCGCGCGGCGGCGGGGACACCGGGGTGTACCGCGTGCCAGCGACAGGCGGGACGATCACCCGTGTTTCGAAGGATGGCAGCGCGCCGCAGTTCGGCGCGTCCAACGACCGGCTGTTCATGCTGATGAAGGACAAGGACAAGCGCCAGTTCGTCAGCACCGATCTCAACGGCGAAGCGAAGCACGTCCACGCGAGCGGCGACCTGATCACCGATTACGTCGTCTCGCCGAGCGGAGAATATGTCGCGTTCCGGCAGAACTATCAGGGCTTCGTGATGCCGTTGCTGCCGGGCACGCAAGGCGTCGAGGTCGACAAGAAGGGGGGACCCTTGCCCGCGACGCAAGTCAGCGCGGAGGGGGCGGACTTCCTCAACTGGTCGAACGACGGGACGCAATTGCACTGGAGCATGGGCCCGACGCTCTACACCGCGCGGACGGCGGCGCTGTTCCGCACCGCGCCCGCCGACGAGACCGCCCCGAAATTCCCCGCGCCCAGGACCGGCGTGTCGTTGTCGATGGACGTGGCGGCGGATAAGCCGAGCGGCACCGTCGCGCTGGTCGGCGCGCGGATCGTGTCGATGGCGCGCAAGGACGGCGGGATCATCGACGATGGCGTGATCGTCATCCGCGGCGACCGGATCGTCGCGGTCGGCCCGCGCGCCTCGGTTCAGGTTCCGGGGGGGGCGAAGGTCGTCGACGTCAAGGGCAAGACGATCATTCCCGGCCTGGTCGACGCGCATGCGCACGGGCCCCAGGCGGAGGACGACCTGATCCCGCAGCAGAACTGGTCGTCGATCGTCAATCTCGCGATGGGCGCGACGACGATCCACGATCCGTCCTCCCGCGCGGCGGAGATCTTCGTCGCGTCCGAAATGCAGCGCAGTGGCAAGATCATCGCGCCGCGGATTTTCTCGACCGGGGAGGTGATCTACGGCGCCAAATCGCCCGAGGTCTATGCCGAGATCAACAGCTATGAGGATGCGCTGGCGGACGTGCGGCGGTTGAAGGCGGAGGGCGCGCACAGCGTCAAGAACTACAACCAGCCGCGCCGCGAACAACGCCAGATGGTCGTCGCGGCGGCGCAGGCCGAGCAGATGGAGGTCGTCCCCGAAGGCGGCTCGCTCTACGCGATGGACGTGTCGCTGATCCAGGACGGCAATTCCACGGTCGAGCACAATGTCCCGCTCGAATATTTCTACGACGATCTGGTCAGCCTGTGGACCCAGACCAAGACAAATTACACCCCGACGCTCGTCGTCACCTATGGCGGCCCGGCGGGCGACCCGTATTGGCGGCAGCATATGGACGTGTGGAAGCATCCGTTGCTGTCGCGCCATGCGCCGCCTGCGCTGCTCGAGGCGCAGAACGCGCGGCGGACGATGGCGCCCGAAGAGGATTACGTCGACGGCGAGAGCGCGCGTGAGGCGAAGAAGCTCGCCGATCGCGGCATCCAGGTGTCGATCGGTGCGCATGGGCAGCAGGCCGGGCTTGGGCCGCATTGGGAGATGTGGAGCTTCGTCCGCGGTGGCTGGTCGCCGATCGAAGCGTTGCGCGCGGGCACGATCATGTCGGCGACCTCGCTCGGCTATGCCAAGGACGTCGGCTCGCTCGAAGTCGGCAAGCTCGCCGATCTCGTCGTGCTCGATGCCGACCCGACGGTCGACATCCGCAACAGCGACAAGATCAACCGCGTGATGCTCGGCGGGCGGCTGTATGACCCGCAGACGATGGACGAGGTCGTGACGGGCACGCGCAAGCGCGCGCCTTATTGGTGGATGGGCACCAACGGCAGCGCGATGGGGTCGGCGTATGCG
>NZ_JAPYKK010000019.1 GCF_029623395.1 Sphingomonas echinoides
CCGAACCCGCCGCCCGGGCGGCCGCTGCTGCCATGCCAGCGCAAGCAGCACGAATAGCGGCGGCAGCATCGGGAGCAGATATTGCCGCCAGGTCGGAAACGGCAGCAGCGCCGCGACGAACCCCGCCACGGCGACCACGGCTACGACCGGCGACCGCCGCCATCCCCCACGCCCCGCAACCACCAGCGCGATCAACGCCGGCCCGAGTGCGAGGAACTTGAGCACATCGACGACCTTGGCCAACCACGACAGCTTCCACGGAGCAGCGCGGAAATATTCCGCAGGCGCACGCGCGGGAAAGGTGAGCGTGCCGAACACGAAACCAGCGGGCGCCTGCACCCAGGTCCAGCCGACCAATGCGACGATCGGCAGCGCCCCCGCCAAAACCGCAAGAGGTCGATGCCGCCGATCGACCAGCGCATACATCCCATAACCAACCGCCGGCAGCGCATAGGAAATCTTCGCCGCCGCCGCCCCCGCGAGCAGTGCCCCCACGATTGCAGCACCGGTCGTGCTGCCCCGCCCGGCGCCCGCGCGGACGATCAACACCAGCGCGCCGCCGAGCAGCGCGGCAGGCAAGGCATCGTTCCGCGCGGTGGCGATGCTGAACAAGAAGGCGTCACACGTCGCGAACAACGCCGCGGCCGATAGCGAAGCGCGCGGCCCCGCCCCCGCCTCGCGGCTCGCGCGCCAGACGCACCCGACTAGCGCCACCCCCAGCACCACATTCGCCAGCCGCAACACCGGCCATGTCAGCGCCCCCGCGATCCACACGAGCGGTGCGAACAGCAATGGCTGGAGCGGTGTCTGGAGATAGGCGTAATCGCGGTACGGCAGATCGCCGTGCGCGCTCAGCAGCGCCGCCGCGACATATTGGCTCTCGTCATGGTCGATTCCGCGCAGCAGCGCGAGCACCGCGAACAGAACGATCGTAACGGCCAGCAGCCGGACGGGCAGACCGATACGTACGGGAACGATGGGCTCCATCGCGCGAGCGCCTAGCATGCAGTTTCGGGACTGTCACGAACACGCCATATCCGCGCGGCAAGGGAGCGCGGTATCCGCAGGAGCCTCCCAATGACCGTTCAGATCGACCGCCGCTCGCTCCTCCTCACCGGCTCGCTCGGCCTTGGCGCGTTCGCGGTGCCGGGCTTCGCGCAGAGCCCCAACGTCACGCAGGCGCGCGGCTTCACCCATTCCGTCGCAAGCGGCGAGCCCGGCAGCGACACGATGCTGTTGTGGACGCGCTACGTTCCCGCGACCGGCGACACCGCCGAACTCCGCGCCGAAATCGCCGAAACGCCGGACTTTGCACGCGTCATCTCGGGCGGTTCGCAGATCACGGGGGTGTGGCGCGATTTCACGGCGAAGATCACGGTCGACAACCTCAAGCCCAATACCCGCTATCACTACCGCTTCGTCGCGCCCGACGGCAGCTTCTCCCCCGTCGGCACGACCAAGACGCTCCCGGTCGGCCCGGTCGATCGCTTCCGTACCGTCACCTTCTCCTGCTCGAACATGCCGTACGGCTATTTCAACGCTTATGCCCACGCCGCCGCACGCGACGATGTCGATCTGGCGATCCACTTGGGCGACTATTTCTACGAATATGAGACTGGCGATTATCCCGCGGTGAAGGACCAGGTCGCCGGCCGCGTCCCGCTCCCCGCGGGCGAGCTGCTCCATCTCGCGGATTATCGGCTGCGCTATGGCAGCTATCGCAGCGATCCCGACCTGATGGCGCTCCACGCCAAGCATCCGATGATCGTTCAGTGGGACGATCATGAATCGGCCAACGACAGCTGGGAAGGCGGCGCGCAGAACCACCAGCCGAACGAAGGCGACTGGAATGCCCGCCGCGCCGCGTCGATCCAGGCGTATCGCGAATGGATGCCGGTCTCGGACGAGCCGTGGAAATCCTATGAGATCGGCACGCTCGCCACGCTGTTCCGCACCGAAACGCGGCTGCTCGCGCGCACCAAGCAACCCGATGTCGCGCCGCTGTTCGCGTCGAGCGACTCGTCCACCGCGCTGAAAGCGTTCCGCGACGGCGTTTGGATGGACCCCGCCGTCACGATGATGGGGTCGCAGCAGGAAAGCTGGCTTAATCATGCGATGGCGCAATCGGTGCGGCAGGGGCAGCAATGGCAGATTGTCGGCTTCGGCACGATCATGGGCCAGACCGTGATGCCCGCCGAAGCGATGAGCTGGCTCTCCCCCGATTCCCCCGAGCGCGCGCGCGGCTATCTGCTCTCCGGCGTCGCGGCGGCCAAGGTCGGGCTGCCGTTCAATTACGACAATTGGGGCGGCTATCCCGCTGCGCGCGCACGCTTCCTGCGCAAGGCGCAGGGGCTCGGCGCGAACCTCGTCGTGCTGTCGGGCGACAGCCACAATGCCTGGGCGTATGATCTCGGGCAGGACGGCAAGCCTGCCGGGGTCGAGTTCGCGGGCCATGCGGTCACCTCGCCCGGCTATGAATCCGCCAGCAAGACCGACCCCAAGGTCATCGCGGCGGCGCTGGTCAAGGCCAACCCCGAGCTCAAATGGTGCGACACCAGCCGCCGCGGCTATATGGCGATGACGCTGACACCCGCCAGCGTCAGCAACGACTGGATCATGGTCGACACGATCAAGGCAAAGTCCCCCGCCGGCCGGGTTGGCCACACCGCGACCATCGCGCGCGGACGCAATATCATGGCGTGACGGTTGCCGTCACCGGCTCCCTGCGGCAAACCAATGGCGGCGCGAGGCAGCCGCAGGGGGCATGAAGGTTGCGCGTAACGATCAAGGATGTGTCGCGACTGTCGGGCGTGTCGATCAAGACCGTCTCGCGCGTGCTCAACAACGAACGCTATGTCGGCGCGGAAACCCGCGCGCGCGTCCAGGCGGCAGTCGCGGAGTTGAAGTTCCGCCCGAGCACCGCCGCACGCTCGCTCGCCGGGCGGCGCAGCTTCCAGATCGCGTTGATCTGCGACAATCCCAGCCCCTATTACGTTTACGAGATGCAATCGGGCATCCGCGACCGCTGCGTGCTCGACGGGGTGCGGATGATCGCGCAGCCCTATGATCGCAACGCCACCACCTTGCTCGACGAGCTCGAAAGCCTGGTCGATGCGACGCACGTCGACGGGCTGATCCTCACCCCGCCGGTGTCGGACAACCCCGATGTACTCGACCTGCTCGCACGCAGGGGCGTGCGGTTCGTGCGGGTCTCGCCCGGGAGCGACCCCGCGCTCGGGCCAGCGACCTTCATCGACAATGCGGCGGCGGCGGCGGTGATGACCACGCATCTACTTTCGCTCGGGCATCGCCGGATCGGCTTTATCGCGGGGCACCCGAGCTATGCGACCAGCGCGCAGCGGCTGCGCGGCTACACGCACGCGCTGGAGGCGGCGGACGTGGCGTTCGATCCCGCACTGGTGCGCGAGGGCAGCTACGACTTCGCCTCGGGCGCGGCGGCGGCGGCGGTGTTGCTCGACCTGCCCGATCCGCCGACCGCGATCTTCGCGTCGAGCGACGACATGGCGGCGGGCGCGCTGACCACCGCGCACCGTCGCGGGCTGAAGGTGCCAGAACAGCTGTCGGTCGCGGGGTTCGACGATACCGAGATGGCCGGGTTCGTCTGGCCCCCGCTCACCACGATCCGCCAGCCGACGCGGCAGATGGCGTATCAGGCGGCGGACTTGCTGCTCGCACCGGTCGATGCGGAGGCTCCGGCGGAACAGCGCGAGCTGCCGTTCGAGCTGGTGATGCGGGAGTCGACCGGGGTGGTGGCGGGGAGGCGCTGAACCGTCGCCAATTTCACCGCCGTCACCCTGAACGCGTTTCAGGGTCCACCGCGCTACGCGGGCTCACTGGCCAGTCGGAGGGGTGGATGCTAAAACGAGTTCAGCATGACGGCGGTATGGGGCACCAGCCCCCTCACCCGATCAGAAACACCGCCGCCCCCAGCGCGAGCGCAAACGCCGCCACCGTCGCAATCAAAATCACCAGCAACGGCTTCGGCCCCGCCTCGAGCAATTGCGCAAGCGGCGAGCGGATCGCGGTCGCGGTTACCGCCGCCGCCAGCATCGCCGCCGCCGCCTTCTCCGCCCCCGTCGCGACGATCGGCGGGATCACCCCGAACGAATTGATCCCCGCCAGCACGAAGAACCCGACCACGAACCACGGCACGCCCGGCCCCTTGGCCTTGCCCGCCCCGCCGTTCGGATCGAACCGCGCCAGCCCCACCGCGACCACCGCCAGCACCGGCGCGAGCAACGCCACCCGCGTCAGCTTGACGATCGCCGCGATCCCGCCCGCGCCGTCGCTGTAGGAATAGCCCGCGCCCAACGCCTGCGCGACGTCATGAATCGCCGCACCGAGCAGGAACCCCGCCTTGAGGTCGCTCATGTGGAGCGCGTGCGCGACCAAAGGATACAGCATCATCGCCGACGCGCTCATCGCGGAAATCCCGACCAGCACCAGCGTCAGCTGCGCCTGCGTCATGCGTTTCTCGCCCAGCGTCGTCGCCAGCGCCATCGCCGCGCTCGCGCCGCAAATCGCGACCGACCCGCCCGCAAGCAACCCGAACGCGGTATCGAACCCGAAGCGCCGCGCCGCGAACACCCCCGCCGCCATCGTCAGCACGACGATCCCGACGACGCACAGCAACGCGACCGGCCCCAACGCAACGATCTGCCCGAACGTGATCCGCACGCCCACCAGCACGATCCCCCAGCGCAACAACGAGCGCGACGCGAACGCCAGCCCCGGGGTCAGCCGCGAATCCGCGCTGAGGAAATTGAGCGCCAGCCCGATCAGCAACGCCATCAGCGTCAGCGGCACGCCGTAATGATCCGACAGGAACCCCGCGGCGAGCGTCCCCATCACCACCACCACAAGCCCGGGCAGATAACCGCGCCAATCGCGCTTGGGACCTGCCGAAACGTCGCCGTACAGGTCGCCATAGAGATCGGCCGCCATCGGCAGCGGACGGGATTGGCGGGAGATCTCCATCGTGCGTTCCAACCCTCTACGTCACCCGGGCTTGTCCCGGGGTTCCCCGTGCCGCACACAGCACCCCGCCGTCATGCGGCGCAGCGGACCCCGGGACAAGTCCGGGGTGACGGACAGCGAACGAGTCTAGCCGAACGTCACGATATCTGACACCGCTGTCTCAACAAAAAGACAGGAGGGAAGCGCTCATGGCAATGCGAGGCGGGTCGGCGCGGTGGATCATCGTCGCGATGGTGTTCGTCGCGGTGATGCTCAATTACGTCGACCGGCAGATCCTCGCGCTGCTCAAGCCCACGCTGGAAGCGCAGTTCCGCTGGTCCGACCAGGATTATGCCAACATGGGCACCGCCTTCCAGGTCGCGACCGCGTTCGCCTTTCTCGGCACCGGCTGGTTCCTCGACCGGGTGGGCTTGCGGATCGGCTTCGCGCTCGGCGTCTTGGTGTGGAGCCTCGCCGGTATGGCGCATGCCTTTGCGACGACCGTTCCCGCCTTCTTTGCCGCGCGGATCCTGCTCGGGATCGCGGAGTCGGTCGGCACCCCCGCCGCGGTCAAATCGGCGGCGACCTATTTCAACCACAAGGACCGCCAGATCGCTCTGGGGATCGGCAACACCGCGCCCAATATCGGCGCGATCGTCACACCCCTGTTCATTCCGGCACTTGCGCTCGCGTTCGGGTGGCAGTCGGCGTTTCTCGTCGCGGGCGGCCTCGGTGTGCTGTGGGTCGTCGTGTGGTTTGCGATCCGAGTCCAGCCGGTCGCGCTCGACGCCGTTGCGCCCGCCCCCGTGCCGTGGCTCAAGGTGCTGTGGACGCGCGGGACTCTGGCGATCGCGATCGCCAAGGTGCTGTCGGATCAGGTGTGGTTCTTCATGCTGCTGTGGCTGCCCGATCTGTTCCACCGGCTGTTCGGGATGGAACAGGGCAAGCTCGGGTTGCCGGTGGCGTTGGTCTATCTGCTCGCGGCCTGCGGTGCGCTGACCGGCGGGTTCCTCCCCTCGCGGCTGATGGCGGCGGGGTGGAGCGTCAACCGCGCGCGCAAGCTGACGATGCTTGGCTATGCGCTGCTCGTGCTGCCGGTGGTGTTCGTGCAGAGCGTTAGCAGCCCGTGGTCGGCGGCATTGCTGCTTGGCCTCGTGCTGTTCGCGCACCAGGGGTTCTCGACCAACGTCTTCGGCGTGGTGACCGACATCACGCCCGCGCGCTCGGTCGGTTCGCGCATCGGGATCGCGGCGTTCTGCGGCAATCTGTGCTCGATCGGGATGATCCAGTTCCAGGCCTATGCGCTCGCGCAGGGCTGGGGCTATGCGCCCGCGCTGGCGATCTGCGCGGGGTCGTATCTGGCGGCGCTGCTCGCGATCCACCTGCTGATCCCGCGGATCGTGCCGATCGACGAAAGCGAACGCGGGGATGGGCTGGTGGTCGCGCATTGAGGGAGCGGGCTGCTCGACGGGCGCGCCATGCACCCCCTCCGTTCGTCCTGAGCGAAGTCGAAGGACCTCGTGCTGCGCAAGGGGCTTCGACTTCGCTCAGCCCGAACGGTTTGTGTAAGCGCCCGCACCACAAGCCACCGTTCTCCCGCGAAAGCGGGAGCCCAGAACTCACGCGCCCCGCCTGTAACCCTAGGCTCCCGCCTCCGCGGGAGAACAAGGGTAAGAACCCATAATCCTCCCCGGCACCGGGAGGGGGACCATGAGCATTCAGCGAATGGTGGAGGGGGCCCGCCACACACGTTCCACTCGCGGAGAGCCCCCCTCCACCACCAGCCTGAAGAAGGCTGGCGGTCCCCCTCCCCGTCCCCGGGGAGGATCAAGAGATCAGAACGTCACCCGCCCGGTCACCCCGAAATACCGGTCCGCATCGCGCGGGATCTGGTAGCGATACGCCTGCCCCGGCCCGCCGTTGATGATCGACGCGGCGAAGCTCTGGTCGAGCAGGTTGCGCACCTGGAAGGTCAGCTTGTACCGATCGTCCGGCGTCGCCATCCCGACGCTCAGATTGACCAGCCCGTACGCGCCGATCGTCCCCAGCCGCCGCTGCACGGCATCCGCCGAGAACAGCGACAACTGGCTGCTCTGATACGACCCTTGCGCGCCGAGGAAGATATCCGCGAACCCGCCGGTCCGCACGCGGTAATCCGCGCTGAGATTGCCCTTCCACTTGGGCGCAAACCCCAGCGGCGTTCCCGACGGCACTACCGCAGCCCCCGCCGGCGCCCTGAACTGATCGACATGCGCGTCGGTGTAAGCAACGCCGCCGGTAAAGCTCAGGTCGCGGATCGGCCGGAACGTCGCATCAAGCTCGCCGCCGCGGGTCGACACGTCGCCCGCATTGGTGAAGCGCGTGACCACCACGCCCGCGACCAGATCCGGATTGTTCGCCTGGAAATTGCGATATTTCGCATAATAAGCCGCGAGGTTGAGCGTCAGCTTGCCGTCGAAGAAGGTGTTCTTGAGGCCCAGTTCATAGGCATCCGACGTTTCGGGCGCGATCGTGTTGGTGCCGGTCGCGGTCAGATTGTAGAAGACGTTGAACGCCGGCCCCTTATAGCCGCGCGCAAAGGTCGCATAGGCGGTCGACCCGCGGTTGATGTCGAACTGGACGCCCGCCTTGCCCGACAGATTCTCGTTGGTCGCCTTGGCGCGGAACGGGATGCCGTTGGAGACGCCCCCGCCCCGACCGCCGTTGAACACGCCCTGGTCGAAGTTCGGGTTGATCCCAGGCCCGGCGAGCGCGGTCACGCGCGAATGGAACACGTCGAGCTGGTCGATCGTGTAGCGTAAGCCGCCGATAAGCCGGAACCGCTCCGCCAGATTGATCGTGCCCTGCCCGAACAGCGCCATGTTCTTGAACACCGATCCGAAATCGGCGGTGCCGCTCGGCGAGGTGGTGCGCGGCGCACCCGCGCTGCCGCACGGCACCAGCGGGTTGGGGGTCGTCCCCGGCGTCGTGTTGCAGACCACGTCGTTGCGCGTGAAGATCCGCTCGCTCGCCGCGCGCGAATAATAGGCACCCAGCACATAGGTCAGGAACTGATCACCCGGCGAGGTCAGCCGCAGTTCCTGGCTGAACGTGTCGCCGGTCTGCGGCCCGAAATCATGCAGCTGGTTGAACCCGACATAGGCGCCCGGCAGGAAATCGCCGTCGCGGATCTCGGTGTTCTTGTAATTGCGATAGGCGGTGATCGAGGTGACGGTCTGCGTCCCCGCGGTCAGATCCGCCTGGAGCGAGAAGCCGTAGCCGGTCTCCTTGGTCCGCGTGACGAGATCCTGCGCGATCGAGCGCGTGTCGGTGCCACGCGGGGTCGGCAGCGCGCCCGTCGATGCATTGGTGACGACCGCGCCGGTCGCGGTGTTGATCGGCCCTGTCGCGATCACCTCGCCGCAGCAATCGTCGTCATTGCGGTGATAATCCGCGATGAAGGCGAGCTTGACGTTCGGCCCGGCATCCGCATCCACCTGCAACCGGCCGCCATAATGTTCGAACCCGTTGACGATCTTGTTCACCGCGGTGTTGCGGATGTTGCCGTCGTAATTGGTGTAATAGCCCGTCAGTCGCGACCGCACGCTCTCGCCCAGCGGTACGTTGATCGCCGCGCGCCCGCGATATTCGCTGTCGGTGAAGAACCCCGCCTCGAGATAGCCGCCGAAGGTCTGCGTCGGTTTCTTGGAAATGATGTTGATGACGCCGGCGCTCGCGTTCTTGCCGAACAGTGTGCCCTGCGGCCCGCGCAGCACTTCGATCTGGTCGACGTCGACGAGGTCGCCGAACGCCTCGCCCGCGCGCGCGAACACGACGCCGTCGACCACGGTCGAGATCGACGGCTCGCCCGCGATCGAGAAGGTCGACGTGCCGACCCCGCGCAGGAACAGCGACTGGTTGAGCGTCGTCCCCGATTTCAGGAAGTTGAGCGTGGGAACGAGATATTGCGCGCCCTCTAGGCTGACCTTGCCCTGGCTCGCCAGCGCATCGCCCGAGATGACGCTGACCGCGACGGGGACGTCCTGCAACCGCTCGGAGCGTTTCTGCGCGGTGACGATGATGTCGCCGGGGGGTGCCTCGTCGGGGGCATTCGGCACCGGCGCGGTCGGCTCAGCAACCGGCGCGGACGCGGGTGCTGCGGTCTGGGCCCAGAGCGGAGTCGCGGCGAACAGCGCGAAGCCTGCGGCCCCCGCCAGATAGCGTCCCTTGGTCATCATCATTCCCTCCCTGTACAGTAATCCCACTTCTTTGGTGGGTATTGCTCTTTTGCGGTCCCGGACACCGCTGTCAGTCTTGCCCGGCGTAAAGCTGTGCTTGTCGCGTCCTGACCGTTCGCCTTCGCTCGAAACGAACGGGAGGGGGAGTGGGCTTAAAGTATCAGAACCCCAGTTCCTTCATCTCCACCACGCGCTTCTCGCGCGCACTGATCTCCGCCGCGGTGCCGATCGCGACCGCGAGCATCCCGTCGCGCGCAGTCACTTCGACCGGCCCTGTACCACGCACCGCGGCATTGAACCGCTGATGCTCGTAGAAGGTCGATCCGTGATGGCTCCCCGCATCGAGCGCGGCCTGATCGACCTCGACTACACGCCGCGTCGCCTGCTTGGGATTACGGAATCCTACGCGCGGCGAATGGACCAGCGCGCCCTCGGGAATCAGCACGTCGAGCCGCGCCTGGTCGCCGACCGCGGTGATCTCCTCCTGGTTTTCCGCACCATCCGCAAACATCGACAGGTCGAGCATCGCGCGCACGCCATTGGCGAAATCCACCGTGGTGTAGCTGTTGTCGATGATGTCGGGCCGCTCGCCGCTATAGCTTTCGTCGAGATGGTTCACGTCCATCGCACCCGAGCAATAGACCCGCACCGCCTCGCTTTGCGTGATCAGCCGCATCAGATCGAAGAAATGGCAGCATTTTTCGACCATCGTGCCGCCGGTATTGCGGTTGAAGCGGTTCCAGTCGGCGACCTTGACCAGGAACGGGAAGCGATGCTCGCGGATCGACAGCATCTGCAACCGGCCGATCGCCCCCTTGCGGATTTCCTCGATGAATGCCGCGGCGGGGGGCATGTAGCGATATTCCATCGCGGTCCAGAACACGCGGTCGCTGCGTTCGGCGCGGTCCACGATCCAGCGGCAATCGTCCAGCGTCGTCGCCAGCGGCTTTTCGCACAGGATGTGCAGGCCTGCGTCAAACAACGGTTCGAGCACGCTGCGATGCGTGAAATTGGGGCTCGAGACGATCACCGCATCGCACAGCCCGCTCGCCGCCAGCGCCTCGACGGAATCGAACGCAGTCGCCGCCCCCGCCCGATCGCCAAGCGCGTCGCGCGCCCAGCCGAGCGACCCTTCCGCCGGATCGGCGAGCGCCGTCACCACCGCACCCGGCGTGATGGTGAGGTTGGTGATATGCTCCACCCCCATCATCCCGGTGCCGACCAGTCCGTATCGCACTTGCTCGACCAACGCGTTCACCTCTATATGACAACGATGTCTGAGATCATCCTTACACCCGAATTGCGTCCCCTCGGCAAGAGCGGATTGCTGGTCAGCCCGATAGCCTGGGGGATGTGGCGTTTCGGCCAGTCCAGCGTGGCGGAGGGGCGCGCGCTGATCGACGCGGCGTTCGTGGCTGGCGTGACGCTGTTCGACACCGCGGACATCTATGGATTCAACGGGGTGAACGGGTTCGGCGACGCCGAGACGCTGCTCGGCAAGGTCTTCGCCGAAGACGCCACCCTGCGCGACCGCATGATCCTCGCGACCAAAGGCGGCATCCGCCCGCCGCTCCCCTATGACCAGAGCACCGCTTATTTGACCGAAGCGCTCGACGCGTCGCTGACGCGACTCGGGGTGGAGAGCGTCGATCTCTACCAGATCCACCGGCCCGACATCCTGACCCACCCGCAGGAAGTCGCGCGCGTGCTCGAGGACATGGTATCGTCGGGCAAGGTCCGCGCGATCGGCGTGTCCAACTTCACGATCCCGCAGATCCGCGCGCTCGAAGCGTTCCTCACCATCCCGCTCGCGAGCCTCCAGCCCGAACTGTCGCCGTTAGAGCTCGGCCCGATCGAGAACGGTCTGCTCGACCTCGCGATGGAACGCGATCATGCGGTCCTCGCCTGGTCGCCGCTCGGCGGCGGACGGATCGGGTCGCCCGAGGATGACCGCTCCAAGGCCGTCGCCGCCGCGCTCGACGTCGTTGCCGAGCAGGCCGGCGTTTCGCGCGCCGCCGCTGCCTATGCCTGGATCATGGCGCAACCCGCACGCGCGATCCCGATCGTCGGCACACAGAATACCGCCCGCATCGCGGAGATCGCCGACGTCTACAAGGTCCGCTTCACGCGGCAGAGCTGGTACGACGTACTGATCGCCTCGCGCGGGGAACGCCTGCCATGAGCGCGGTCCGCGTGCCTTGCGAAGTCAGCTGGTTCTCGGCGCTGTGCGACGACGATTACGAGTTCCTCGGCGTCCCCGATGCCAAGCTCAAGTCGAGCTGGGAGCATTGCCGCGACATCGTGCTGCAGGCGGAGAGCGGCGGGTTCGACAATATCCTGCTCCCCTCGGGCTATGCGCTCGGGATCGACACGACCGCCTTTGCCGCAGCGATCGCGCCGATGCTCAAGCGGATGGCGTTGCTGATGGCGGTCCGCGTCGGCGAAAGCTGGCCGCCGCAACTCGCGCGCCAGATCGCGACGATCGACCGGCTGCTCGGCGGGCGGCTGACGGTCAACATCATCTCGTCCGACATGCCCGGCGAAACGCTCGGCTCCGCCCCGCGCTATGCGCGCACGGTCGAGCTGATGCGGATCCTCAAGACGATGCTCAACGGCGAGCCGCTCGACCATGACGGCGAGTTCTGGAAACTGAAGCTAGACCCGCCCCGGATCGGCACCGTCTCGGGCAAGGCACCGTTGCTCTATTTCGGCGGCCTTTCGCCCGACGCGCGCGATGCCGCTGCACGCGAAGCTGACGTCTTCCTGATGTGGCCCGACCGGCAGGAAACCGTCGCCGCGATCATCGCCGACATGACCACGCGCGCCGCCGCTTATGGGCGAACGCTGAAATTCGGCTACCGCGCGCACGTCATCGTCCGCGATACCGAGACCGAGGCGCGCACCGCCGCCGACCGTCTATTGTCCAAGCTCGATGCCGCCGAGGGTGCCGCGATCCGCGCGAAATCGCTCGATTCAACTTCCGCCGGCGTCGCCGCCCAAGCGGCACTGCGCGAGACCGCGGCGGACGATGGCTATGCCGAAGCGAACCTGTGGACCGGCGTCGGACGGGCGCGCTCTGGCTGTGGCGCGGCGATCGTCGGGGATCCGGATCAAGTGCTCGCCAAGATCAACGCGTATCGCGACATGGGGATCGCGGCGTTCATCCTCTCGGGCTATCCGCACGCCGCCGAAGCGGATCTGTTCGCGCGGCACGTCCTGCCCAACATCGACCATGCGCGCCTGACCGCGGACTGACGCGCCACCGCCCGCCTATCCGCGAACCACGCGCTTCCGATCGGCGAAACCGCCCGTGGCATCCGGTGTGGTCGGGGACCGTGCGGGGACGATCCGCACGCAGTCCTGGAAGTCGGACCGCTCCATCCGGCGGCGCAGCTTTTCGGCAAGTACGCGGCCGATGAGTTCATGGTCGGCGCGAAAATAGATGGTTCCGTTCATGGGGACGCTCCTCCAGCGGGACGTCCTCTGATAGTGCGACGAGACGCCCTCCATCAGCGTTAACCCGAAACGCGCGCCGAGGTTCCTCGGTCCGTCAAAAGTGCGAGGTTTCCGCGTCAGGACACAGGGCGGCGATCGGTCGCGCTCAGCCGTACCCGCGCGATCAGGTCGATCACGTCGAGCGCCTCGCGCGCGCTGACGGGCGGTGCACCATGCTGCCGGATCGCGGTCGCGACCAGTGCGTAATAGCGCCGCCAGTCGCCGCGCTCGCTCGGGACGACGGACGTCGTTCCGTCGGCACGTGTCAGCGTGCCGTGATCCGCCGCGGCGTCCACGCCGTATCCCGGATCGGTCGGCGACCCGCCGCCGCGCAGCACCGCCTCCTGCGGATCGATCCCATATTTGACGAAACTGCCCTTCGTCCCGTGCAGCGCGAACCGGGGGCGTACCGCCGCCACCACGCTTGCGGTCGACACGATCACCCGCCGCGCACCGTAGCGCAGCGTCGCCTCGAAATAGTCCTCGACCACCGCGCCGTCGCGCTGGATCGCGAGGTCGCCCGTCACCGCATCGGGCATCCCGAACAATTGCACCGCCTGGTCGATCAGATGCGGGCCAAGATCGTTGAGCAGCCCCGCCCCCGGAGCCTCGCGCCAACCGGCTTTGATCGCGGGACGAAACCGGTCCCACCGCAGTTCCGCCAGGTCGACCACGCCCAACACTTCCTCGTCGAGCATCCGCCGTACGGTCAGGAAATCGCCATCCCAGCGGCGGTTGTGGAACACCGACAGCATCAGCCCACGCGCTTCCGCCAGCGCGATCAGCGCAGCGCCGTCGGCGGGATCGGTCACGAACGGCTTGTCGACCACAACATGCTTCCCGGCCGCGAGCGCGGCGCGCGCAAGCGGCGCATGCTGCGCATCGGGCGCGGCGATCACGACCAGGTCGATCGTGGCATCGGCCAACATCGCTGCCACGTCCTGCACCACCCGCGCGCGAGGCAGCGCGCGCGCGACCGCATCGGTGCGCGACGTCACCACGGCGTTCAGCGCAAAGGCGTCGAGCGCGGTGATCAACGGCGCATGGAACGCCGCACCCGAAAGACCATAGCCGATAAGCCCGACCCGGATCGGGCCGTCCCCCGCCGCCGCGCCGTTCCCGCTCACCGTCGCACGTCCAGCCCGCCCGCGAGGTACGCGTCGATATCCTCCTGCCGGAACAGGCAGGCATCCCCCGGCAGCGAATGCTTGAGCGCGGCGAGCGCGAGCCCGGTCCGCGCCGCCGCAGCGACGTCTTCGCCGCGCCGCAAAGCATGCAGCACGCCTGCAGCAAAAGCATCGCCGCCGCCGATCCGGTCGACGATCCCGGCAAGCACGACCTCGTCGGTCTGCGCCGATTCGGTCCGCGTATCGACCCGCGCCGACAGCCGGTTGAGATCGACATGCTCGACATGCCGCGCGGTCGACGCGATCGTCTGGAGCTTGGGGAACGCCGCGAACGCCGCCTCAACCGCCTCACGCCGACGCTCCTCGCCATCGCTCGCAAAGTCGCGCCCGAGCAGCAAGGCGATGTCGCGGTGGTTGCCGAACAGCAGGTCGGCCTGTTCCACCAGCCGCGTCAGGATGCCGCGCGGGTCGCTGTCCCAGCGTTCCCACAGTTTGCCACGCCAATTGCCATCGAACGAGATCGGAATCCCCCGTGCCGCCGCCGCCTCGGCCGCGGCGATCGCGCTCTGCGCGGGCACGGGCCCGAGCGCGGGCGTGATCCCCGACAGGTGCAGCCGGTCCACCCCGTCGAGCAGCCGATCCCAATCCCACGCCGCACTCGGCGTTTCGGCGAAGGACGAATGGGCGCGGTCATAGATCACCTCGGTCGCGCGCATTCCTGCGCCCGAGGAGACGAAATACAGCCCCATCCGATCGCCGCGCAGCTGGATGCCGCGCGTATCGACCCCCGCCCCGCGCAAGGTGGTGATCGCCGAGCGGCCCAGGTCATTGTCGGGCACCGACGATGCAATCGCGACAGCATGCCCGAGCCGCGCCAGCGCACCCGCGACATTAGCTTCGGCGCCGGCGATCCACACGTCCAGCTTGGGCGTCTGCATCAGCAATTCGCGCCCGGGCGGCGATAGCCGCAGCATGATTTCGCCGAAGGCCAGGAAAGTCATCAGATCGTCCTTTGTTGAATCGCAGTTCGCGACGCCCCTACCCGTCATCCCCGCGGAGGCATGACCTCTGCGATTCCGTAGGTGTTCTCCCGCGAAGGCGGGAGTCCAGGAGTCGCGAGAAACGCAAGCCGTTGTTCTGCTTGGCTCTGGATTCCCGCCTTCGCGGGAAAACAGCGAATGACGGTTCCGTAACCCAAGGTTCGCAGACATCCTGCCTTCGCGGGAATGACGGCGTCAGGATGGGAAGCCGCCACAATCACCCCGCCGCATCGATCCGATACGCCCGCCGCACCAACCCGCTGGTCAGCTCGTGCGCCAGATCGACCGCTTCCCAATCCGCGATCCGGTGTTCCGCGACCAGCCGCGCGAGAAACCCGCAATCGACCCGCCGCGCGACGTCATGCCGCGCCGGAATCGACAGGAACGCGCGCGTATCGTCGTTGAACCCGACGGTGTTGTAGAAACCCGCGGTCTCGGTCGTCATCTCGCGGAAGCGCCGCATCCCTTCCGGGCTGTCGTGGAACCACCATGCCGGGCCGAGCTTGAGGCACGGATAATGCCCGGCCAGCGGGGCCAGTTCGCGCGCGTAGACGCTCTCGTCGAGCGTGAAGAGGATGATCGACAGTTCGGTCGAGGTGCCGAACCGGTCGAGCAGCGGCTTGAGCGCGTGGACATAGTCGGTCCGCATCGGGATGTCGGCGCCCTTGTCGCGTCCGTGGCTCGCGAACAGGCCCGCATTGTGGTTGCGGAAACTGCCGGGGTGGATCTGCATCACCATCCCGTCCTCGACCGACATCGCCGCCATTTCGGTCAGCATCTGCGCGCGGAACAGCTCGGCGTCGGCGGGGGTCCAGCTGCCGCCGACGATCTTGCCGAACAGCGCCTCGGCCTCGACCGCCGACAGGTTGGCGGTGGCGGCGGTCGCATGGCCGTGATCGGTCGCGGTCGCCCCCGCTGCACGGAAGTCGGCGCGACGTTTGCGGTGCGCCGCGAGATAGCCTTGCCAGCTATGGACATCCTCCCCGGTCAGCTCGGCGAAGCGCTGCATCGCGGGCGCAAACTGCTCGTGCTCGACATCGATCACGCCGTCGGGACGATAGGTGGTGACGACCCGGCCGTTCCAGCCCGACTCCTTGATCCGGTGGTGCGCCCCGAGATCATCCTGCGGTCCCTCGGTCGTCGCGAGAAACGCGATGTCGAAGCGATCAAACAACGCGCGCGGGCGAAATGCGGGGGTCGCGAGTTTCTCGGCGATCGTATCGAAATACAGATCTGCGGTGGCGCCCTCCAACGCAACGTCGAACCCGAACACTTCGGCAAAGACGTGATCGAGCCACAATTGCGACGGCGTGCCGCGGAACAGCGCATAGTTCTCCGCGAACACGCGCCACGCCGCGCGCGGATCGGTCGCGGGAACGCCTGCGCGGCTTGGGATCGCGAGCGTGTCGAGCGCGATTCCCTGGCTGTAGAGCATCCGGAAGATATAGTGG
Source organism: Sphingomonas echinoides (assembly GCF_029623395.1). GTDB lineage: Bacteria > Pseudomonadota > Alphaproteobacteria > Sphingomonadales > Sphingomonadaceae > Sphingomonas > Sphingomonas echinoides_A. The sequence goes on from NZ_JAPYKK010000019.1 coordinate 16,308, forward strand.
TCGGGCGCGAGCAGCAGGCCGGTCGCATCGGTCCACGGCGCGTCGTCCGCGAACCAGCGCGCGTCGGTATGGCCATGCGGGCTGACGATCGGCAGGTCGGCGATTTCGGCGTAGAGCGTCCGCGCGATCGTGCGCGTCGTCGGATCGGCGGGAAACAATCGGTCGGGGTGCAGATCCAGGCGCCGCGTCATCGTTATCCCTTCGAACCATCGTCGTCCGCTTCTGGTAAGCGCTGCCGCGCGCACGAACAAGTTGCGAGCGACGATTGCCGCTGGCCTTGCACCGTCTGCCAAGGCTAACGCTTTCGGCTCCCGCGTTGAACCCTACGGAAGCGACCTGATGATGCAGCATGACCGCCCGCGCCTGAGCTATGCCGTGCTGGATCGCCTGCCGTCGTCGGTTTCCCGGCCCGACTGGCGCGTGCCGCCGCCGGTCGGGATCGTCCATTTCGGGCCGGGCGCCTTTCATCGCGCGCATCAGGCGGCCTATGTCGACACGCTGCTGGCGACCGATCCGACCTGGGGCATTGCTGCGGTTTCGCTGCGCAGCAAAGGAACGGTCACCGATCTTGCTGCGCAACAGGGGCTGTACACGCTGGCGGTCCGCGACGCGGAGTCCGCACACCGGATCATCGGAGCGCACAGCGCGTTCCTCGGACCCGACGATTCGGCGCAGATCCGCGCCTTGCTCGCCGCGCCGACGACCCGTCTCGTCACCACGACCGTAACCGAAAAGGGCTATTGCCTCGCGCCGGACGGCAGTCTCGATTTCAACCATCCCGACATCGCGCACGATCTCGCGGGGGCCGAGGTTCCGCGCAGCGTGATCGGCTGGATCGTCGCTGGGCTGGAAGCGCGCCATGCGGCGGGCGAAGTGGCGTTCGTCGTGATGCCGTGCGACAATCTCGCCAACAACGGCGCGAAACTCCACGCCGCGCTGATCGCTTATGCCGGGGCACACGACCCGTATCTTGCGGAGTGGATCGCGGGGGAAGTCCGTGTGCCCGGGACGATGGTCGACTCGATCACCCCGGCGACCGACGAAGCGCTCTACGGCGACGTTGCGGACGTGCTGGGCGTGGTCGATCGCGCGACGGTCCAGCGCGAAGCCTTTACGCAATGGGTGATCGAGGACCTCGGCACCGCCGCGGGCACGGCACTGGCCAGCGCCGGGGCGACGCTGACCGACAATGTCGCGGGGTATGAACAGGCGAAGCTGCGCGTGCTCAACGGATCGCATTCGACGCTCGCTTATGCCGGATTGCTGCGCGGCGCGACCAGCGTGGCGGAAGCGATGCAGGATGCGCCGCTGGCCGCGTTCGTCGATGCGATGATCCGCGACGAGATCCTGCCGACGCTGCCGAGCGTCGCCGGGTTCGATCACGATGCGTATCGCCGCCAGATCCTCGCGCGCTTCCGCAACCCCGCGATCGTCCACCGGCTCGACCAGATCGCCGGGGATGGCAGCCAGAAGCTCCCGTATCGCCTGGGGGATACGCTCGCGTGGCACCGTGCGCGCGGAGAGTTGCCGCGCCGCGTGATCGTCGCGCTCGGCTGCTGGGTCGCCTTCCTGATGCGACGGTCGCGCGGTGGCGTGACGATCCTCGATCCGGCGGGCGCGGCGCTGGCCACGGCGGCCGCGGACGGCGATGCCGCGGCGGTGCTCGCACGGTTGGTCGCGGACGGGCTCGGGTTCGACTCCGCGCTGGCCGAAGATGGCGCGACGATGGCGGCGATCGCCACCGCCGCGGATGCGGCGTTCGCGGGCGCGTGGGACAAATTGCTCGGGTAACCGCGTGGCGCGGCTAGCGCTTGCCCCGCCGCTTGAAGCTCGCGCGCGCCAGCCACGCGCCGAGCGCGAGCAGCACGAGTGGCGTGATCCACAAGGGCGCGGTCAGCGCGCTGAACGGCGGATCGTAGCTGATGTAATCGCCATAGCGCGCGATCAGCCAGTCGCGGATCTGCCCCGGACTTTGCCCCGCGGCGATCCGCGTGCGGACGAGCGAGCGCATGTCGCCCGCCATCTCGGCATCGCTGTCCGCGATCGACTGGCCCTGGCACACCACGCAGCGCAGCGTCGCCATCAACGCCTGCGCCTGCGCCTCCTTGGCGGCGTCCTTGAGCTGGACGTTGGCGAGCGGCGCGGGCGGCAGGGTGCTGTCGGCGAAGACTGGGGACGCGAGCACAAGCGCGAGCCCTGCCCAGCGAATAAGGAACCCGCCCGCCCTCACTTCAACCCCCGCACCAGCGCGATCAGCCCCGGCACCTCGTCCTCGCGGATGTCGCCGACATGCTGCTGGACGATCCGCCCGCGCCCGTCGATCACGAACGTCTCGGGCACCCCCGACGAGCCAAGCGCGAGTTGCAGCGAACTCGTCTTGTCGTCACCGATCGCGGCATAGGGATCGCCGTTGCGCGCGAGGAAGTCGGCGATTGCGGCGGGGGTATCGCGGATCGCGACCGCGTCGATCACCACGCCCGCCTGTTTCAGCCGGAGCAATTGTGGCGCCTCGGCAACGCACGGGATGCACCAGCTCGCGAAGATGTTGAGCAACCTTGGCTTGCCGGTCGCGAACTGTGCGGTCGCGAGACCCGGCTTGCTCGGGACGATCGGCGGCAGGTCAAACGCAGGCAGCGTCTGCCCGACCAGCGCCGAGCGCACGGTGCGGTCCGCGGGTTGGTACAGCCCCCACGCGGCCAGCGCGAGCAACCCGAGCGCAACCGCGAACGGGATCCAGATCAACCGCGCACTCATGCGTACGCCTCGCCCCGCCCGCGCTCGCGCCGTCCGCGGGTCAACCGCCCGATCAGCGACAGCGCCCCGCCGAGCGCAACCAGCGCACCGCCGAGCCAGATCAGCGTCACGAACGGCTTCCACCACAGCCGCAACTGCCAGCGCCCCTGCGCGTCGGGTTCGCCGAGCACGGTATAGAGCTGCCCGTCCCAGCGCGTCGCGATCGCGGATTCGCTCGTCACGGTGACGGGGTTGGAGAAGAAGCGCGATTGCGGACGCAGGTAGAAGACGCCGCCGTCGTTCCCGCGCCGTGCGCTCAGCCGTGCCTCGATCGCGGACCAGTTGGGGCCGATCACCGGCTTCACCCCGTCGAGCGTGACCAGATACGGTCCGACCCGCTGCGGCTCGCCGACGCGCGCCGCGACCAGCGTCGCCTGCGTGAAGGCGGTGTCGGACGCCATGCCCGCAAGGCTCACCGCGATCCCGAGATGCGCGATCACCATCCCGTAGGTGAACAGCGGCGTCCGGCGCAGGTTGCGCTTCCACAAGGGCGCGACGCTCGCCGCCGCCAGCCCCGCCGAGAGCGCTAAGCCCAACAACGGGAGCAACGCGATTCCGCCGGTCGTCGCCGCGACCACGATCAGCACGACGCCCGTCACCGCGATCGGGATCGTCACGCGCGCGATCGCCGCCTGCGCGCTGTCACGCCGCCAGCGCAGCAACGGCCCGACCGCCATCACCGCGATCAGCACCAGCGCGACCGGCCCCGCCGCCTTGTCAAAGAACGGAGGCCCGACCGACAATTGCGTCCCGAACCCCGCCGCGACGATCGGGTACAGCGTCCCGATCAGCACCACCCCGAGGATCACCGTCAGCAGCAGATTGTTCGCGACCAAAGCACCTTCGCGACTGACGAAATCGAACGTCGTGCCGGCGCGCACCGTCCCCACGCGCAGCGCGAACAACAGCAACGCGCCGCCGATATAGATCGCGAGCAACGCAAGGATGAAGCTCCCGCGCGTCGGATCGACCGCAAAGGCATGGACGCTGGTCAGGATGCCCGATCGCACTAAAAATGTCCCGATCATCGACATCGAGAACGCCACCACCGCGAGCATCAGCGTCCAGGCGCGCAGGCCATCGCGCGTCGCCAGCACCGTTACCGAATGGAGCAGCGCGGTTGCGGCGAGCCACGGCATCAGCGACGCATTCTCGACCGGATCCCAGAACCACCAGCCGCCCCAGCCGAGCTCGTAATAGGCCCAGTAAGAGCCCGCGGTGATCCCGAGCGTGAGGAAGATCCACGCCGCCAGCACCCACGGCCGCATCGCGCGCGCAAAGGCGGGGCCGACGTCGCGCGTCACCATCGCGCCGACCGCGAAGGAGAAGGCGATCGAGATGCCGACATAGCCGATGTACAGCGTCGGCGGATGGAACGCCAAGCCGGGGTCCTGGAGCAACGGGTTGAGCCCGTTGCCGTCTGCGGGTGCCGGATCGATCCGCGCGAACGGGTTCGACGAGAACAGCAGGAACGCATAGAACCCCAGCGCGATCGCCGCCTGCGCGCCGAGCGTCGCGATCAGCGTCGGCCGCGCGAGCCCGCGCTCCAGCAGCGCCACCGCCGCGCCCGCCACGCCGAGGATCGTGACCCACAGCAGCATCGAGCCCTCGTGGTTCCCCCACGCCCCCGCGATCTTGTACATCAGCGGCTTCGCGGAATGGCTGTTTTCGGCGACGAGCAGCACCGACATGTCGCTGCGCACGAACAGCACGATCAGCAGCAGCATCGCGACCAGCGCGAGCACCCCCTGCACCACCGCGACCGGGCGCACCGCGCGCATCAGGTCTTCGGTCATGCTCGCTTCCGCCAGCGCTGGCTTCGCCGACCGCCACACGCCCATCGCCGCGAGCAGCAATTGCAACGCGGCGAGCGCTGCCGCGAACCACAAGGCCGCGAGTCCTGCTTCGGCAATCATGCCGCCTGTGCTCCTGCGAAGGCGGGAGTCCAGATCCGAGCCGAGAGGCGGCCGTTAGCGCGCGGAACTCCTGCGTTCCTGCCTTCGCAGGAACACAGCAGAAGATCCAAAGGTGCAACCGTCAAACCAACCTTCATTGCACAAGCGTCTTCGTCTCGTGCATCTTGCCCTTCATTTCGGGGGGCATGTATTTCTCGTCATGCTTCGCCAGCAGGTTGCTCGCGGTGAAGCTGCCGTCGGGGTTGAACTTGCCCTCGGCGACGACGCCCGAATTCTCCTTGAACAGATCGGGTGCGATCCCGCGGAATGCGACCGGCACGCGCGCGATGCCGTCGGTCACGACGAACTGCATCGTCACGCCGTCCGCGAGCCGGTGGAGCGACCCGCCCGCGACCATCCCGCCAAGCCGCACCGCGCGCCCGAGCGGCAAGGCGTCCTTCTTCACGTCGCCCGGCGCATAGAAGAACGCCGCCTGGTCCTTAAGCGCGGAGAGCGCAAGCGCGCTCGACCCGCCGACCGCGGCCACCGCGAGCGCGGCGAGCGTCAGGCGCTGATGCTTGGCCTTCACTTCTCCACCCTCCGCATCGCCAGATAGCTCGACACCGCCAGCGCGATCGATCCCGCCGCAGTCAGACCATAAGCCGCGATGATGAAAGGCCAATGGTTCATGCGGTCACCTCGACATGATGCGCGCGCCGCCTCAACCGTGCCTCGGCCTTGCTCCGCGCCAGGATCGTCCGCATCCGCATCAACACGATCGCGGCGAAGAACAGCGTGAACCCACTGAGGGTGAACCACAAGGGCCACAGGATCGCGGGGTCGATCGTTGATTTGGTCAGCCCGATGCTCTGCCCCTGGTGGAGCGTGTTCCACCACACCACCGAATAGCGGATGATCGGCAGCAGGATCGACCCCGCCACGCCGTACAGCGCGGCGATCCGCCCGCCGCCACCGAAGCCCGCGCGCTCGTCCTCGGCGCGAACCAAAGCGATGAAACCGAGATAGACGAAGAACAGCAACAGCATCGAGGTCAGCCGCCCGTCCCATTGCCACCACGTCCCCCAGGTCGGACGCCCCCAGATCGACCCGGTGGCGAGGCACAATGCCGCGAACGTCACCCCGGGCAGCGCGATCGCGCGCGCGGCGATCATCGCGAGCGGATGCCGCCAGACCAGGAACATCAGCGACGATATCGCGATCCCGCTCCATCCGCCCATCCCCAGCCAGGCGGTGGGGACGTGGATGTAGAGGATGCGGACGCTGTCTTTCTGCAGATAATCGGGTGGGGTCTGGGTCAGCCCGGCCCAGCCGCCGAACAGGATCAGCGCGACGCCCGCCCAGAACAGCACCGGCGTCAACGGCCGCGCGATCGCCAGGAAGCGCGCCGGGTTGGCGAGGGCGTGAAGGCTAGGCACGCGACAGGGATACGCAAGATCGCGGGATGAATCCATCGGTCATTGCGCCATCCCCCATTGCGCAATCACCGCGTCATTCCGCGGCACGCACCGCGGATGTGGCTGTGTCGTCGTCCGCATCGTCGCCGCGACCGTGCTCCCCGCTGTCATCGACATCCTCCGGCAACGCCCATAGCAAATCGCGCTTGGTCAGCACGCGCCCGTCCCACGATCGCACTTCGATCGGACCGATCGGGCGTCGGTCGCGCGCATCGACCAGCACCGGGGACGCGCGGAAGCCGGTTTCCCACCGCTCGCCCCATTGCCGCAGTGCGAGCATCGTCGGCAACAGCGCCACGCCCTTCTCGGTCAGCTGATAATGGATCTTGCGCCGGTCCTTGACCATCGCATCGCGCGTCAGGATGCCGTGTTCGACCAGCCGCCCCAGCCGATTGGCGAGAATGTTGCGTGCGATTCCCAGTTCGGACTGGAATTCCTCGAAATGGTGCAATCCGTTGAACGCGGCGCGCAGGATCATGAAGCTCCACCGTTCGCCCATCGCCTCGAGCGCGGCCGGCAAGCTGCAATTGACCAGTTGTTCGCGCAAGGGTGCGCGGAGTTTTTCGTCCATGGTTCCGTATCGTATCCCATTTTGGCGGCACAAGGAAACCGATCCGCGGTTGTCCGTCCGTTTTCAGTTGCAACTAGCAACCTAGTTTGATAATTGCTGCATCGCAACGTTTCTTCGGGAGTCGTCCATGTCGTCTTTTTTCCGCGCTGCGGCGCCATTTCTGCTGCCCGCCCTCCTTGCAGTGCCGACGATCGGCCATAGCGCCGACACCGGCCCCTATTATGTCGCGACCCCCAGTGCTGCACCTGCACAAGAGACGCTGATCACCAGCGGCACGCTCTGGAAGTGGCACGAGCCCGCCTTCACCGCCGCCAAGGGACCGCAGCGCGAAGCGATCATGTGCGAAATGGTCGCGCAGCGCGCGGGCAAGCTCACCGCGTTCAGCGCGGGCGGAAAAGCGTTCGAGCCCGAGGCCCTCGCCAAGTGCAACACCCGCGCAAAGTGATCGCTGCCTGACCGGTAAGTCCTCCGCGTTGGTGGAGTTTTCTCTCCCGCGCGTGCACCGCGGGAGGGGTTTTTTCGGTTTGTTGCGCAAACAGGTTGCAAATCAAACCCTCACGACGCCATCTTGATCCGGATGTTGCGTCAGTATGAACTTGTCGATCGGGTCCTGGACTACGATCCTACGGCAAACGAAGCCCTGCTCAATCGCGCCTATGTCTTTTCGATGCAGGCGCATGGCAGCCAGAAACGCGCGAACGGCGACCCGTATTTCAGCCACCCGATCGAGGTGGCGGGGATCCTGACCGACCTGCATCTCGACGACGAGACGATCGCCACCGCGATCCTCCACGACACGATCGAGGATACCGTCGCCACGCCCGAGGAGATCACCCGGCTGTTCGGGGCGAATGTCGCGCGGCTGGTCGACGGCGTCACCAAATTGTCCAAGATCGAGGCGCAAACGGAGAACGAGCGCGCCGCCGAGAATTTGCGCAAGTTCCTGCTCGCGATGTCGGACGACATCCGCGTGTTGCTGGTCAAGCTCGCCGACCGGCTGCACAACATGCGCACGCTGCATTTCATCAAGAACCCCGACAAGCGCAAACGCATCGCGCGCGAGACGATGGATATCTACGCACCGCTCGCCGAGCGGATCGGCATGTACGAATTCATGAAGGAGATGCAGACGCTCGCCTTCGCGCAGCTCGAGCCCGAGGCGTATGAATCGATCACGATCCGGCTCGCGCAGCTCAAGGAGGGCGGCGGGGACCGGATCGCGAAGATTGGGTCGGGGCTCAAGCTGTTGCTGTCGCGTCACGGGTTGGAAGCGGAGATTTCGGGACGCGAAAAGCATCCCTATTCGATCTGGAAGAAGATGGCCGAGCGGCACATCAGCTTCGAGCAGCTGAGCGACATCATGGCGTTCCGCGCAATCGTGTCGAGCGAGGAAGCGTGTTACGAGGCGCTCGGCGTGATCCACCGCCGCTGGCCGATGGTGCCCGGACGGTTCAAGGATTACATCTCGACCCCCAAGCGCAACGGCTATCGCTCGCTCCACACGACGATCATCCACGCCGACAATACCCGCGTCGAAATCCAGATCCGCACGACCGCGATGCACGAGGAAGCCGAACTGGGCCTCGCCGCGCACTGGGCGTACAAGCAGGACAAGGTCCGCCCCGACACGCAGCACAGCTGGATCACCGACCTGGTCGAGATCCTCGACAATGCCGAGAGCCCGGAAGAGCTGCTCGAACACACCCGCATGGCGATGTACCAGGATCGGATCTTCGCTTTCACCCCCAAGGGCGAGCTCCACCAGCTTCCCAAGGGCGCGACCCCGATCGACTTCGCTTATGCGGTCCACACAGATCTTGGCGACCAGGCGGTCGGCGCGAAGATCAACGGTCGAGTGGTGCCGCTCCGCACCACGATCGAGAATGGCGACCAGGTGCAAATTCTGCGCTCAAAGGCACAGGAACCGCAGCCAAACTGGCTCAACTTTGCAATAACCGGCAAGGCACGTGCAGCAATTCGACGTCATTTGCGGCAAAAGGAACGCATCGAGACGCAGGCGCTCGGCCGCAAGATGTACGATGAGCTCGTCTCGCGCCTGCCCGCCCCACTCTCGAGCGAAGCCCAGGCGGTCGCACTCCAGCGGCTCAAGGTCCCCGACGAAGCCGCTTTGCTCGAGGCGATCGCGCGCCGTCGCATCCCGGATGCGTCTGTAATGGAGGCTTTAATGCCGGGGTCGGCCGGCACCGAGGCGATGCGCGACCTGCCCCCGCAATCGAGCGCGATCTCGATCCTCGGGCTGACGCCGGGCGTAGCGTTCGATCTTGCGGAATGCTGCCACCCGGTTCCGGGCGATCGCATCGTCGGCCTGCGCCGCCCCGACGCGGGGATCGAAGTCCATGCCATTGATTGCGTTGTCTTAAGCGGCGCGGACGATGCCGATTGGGTCGATCTGTCGTGGGGCGACAAGTCCGAAGGCGCGACCGGGCGGATCTCGGTCGAGGTCAAGAACGAACCCGGCGCGCTCGGCACGATCGCGACGATCATCGGCGCGCAGAAGGCGAATATCGTCAACCTCCGGCTCGACAACCGCGACACCGGTTTCCACACCAACACGATCGACGTGGAAGTGCACGACGTGCACCATCTGATGCGTGTGATCGGCGCGTTGCGCGCGGCGGACGCGGTCAACGGGGTCGCGCGGGTATAACCAAGCCTCCGTTGAATTCTCTAGCGTTTTCAAATCTTCACGACGCGTACCGCGCTGAACCAAAGCCACCGCACCTCGTTTGTACCGCGACGAAGACGACGGGACAGCGGCAATGGACAACGGAACTTCACGACGCGGCGTGCTAGGCGCGGCGGCAATCGGCATCGGCGGGCTGGCGGCGGCGCAAGGGGTAAGCGCCCAAGGCAGCGCTACCCCCCAGGGTGCCGCGCCCTTGCGGGATCCCCGCACCAAATACACCAACACGCCCTTCCCCGAACAGCGCCAGCCGTGGCCCGCGCTCCAGTCCAAGATGAATCCCAAACCCGATTGTGGCGAGCGCAGCTATCGCGGGTCGGGCAAGCTTGCCGGTCGTAAGGCGTTGTTGACGGGGGCGGATTCCGGGATCGGGCGCGCCGCGGCGATCGCCTTTGCGCGCGAAGGCGCGGACGTCGCGATCAACTATCACCCCGACGAGGAGCCCGATGCGCGCGAGGTGGTCGACCTGATCCGCCAGGCCGGGCGCAAGGCGGTCGCGATCCCGCGCGACCTGCGTACGCTTGAAGGCTGCGAGGCGATCGTCGCGGCGGCGCGGAAAGGACTCGGCGGGATCGACCTGCTGGTCAACAACGCGGCCTATCAGCAATCCAAGGAGGATATCTTCGCGATCAGCGACGAACAGATGGTCCGCACCTTCGAAACCAACATCTTCGCCTATTTCCGCATCGCCAAGGCGGTGGCGAAGGACATGCCGCCGGGGTCGGTGATCCTCAACACCGGATCGGTCAATTCCTACGATCCGGGGCCGGAACTGCTTGATTATGCGTCGACCAAGGGCGCGATCCTGATCTTCACCAAGGGCCTCGCCAAGCAACTCGCCAAGCGCGGCATCCGCGTCAACATGATCGCGCCCGGGCCAATCTGGACCCCGTTGCAAGTCGCGGGCGGGCAATTGGCGGGAAAGATGGGCGAATTCGGGCAGGACACCCCGCTCGGTCGCGCTGGCCAGCCCGCCGAACTGGCGTCGCTGTTCGTGATGCTGGCGGCGGACGACGCCAGCTTCTCGACTGGCACCTCCGTCGGCGCGCATGGCGGCAAGGGGAGTCCGTAACCCCTTCCGCCCGGGTCGCTTTTGCTCAGGCGGCCTGTGCGGCCAGGCGCGCGGCGAGCTTTTCTTCCTCGGTCCAGATCTTGCGCTCGCGCGGTGGCTTGGGTGCCTTGACCTGCTTGACCGGACCGCCGCCCAGCACGGGCGCGCGCTTGGTCGAGTGCCGCGCGACTTCGCAATGCCATGCGTGATCGTCGTGTACGGCAAGCGTCCGCCCGATTTCGCGCTCGACGTCGTGGAGCCACGCGCGCTGTTCGGCATCGCACAGCGTGATCGCATGACCGCTGCGCCCGGCGCGACCGGTACGGCCGATCCGGTGGACATAGCTTTCGGGCAGGCTCGGCAGATCGTGATTGAACACGTGCGTCACCGTATCGACGTCGATCCCGCGCGCTGCGATGTCGGTTGCGACCAGAACCTGGACGGTTCCAGCACGGAATGCGTCCAGTGCGCGCTCGCGTTGGCCTTGTGACTTATTGCCGTGCAGCGCCTCGGCGGTGATTCCCGCCTCGGTAATGAACGCGCAGACTTCGTTGGCGATGTTCTTCTGGAGCGTGAAGACGACCGCCTGGCCGATCTCCGGCGTCCGCAGCAATTCCAGCAAGGCGGCCTTCTTGTTCGTCGCATCGAGGAACATCACCGACTGCGCGATCCGGTCGACCGTGGTCGATGGCGGCGCGATCTCGACGCTTGCGGGGTCGGTGAGGAGACTCTCGGCGAGCGCCGCGATCGCCTTGGGCATCGTTGCCGAGAACAGCACGGTGTGCCGGTCCTTCGGCAGCGTCGCGACGAGCCGCTCGATCGGCTTAGCGAAGCCCATGTCGAGCATCTGGTCCGCCTCGTCGAGCACCAGCGCCTCGAGTGCGGACAGGTCACACAGCCCCTGGTCGACCAGATCGAGCAAACGCCCGGGCGCGGCGACAAGGATGTCGACCCCCGCCTTGAGTGCCGCGACCTGATGGAACTGGCTGACGCCGCCAAAGATGGTGGTCACGTTGAACGACAGGTGCCGCCCGAAGCTCTCGAACCCTGCGGCGATCTGCGACACGAGCTCGCGCGTCGGCGCGAGCACGAGGATGCGCGCGCCGCCCGTGGGGGCCGGGCGCGGATCGGCGGCAAGCCGGTGGAGCAGCGGCAATGCGAAAGCAGCGGTCTTGCCCGTGCCGGTCTGCGCCATGCCGAGCATGTCGCGCCCCTGCAGCAGCAGCGGGATCGACTGCGCCTGGATCGGCGTCGGGGTGGCATAACCTTCCTCGGCCAAAGCCTCGAGAATGCGCGGCGACAAAGCGAGATCGGCGAAGGTCAGGGTCATGATCACGAGGCGCCTCCAGCGCCGAGCAAGGCTGCGCCGGATAGGGCTTAGCGTAGGAGCGCGGGCAGGTAGGTTTTATGTTGCACTGCGTCAATCTCGAAAACCGTCCCTTGGAGGTTCTCTCTCGACGGCATCCCGAACGTCGGATGCACGTCGGTCGCTTCCGCTACCGTTTGCAGATTTTGCTCGTGCCCGTGCCTTGTCGATCCGGTCGACGCTGGTACGATCCCCCGAAAGATCGTCACTGGAAGGACAGCCCCCTTGGAACGCCGTACATTTTTGAGCGCGAGCAGCGCCGCTGCCGCGCTCGCGCTTGCGCCCCGTATCGCTGGTGCCGCAGCCCCCGCGGGTGACGCTGCGCTCAACGCGACCTTCCAGACGATCTTCGAGCAGAATGTTCAGGAATCGCCCGAACAGGCGAGCAGCCTCGGGCTCGACAAGGGTGCCAACGCCGCGCTGAAAACCCGCCTCGATGACCGCACCGCCGCGGATCGCGCTGAGGCGCTTGCGCGGACCCGCAAGGCGATCGCCGCAGTGCAGGCCGTTCCTGCAACCGGCCTGTCGCGCGCGGGCAAGCTCAACCGCGAGGTCGTTCTCTATTCGCTGACGCAGCGCACCGTCGGGCCGGAGAAGTTCGGCCTCGGCTCGCCCAATCGTCCCTATGTTCTGTCGCAACAATCCGGCGCCTATTACGAGATCCCCGATTTTCTCAACAGCACGCATACGATCGTCACCGCCGCGGATGCTGACGCCTATTGCGCGCGCGTCGATGCATTCGCGACCGCGCTCGACCAGGACAGCGCGATGCAGCAGAGCGAAGCCGCACGCGGGATCGTCGCGCCCGACTTCCTGCTCGACCTGACGCTTGGACAACTCGCGAAGCTGCGTGCGCCCGCCGCCACAGAAAGTTCGATCGTGTCCTCCGTCGCAACCCGCGCCAAGGCGCGCGGCCTGATCGGGGACTGGGACAAACGCACCGCCGCGAGCCTCACCGACAAGGTCTATCCCGCGCTCGACCGCCAGATCGCGCTGGTGAAGAAGCTCCGCGCGACCGCGCGCAGCACGGCAGGGATCGCCCCGCTCCCGCGCGGAAGCGAAATCTACGCCGCCGCGCTCGCCGCCGCGACGACGACGAGCTTCACCCCCGACGAAGTCCACAAGATCGGGCTCGAGCAAGTCGCGGACCTGAGCGCGCAACTGGATGCGCTGCTCAAGACGCAGGGGCTGACGCAAGGCTCGACCGGCGCGCGGCTGACCGCGCTCAACCAGCGGCCCGAACAACTGTACCCTGACACCCCCGCAGGCCGTGCGGAACTGATCGCCGGGCTCAACACCGGCGTCGCCGCGATGCAGGAGAAGCTCGGCCAGGCGTTCCTCAACCCACCGTCCGCACCGCTCGACATCCGCGCGGTCCCGGTCGAAATTCAGGACGGCGCGCCCAACGGCTATTACAAGCGCGCCGCGCTCGATGGCTCGCGTCCCGCAATCTACTTCATTAACCTCAAGAACATCGAGAACTGGCCGAAATACACGCTGCCGTCGCTCAGCTATCACGAGGGCGTACCGGGGCATCACCTCCAGCTCAGCCTCGTGGCGGCACTCGACATGCCGGTGCTACGCAAGCTCGGTTTCTTCAGCGCATATGGCGAAGGCTGGGCGCATTATGCCGAGCAGCTCGCCGAACCGCTCGGCGGCTATGCGACCCCGATCGAGCGTGCTGGCTATATCCAGTCGTTCCTGTTCCGCGCGGCGCGGCTGGTGGTCGATACCGGAATTCATGCCAAGGGCTGGAGCCGCGACAAGGCGACCGACTATTTCGTCGAGGTCGTCGGCTTCACCCGCGGACGCTCGCAAAGCGAGATCGAGCGCTATTGCGCGATGCCGGGGCAGGCGTGCAGCTACAAGCTCGGGCATCTCAGCTGGATGCGCGCGCGCGACAAGGCGCAGAAGATCCTGGGGGCGAAGTTCGACCAGAAGCAGTTCCACGAGGTGCTGCGCGACGGCCCGGTCCCGCTGACGATCCTCGAACGGCTGAGCGAAGAGCGCGCGCGGGCGCAGCTTGCAGGGACGCCGATCGTGTAACTTTGCGTCGGTCATGCTTCGGGGCGGGCCGGCGCCCAAGTTGATGGGCAAGGTGCGCGTTGCTTTCCGCTCCTGCCTGCGCCGGCGCACGGCACGCGCAAACCGCCCGCTTCCCCTCAAACCGAAACACTTCTAGACCGGCGCGCATGACCCGTCCCGTTTCGGCCCCCGCTCTTTCCATCGTGATTCCCTGCTACAACGAAGCGGCGTGCCTCGACGTGCTGCACGCGCGGGTGGCCGCCGCGGCCCGTGCGGCGGTCGGGGACGATTACGAAATTCTGCTGATCAACGACGGATCGCGCGACGACAGCTGGGGCGTGATGCAACGCCTCGCCGCCGCCGACCCGCGACTGGTGGTGATCAACCTGTCGCGCAACCACGGGCACCAGCTCGCGCTGACCGCCGGGCTCGACCTGTGCAGCGGCGCGCAGATCCTGATCATCGATGCCGATCTGCAGGATCCCCCCGAGCTGCTGACCGACATGCGCGCGGCAATGGCGTCGCAAGGCGCGGACGTGGTCTATGCCGTGCGCCGCAAGCGCGACGGCGAGACGCTGTTCAAGAAAGCCACCGCCGCCGCTTTCTATCGCCTGCTCGACCGAGTCACCGACACCGCGATCCCGCTCGATACTGGCGACTTCCGCCTGATGAGCCGGCGGGCGCTCGATGCGTTCCTGTCGATGCCGGAGCAGGCGCGGTTCATTCGCGGGATGGTCGCATGGGTCGGGTTCAAGCAGATCCCCTTCCCGTATGACCGCGCCGAGCGGCATGCGGGCGAGACCAATTACCCCTTGAGCAAAATGATCCGGCTCGCGTTCGACGCGGTCACCGGCTTCTCGACCGCGCCCTTGCGGTTCGCGAGCCACCTCGGGCTTGCGCTGACCGCGGCGTCGCTGCTGCTGTTCCTCTATATCGCGGTCGGCTTCTTCAGCGGGAGCGCGGTCGCAGGCTGGACCTCGACGATGCTCGTCGTCGTGCTGCTCGGCGCGTTCCAGATGTTCGTGCTCGGGATGATCGGCGAATATCTCGGGCGGCTCTACGTCGAATCGAAGCGCCGCCCCCTGTATATCGTCGGCGATGTCGTCGGCCCGATCCAGGGCCGCGCGACGCTCGGTTATCGTGCCGAGGACGTCGCCGGCGAGAGCAATGTCACGATCGAAACGCCCGGCGACAGCGGGACCCTGCCGACCAAGTGACGCTCGAACCGGAAGATCGTCTCGAACAGGCGGTTGAGCACGGGCGGCGGCGGTGAATCGTCGCTGTCGTCGCGCCCGGTCATCCGCCCCGCCACGCGCGCGGCGGCGGCGAGCGGGAACAGCAGCGAATTGAAATAGCGCAACCCGTTCGAGCACAATCCAGCATCGCCGATCGCCTTGGCGAGCGTCGCCTTGGAATAGCGCCGATGGTGGTGGTTGACGACGTCATGCGCGCTCCACATCCAACGATGCGCGGGCACGGTGACGAGGATCTTGCCGCCCGGTTTCAAACACGCCGCCATCGCACGCAACGCGGCGACGTCGTCCTCGATATGCTCGACCACGTCGAGCACTGCGATCAAATCATACGCCCCGCGCTCGATTCCCGGCAGCGCGGGGAGCGGCGCGTTGCTGACCGGCTGGCCCAGCCGTTCCGACGCGATCGCGCGCGCGGCGGGATCGATCTCGATCGCCTCGACCGTTCCGAAAGCCGCGAGCATCGGAAGATTGTGCCCGGTACCGCAGCCGATCTCGAGAATTCGCGCGTCCTTGGGCAACCCACCCTCGCGAGTCAGGTAATCGGCAAGGATGTCGCGCCGCGCGCGGTACCACCAGTGCGTCGAATCATGCGCCGCCATGCGGTCGTAGACGATTCTATCCACGCTCAGCCCTATTCCCGGTTGGAGCGATCCCGCTCATTTGAACACCAGCTGTCGATTGAGGAAGAAGGTAAGCGCGGTCGCCATGACGATCGCGGGCAACAGCGGCACCCACGCCGGATAGCCCAGCACCGCGGTCCCGAACCACGTGATCGCCGCGTTGAGCGCCATGCCCGATGCCTGCACCAGGACGAACTGCACTTGCTGCTTGGCACCCGGATCGCGCGTGCCATGGCCCTTGAAGCTCCACCGGCTGTGGAGGAAATACCCCGCCGCGACCGCCACCAGGAATGCGAACGGCACCGCATAGACCGCGTGCTGCCGATCGAACACATACAGCGTCAGCGGAAGATACACCGCCGTATAGAGGACGGTGGACAGCCCACCGGCAACACCGAAGCGGATGATTTGTCCGAGCAATCCGCTCTCGCGTAAGCTCTGGATCTGTCTGTTGAGTGCCGTCACGGTCGCTTGCCCTTTACGCATGCCGCACTAGAGGGCGTTCTCGGCTTAGGAAAGCGTTTTGGATGAATGACGGTTCGCTGGCGCGCACGATAGAGCGCGATTGGGTTCGGCTGAGCCTGCTCGCCTGGGGTCTGATCGCACTCTATTACGTCATCAACCGCTGGACTGGGATCCATTTCCTCCAGCTCGGCGACACCGACGACAACATGCGGCTGATGCAGGTCCGCGCGTGGCTCGGCGGGCAGGGCTGGTACGACCTGCGGCAATATCGCCTCAATCCACCGACCGGCTTCGACATCCACTGGAGCCGCATCGTCGACCTGCCGATCGCGGCGTTGATCGTGGCTCTGCGCCCGTTCGTGGGGGTGCGCGAGGCGGAGATGCTCGCGTGCGGGATCGCGCCGTTGCTGCCGCTGAGCATCACGATCCTCGGGCTCGGCGCGACCGTGCGGCGGCTCGTCAGCCCGGTCGCCTGGCCGCTCGCGATCGGCCTGCTCGTCTTCGGCTGTATCGCCACGATGCTGATGTACATGCCCGAACGGATCGACCACCACGGCTGGCAGCTCGCGATGCTCAGCCTGACGGTTGCCGGTTTGTGCGATCCGCGGGGGCCACGCGGCGGCGCGATCGTCGGCCTGGCGAGCGCGGTGTCGCTGACGATCGGGCTGGAGATGCTCCCTTATGCCGCGATGGCGGGCGCGATTCTGGCGCTCCGCTGGATCTGGGACCGGAACGGTGCGCAGCGCCTCAGTGTCTATGCGCTGACGCTGGGCGGCGGATGCGCGATCGGCTACGCAGCGTTCGCCTCCTACGCCAATGCCGCTTTGCGCTGCGATGCGCTGACGCCGGTTTGGCTCAGCGTGATGGTGGTGGCGGGCGCGTTGCTGTTCGCGATGGCGTGGGCGAATCCCGCCAACCGCTGGGTCCGGCTCGCGCTCGCCGTGCTCGCGGGCGGGGTGATCGTCGCGGGGTTCGCGCTCGTCTTTCCGCAATGTCTCGGCCGCCCCGAACAGGTCTCGCCAGAACTCGCGGCGAACTGGCTCAACAACGTCCGCGAAGCCAAGCCGATCTACAGCCATCCGTTCCGCACCGCTTTCCCGATCGTCGTGCTGCCGATCATCGGCGTGATCGGCGCGGCCCTCGCGACCTGGCGCGCGCGCGGCACCGTGCGGGGCGGGTTGTGGGCGCCCGTGTTGCTGTTCGTCACCTTCGCGGCGCTGATGCTGTTGTGGCAGGCGCGCGCCGGGCCGGCCGCGCAGTTGCTGGCGGTGCCGGGGTCGGTCGCGCTGATCTGGTGGCTGGTGCCGGTGATGCTCGCGAGCCGCAACGTGTTCGTCCGCGTGTTCGGGACGGCGGCGGTCGTGATCGCCGCTTCGGGTAGTTTCGCGGGGGCGGTGATGACCCCGATCGACTTGCGCTGGACCGGGCTCAACCTGCGCTACAGCCCGCCCGACCGCCCGACCAAGCGCGTCCAGACGATCAACCGCGCGAGCGCCTTCTGCCCGACGATGACCGCGATGACCCCGCTCAACCGCATCCCGGCGGCAACCGTCTTCACCTTCACCGATCTCGGGCCACGGCTGATCACGCTGACGCATCACAATGCGATCGCCGGACCCTATCATCGCAACGGCGATGCGATCCTCGACGTGCAGCACGCGTTCAAGGGAACGCCCGAAAACTTCCGCGCGATCGCGAAGCGGCATGGCGCGACGCTGTTGCTGGTGTGCCCGAACATGTCGGAGTCGACCAATTACCGCGTGCGCGCGCCGAACGGCTTCTATGCGCAGCTCGCGCACCGCAAGACGTTCGACTGGCTCGAGCCGATCGACTTGCCGCGCGGGTCGCCCTTGCGGCTGTTCCGGATCAAGCCGGAGTAACAGCTGCGCGCAGTCCCTCGCGAGTATACTCCCGCCCGTCCGGGCTGAGCGAAGTCGAAGCCTCGCTCGCTCTCCAGACTCCGGTTTGTCTTGCGAGAGGCCCTTCGAGTTCGCTCAGGGCGAACGGGGGGAGAACGCAGCACCTCACAAGCAATACTTGTAGATCGTGGGTCACCCGCTTTCCGGCAACCCGTACATTGGCTGCCCTTGAACGTGACGCCCGGTCACCGCCTACGCAAGGTCAACGCCGCGATGACACTGCCAACGAAAATCGGAATGGGTGAATACAGCATCAGGATGCCCAGCCCAATATTAGCCCCACCACCCTCGTAGGGGCGGGTAATTTCAACGAGATAGAACCCCCAGAAGGAGCAAGTCAGGGCCAGTCCGACGAACCATGGCCGACGGGCAACAACACCGCCTGCAGCAAGGGCCAGATACGGCGCGCTCGCGAGGAGGACCTGCGACAGACTCTCGGCGCCCCAAAGTGTTGCAAGGGGCCTGCCTCTAGAAAACGCCCAAACGGTATCGCACGCACCGACAACACCCAAACCGAGCAGCAGTGCAGCGAGAACACCCACCGCCGCTCGTTTTAGATACCCGACGAACGCTCTCACGGTCAGGGAGCAAATACCCGCAACCATCCATCCGGTGAATCGTGAACCAAAGCCTACCGACCGGCAAGTCGGCCGTCATATCGTGCGGCAACGAAGAGATGACTCCTTGATCGGCGGCAGCCCCTGCTACCCTTACGCCAGACTCACCCGCACCCCATCGATCACGAACTGCACCGCCAACGCCGCGAGCAGAACGCCCAGCAACCGCGTGATCACCGCCTCGATCTTCGCGCCGAGCACGCGCATGATCGGCCCCGCCGCCAGCAATGCGACAAGCGTCAGTAACAGGATGGTGATCAGCGCAGCCAGCACGACCGCCGAGCGTTCGATCCCCTCGTTGCGGCCCATCAGCAGCATCACCGAGGCGATCGACCCCGGTCCCGCGATCATCGGCATCGCCATCGGGAAGATCGACACGTCCTCGACCTCGGGGTCGCTCGCCACCTTCGCGGCGCGGTCCTCGCGGCGTTCGGTGCGTTTTTCGAACACCATTTCCAGCGCGATCAGGAACAGCATGATCCCGCCGGCGATCCGGAACGACGCCAGGCTGATCCCCAGGCCGTGCAGCAGCGCCTCGCCAAACAGCGCGAACACCAGCAGGATGCCCGACGCCACCAGCACCGCGCGAAACGCCATCGCGCGGGTGTGGGGCGGGGAAGCGCCCGCGGTCAGCCCGGCGTAGATCGGCGCGCAGCCGGGGGGATCGATCACCACGAAGAAGGTGATGAGCGAGGAAATGTAGAGTTCGATCATGCGCTCGCCGCCGCCCGTGCGGGCGTCACAGAGCGCCCTCGTCGAGCACTACGCCTTCGCGCCGCGCGGCCGACACCAGCGTGTTGCGGAGCAGGCACGCGATCGTCATCGGGCCGACTCCGCCCGGCACCGGCGTCACCGCGCCCGCAACGCTCATCGCGCCCGCGAAGTCCACGTCGCCGACGAGCCCCGCTTCGGTCCGGTTGATCCCGACGTCGATCACGGTCGCACCGGGCTTGAGCCAGTCGCCCTTGACCATCTCGGGGCGTCCGACCGCCGCGACGACGATGTCGGCGCGCTTGACCACGCTCGACAGGTCGCGCGTGCGCGAGTGCGCGACGGTGACGGTGCAGCTTTCGGCGATCAGCAACTGCGCCATCGGCTTGCCGACGATGTTCGACCGGCCGATCACCACCGCGTCGAGCCCGGTCAGGTCACCGAGCGCATCCTTGAGCAGCATCACGCAGCCAAGCGGCGTGCACGGCACGAACCCTTCGATCCCGGTCGCGAGCCGTCCGGCATTGACCGGGTGGAAGCCGTCGACGTCCTTGTCGGGGTCGATCCGCGTAGTCACCGCGCGCTCGTCGATATGGCCCGGCAGCGGAAGCTGGACGAGGATCCCGTCGATCGCGGGATCCGCGTTGAGCGTATCGACCAGGTCGAGCAGATCGCCCTGCGTCACGTCGGCCGGCAGGCGATGCTCGACACTCACCATCCCGGCGCCGCGCGTCGCCTTGCCCTTGTTGCGAACGTAGACCGCGGAGGCGGCGTCTTCCCCCACCAGCACGACTGCGAGCCCCGGCGCACGACCGGTGGCTTGGGTGAACGTCGCGACTTGGGTCGCGATGCGCGTGCGGAGGCCGGCGGCGAAGGCCTTGCCGTCGATGATCGTAGCGGTCATGCCGTGAGGCTCCAGCTTAAAGCGGCGCGCCGACGAGCAGATGCGCGTCGTAATTGTTGAGAATGATGCTGATGATCTTGAGCGTCAGCAGCAGCGCGAACGGCGCGAGATCGATCTGCCCGAAATCGGGGAGGATCCGGCGGAACGGGCGATACAGCGGCTCGGTCCCGCGCTCGAGCCCGTTATAGATCGACCGCACCAGCTCGTTATGCGTGTTGATGATGTTGAACGAGACCAGGAGCGACAGGACGACCTGGATCAACACAATCGTCGTGACCGCGCTGATCAGGACCTGCAATATCTGAATGATCGTGTGCAAAGCGGCGTCTCCGGGTTGAAGGGTGCGATCCTAGCGATATCCCGCAGATGCGAACACCCCCTTAGCGTTTTGCCGAGGAGCGTTCGTTTCGCGGCGCGCGGACGCCATAAGGACCCCGCCGTGATGCTGACAGCGGCTTTGGGAGGGCCGCCGTCTCCCCCTGGCTTCCGTCATGCTGAACTTGTTTCAGCATCCACCGTGCAACAGGCGCGGACCGGACTCGCGGCGCGGTGGACCCTGAAACAAGTTCAGGGTGACGGCCGAAGGGTAGTGCGGTCCGCTCAGCGCCGAACCAACGTCCCCGCCCCGCGGTCGGTGAAGATTTCCAGCAGCATCGCATGTGGCACGCGCCCGTCGAGGATGACCGCCGCGCCGACGCCGCTCTCGACCGCGTGGACGCACGTCTCGAGCTTGGGGATCATTCCGCCAGAAATTGTCCCGTCAGCACGCAACCGCGCGACCCCCGCCGGATCGAGATCGGTGACGAGGTCCTTCTGTTTGTCGAGCACGCCGACCACATCGGTCAGCATGAACAACCGCTCGGCGCCCAAGGCGGCGGCGATCGCGCCCGCCATCGTGTCGGCATTGATGTTATAGGTATGCCCATCGGTGCCGATCGCGATCGGCGCGATCACCGGAATAATCCCGGCCTCCGACAGCGTATCGATAATCCGCCGGTCGACGCCGACCGGCGTACCGACGAAACCGAGGTCGACGTGCCGCTCGATCCCCTGGAGCGTATCGGGCGTTTCGCGCCCGACCTTCACCGCGGTGACGAAGTTCGCGTCCTTCCCCGAAATCCCGACCGCACGTCCGCCCGCCTGGCCGATCCAGCCGACGATTTCCTTATTGATCGAGCCCGCCAGCACCATTTCGGCGATCCGTGCGGTTTCCGCATCGGTCACGCGTAGGCCGTCGACGAAGCGCGATTCGACGCCCAATCGCTTGAGCATCGCGCCGATCTGCGGCCCGCCGCCATGGACGACGACCGGGTTGATCCCGACCGCCTTCATCAGCACGACGTCCTCGGCAAAGTCGCGCGCGGCTTCGGGATCGCCCATCGCGTGCCCGCCATATTTCACGACGAAGGTCTTGCCGGCATAACGCTGCATGTACGGCAGCGCCTCGACCAGCGTTTCGGCCTTGGCGAGGAGCGCGGGAGCGGGGGAATGATCGGTCATGCGCGCGCCTTATCGCGGAAGTCAGTCGCGATCCAGTCGCCGCCCGATCCCGACCACCAGATAGATCAACGGTGGCACCAGCACTGCCGACAGCGTCACCTTCGCGAGCATCTGTCCGGCGAGCAGCGATCCGATCGGAAACACCCCGTAAAAGGCGATCGTCACGAACAGCAGCGTATCGACGATCTGGCTGAGGATGCTCGAAATCCCCGCGCGCAGCCACAACAGCCCACCCTTCTCATTGCGCTTGAGCCAGCTGAAGATCGTGACGTTGAGCGTCTGCGAAATCCCGTAGGCGACGATCCCGCCGAGCCAGATGCGTGGCGTGCCGCCCATCATCAGCGCGAACGCATCACGCCGCGCGGGCTCCATCGCGGGTGCGGCGGGGGCGGCGAGCACCGCGATCGACAGCAGGATCGATGCGATCAGCGGTACGAACCCGATCTGCACCAGCCGGTTGGCAACGCTGCGCCCGTGAAGCTCCGCCACCGCGCTCGACACCACGACGAGGAGCAGGAACGCAAAGATCCCGGATTCGACCGCAAGCGGCCCGATCCCGACCAGCGGCCCGAGCAGCGAGATCGGCCCGAGCGAGACCTGCTTGTTACCAAGCACGCCCGCGATGCAGACCATGCCGCCGTAAAAGATCGAAAAAGCGAAAAGCGAACGCGAGATCGCGGGAGCAGGTGTCGTCATCGTCGAAGACGCTAGCGGATCGCCGCCGAAAAGGGAATCGCTTCCCCTCCCCCCTGTTCCGACACGTTCGGTGGGGAACAAAGGGGCCGGTACCGAAGCGCAGTGCGCACCAGACTGGCCCCTCGCTCGTTCAATCGGCGGTGGCCATTCCTTGCTTACGGGCGCCCACGATCATTTTCCTCGCGATCCCACGCACACCTTCGTCGTCGCGCGTCGCGTCGGTTGCGGGGTCGCCCAGATGGTCCAGGCTCCCCTCAAGATAGTCGAGCAGCCCCGGGTGCTTGTCCTCGACATATTCCATCAGCTTGAACAGCAGATGCTCGGTCGCGATCTCGCGCTGGCGGACCTGGACGGCGGTGTCGTCGCGCATCGCTGCCTCCTGGTTCACTGCTCGACCGACTTGGTCAGGACCGGGGTTTGCTGATGCTGGACGACGCGCCAGACTTCATGCTCCAGACGGCGGATGACCGAGCTGCAATGCGCTTCATACGCCTCGTCACCGCGCTGCGCATGGACGTGATAGCCGATCACGATCAGTCCTTCCTGCGGACGCGACACCTGTCGCTCGGTCAGCTCCGCGCTGTCCCAGACGGGTGTATCCGCGACCGCGTCGATCGCCTCGGTGCCGCGCAGGACGAACGGCGGGCGCGGCAATACCATGACGACTTCGGCATCGACCTTCTCGCGGTAGTTGTCGGGCCCTTCGGTCCAGAGGCTTTCCTCGAAGCTCCACAAGCGGGTGTCGTCCATGTCCGTCTCTCCATTGGTTGATGGAGGAAGGCCGGACGAGCCAAAACGTTCCGCAGGATCGTGCGACATGGGACTGGAAAGCGACGATTTTTACGGAACGATCGTGGTGAAGAGATAGGCTGCGAAGATCACCAGATGGACGACACCCTGCAACACCGTCGTCCGCCCTGTGCCAAGCGACAAGGTCGCGACGAACAGCGAAAGCGCCAGCAGCGTCATCCCCTTGGGGTCGACCCCCAGCGACAACGGCAGGCCCAATACTAGCGACACGATCGCCACGCTCGGGATCGTCAGCCCGATCGTGGCGAGCGCGGAGCCGAGCGCGAGGTTGAGGCTGGTCTGCAGCCGGTTGCGCTTGGCGGCCTTGTACGCGGCGAGACTCTCGGGGGCGAGCACCAGCGCTGCGATTACCACGCCGACCACCGCCAGCGGCAGTCCCGCGCCGACCACTGCGGCCTCGATCGTCGGGGAGAGGGTCTTGGCGAGCAGCACGACCGAGACCAGCGCGACGAGCAGGACGGCGAATGCGATTCCCGTCGCGCGCGTCGATGGCGGGGCGGCGTGATCGTCCTGATCGTCGCTGGCGGGCAGGAAGTAATCGCGGTGCCGGACGGTCTGAACGAGGATGAACGTGCCGTACAGAAGCAGCGACACCACCGCGACGAACACCAGCTGCGACGGCGCATAGGTCGGCCCGTTCGTCGAAGACGTGTAATTGGGCAGGACCAGCGACAGCACCGCCATCGCGGTCAGCACGCCGAGCGCGGCGTTCATGCCGCTGAGCGTGAAGCGCTGTTCGACATGCCGCGCGGCACCCGCGACGAGACACAGCCCGATGATGAAATTGAGGATGATCATGATCGCGGCGAACACCGTGTCGCGCGCAAGCTCGGTCGCGCCGCCGGTGTCCGACAGCATCAGCGACACGATCAGCGACACTTCGATCACGGTCACCGCGATCGCCAGTACCAGCGTCCCGAACGGTTCGCCGACCTTGTGCGCGATGACCTCGGCATGATGCACCGCCGCGAGCACGCTCGCGATCAGCACGACGACCGCGACGGCGGTGCCCGCCAGCCCCATCTTGGCGACGCCCAGCAGCGCCGCGAGCAGCCCGAGCGCGGGCGCGACGAGGGTCCATAACGGCAGCGCCTGCCGGTCGGACATGGCGCTGGATTGCGGCACGACCCCGTCGTGCGCGACTTCGATTGGCATGAGCAGTCCCTTGTTCACTGAAAGACGAATGGTTTGGGTCGCGGAAAGGTCCGAAATCGTTCGAGGCGTCCCGGCGTTCGTCCGGGTCACGATCATTGAGCATCGCGCCCTTGCCGCGTAGGGGCGCGGCATGACCAGGATCCGTTCGCTGCTCGGTCGCTTGCCGATCGATCCCTATATGTTGCTGCTGATCGGAACGGTGGTGCTCGCCTTCGTCCTCCCCGCCCACGGCGTGGGGCAGACGATTGCCGAGGATAGCGTGCTGGTCGCGGTCGGATTGCTGTTCTTCCTCTACGGCGCGCGATTATCGCCCGCGGCGGTCTGGGCCGGGATCACGCACTGGCGGCTCCAGTCGCTCGTGCTCGCCAGTACGTTCGTGATGTTTCCGATCATCGGCCTTGCGGCCTATTGGGGTACGCGCGGGTGGTTGCCCGAGGGGATCGCGATCGGGTTGCTGTACCTGTGCCTGCTGCCCTCGACGGTGCAGTCGTCGATCGCGTTCACGTCGATCGCGCGGGGCAACGTGCCCGCCGCCTTGTGCAGCGCGTCGGTCTCCAACCTTTTAGGCGTGGTGGTGACGCCGTTGCTCGTCGCGGCACTGCTTCAATCGGCGGGGAGCGGGTTTTCGCTCCACGCGATCGAGGGAATCGCGCTCCAGATCCTGCTGCCGTTCATTGCGGGACAGGTCGCGCGTCCGATGATCGGTACCTGGCTGGCCGCGCACCAGACCCTGACCTCGGTGATCGATCGCGGGTCGATCCTGCTGGTCGTCTATACCGCGTTCAGCGCCGGGGTGGTGGCGGGGGTGTGGACCAGCCTGTCGTCGGTCGACCTGGCGATCGTAGCGGTAATCGCAATCGTGATCCTCGCGGTGATCCTCGGCATCACGACCGGGATCAGCCGCTGGCTGAGTTTCTCGACCGAGGACGAGATCGCACTGGTCTTCTGCGGGTCGAAGAAGAGCATGGCGAGCGGATTGCCGATGGCGACGATCCTGTTCGCGGGGCATTCGGTCAGCCTGATCGTGCTGCCGCTGATGCTGTTCCACCAGATCCAGCTGTTCGTCTGCGCCATCCTCGCGCGGCGCTATGCGCGGCGGGCAATCGAGGACTAGCCGAGCAACAACCCCGCAAGCGCCGCCGACATCAAATTCGCGAGGCTTCCCGCCGCCAGTGCGCGCAACCCGAGCTTGGCGATCATCGGGCGCTGATTGGGCGCGAGGCTCCCGGCCGACGCCATCTGGATCGCGATCGACGAGAAATTGGCGAAGCCGCACAAAGCAAACGTCACCACCGCGGTGGTGTGCGGCGACAGATTTCTCATCTTGCCGAGATCGATGAACGCGACGAATTCGTTGAGCACGATTTTCTGCCCGAACAATTCGCCCGCCGCGCGCGCTTCGGTCCACGGAATGTCGAGCAGGAACATCACGGGGGCAAAGACGAAGCCGAGCATCCCCTGGAAGCTCAGATCGGGGTAGCCGAACCATCCGCCGATCCCGCCAAGGATCCCGTTCGCCAGCGCGACCAGCCCGACGAACGCGAGCACCATCGCGCCGACCGCGACCGCGATCCGCACGCCGGTCTGTGCGCCATTGGCGGCGGCCATGATGATGTTGGCGGCGCGTTCTTCTTCGAGCGCCTTTTCGGCGACGTGGAGCACCGCTTCTTCCGGATCGTCGCCGAGCGGCAGTTCGCCCGCGGGCGCGGTGGTCTCGTCGGGCATGATGATCTTGGCCATCAGCAACCCGCCCGGCGCGGACATGAACGACGCGGCGAGCAGATAGGGCAAAGCGCCCTGGCCGAGGAAGGTGGCATAGGCGAGCAGGATCGTCCCTGCGACGCCCGACATGCCGACCGTCATCACCGCGAACAGCTGCGGCGGGGTCAGCCCGGCGAGATAGGGGCGGATCACCAGCGGCGATTCGCTTTGCCCGACGAAGATGTTGGCGGCGGCGCACAGCGCTTCCACCTTGGATACGCCGATCACCTTCTCGATCGCGCCGCCGACCCAGCGGATCACGAACTGCATGATCCCGAGATGGTAGAGGATCGACACGAGCGCTGCGAAGAAGATGATGACGGGAAGCGCCGAGAAGGCGAACGCCGTCCCGAAGGTCGGGTCGCTCGCGAGCCCGCCGAAGATCGTCGTGGTGCCCGCCTTGGCATAGCCGAGCAGGTTCCACACCCCGCGCGACATGCCCTCGATCGCTTGCCGACCGATCGTGCTGTGGAGGACCAGGATCGCGATCGTCACTTGCAACGCGAACGCCGCGCCGACGACGCGCAGCGGGATTGCGCGGCGGTTGGTCGACAACAGGACGGCAAGCCCCAGGATCACGACGATACCCAGAATGCCGATCGGAAATTTGTCCACGTATTCCCCGCAGTTTCGCGCGCACTCCCCAAAAATTCGGCGTGCAACGGGGGCGGACCATACACGTGAGGGCGGATAGGGCTAGAGGGCGGGCCGGGAAATGCGGCTGTTCTCGCTACGGCAGTTTACCGCGGCCCGAGGATGGCCGGAACGATTTGGTGTCTATGCGGCGCAGCGGAGCGCACGCTCTACCCCAGCATCGCCTTTTTGAGCTTGGCGTGCGCCGCCGCCTTGATCTGGCAGACGCGCGCCGACCCGACGCCGATCACCAGCCCGATTTCCTCGAGGTTCATTTCCTCCACGTAATAGAGCTGGATCACCAGCGCCTCGCGCTCGGGCAGAGCGGTGATCGCGGCGATCAGCGTATTACGTTCCTCGCTCTGCGAAAGCTGCGCGAACGCATCGGGCTCGTCGCTCGCGAACCACGGGCCTTCGTCCGAATAGAGATCCTCGATCGGTTCGAGCCGGACCGGCTGCGCGTTCGCATAATCGATCCGCAATTTCTCGCGCGACACGCCGAGCCGCGTTGCGACCGCCGCCTCGCCGGGCGCACGCCCCAGTTCGGTCGTCATCGCGGCGACGGTCTGCGTATACATCCGCTTGCGCTGCATCGCGCCGCGCGTCAGCGTCGCCGAACGCCGCAGCGCATCGATCATCGCGCCGCGCACGCGCGTCATCAGATATTGCTCGAACGTCACTTGCCCGCGTTCCTCGAACGCGCCCGCCGCCTCGACCAAAGCGACCAACCCGATCTGGACGAGATCCTCGACCTCGACCGAGGACGACATGCTGCCGTGCACGTGCCACGCGACACGCCGGACCAGCGGCAGATGCTTCTTCGCGAGCAGCTTGAGGTCGGGCGCGGCGTTGCGACCATAAACCAAGGGCTGCGCGTCGCAGAAGGCGGTGGGCGAAAGCTGCATCATGCTGGCAGGGCTCCGGGAGCGCCGATCACGGCGACGACTTCGACGGCTTTTTCTTCCGGCACTTCGAAGAAGCTCATCACCGGAATGTCGGGCAGGCAGGTCTTGACCAGCTTGCGGATCGCGACGCGGATCGCGGGCTGGACGACGAGCGCGAACGGCTTGGCCTCGTCGACCAGCGGCTGTGCCGCGCGTTGCAGCGCATCGACGATGCGACGGCCGAGATCGGGCTCGATCGTGTGGCGGCGCGACGGATCGGCGCGCATCGCCTGGCCGAGCAGCCCCTCGAGCCCGCCCTCGAGCGTCATCACGCGCAGCGGCTCGCGCACGCCGCAGATCTTGCCGATGATCAGCCCGCCGAGATCGGGGCGGATCGCCTCGATGATGTCCTCGGCGTCGGCGGTCCGCTGTGCGGCGACCGCGATGGCTGCGGCAATCCGGCGGAATTCCTTGAGCGGGATGTTCTCCGCGAGCAGTCCCTTCAGCACCTGCGTCAGCGTGGTCAGCGGCAGCGGGTTGGGCGACAGCGACGCGACGAGGCTGGCG
The DNA here is from genome assembly GCF_029623395.1 of Sphingomonas echinoides. Lineage (GTDB taxonomy): Bacteria > Pseudomonadota > Alphaproteobacteria > Sphingomonadales > Sphingomonadaceae > Sphingomonas > Sphingomonas echinoides_A. The sequence continues at coordinate 44,686 of NZ_JAPYKK010000019.1, forward strand.
GCGCGGTCCTTCAACCCGTCGAGCAGCGACTGGACTTCGTCGGGGCCGAGCAGCTCGGCGGAATGTTGCGTCAGCTGGTGGTTGAGGTGCGTCGCCATGACGGTGCCCGGATCGACCACGAGATAGCCCGCGCCGGTCGCGGCATCGGCGTCGCCCGCCGCGATCCACACCGCGTCGAGCCCGAAGGTCGGGTCCTTCGCGGGTTTGCCCATCAGCCCGCCGATCGCCTGGCCGGTATCGAGCGCGAGCATCTCGTCGGGCGAGACGCTGTCCTCGCCGACCACGACGCCGCCGACGATGATGCGGTAGGTGTAGGGCGGCAAATTGATGTCGTCGCGGACGCGGACCTGCGGGATGACGAAGCCCATGTCCTTCGACAATTGGCGGCGGACCCCGGTGATCCGGCCCATCAGCGGCGCACCGCGGCGTTCGTCGACGAGCGGCACCAGGCCGTAGCCGATATCGAGGTTGACCTGCATGAGGTCCGAGACTTCGTCCCAGCCGATCTTCGAATGATCGACCGGCTCGGGCGCGACGATTTCGACGGGTGCAGGGCGAAGCGATGCCTGGCGCATCTTCCACGCGGCGAACCCGGCAAGCCCGGCGGCGGGCAGGATGATCAGATGCGGCATCCCCGGCATCACCCCGAGCAGCCCGAGGATGATCGCGACCGGCGTCCAGGTGCGTGCCGAGCCGAACTGGCTGCCGATCTGGCCCGCCAGATCCATGCTGGAAGTGACGCGCGTCACGATCGCGGCGGCGGCAATCGACAGCATCAGCGACGGGATCTGCGCGACGAGCGCGTCGCCGATCGCGAGCAGCACGTAATTATGCGCCGCGTCGGCGATCGTCATCCCGTGGCTGACCGGACCGAGGATCAGCCCGCCGACGATGTTCGCCGCGAGAATCAGCAGGCCGGCGACCGCATCGCCCTTCACGAACTTGGACGAGCCGTCCATCGACCCGTAGAAATCGGCCTCGGTCGAAACCTCGATCCGGCGCGCCTTGGCTTCGTCGGGGGTGATCAGCCCGGCGTTGAGATCGGCGTCGATCGCCATCTGCTTGCCCGGCAACGCGTCGAGCGTGAAGCGCGCGCTGACTTCGGACACGCGGCCCGCGCCCTTGGTGACGACGATCATGTTGATGATCACGAGGATCGCGAAGACGAACAGGCCGACGACATAATCGCCGCCGATCAGGAAGGTCCCGAACGCCTCGATCACATTGCCCGCCGCGCTCTCGCCCTCATGCCCGTGGACCAGCACGACGCGGGTCGAGGCGACGTTGAGGCTCAGGCGGAACAGCGTGGCGAACAGCAGCACGGTCGGGAAGGCGGAGAAGTCGAGCGGCTTCTGCGCGTTGAGGCTGACCATCAGCACCGCGAGGCTGATCGTGATATTCATGATGAAGAACACGTCGAGCATCGCCGCCGGAATCGGCACGACCATCAGCACGACGAGCAACAGGATCGCGACCGGCAGCGCGGCGGAGCGCAGCAGCGGCATCACGCCACCGGTCTTGGGGGACAGTGCCACTGGATCAGGCTCCCATCGTCGCGAGCATCATGTACGCGAGCCGTGCGGTATTCGGGGTCGGGCGGAGAAGGCTCGCGGTCTCGGTGCGGGTACCCGCCAAACTGCTTGTGCCGCTCAATTGCGCGAGCGTGTTCTGCGCCCAGACCGCGGCGTTGGAGGTCGACTGCTCGCCATTGCCGGGGATGACGTCCGCGCCCCATTCGCCGAGCCGCGTCGCGGACAGGCCCGAGGTTGCGTCGATCGTCTGCGGCGCGCCCGCGGCATCGAGTTTGGCGGCGAAACGATTGTAGATTTGCGAGAGCGAGCGCGGCGCGCCGGTCGAATCGTAGAAGACGTTGCGATTGGCGTTGGCGGCGGCGGGGAACATCGTCGCGCCGCTACGATCGGGGTTGGCCTGCATCGCGGTGAGGAATTGCCGCGCGCCGCCCAAGCCCAGGAAATGGGCCATGTAAAGATCGGTGCTGGTGGCGCTGCGCCCGAGCGTTCCCTCGATCGCGCCCTTATTGTCGCTGGCGTGCTCGGCGGCCATCAGCGAGGCGGCGGTGGGGTCGTTGCGCAGCGACAGGATCGCCTGCCGAGTCGCGGGATCGCTCACGACCGCACGGCCGCTCGCGCTGGTTGAGATCGCGTTCGCCGCCCAGCCGAGGCCGTGCTCCGCGCCATGCGCCTTGACCACGCGCAGCCAGCTCTGGTCGACGAACTGATACAGCCCGCTCGCGCTCGAGGACCCCGAATGCGCGTTGGCGCGCATTCCGCTCTCGAGCTTGGCCTGACCCATCAGATAGCCGAAATCGATGCCGGTCTTCTGGCTGGCATTGGCGATCGCGTTGCGAATCGACCCGCCCGCGCCGGCAGCTCCGTTCAGGATGGAAAGCGGATTGAAAGGCATTGGTCCCCGGCTTCAGGTCCGCGTCAGACGGACAGCCGGTGATCAGCAAGAGACGTGCCAGTTTTTAGAGTGCTGTTTCCCCGACAAAGCCCGGGAAGCTGAGAGGGCTATTAAAATGCCGCTCAGGCAAACGCCGCCAGCCCCATTCCCGCACGATACACGCTCCCCGGTGCCGCCCCCATCGCCATCCCCGCCGAACCGGTCAGATTTTGCAGGCGGCGGCGAACATTTGCCGCCATCAGGTTGACGTAGATCCGGCAGGTGTCGTTCAGCCGCTGCGCTTCCTCGGCCAGCGCGCGCGTCTCCACCTCAGGCGGCACATCCCCGAACGCGGCAACCGCTTCGATCCGCATCAGCTTGTCGGTCGTCGCCCGTTCCAAGGCGCGGACGTCATTGGTTTTCAGCGCCGCGATCTCGGCATGAAGCGCTTCGATCACTGCGATCAAAGCATCACGGCGCGTGGCGGGAGACGTCATTTCGAGGGGCTCCAGTTGAGCTTGAGCGCGAGCATCCGGTCCGCAATCGTGTCCGGCGTGATGGGATAGGTGCCGTTGCGCACCGCGCGGCGGACATCCTCGACATGCTGGCTGTCGACCGGCACGCCCTTGCCGGTTTCGGACGCGATTGCCGACAATTCCAGTTGCTGGGTTGCCGTCGTTGCCGGCTTGGTCGCGGCACTGGCCGTCGACGCGACCGATCCGGTCGCCGCGACGGCTGGCACGGCCAGCCGCTCGGGCATTGAGACAGTTTTGGATCCGATCGCGTCCACCACATCAGCACCTTTGGAAGAGATGACGGAAGGTATAACGACCGGCTTCGGCAAAGCTTAAATCATTCTGACCAACCCGGCAGCGTGGCGCTCCCCGCAGCGATCGCGACCGCCTGGACGGGGTTCTTCTGATCGTCGACCTTGACCATGAACCGCCCGCCGACGACCGCATCCCCGACCGCAATGCCTTCGCGCGTGATCGAGAATCCCGCCGATCCCGCACTGATCGTCACCGGATCGCCGCGCTTGATTACATAGACGGGTCGGATCGCGGCGGCCGATATGCCGGGGGTGATCACCAGCGGGGCAGCCCCCTTGGGTGCAACCGCCGCCTGCTTGACCGGCACGAACAAGCGCCACTCCGGGCCGGTACAGGTGACGACCACCGCATCGTGGCTTTCGGTGCGCCACGCCATCGACACCATCGGGCAGGTGGCGAGCTTGAGCCGCCCGTCGACCGGCGTCCGCGCGCCGCCTTCATTGCCGACACCGTGGCCGGTGAACGCGGCGACGGCGCGGTCGATCGCGCCCGTATCCTGGAACGGGGCGGCGGACAGTGGACTGGCGACGAGCCCGAGGAGGAGCAGCGGCAAGCGGCGCATGGGCAATCAGATCCTTGTCGGTTGGGCAGGAGGAACGGCAACCGGTGCGGCAGGCATTTGCCGGTTGCCGGCAAATCCCGTCGTCACGCTGACGCCGCGGCGGCCAGCGCGGCCGGCAGCGGTGATGGTGATGCGATCGGGGGCGACGCCGTGGGCGATCAACATCCCGACGACCGCGCGCGCACGGTCTGCGGCGAGGACGGCGCCGCTTTGCGTCACGCCGTCGACATCGTCAGGCGAGCCGTCCACCGTCCCCGTCACGGCAACCATCGCGCGGGGATCGCGGAGCGCGTCGGTCGCCCACGCGACCAGCGGCGCGACCGGCCCCGACACCGCGGCCGATCCGATCGCAAACCCGCCGAGCGCGCTTGCGGAAACCGGCATCGGTGCGGGCGGCACGCTGGCAGGCGTGTCCACCGCACCGAACCCGGCACGAATACCGCGCGCGAGCGTGCCGCCGTCCAATTGCTGGTTGGCCTGAATGAAGACGAAGAACGCGACCAGCAGCAATGCGAGATCGGCAAGCGTCATCAGCCAGGCCGGGCGCGCGGGGGCGGCGTCGGGCATATCGTCGTCGTACGGAATCATGCCGACTGCGCCACGGCGAGCGGACGGCGGGGCTGCTCGCGCGTCGCTAGCGCGATCAACGGCGGTTCGAGCCGCAGCCGCTCGACCGCCTCGTCGCGCGCGATCCGCCGCAGCCGTGCAGCGATCGGCGCGAGCACGAGATTGGCGAGGAGCGCGCCGTACAGGGTCGCCAGCAACGCCACCGCCATCGACGCGCCGATCGCGCGCGGGTCCTGCATCTTCACGAACATGCCGACCAGGCCGATCAGCGTTCCCACCATGCCCATCGCGGGGGCGGTGTCCGCCGCGCCCGACCACAGGTCTGCGATTGCCGAAGCGCGTTCGGCCCGCGCGCGGCGGCGCTGGCGGAGCAGTTCGGCGATCTCTTCCGGAGCGTCGCCATCGACGATCGCCGAGACGGCGGCGGCGATATCCGGGTCCGCGATCACCGACCGGTCGAGCGTCAGCACGCCGTGCCGCTTGGCGATCCGCCCCAGCGCCCCGATCTGATCGAGCAACGGATCCGCGGCAAAGCGCGGCGCGCCCAGCATCCGCAACCCCGCGACCCCCCGCCCGAGGTCGCGCGCCGGGGTCCGCAGCACCGCAGCGGCCAGAGTTCCGCCGACGACGATGGCGAAGGCGATCGGATCGAGGAAGGGGGCAAGGGTAAAGGACATCGCAGCGGGCACTGCAAGCGGCGGGCCAATCTGGTAAACGGACGTGCTTCAACGGTCCCGTGCACCTCCCCCGGCGCCGAATCCGCCGCCCCGCGCGGGACCGGCAGCCGCTTTGCCGCCGCCCGGCAAGGGTTTGCCGCTTTGCATCCGCTGCACGGGTGCGCCGACCCCACATCGCATTTGGCATGACCTTTGCTGATCGACCGGCGCGCAATCATGCGCTGGAGACGGGCAATGCCCAGCGAAGGACTGTTCGGGGTACATGGTGCGGCACTCGAAGTGCGCTCGCAGCGCATGGGTGTGCTTGCGTCGAACATCGCGAACGCCTCGACCCCCGGGTTCAAGGCCCGGGACATCGATTTCCACAGCGCACTGGCGACCGCGGAGACCGCAATGGACACGGGCGGGAACGCCAGCGTCACCGGCTCGATGCGCTACCGCACCGCGTCGCAGCCCTCGCTCGATGGCAATACGGTCGAGCTGTCGACCGAGCAGACCGCCTTCGCCGAGAATGCCGTCGCCTATCAGACGACGCTCTCCTTCCTCAACGGGCGGATCGGCCAGATCACCCGCGCACTGAAGGGCGAATAAGCCATGGCCGAACAGCCGCTTTCCATTTTCCAGGTCGCCGGGCGCGCGATGTCCGCGCAGCTCGTGCGGATGAACACGACCGCATCGAACCTCGCCAACGCGGGAGCGGTGACGGGCAGCGAAGACACCGCGTACAAGACGATCAAGCCCGTCTTCCGCACGCAATATGACAAGGCCTCGGGGCTCGCCACGGTCAATGTCGAGAGCATCGTCACCGCGGGCGAAGGCGCGACTAAGGTCTACGATCCGTCGCACCCGCTTGCCGACAAGGACGGCAACATCTGGCAGTCGGGCGTCGATGAAACGCGCGAGCTGGTCGACATGATGGAGACCTCGCGCAGCTACCAGAACAACGTCGAGGTCATGCAGACCGCCAAGTCGCTCATCCTCGATACCCTCAAACTGGGACGCTGATCATGGCCTCCACTTTCGATTCCACGCTGACCAGCCTCGGCATCAACGCGACGACCACCGCCAAGGCAAATGCCGCGAAGACCACCTCGTCGCAGTCGCTCGGTGCGTCGGACTTCCTCAAGCTGATGACCGCGCAGCTCAACAACCAGGATCCCTTCGCCCCGACCGACAATACGCAGATGGTCGCGCAGCTCGCGCAGATCTCGAGCACCTCGGGGATCGCGGAAATGGGAACGACCCTGAAAGCGATCCAGGACAAGCTCGGCGCAACGACTGCGGGCGATGCGCTCGGCTATGTCGGGCGCACCGTGCTGACCGAAGGCTCGACCGCCTATGCGCGCGCAGCGGGTGGTCTCGCGGGCGCGGTCGAGCTCGACAAGGATGCGACCGGCGTGACCGTTTCGATCCGCGATGCCAACGGCCAGACGCTCAACACGCTGTCACTCGGCGCGCAGAAGGCCGGGACCGCGACCTACGACTGGGACGGCAAAGATGCCAGCGGCGCCTCCGCCGGGAGCGGCCCGTTCACCGTCTCGGTGGAAGCGGCCGACGGCGGCGAAGCCGTTACCGCGCGCAACCTCGTCTGGGCCCCGGTCGCCGCGGTTTCGATGCCCGCAACGGGCAGCCCCATGCTCACTTTGCCCGGTATCGGGCAAGTCGCCACCAGCGCCGTCCGTCAGGTCGGCTGATCCCCCTCCCCGCTTGAACTCGAAACGCACAGGAGCCCCCCATGTCCTTCTACACCTCGCTCAGCGGCCTGCAGGCAGCCCAGACCGAACTGTCCACCGTGTCGCACAACCTTGCCAACGTCGGCACCAACGGCTTCAAGAAGAGCCGGACCGACTTTGCCGACGTCATCGCCTCGAGCATCACGACCGATCCGACCAAGCTCGTCGGGTCGGGCGCGGTGGTGAAATCGAACCGGCAGCAGTTCAGCGTCGGCAACCTCAAGACGACCGGCTCGTCGCTCGACCTCGCGATCACGGGAGACGGCTTCTTCTCGGTCAAGACAAGCGGCGTCAATTCCGCCACCGCCTATACCCGCAACGGCGCGTTCCAGATCGATCCCGCTACGCATAACATCGTCGATGCGCAGGGGTCCGCACTGCTCGGCTATCCGGTCGACGCAAAGGGCAACACCACCGCCACCGGTGCGGACGGTCTAATCCCGCTCAACTTGCCAGAAACCAACGGCACGCCGGCGGCGACCGGCAACGTGGCGCTCAAGGTCAACCTCTATGCCGCGGCATCGGTGCCGACCGCGACGTTTACGCCGACCAATGCGTCGAGCTACAACAACTCGACCGCTACGACGATCTACGACTCGGCGGGCAAGGCGAGCACACTCACCAACTATTACGTCCACTCCGGCAACAACGCCTGGACCGTCCACAGCTTCGTCGGCGAACAGGAACTCAAGGTCAGCGGTTCCACCTCGGGCACCCCCGTCACCTTCGACGCTGCGGGCAACATCTCCGCCCCGTCCAGCCCAATCACCTATGACGCGTTCAACCCGATCAGCGGCGGCGTCGCGCAGACGCTCAAGCTCGATCTTGCGGGGACGACGCAACAGTCCAGCCCGTTCTCGGTCAACGCCCGCGTCACCGATGGTGCCTCGGTCGGCGAACTCGCGGGTGTGTCGGTCGACAAGCAGGGGATCGTCTCGGCCAACTATTCGAACGGCGACACGGTCGCGCTCGGCAAGGTCGCGCTCGCCAATTTCGCCAACCCCACGGGCCTGCGCCAGACCGGCAACAGCTATTGGTCGTCGACCGGCATCTCGGGCGGCGCGGCGCTTGGCGCAGCGAACGAGAACGGCTTCGGCTCGCTCAGCGCGGGGACGCTCGAAGGCTCGAACGTCGATATCACCGAGGAACTGGTCGATCTGATCGCCGCGCAGCGCAACTTCCAGGCGAATGCCAAGGCGCTCGATATCAACGGCCAGATTTCGCAGACCATCTTCAACATCCGCAACTGACCTGAACCGAGCGGGAGCAGGATATGGACAAGCTGGTCTACACGGCGGCGACGGGGCTCAAGGCGCATCTCGCGTCGCAGGCCGCGATCGCCAACAACATGGCGAACGCCTCGACGATCGGCTTTCGCGCCGACCGCGTCGTGTTCGACCGGCTGTCGCTCAAGGGCTCACCGCTCGAAACACGCGAGCCGACCTCGGCGGACGTGCTCGACGCGGATCGCGCGACCGGCGCGATCCAGCAGACCGGTCGTTCGCTCGATGTCGCGATGACCGGCGACAGCTGGCTCGCGGTCCAGTCGCCCGATGGGAAGGAAGCCTATACGCGGCGCGGCGACTTGCAGGTCGCAGCCTCAGGTGTGCTCCAGACCGGCGACGGTTTCCCGGTGATCGGGTCGGGTGGCCCGATCACCGTGCCGCCCGCGCAAAGCATCTCGATCTCGGCGGACGGCACCGTGTCGATCGTCCCGATGGGCGGCGACGCACGCAACCCGGAGGTGCTCGACCAGCTCAAGCTGGCGACGCCGAAGGGCACGACCACGGTCAAGGGGCTCGACAATCTGCTCTACGTCAAGGGCGGCGGAACGCTGCCGCAGGACATGGACGCAAAGGTCGAGAGCGGCGCGCTCGAGGGATCGAACGTCAACATGACTCAAGCGCTGGTCGACATGATCGAGAACCAGCGCAGCTACGAGGTCCAGGCCAATCTGATGAAGTCGGCCAAGGACATGGACGAAAGCGCCGCATCCGTGATGCGGCTTCCAGGCTGAAGGAATAGACGATGGGCAGTGCAGCCATGCATATCGCGCGGACCGGGCTTGATGCCCAGGACATGCGCATGCGAGTCATCTCGAACAACCTCGCGAACGTCAACACGACCGCGTACAAGAAGGATCGCGCCGCGTTCGAGACGCTCGCGTACCAGACAGTGACGGCACCCGGAGCGCCGAGCACGTCCGAGACGAAATATGCGACCGGGCTCAACCTCGGCACCGGCGTCAAGATCCAGGGTACTGCGCGGATCGACACGCAGGGGTCGTTCCAGTCGACCAACAATAGTCTCGACCTCGCGCTCGACGGCGATGGGTATTTCCAGGTGCAGATGCCCGGCGGCACGCTCGGCTATACCCGCGCGGGCAATTTCTCGCGCTCGCCCGAGGGGCTGATGATCACCAGCGAGGGCTATCAGGTCCAGCCCGGCATCACCGTTCCGCAAGGCGCCACCGCGATCACGATCGGCACCGACGGGACCGTCTCGGCGACCGTCCCCGGCCAGACCACGCCAAGCGAACTCGGCCAGATCCAGGTCGCGAGCTTCCCCAATGCGGCGGGCTTGCTCAGCAAGGGGGACAATTACCTGATGGAGACCGCCGCGAGCGGTGCCGCCAACCTCGGCGTCGCCGGGCAGGACGGGCGCGGCAACGTCCGCCAGGGGCAGCTCGAAGGGTCGAACGTCAACGTCGTCGAGGAGCTGGTCGACATGATCGAAACCCAACGCGCGTATGAGGTTAATTCAAAAATGATCTCCGCGACCGACGAAATGCTCAAATATGTTAATCAAAATATCTGATGGCTAGAGTCATGAAGCCGTTCGCCATCCAGCTGATCGTCGGAATTGCGTTGTTTTTGCCCAGCGCGGCCGAGTCGCGCGTGTTCGGCAAGAAGGCGCCGCCGGTCGATTTCTCGTCGGCGATGCCCGAACCGGCGCTGACGCCGGTGGTGGCGACCGGGTCGATCTTCCAGGTCGAGGACGGGTATGGCGCGCTCTACGAAGGCACGCGCGCGCGCCGCGTCGGCGATCCGGTCACGATCGTTCTGGTCGAACGCACCGCCGCCTCCAAATCCGCCAGTTCGAAGCTCGATTCGTCGGGCAACCTCGCCTTCACCCCGCCGACCACCGGGCGACTCGCGCTGTTCCAGGGCACCGATATCGCGACCAGCGGGAACCGCGGGTTCAAGGGAACCGGCGGCGCGGATCAATCGAACACGCTGTCGGGCGAGATCACCGTCACGGTCAGCCGCGTGCTCCCCAACGGCACGATGCTGGTCCAGGGGCAGAAGCGCGTCACGCTCAACCGCGGCGACGAGTTCGTCCAGATCAAGGGCCTGATCCGCACCGCCGACATCGACGCCAACAACCGCGTCCCCTCGACCCGCGTCGCCGACGCGCAGATCGCCTACACTGGCAAGGGCGACGTCGCGCGCGCCAGTCGGCAGGGCTGGCTCGGCCGGTTCTTCTCCGTCGTGAGCCCGTTCTGAGGATGCGCCCGATGTTCCGCCTCCTGCTCGCAGCACTCGTCTCGCTGCTCGTCGCGGCCCCCGCGTCCGCCGACCGGATCAAGGATCTCGGCGGGTTCCAGGGGATTCGCACCAACCAGCTGACCGGCTACGGCGTCGTCGTCGGCTTGCCGGGCACGGGCGACGACAATCTGGAATACACCATCCAGTCGATGAAGGCGGTGACGTCGCGCTTCGGGCTGCAATTGCCCGCGAATATTAACCCCGGCCTCAAGAACACGGCGGTGGTGATGATCACCGCCGAACTGCCCCCCTTCGCCAAGCCCGGCCAGAAGCTCGACATCACCGTCGCCTCGATGGGCAAGGCCAAGAGCCTGCGCGGCGGCGCATTGATCCTGACGCCGCTGCAGGGCGCGGACGGCCAGATCTATGCGATGGCACAGGGCAACCTTGCCGTGGGTGGCCTTGGCGCCGAGGGCAAGGACGGATCGCAGATCGTCATCAACATCCCCTCAACCGGGCGCATCCCCGAGGGCGCCACGGTCGAGCGCGCGGTCAAGACCGGGTTCGAGAACACGCCCGCGCTGACCTTCAACCTCGCGCGTGCCGACTTCACCACCGCGCAGAACGTCGCCGGTTCGATCAACGCGCGCTTCGGCAGCGGCGTGGCACAGGCGGTCGATGCCGTCTCCGTCTCGGTCCGCGCCCCGATCGGCGGCGACGTCCGCGCGACCTTGATGAGCGAAATCGAGAATCTCAGCGTCGTTTCGGCCGAGCCGCCCGCCAAGGTGATCGTCAACGCGCGCACCGGCACGGTCGTGATCAACTCGGCGGTCCGCGTCAGCACCGCCGCGATCACCCACGGCAAGCTCACCGTCCGCATCGACGAGAACGAACGGATCAGCCAGCCCGCACCGTTCAGCCAGGGCCAGACCGCCAAGGCACAGAAATCCGGCGTCGTGGTCGATGAAGAGAAGCGCCCGATGTTCCTGATCTCGCCCGGTCCGAAACTGTCGGACGTGGTCAAGGCGATCAACGCGATCGGCGCGTCGCCGGCCGACCTGGTCGCCATCCTTGAAGCGCTCAAGGAAGCGGGCGCGTTGAAAGCGGAGTTGATCGTCCTGTGAGCGACGTTCCTGCCCTTCCCCCGGTCAACGCCCCCTCTGCTGTCGGCGGTATCGCAACCGATACCAGCCGGCTGTCGAACCGTGCCAATCTGGAGGCGGCGGGGAAGAAGTTCGAGGCGGTCTTCACCGGCATGATGGTCAAGGCGATGCGCTCGACGCACCTCGCCGAGGACGGACTGTTCGCGTCCAAGGGCATGGATACGTTCAAGGAAATGCAGGACACGCAAGTCGCGCAGAACATGGCCGCGCACGCCCCGCTCGGGATCGGCAAGGCAATGACCGAATTCCTGGCGAAATCGCAGGCAGGCGTCGAAGCCGGGTTGCAGGCGGCCCGGACACCTGAAGGCAGCAACGCGGCGAAGACGCCATGAGCGACATGCTGAGCATCGGCGCAAGCGGCGTCCGCGCGTATCAGACCGCGCTGAGCACCGTTTCCGACAATATCGCGAACGCTGCGACGCCGGGCTATGCCAAGCGCACGTCGACCCTGTCCGAGATCGAGCCCGCCACCGGAATCCATTCCGGCGGCGTCGCGGCGACGGGACAGGGCGTCGTCGTTTCGGGGCTCACGCGCTCGGCGGACGTGTTGCGCGACGCCGATGTCCGCACCGCCGGCTCGGACGTCGCGCGCAGCGACACCAGCGTGGCCTGGCTCGACCGGATCGAGACCGCGCTGACCAGCAATCAGCTTGGCGCGCGACTGACCGGCTTTTTCAACGCGACGAAGGCGGTCGCCGCGGATCCCACCGCGACCACCCCGCGCAGCGCGATGCTCGAGCAGGCAAATGCGGTCGCAGGATCGTTCCGCGCAACCGGCAAGGCGCTCGACCTGCTGGACACCAACCTCGATTCGACCGCGTCGGCGGCGGTCTCGACGCTCAACACGCTCGGCAGCGCGCTGGCGAAGGTCAACGAAGGCATCGCGCGCATCAAGGGCGGGTCGGCCGCGGCTGCGGCCCTCACCGACCAGCGCGACTCGATCCTCGAACAGATGAGCGCGGTCAGCAACATTTCGGTGTCGCTCGATGACTATGGCCGCGCGACCGTGAAGCTCGGCGATGCGGGTGGCGCGACGTTCGTCTCGGGGCCACAATCCGATTCGCTCCAGGTCGCGCGCGGCACCGATGGCGTGATTGCATTCACGCTTCAGCGGTCGCAGGCCACGGTCAATCCGTCCGGCGGTGCGCTCGCAGGCATCGTCGAGGCTGGCCAGCGGATTTCGGACACGCGCCTCAACCTGAACACGATCGCGGTCGCCTTCGTGCGCGACGTCAACGCGATCCAGCAAGGCGGCGACACGCTCGATTCGCAAAAAGGCGCCGCATTGTTCGCCGCCTCCCCCAAACCGACCGACATCACCGTGATGCTGACCAATCCGGGCGATATCGCCGCGGCCACCACCGGTAAGGGTCCGCGCGACAACGGTAATCTCGGCAAGCTCGATGCGCTGCGCACCAGCGGCGCGTTCGAGGGCAAGACCACCGCGCTCGTCTCGAGCAACGCCTCGGCGCTTGCCGCGCGCAAGCAGGTCGCGCTCGCGCAAGGTGCGATGCGGGACAATGCGGTCGCCGCGCGCGACGCCGTGTCCGGCGTAAACCTCGACAGCGAGGCGGTCGATCTGCTGCGCTTCCAGCAAGCATACCAAGCGTCGAGCCGCGTGATCCAGGTCGCCAAGGACACGCTCCAGTCGATCCTCGACATCCGCTAGCCCCGAGACGGACCCAGCCCATGCAAATCGGCACCAGCCTGTTCTACGATCGTACCTCGGCGCAGATGACCAATCTGTCGACGCAGACGAGCACGCTCAACACGCAGATCGCGACGGGCAAGAAACTCAGCGCGCCGTCGCAGGATGTCGTTGCGTACAATCGGCTGGCGTCGATCAAACAGGCGACGGCGGATCAAGCTGCCTATTCCGGCAACATCAGTCTCGCCAAATCCCTGTTGCAACAATCCGATTCGACGCTGACTCAAGTGTCGACGCAATTGCAGCGCGCCTCCGAACTGACGCTGCGCGCCAACACCGGCACGCTCAACGACGGCGATCGCAAGACGATCGCGATCGAACTCAAGAGCATCCTCGACGATCTCGTCAACCTTGCGAATACCAGCGATGCGCGCGGGCAACCGCTGTTCGGCGCCGCGACCGGGACCAAGGCGGTGGTGCAGGCCGCGGACGGGAGCGTCACGCTCGGCGGCACCGGCGAACTTCCCGCGATTCCGGTTGGCGACGACACCGCGGTCACCGCGACCGACAGCGCCGAGCGCGTCTTCGGCAACATCCCGACCAAGGCCGGCGGCAAGACCGACGTCTTTGCGGTGCTGTCCGATTACATCGCCGCGCTCGATGCGGGCGGGGACGTATCGGCATCCTCGGCAACCGCGATCGACGGATTGAACGCCGCCCAATCGCAAGTCAGCAACGTCCAGGGATCGGTCGGTGCGCGCGCCGCGCGACTCGACATCGTCTCATCGCAAGCCACCGATGCCGCCGCCGCGCGCGAGAGCGATCGTACCGAGCTGGAAGACACCGACCTTTCGGCGGCAATCACCGAATTGCAGAAGCAGATGACGATCCTGTCGGCCACCCAGGCGAGTTTCAGCAAGCTGAGCAGCCTGTCGTTGTTCACCTATTTGCGCTGATCTTTTCCCGGAGGCGGGAATTGCTTCGGCCGAGCGTAATTAACGTCAGCGCTGCGCTGGTTAACCGTTTTGCTACTGAATCACCCTAGACCGAAAGTGTAGCGGCCGATGCGGGTCGCAAGCGTCGTGCAGCAACGTCAATTGCAGCGTTTACAGGGGCATAGCGCCACTCATGTTTCCCGCAATCGGTCTTGTCGTCCTCCTCGTGATGATCTTCGGCGGCTTTGCCATTACAGGCGGCGCGCTCGGCCCGGTCATGGAGGCGATTCCGCACGAAATGCTGATCATCGGCGGCGCTGCGGTCGGCGCGCTGATCATCGGCAACTCGATGAAGGAACTGAAGGCGCTTGGTGGCGGCTTCATGAAGGTCTTCAAGGGCCCGAAATACAAGAAGCAGGACTATCTCGACGTCATCTTCCTCGTGTCGAAGCTGATGAAGATGCTCCGCACCGAAGGCCCGATCGCGCTCGAGCCGCATGTCGAGGATCCGAAATCCTCTGCGGTCTTTGCGGAGTATCCCCGACTGCTGTCCGACCATACGCTGATCAACCTGATCGCGGACACGTTGCGGCTGGTCGTCGTCTCGTCGGGCACGCTTGATGTCCATGCGGTCGAGGACGTGATGGATAACATGATCAAGACGCACCACCACGAGGTCGAAGGCCCACACGGGACGATCTCGAGCCTCGCCGATGCGCTTCCCGCGCTCGGCATCGTCGCGGCGGTGCTCGGCGTGGTGAAGACAATGGGCTCGATCGACAAACCGCCCGCGATTCTCGGTGCGATGATCGGCTCTGCGCTGGTCGGGACCTTCATGGGCGTTTTGCTGGCCTATGGCATCGTTGCGCCGCTCGCCAACCGGCTGAAGCAGGTGATCGAGGCAGACGGCGCGATCTATCACGTCGTCAAGCAGATCATCATCGCCTCGCTCCACGGCCATCCGCAGCCGCTCGTGATCGAAGCGGCGCGCTCCGGCATCGCGCATTCGAACCAGCCGGGCTTCGCCGAAGTGTTCGACGGCCTGCGGGCGCGGTGAGGTGATGGCCACGCTGCAAATCCACGACATCAGTCGCCCAGGGGCTCCGGCGTTCCTGCCTTTTGCGACGGCAAAAGAAGAAGATCTTACGCAAAGCCGCAAAGCCGCGAAGCGGCTCGCACTCACTGCCCGTCCGGCACTCTGCCGAAGCGCCATTCCCGAGGCCAAGTCTTCTCTTTGCGCCTTTGCGCCTTTGCGTGATGAAACCCTTCGTGGCTTAGTGGCTTTGTGCGAGCCAGACACTTCCGGTCCTTCCGCCGCCCACGGTCGGGTTTATACCGATGCGGTCTCTGCGCTACGCGCGGTGGCGATGCTGTGTGATCCGGTCCTGCTCGGGAATCGCCGCTAATGGCCGCCCGCGCGCCGCATGGCACCAACCAGCCGCCCAAGATCATCTACAAGAAGGTCTATATCGAGGGACATGGCGGACATCACGGCGGTGCGTGGAAAGTCGCCTATGCCGATTTCGTGACCGCGATGATGGCATTCTTCCTGCTGATGTGGCTGCTCGGCGCGACCAACGAGAAGCAGCGCAAGGCGCTCGCCGACTATTTCTCGCCTACGCTCGTCCAGCTCAAGCAGAACAGCGCGGGATCGATGGGGCTGTTCGGCGGGTCGTCGATCACCGACAAGGACAGTTACCAGCACAAGGCGTCGCAGACCGGCACGCGCGCGATGACCGTGCCGATCGACGCGACCGGGGGCACGCAGGTCGGCTCGGGGCAAAAGGGGACGCTCAAGGATCGCGCGGCGATGTCCGCGGAGGATCGCAAGAACTTCGAGAAGATGCGGCGCCAGGTCGTGTCGTCGATGGCCTCGAGTCCGCAGCTCAAGAAACTATCATCGCACGTTCGCTTCGTCCGCACGCAAAGTGGGCTGCGGATCGATTTGCTCGACGACGCGGATTATTCGATGTTCGATCTCGGCACCACGCAGCTCGAGCCGCGCGCCTCGGCGCTGCTCGGGCTGATCGCCGAATCGATCAAGGGGACCGCCAATCCGATCATGATCCGCGGGCATACCGACAGCCTCGGTTACGGTGATCCGCTTGCGATGAACAACTGGATGCTGTCGAGCGCGCGCGCCGAGGCGACTCGCCGTCGTCTGGCGGCGGGCGGCACGCCAGAGAACCGCTTCAACCGGATCGAGGGGGTCGCCGACCGCGAACCGATCATCCGCGACAACCCGTCCGACCCGCGCAATCGCCGAGTCGCGATTACGCTGCTGTACCGCGCCTCCGCGTTCGGCGAGTGATGTCCGCCACGCGCGCCCTGCGGTTGACGACCGCGGCCCTGTTCGCGGTGCTGGCGCTGTACGGTCTGACCTCGCTGCCCGATCTCGCGGCGCGTTGGGGACTCGGCTGGACCGGTTTGGCGGCCGTCGCTGTGTGGATCACCATCGCCACGGTTGGGGTCGCGATGCTGCGGCAAGCCCCGACGGTCGGACGCCTTGCGGTGCTGTTCGCGGTGATGCTGATCCTGCGGGCAGCCGTCACTATGATCAGCGCGGACCGTGTTTCCCCCGGAGATCCGCACGCCTATCTGATGCTGGCGAAGGGCCTGCTCGCAGGGCGCGGCCTTTCCCTCTACGAACCGTATTTCGGCTCCGACTGGCGCGCGCTGTTTCCGCCGGCCTATCCGGTGCTGCTTGCCGGATGGGGTGCGATCGCGGGCTTCTCGACGGGTTCGCTGCTCGCGCTGGGTACGCTGACCGATCTGCTGACCGCGCGGATGATCGAGCGCCTCGGCGACCGGCTCGGCGATGCGACTACAGGGCGGCGTGCGGCATGGCTGTATTTGATCTGGCCCTCGGTGCTGTTCTCTGCCCCGCTCGCGCAGAAGGAATCGCTTTGCGCGCTGCTCGTGACGGTTCTGGCGCTGGTCTGGCTGACTCCGCGTCCCGGCTGGCGCGGGGCGGTCGCGCTGGGTGTTCCCGCCGGGGTGTTGGCCCTTACCCAACCCGGCGAAGCACCGATCGCCGCGCTGTTCGCGATCGTCCTGCTCGGGCAGATCCCGCGGTGGCGGATCCTGCTGTTCGGGCTGCGGGGTGCGATCGTCGCAGCCGCGGTCATGATGCCCTGGTGGGTGCGCAACTGGACGCTGTTCCACGCCTTCGTCCCGCTCACCAGCGCGAGCGGGGCGAGCCTGTGGATCGGGAACAACCCCAATGCGACGGGCAATTGGGAACCGCCCCCGCCCGCGCTCAAGGGCCTCCCCGAATTGGTCTATAATGCGCGTATAAAAGCGCTCGCAATGGCGTGGATCGACGGGCATCCTGCAGCTTTCCTGCGTTTGACTGCGGCAAAACTGGCGCGGGCTGGCGGAATCGGTGTGTTCGGAGTCACGCGACTGACGGCGATGCAGCCCACGCTCCCGCTCACGCTTGCCGCGTTGCTCTGGCCGGTTGCACAGCTTTCGCACCTTGTCCTGCTCGCCGGTAACGTGCTGCGCCACAGCCGTATTCCCATCCCGCTGCTGTTGTTGATCGCCGCCTGTGCGCTGCAATGGATGCTGTTCGGCGTCTGGTTCGAATTCGGCGAACGGCACCGCGAGTTCGCCACGCCAGTCCTGCTGCTCGTGTTATGCTGGGGGATCAGCGGGCAACCGGTTGAGAAGCGTGCCGCGAACCCCTAACTTGGCAACGTGAGCACCAACGCCGTCACCGCCCGCATCGCCGACGGCATCGCCGCAATTCCCGCGGCCGATTGGGATGCCTGTGCTGGCACAGCCAACCCCTTCGTAAGCCATACCTTCCTCGCGATCCTCGAAGCCTCCGGCAGCGCCATCGCGCGCACCGGGTGGCAGCCGATCCCAATCCTCGTCGACGGTCCGGACGGCCGTCCCGCCGCCATCGCCCCAGCCTATGCCAAGAGCCACAGCCAGGGTGAATATGTCTTCGACCATGCCTGGGCGGACGCCTGGGAGCGCGCCGGGGGAAGCTATTACCCCAAGCTGCAGGTCGCAGTGCCCTTCTCCCCCGTCCCCGGGCCGCGGCTGCTGCTGCGCGACCCGGCGCAGGCCCCCGCGCTGATTGCGGCGATCGAGGCGGTCACCGACCAGCACCATTTGTCGTCCGCCCACGCCACCTTCGTCTCGCCCGATCAGCTCCCCGCGTTCGAATCAGCGGGCTGGCTGCTGCGCGAAGGCACGCAATTCCATTGGCAGAACGACGGTTACACCCGGTTCGATGATTTCCTCGACGCGCTCGCGAGCCGCAAACGCAAGGCCATTCGCAAGGAACGCAGCGCGGCGGTCGACGGGCTGACGATCCGCCACGTCAGTGGAGCGGGTATCTCGGAAGCGGATTGGGACGCGTTCTGGCGCTTCTATCAGGACACGGGCGCCCGCAAATGGGGCCAGCCGTATCTGACGCGCAGCTTCTTTACGCTGCTCGGGCAGACGATGGCGGACAAGGTGCTGCTGATCTTCGCAGAGCGCGACGGTCGCACGATCGCGGGGGCGCTCAACCTGATCGGGGAAGAGACGCTCTACGGCCGCTATTGGGGTTGCACCGAGGAAGTGCCGTTCCTCCACTTCGAGCTGTGCTATTACCAGGCGATCGACGCAGCGATCGCGCGGGGGCTCAAGACAGTTGAGGCCGGTGCGCAAGGCGAGCACAAGCTTGCGCGCGGCTATGTTCCCGTGCCGACCTGGTCCGCGCATTACATCCCGGACCGCAACTTCCGCCGCGCGATCACGGACTTTCTCGCACGCGAACGCGCTTCGGTCGAGGCGGATCAGGAATATCTCGGCGAACTGACGCCGTTCCGACGCGGCTGAATCAGAACGTGGGGCTCAGAACGGGGCGGGCATCGGGCGCGAGCGCAGACGCAGCGACTCATCGCTGACCTTGATCCCCGGCGCGCCGTGATCGACGCGGAACAGCACGCTCGTCCCGTCACGCCAGATCGGCACCAGCCCTTCGTTGAAGCGCGGATCGTAGGGCGGCGGGCGGATCAGCCACACATAATCGAACGCATCGCGCGGGAAGCGCGCCATCGCCATGTTGATCGGCCGCCACCATTCGCGCGGGCATTGCACGCTCGTCACGATCTGCGACGGATCGTGCGCGAAGCGGCGCGCGGGCAGATAGCGCGTGGTCAACAGCTGCGCGCCCGCCATCGACCATTGGTCGTTGGTGTAGGCCAGCCGCCGCTCCAGCGCGATCGCGGGGAGATGTTCGAGCCGGCTCATCACCCACGGGTTGCCGCATTGCTCGCCGACGAACGATACCAGTCGCGCGCCGATCGGGACGCGCTCGAGCGCCTTCAACTCGCGGTCGTAATCGTTCGCGAACATCCAGAAGCTGACCGTCGTCGCCCCCGTCCGCGCGAGCACGAAGGCGAGCCCCAAGGCAGCCAAGGTCGCACTGCCGCGCATCGACAGGCCAGGCTTGGGGCGGAGCGCGATCACCGCCACCCCCAGCATGAACGGCGCGAGCCGCATGTCGGCATAGGCCGAACCGAACACGATGCGGGGCAACAGGATGTAGACGAGCAGCAAAAACAGCGCGGATAACAACAGGTTGCGCGAATACTCGATACTCGGGTCGCGAATGCCCTTAAACAGGATGAGCAGGACGACCGCGATCGACGCGATGTCGAAGGTCATCCAGCGGTCCTTGAAGGTCATCGTCAGCCAACGCAGCTTGGCCCGCCAGTCGAACCAGTCCGCGGTCTGCCCGCCGACGTGTTCGCCGCTGCGCCACGCCACCATCAGCAGCAACGGCAACGCCAGCGGGAGACACCCCAGCCCGGCGTGGAACCCCGCCGTGATCCAGCTTTTGACACCATGCTGCCCGCGCGCGTCGTGCTGACGGATCAGTTCTCCCGAAAACGCCAGGACGCCGAGCACGCCCCAGCCGAACGTGTGGCACAGCCACAAGGCGCAGGAAAACGGGACAAAAATCGCGGTGCGCAGCCGCAGGCGCCCGAGCCGCCCCAACCGCAGCCACAAAGCATAGGCATTGAGCGCGATCGCTATTGACAGTGCGAAGTTCACGAAGCCGAACTGAATCGGGTAACTATAGGCAATCGGCAACGCGAACAGCGCGGTCGGCGGGATCCGCCCATGCACTTCGCGCGCGATCCACAGATAGCCGGTTACGACCATCAACGGGATCGTCATGATGATCAGCTTGACCGCGAGTTCGAGCCCGAACAGCTTGGACAAGGGGATGACGAGCAGGTCGATCCCAAGATTGCCGATCAGCTGCCAGCTGAAATCATACCAATCGCGGAGCCACGGGTGCTCGCCGATCTCGAGCTGGACCCGGTAACGGCCCATGTGCCCGGGCAGATCGACCAGCGGGGCGATTTCCGGACGCAGCAGCGGGATCAGCGCGACGAGCGCCATCACCGCCACGAACGTGCGCGTCTGCCACCAATGAAGCGGTGCGGTGTCCCCCTGCATCCCGGGCCCTTACCGTGCCGGTCCGGGTCGAGACAAGCCGCGTTCGTCACGGTTGCCCCGGCCCGCGGCCGTGATCCAGCGCGATCGCATCAATACATGTGCTGCCCGCCGTTGATGCTCAGCGTCGATCCGGTGACGAAACCACCCTCTTCCGAGCACAAAAACGCAACGCCGCGCGCAATCTCGCTCGCCTGACCGAGGCGACCGACCGGAATCTTCGCGACGATCTTCTCAAGCACGTCGGCGGGGACCGCAGCGACCATGTCGGTATCGATATAGCCGGGCGCGATCGCGTTGACCGTCACCCCGGCGCGCGCGCCTTCCTGCGCCAGCGCCTTGGTGAAGCCGTGGATGCCCGATTTGGCGGCGGCATAATTGACCTGACCATATTGCCCGGCCTGCCCGTTGATCGACCCGATGTTGACGATGCGGCCCCATTTACGGTCGCGCATTCCCGGGAACACGCCCTTCGCCATGTTGAAGCAACCACCCAGATTGGTGTCGATGACTTCTTTCCAGGCTTCATAGCTGAGCTTCATGATCGTGCCGTCGCGGGTGATGCCGGCATTGTTGACCAGTACGTCGATCGGCCCGAGCTGTTCGGCGACCTGCGCGCAACCCGCCTGGCATGCTTCGTAATCCGACACGTCCCACTTGAACGCCGCGATCCCGGTCCGCTCGGTAAAGGCGCGCGCACGCTCGTCATTCCCTGCATAATTGGCCGCAACGGTCATCCCGGCATCCTTGAGGGCAAGGCTGATAGCCTCACCAATACCGCGGGTGCCGCCGGTTACGATCGCGACGCGTGCCATGCATTCTCTCCTGTGGATCTTCTAGTCCCATGCCCTTGCTATGCCGGGTTGGCCCAGCCTTCAAGTTCGCGTGCAAGTAAAGTGCGCAACATTTTGATACCGATATCACTCGCGTTAAGGCACGGAATATACGCGAAATGCGTACCGCCCTTCTCCTCGAAGCTCTCGCGCCCGCGGATCGCGAGCTCCTCGAGCGTCTCGAGACAGTCGGCAGAAAAGCCCGGCGCGAAAATCGCGACCTTCTTCACGCCCGTCGCCGGGAGCTCCTCCAGCGTCATGTCGGTCGCGGGCTCGAGCCATTTGGCCGGGCCAAAGCGCGACTGGAACGACACGATCAGCGGCTTGCCCAGCCGCTCGCCGAGCAGCCGCCCGGTCTTCTGGCAATGGCAATGGTACGGATCGCCGAGTTCGAGCGTCCGCTTGGGCATGCCGTGGAAGCTCGCGATCAGCGCGTCGGGCTCAAAGTCGAGCGCGGCGACGCCTGCCTCGATCGATTCCGCCAGCGCATCGATATAGGCGGGATCGTCATGATACGGCGGGAGGGTGCGCAGCGCGGGCTGCCAGCGCATCTTGGCCAGCTCAGCGAACGCCTTGTCGTTGGCGGTCGCGGTCGTCGCGGCGCAATATTGCGGATACAGCGGCGCGATCAGGATGCGGTCGCACCCGGCGTCCTTCATCGCCTGCAACCGCTCGCCGATCGCGGGCTTGCCGTAACGCATCGCCCAGTCGACCATCACGTCCGGCCCGAACGCGCCTTGCAGCGCGGTGCTCTGCGCCTTGGTGATCGCGGCCAGCGGCGAGCCGTCCGCGGTCCACACCTGCGAATAGGCGTGCGCGGATTTCTTGGGGCGGGTGTTGAGGATGATCCCGCGCAGGATCGGCTGCCACACCAGCGGTGAAATCTCGACGACACGACGATCCGACAGGAATTCGCCGAGATAGCGTTTGACCGAGCGGACGTCCGATCCGTCGGGCGTGCCGAGATTGGTCAGCAACACCCCGATCCGGCGTGGCTTTACCGGCGGATGACCGGCGGGAAGAACAGCTTGCATCACTTGGATCCCGGAACGAGCGGAAGACCGCGCAGACGATAGCCCGTAGCGGCTTGCAGCGCATTGGCAATCGCAGGCGCAACCGGCGGCACCGCGAGTTCGCTCACGCCCCCCGGATCGGCCTGGCTGGAAATCAGCTCGACTGTGATGTCGGGGGTGTCCGCAAGCCGTGGCAAGCCGAGATCGCCAAACCTGCGCACGTCGGGCATGCCGCGCGTGATGTCGGTCGATCCGCCGGTCGCGGCGGCCATGCCGAACAGCAATCCGCCCTCGATCTGCTGGCGGACGAGGTCCGGGTTGATCTGCCGCCCGCAATCGACTGCGGCGACGATCCGGTCGACGCTGACCGCTCCGCCTTCCCCGACATGCGCCTCAACCAGCACCGCGATATGACTGCCGCGAAAGCTGTGGCAGGCGATCCCCTGCCCGCTCCCCGAAATCCCGCCTTCCCATCCCCCCAGCGACGCGGCGGTCGACAGGCAGCGCGCAAGCCGCGCGTTGCCGCCGAGCAACCCGATCCGGAACGACAGCGCTTCGATCCCGCTCAGATGCGCGAGTTCATCGAGAAAACATTCGGTGAAGAAGGCGGTGTAGCTGTGCGCGCCCGAGCGCCAATGCCCGGTCGGCACGCCGATCTCGGCGGGGTGGTGGTCGATCGCATAGGCCGGAATCCGGTACGGCGGCGCGGCCCCGGCGACCGCATAGGGGTCGCCCGGCGGCGTCAGCGCGAGCGCGGTGCGGAAGCCCGGATCATGCGCGAACAGACGCCCTGCGATCGCCTGCCCGGTCGCAGGCGCGGCGATCCGCGTGCGCCACCCGAGGATCTGTCCGTTCGCACCGAGCCGCGCCGCCATGCGCGCCATCGCGGGGGGGCGGAAACGATCGTGGAGCAAATCCTCGACGCGCGACCAGGTCAGCTGGACCGGGCGCTTGAGCTTTACCGCGAGCACGGCCGCCTGCTCGGCGCAGCGGGAGTCGAGGTTCGCGCCGAACGATCCGCCGATCAGCATGGGATGGACGACGACCTTGTCGGCAGAGATTCCCGCTGCCGCCGCTGCGGCAGCGCGCGCCATCGCAGGCGCCAGCGTCGGGAGCCACAGTTCGAGCCGCCCGTCGGCAAAGCGCGCGGTCGCGCTCATCGTCTCGATCGCGGCATGGACCGCGAGACCGGCGCGATACTCGGCAGTGACGGGCCGGGTAGCCTGAAGCACGGCCTCCACGTCCCCGACCGCTTCGATCCGCTTTCCCGGGGCATCGAGTGCTGCGCGCAAGGCCGCGTCGATCGTCGCGCTGGTGACGATCGGACCGCGCGTCTCGAACCGTGGGGCGAGCGCGTCGAGCGCGCGGTTGGCGGCCCACCAGCTGTTGCCGATCGCGGCGACCCAGCGATCGTTCGTGACGACCTGCACCACGCCCCGGATCCGGTCCGCCGCCGCGCGGTCAACGCGCAGCAGTCTGGAGTCACCGATCGGTCCCTGCCGGATGCTGGCAAAGACCATGTCGGGCAACCGCACGTCGCCCGCGAAATTCGCCGACCCATCGACCTTGGACGGCGCATCGAGCCGCGGGAGCGACTGGCCCGAGAGGCGGCTGTCGTCCTGGTTGATCCGCATCGGCAACGCCTCGGGCAGCGTCCCGCCGGCGGCTTCGGCGGCGAGATCGGCGAAACGGAGCCGATCCGTGCCGTGGATGACAAAGCCCGCCTTGGTGTCGCACGCCTGCCAGTCGACGCCCCAGCGCGTCGCGGCGACCTTGCACAGCAGCACACGCGCGGCGGCGCCGGCCTGCCGCAGATCGTCCTCGAACGCGCGGACCGAGCTCGATCCGGCGGTGAGCATCGTCGTCGTGGCGACCGCGTGCGCATCGCGCCATCGCCCGACCAACGTGGCGGTGTCGGTTTCGAACAGCGCATTCGCGCCAAGTGGATTGGCGTACAGCGGATTGAGCGGCGCCGGCTCGACCGCGACGGTGCGCCAGTCGGCGCCGAGTTCATCCGCAACGATCTGCGGCAGCGCGGTGTAGACGCCCTGGCCGTGCTCCGCCTGCGGCACGGCGACGGTGACATGGCCGTCGTCGCCGATCTTGATCCACGCGCCGAAGATCGTCTCGCCCTTGTCGGCGGCCAGATTGGGGAGATAGCGCCGCGGCCACACCGCCCACGCCAGCACCAGCCCGACCCCCGCGCCGCCCCCGATCAACAGTCCGCGACGAGTGACCGCGGACGAACGCGATGGGGGAAGACGGTTGCGCATTGCGGTTGCTGTATCGTGCCGATCCCGCGGGGGAAAGCGCGGGGCGCGGGGGAGGCGGTCACGCCTCCGTACCGTTCCCCCGTCGACGGCCTTAGGCCGCCACCCCCGCCTGTTCCGCCGCGGCGATCGCACGATAGGTCGCGCGCAGGCTGACCTTGTCGATCTTCTCGGTGCCCAGGCGTGGCAAGGCGGTCTCCACGATCCAGATCCGCTGCGGGACTTTGAATGCGGCGACATGCGCGAACAGGAACGCGCACAGTTCGTCGGTGCTGACGCGCGCATCCGCGCGGACCTGGACGACCGCGCCCGGTACTTCGCCGTAGCGTTCGTCGGGCAAGCCGAATACCGCCGCCTCCGCCACCGCGGGATGCTGATAGATCGCCGCCTCGACTTCCTGGCAGGAGATATTCTCGCCGCCGCGGATGATGATGTCCTTCTTGCGGTCGACGATGAACAGATAGCCATCCGCATCGAGATACCCGATGTCGCCAGTCAGAAAGTAGCGGTCGGGGGTGAAGGCGGCGGCGGTCGCGTCGGGACGGCCGTAATATGCGCGAAAATTGCAGATCGAGCGGATCGCTACTTCGCCGCGCTCCCCCTGCGCCACCGGGCGTCCGTGATCGTCGAGGATCGCCAGATCGACCAGCGGCGCGGAGGGACGTCCGGTCGAATTGGGTTTGGCGAGGTAATTGTCGCGGAAATTGCCGCAGCCGATGCCGTTGGTCTCGGTCAGGCCATAGCCGAGCAGCGGCTTCGGCCCGCCCATTTCGTCCGCGATCCGCCGGACATGCTCGACCGGACGCGGCGCGCCGCCCGCTGCGAAATCGGTGACGCTCGACAAATCGTAGGCGGCGCGATTGGGGTGGGTCAGGATCTCGAAGCTCATCAGCGGCACGCCGACGAAGTAGCTGACGTGCTCCGCCTGAATCAGCCGCATCGCTTCCTCGGCATCCCATTTGGGCATCAGCACCAGCTTGCGGCCCATCGCAAAGCTCTGGAGGAACACCGGGACTTCCGCGGTGACGTGGAACAAGGGCACGTTGAGCAGCGTCGCGGGCTGGCCGTCTGGCGGGCTGCCGTCCTGCGTCGTGATGCTCAGCATCACCAGCGCCTGCGCGAGGTAATTGTACACGCCCTGCGTCACCGCGCGATGATCGCTGATCGCGCCCTTCGACTGGCCGGTCGAGCCCGAGGTGAACAGGATCGTCGCGGGGTCCAGCGGCCCGACCTCCGGGAGCACGACGTCGGCCGGATCGAGCCCGGCGAGTGCCTGCTCCAGTGGCAAGGCGTCGTCCACCGTCACGACCGGGACGCCGAGCCCATCCACCGCGCCGATCCGGCGCGCGCGCGGCGGGTCGGCGAAGACGAGGCTGCATTCGACCTCGGTCATCGCCGCGCCGAGTTCCTCCGCCTGCCACCAGCCGTTGAGCAGCGTGGCGACCCCGCCCGCCATCTGGATCCCCATGTACAGCACGATCCACGACGGCGAATTGCGCATCGCGATCCCGACGCGGTCGCCCGGCCGGATGCGATACGACGCGACCAGCGCCTGTGCGACGCACAGCGCGGCGTGGTGGACTTGCGCGAAGGTGAGGCGCTCCGCCCCCGCGACGAGGAAAGTCTTGTCGGCATGCTCGCTGCAATAATGCGCGAAATAGGGCGGCAGCGTCTGCGGCACGCCGGTGATGACGGGGAGCTCCAGACCAACGACCGCGACCGTCGCGACCGCGAGCGGACCACCCGGCCCGGTCAAGGCGGCGAGGGTCGCATCCATACGGCCGTCCAATATGCTCGGCATCTGTCTCTCCATTCTGTCTTGTCGCTTGGTCTTGTCGCCAGTCGCCATTATGGAGGCGCAAATCCCGGGGGAAAAGCCTTGATCCTGACTGCCGCTCTACCCCTGCTCGCCGAAGCGACGACCGCTGCCACCGGAACGCATTTGCGGTTCGAGGACCTGCACCTCAATCCGGTCGCGCTCGACCTCGGCTTCTTTCAGATCAAATGGTACTCGCTCGCCTATATCACCGGGATTCTGGTCGGCTGGTGGTATCTGCTCAAGCTGATCGCACAGCCCGGCAGCCCGATGGCGCGCCGCCATGTCGACGATCTGGTGTTCTACGCCACGCTCGGGATTATCCTGGGCGGGCGGATCGGCTATGCGATCTTCTATGCGCCCGACATGCTGCTCAGCCCGTGGCGGCTGATCCGGCTGTGGGACGGCGGCATGTCGTTCCACGGGGGCATGATCGGCACGTCGATCGGGATCATCCTGTTCGCGCGCAAGGAGAAGCTCGACTGGCTGCGGATCCACGATTATCTCGCCTGCGCGGTGCCGTTCGGGCTGTTCTTCGGGCGGATCGCGAATTTCATCAACGGCGAGCTGTGGGGCAAGCCCTCCAACGTCGCCTGGGCGATCATCTTCCCGCGCACCGGCAACGACGTGCCGCGCCACCCGAGCCAGCTCTATGAAGCAGGGCTGGAGGGGATCGCGTTGTTCGCGATCCTGTGGTTCGCTTTCTGGCGGACCAAGGCGCGCTACGAGCCGGGTCGGTTGGTCGGGCTGTTCCTGGTCGGCTACGGTCTCGCGCGGTTCACGGTCGAATTCTTCCGCGAGCCCGATTCGCAATTTAGCGGCACCTTCTTCGCGACGACGATCCACATGGGCCAGGTGCTGACGCTGCCGATGATCATCGGCGGGCTGTATCTGGTCGCGACCGCCAAGGGACGGCGCCAGCGCGTGGTGCCGATCGCGGGGGATAAGAGCGTCGCCTGACGTTCGGTCCCCCCTCCACCACGCTTGCGGA
>NZ_JAPYKK010000002.1 GCF_029623395.1 Sphingomonas echinoides
TCTTCGGCACCGCCGGAATCGGGATCCATTCCTTCTCATCCCCCGGCACCCGCGCGAACTCCCCCGCGGTCCACGCGCGCTTGGCCTCGTCGATCCGGTCGCGCCGCGACGAGACGAAGTTCCACCACACATGCCGCGGCGTCGTGAACGCCTCGCCCCCGCACAGGGTCACGCGCCCGCCCGATGCCGACCGCAAGGTTGCCGCAATCCCCGGACGCATTACATACAGCGTCATCGGTTCGAGCGTCATCCCGTCGAGCGTCGCTTCGCCCATCGCGACATACAGCGCGCGCTCGTCGGCCGCCGGATCGATCGGCACGGAACCGCCCGGTTCCAGCAGGATATCGGCGTAAATCGTGCTCGCATAGGTGGTGGTCGGCGCGGAAACGCCCCATAAACGACCCATAACGACGCGCGCTTTCGCCCCCGGCGTCTCCACGACCGGCAGTTTGTCGCGCGGGACATGCTCGAACGCCGGGTCCATCTCCTCGTCCTTTTCAGGCAGCGCGATCCACGTTTGAATCCCCGACAATTCAGGCCCTTGCGCCCGCTCGGCCGAGGGCGACCGCTCGCTGTGGACGATCCCGCTCCCCGCCGTCATCAAATTGACCGCGCCCGGCTCGATCGTCGCCAGACTCCCGACCGAATCGCGATGGTCGATCGCGCCTGCAAACAGGTAAGTCACTGTAGCAAGGTTGATATGCGGATGCGGCCGGACGTCGATCCCCTCGCCCACGCTGAGCACCGCCGGCCCCATCTGGTCGAAAAAGATGAACGGCCCCACCATCGTCCGCGGCCGCGACGGCAAGGTCCGATGCACCTTGAACCCGCCGAGGTCATGCGTCACCGGGGTGATCGTCTGGAGGATCAGATCGTCATTGGTCACAGGTCAGGCTCCAGTGCCAGGAGGATCTCGCTGAGATCGCTCGGAAAATACGGTTCGTCGAGGGCCGCCAGCTCATCAGCGGTAAACCACCGCCAGCGCGTCATCACCCGTTGTTCGAGCGTGGTGTGGCCGCTCGTGTCGATCGCGTCCGCGTCGGTCCGCACGTGGAAATACCGCTCGTCCGCGCTGACTGGCACGCCCTCGATCGTGATGAACTCGACGTCGCGTTGCAGCACTTCGGGCCCGGGATCGGCGTAAATCCCGGTTTCCTCGATCAATTCCCGCCGCGCCGCGGTCGCATAATCCTCCCCCGGATCGAGCGCGCCGCCCGGCGTGCACCAGAACGGCGGGCGATCGTCGGGATCGAAGCGGAACAGCAGCACCCGGTCGGCCGCATCGCGCAACAGGATCCGCGCCGCCGGACGCAGGGCACGTTCCGTCATTCCCCGTCCAGCTCAGGATAGCGACGGAAAATGCCCTCGGTCGAGAACGGCACGCGCCGCTCGCTCTTGAGATATGCCCTGATCCCAGGGAGTTCGGCGACCTGATCGCGGATCGCGATCACGCGCGGATAGTCCGCCTCGATCGCCGCCATCCGCTTGGGGAACATGTAGCGCAGCCCCTCGACGATCTGGAACAGTGACGTGTCGGCGTAGGTCCAGCGATGGTCGACCAGCCAGTCCCCACTATGCGACGCCGCAGCCTGTTCGAAATGCTGGAAGAATTTCGGGATCCGCTCGTCGCGAAACCCATCGGCGGCGCCCAGCGCGGCGGTCTTCTGGTCCTCGTAATAGGCCATCATGTCGACCGGATGGTGGACGTTGTGGACCTCCGCGACCATGTCGGACATCGTCAGCTGCAACTGGTTGAGCCACAACCGGTCCGCCATATTGGACGGCGCAAGCTGATGCCGCTCGCCTAGATACAGCAGGATGTTGGCGACCTGACCGATCACCATCCCGTCGAGTTCGAGATACGGCGGCGCGAACGACCCGCGCTTCGCGGCGTGCTTCCCCAGATTGGCGACCAGCGCCTCCGCGCCCTGTTCACGCGCGCAATCGACATAATCGATCCCCGCGGCCTCGAGCGGCAGGCGGATGAACTCACCGCGTCCCTGGATACTCGGCCAATACCACAGCCCGTAGCGCACGCTCATTCTCCCGGAGCCCTCGCGCGGATCGCAAGGGCATGAATGCGATCGCGCAGCAGATCCGCCAGCGCCTGGTTGACCAGCCGCTGCCGCTGTACCCGGGAGAGGCCGGTGAAAGCGGGGGCTTCGATCGTCACCGAAAAGTGCGATTCGCCCGTGCCGTCGTCCCCCATGTGCCCGGCATGCTGCGCACTGTCGTTGCTGATGTCGAGACGCGTTGGAGAAAGCGCTGAATTCAGTCGATTCTCGATCTCCTTGACCAGAGGAATCGAGGGGGCGGCGGTGCTGGAAGGTTCGATCATCGCGCCTATATAGGGCGCTTTTGCATCCTCAGGGAGCCTGCGTGGCGCGCGATTCCGAAAAGAAAGACCGACCCAATGCTCGCTTCCACGGCCGCGTGGAGGGGACCGGACGGCTGTGCTCCTACCCCGGCTGCACCGAAGCGGGCGAATTCCGCGCGCCCCCCGAGGAAGGCCCGGCGAACGGGTTCGAGGGGCCGCGACCGTATCGCTGGTTCTGCCTCGAACATGTCCGCGCGTTCAACGCGCGCTACAACTTCTTCTCAGGGATGAGCCCCGACGAGATCCAGCAACAGCAACGGCCCTTCTCCGGATGGGAACGCGAAACGCGCGCGTTCGCGCATTCGGGCGCGGACGTGCCGCCGAAATGGTCCGATTTCCACGATCCCCTCGACGCGATCGGCGCGCGTTTCCGCCGTGCGGCAGAGGCACAGCGTAAGGACGGGCGACCGTTGTCCGAAGCGGACCGGCGCTCGCTCAAGGTGCTGGGCCTCGCGACCGACGTCGACCGGCGCGCATTGCGGGAACGCTATGCCGAACTGGTGCGGCGCTATCACCCGGATCGCAACGGCGGCGACCGCAGCTTCGAATCCAAGCTGCAGGACGTGATCAGCGCCTATACGCAGCTAAAGGGCGCACCGGCGTTCGCGTGACCACGCGGCTAATCACGCGATCCGCTTGGCGACCGCTTCCAGCTGTTCGGCCACCTTGGACCAGCCTTCGGTAAACCCCATCGCCTCGTGCTGTGCGCACGACTCTACGGTCCAGTGGCGGGCGCCGGCGGAATAGCGCGTCTTTCCCGCTTCGTCGGCGAATTCCAGGAAGCCGACGATGAACGGCCCTGCCGGGATCCAGCCCGTGGTAAAGGCGTCGGTAAACACAACCCGTTCCATCGGCACGACCTCTAGGAACACGCCTTCCTGCGGCATCACCTCGCCCTCGGGTCCGCGCATGATCATCGCCGAGCGGCCACCCGGTCGCGCATCCTGCTCGACGATCTCCACGGTCTACGGCGTCGGGCACCACCATTCGGCAAGGTGATCGGTCCAGGCCCGCCACACCGCTTCCCGCGGTGCGTCGATCAGGCGCGTGATCCGCAGTTCGTGCACGGGAGTCGGGAAAACGGCACAGCTCGATATGGATTCTTTCCTCACCCTGGATACCAGTTCCGTCGCGGTCGAGTGCGCCCCCGCTAGCGGGGGAGCGTCACGGTCATGCGGGTACGGCGGACGCGACCACGCCGAAGGCCACTCCATGTGGGTCGGTCGCGACGATGATGCGGTCTCCGCCCGGAACTTCGTGCGGCCCCATCAGCACGGCCCCGCCGCCGTCGCGCACTGCCGCCGCCGATGCTTCGATATCGGGAGCGCGAAAGTAGAATTGCCAGCCCAATGTCTGCTCCGGACTCTGACGCTGCATGGTCGCGCCGATCTCGCCGTCCGCGGCATGGACGAAGACATAGTCGCCCAGATCCCCCGACATCGTCATCTTGTCCGGATAGGTCCAGCCGAACAGCTTGGCGTAGAACGTGTTGGCCGACGCCTGATTTGACGTGACCAGTTCGTTCCAGGCGCATTTGCCAATGCCCGCGCCATCGAACGCGATGCTCGCTTCATCGCTATCGCCGCGCATGATATAGAAAGGTATGCCCTGCGGATCCGCGACCACCGCCATGCGGCCAATGCCGGGAAGGCTCCACGGCGCCATCAGGACCGCGCCCCCCGCAGCGGTGACCGCCGCGGCGGTCGCGTCGACATCCTCGACCCCGATGTAGAACAGCCATTTCGGCGTCGCGCCGCCCGTCGCCATTTCGGCGGTCAGCCGCATCACCCCGCCGACATTGCCGGACCCGGTCGCGATCATGCGATAATCCATGCCTTCCGGCGCTTCGGCCTCGATCTCCCACCCGAGCACCTTGTCGTAAAAGGTGCGCGAAGCACCGGGATCGGGGCTGACCAGTTCATACCAGATCGGCGTGCCATAGGCGTTTGTCATCGTCGTTCCCCTCCCCAGGTCGATCAGCAGTCGAGCACCACTTGAAAGCCGCCAAAAATCATCCGTGCGCCGTCGATCGGCATCTCGACGCCGGTCGAAACCATCCGCGGATCCGCGCGCATCTTTGCCATGCCCATGTCGCGGGTCGCCTTGTTGGGCCATTCGATCCACGAGAACACGACCGTCTCGCCGTCGCCCGCCTGGATCGCGCGCCGGAAGTCGGTCTGCTTTCCATCCGGCACGTCGTCCGCCCAGCCTTCCACGACGCGTGTCGCGCCATGGTCGCGAAAGATCGGCGCGATCGCCTCGGCAAAGCGCGCATAGCCCGCGCTGTCGGTCCCCGCCCTGACGGGAATGACCAGGCCATCGACGTAGGTCATGCGAGGACCCCTTCCGCCACTGGAGCAGGCGCATCGGACGCGGGCGCATACAGCGCAAGCTGGTCCGCCAGCGCCTTCTGAAAGGCAGGGCGCGCGGTACAGCGATCGAGATAGGCAAGCAGAGTCGGATAGCCCGAGAGGATCGCGTCGCGCGGCACGATCCGCAGCACGCACGCCATGATCAGATCCCCTGCGCTGAACGCATCGTCGAGGAACGGCTTGTCGGCCAGCGCCGCGGCAAGATCGCCAAGCCGCGTCTGCAGCGCCTCGACCACCGCCGGGCGCCGCATCGCCGACCACGGCTCGTCCGCCTGGAACAGGTCGACCATCACCAGATCGTTGGCGAACGGCTCGACCGAATTGAGCGCCGCGATCACCCATTGCTCGGCACGTGCCTGCCCGGCCGGATCGGGCGGCAGCAACCCCGGGGCCTGCCGCGCGATATGGAGCACGATTGCGCCGGATTCAAACAGCGCGACCGTATCGTCGCGGTAGGTCGGCACTTGGCCGAACGGCTGGAACGCGCGATGTTCTGGGGTCTTGGCGCTTTCCACCAGGTTCACGCGATACGCTATTCCGGTTTCCTCGAATGCCCAGCGGGCGCGAATATCGCGCACTTGCCCGCGAGCAAAGGGCGGAACCCACTGGAAGGTCGTGATGCTGGGAGTCATGCGATCCTCTCCTGTTGCAAGTCGAGCCGAAGCGCGGGTCAGGCCAGTTCCATGGCAACATCCGTCGCCGCCTCATCCATCCATACCGGCCCGAAACCATGGCCGTCGGGATCCTCGACCCCGCGCGAGTACATGAAGCCGTGGTCTTCCGCGCCATGGACCTCTCGGCCCCCAGCGGCGATCGCCCGCGCGGCGAACGTGTCGACCGCGTCCCGCGTATCGCACGACAGCGCGAACAGCGCGGCGCTGGTCGCGGCGACATCTGCGATCGGTTTCGTGGTCAAGGTGCCGTAGAAGTCGTGACGCGCGAGCATGAAGGTGATCGTATCCGACCAGACCATCGCCGCCGCCTGGTCGCCGGAAAAACGCGGATCGCGCGTGCAACCGATCGCTTCGTAGAAAGCGGTCGAACGCCCCACGTCCGCAACCGGCAGGCTGATGAAGATCCCCTTGGCCACGGCGCACTCTCCCCTTTGCGACTCGTCGTTTGCAAAGACTGCTCCGACTGGTTAGCAAAAACAACCATGAAGTTAGAAAAGATAACCACGAAGCGCTGGTATGGCGACGCCTGCGGAACCGCGCTCGCGCTCGAGTTCCTCGGTGAACGCTGGGCGCTGCTGATCGTGCGGGAGCTCCTGCTCGGCCCGCGTCGTTTCGGCGAGATCCGCGACGGCCTGCCGGGCGTGAGCGCGAACGTCCTGACACAGCGGCTGCAAACGCTTGAAGCCGCTGGCATCCTGACGCGGGAAAGCGCGCCGCCCCCCGCGAATATCCAGGTCTATGCGCTGACCCCATGGGGCCGCGAAGCCGAACCGATCGTGATGGCACTTGGACGCTGGGCGCTTCGCTCCCCGGCGCATGATCCTTCGCTGCCGTTTTCCCCCGTCTCGCTGATGCTGGCGCTTCGCATGATGCTCCTGCCCGAGCGTACCCACGGCTTCGACGCGACGATCGGGTTTCGCATGGGCACTGACACCTATGGCGCGCGTATCGTGGACGGCACGGTGCTGATCGAACGCGGCATGATCGACCACGCCAATGCCGTGCTTTCGGGCGAGCCCAACGCGTTCCTGCCCGCGCTGTTCGGCACCACCCCCTTGCCGGACATGGTTGCGCAGGGGCGCCTTGCGGTCAGCGGCGATGTCGCGCTGGCCGCGCGTTTCTGCACGTTTTTCGAACTTCCGCCAAAGATCGGATGCAACTGACGGCTCGACTTGGCGCGCCGCAAACGGCTAGGGAGGGCGGACCTTCTGTAAGAGCGCCCCCCTCATGACCGATATCCCCAACACCCAGCCAGACAGCCGCGAGACGACGATCCTCGATGCGCCCGATCGCATGGTGAAAGTCCGCGATCTGTTCGGGATCGATTCGGACATGGAAGTCCCCGCGTTCAGCGAAGCCGACGAGCGCGTTCCCGATCTCGACCCGGCCTATGTGTTCGATGCGCCGACCACGCTCGCGATCTGCGCGGGCTTCGCGCACAACCGCCGCGTGATGGTCCAGGGCTATCACGGCACCGGCAAGTCGACGCACATCGAACAGGTCGCGGCGCGCCTCAAATGGCCGTGCATCCGCATCAACCTCGACGCGCACATCAGCCGGATCGATCTGGTCGGCCGCGACGCGATCGTGCTGCGCGATGGCCAGCAGGTCACCGAATTCCGCGAAGGCCTACTTCCCTGGGCGCTGCAGACGCCGACCGCGCTCGTGTTCGACGAATATGACGCGGGCCGCCCGGACGTGATGTTCGTGATCCAGCGCGTGCTCGAGACCGAGGGCAAGCTCACGCTGCTCGACCAGAATCGCGTAATCCGCCCAAACCCGTATTTCCGCCTGTTCGCGACCGCGAACACGGTCGGTCTCGGCGATACGTCGGGCCTGTATCATGGCACGCAGCAGATCAACCAAGGGCAGATGGACCGCTGGAACATCGTCGTCACGCTCAACTATCTGCCCGCCGCGGTCGAGGCGCGGATCGTGCTCGCCAAGTCGGGCGAATATGACAAGCCGACCGGCAAGGCCGAGGTCGAGAACATGGTCCGCGTCGCGGATCTCACCCGCCGCGGCTTCATGAACGGCGATATCTCGACCGTGATGAGCCCGCGTACCGTCATCACCTGGGCGCAGAACACGCTGATCTTCGGCGATGTCGGCTTCGCGTTCCGGCTGTCCTTCCTCAACAAGTGCGACGAGACCGAGCGGTCGCTGGTCGCGGAATATTACCAGCGCGTGTTCGGCAAGGACTTGCCCGAGAGCGTCGTCGGCGCGGGCGTCAAGTAAGCCATGTTGCTCGCCCTGCTCTTGCAAGTCGCCGCCACGCCCCCGGTGCCGTGGCTGGTGACGACCAAGGTCGGCGCGGCGAGCACGGCGACCTCGACGTCGGTCTGGTCCGACGACGGCAAGGCGCGGCTGGTGGTGCGATGTGATGCCGCCAAGGAAAAGATCGTCTCGATCCAGTTCATTCCGCGCGGTGGCTTTCCCGCGGCGCAACCGCGCCCGGTGTCGATGAACATCGACGACAATGGCTGGCTCGGCGCCAACTGGCAGTTCCCGGGGAGCGGCGCGTTCACCAGCCAGGATGCGATCGTCACCACGCTCGCGGCGCAGATCGCGCATGGCAAGGCGATCAAGGTGCGGGTGATGAACCCGGACAATACGCCGGTCGACGTAACGTTCACCGGCCCGCCGACCGACGCGCCGGTCACGCGCGTGCTGAGCGCTTGCGGGTACCAACTGGGCGTCGTTCCGCCGCGCTCGGCGGTGCCGCTGGCCACGCCGACGGCGGCGGCGGTCACTCCGGCAACCGCTGTCGAGGAATAAAGTGATGGAATTCGGCCGCCTCAACCATGTCGGCGTGGCGACGCCATCGATCGAGAAGTCGATCGCCGTCTACCGCGACCTGATGGGCGCGACGCGGATCGGCGAACCGTTCGATCTCCCCGCGCAAGGCGTGAAGGTGTGCTTCATCGACACCCCCAACACGCAGATCGAGCTGATCGAGCCGTATGACGACAGCTCGCCGATCGCGGGGTTCCTCCGCAAGAACCCGGCGGGCGGGCAGCACCACGTCTGCTTCGAAGTCCCCGATATCCACGTCGCGGTGGCCGACCTGAAGGCGAAGGGCGCGACGATTCTCGGCGAACCCCGCATCGGCGCGCATGGCACGCCGATCGTCTTCGTCCACCCGCGCGACATGGGGGGCGTGCTGGTCGAACTGATGGAAACGCCCTCCGGCAACCACGGCTGACGGCTTGCGCCGCGCGTCCCCAGCCGGCCGCCCCCCCCATCCGTCATCCTGAACGCGTTTCAGGATCCAGCCCTCCGCGAGTCCGGACCGTGCCTGTTGCGCAGTGGATGCTGAAACGAGTTCAGCATGACGGCAGCTGTGGGGGGGTGACGATCAAACCTTCGGACTGGGAGCATCATGTCGGCGTCTTGAACCCCCACGCTTCCCTTTTGGCGCGCCTTCGGCTAAGGGCCGCGTTCTGATATTTCCCCGACATTGCTAGAGGTTTGTTTGGCCAAGGAAGAACTGCTCGAAATGCGTGGACAGGTGGTGGAGCTTCTCCCCAACGCCATGTTCCGCGTAAAGCTCGAAAACGACCACGAAATTCTCGGCCACACCGCCGGCAAGATGCGCAAGAACCGGATTCGCGTCCTGGTCGGCGATGAAGTGCTGGTCGAATTGACGCCGTATGATCTCACCAAGGGTCGCATCACCTATCGCTTCAAGTAACGGGCCCGCTTCTCCAGGCGGAACCGCCCGGGAAGACACTGCCATGACGCTCGTTCTTGCCTCCGCTTCGCCGCGCCGCCGCGATCTGCTCGCGCGGCTCGGGGTGACGCCCGCGCGCATCGCGGCACCCGACATCGACGAAAGCCCGCTCAAGGCCGAGCCGCCCCGTGTCTATGTCGAGCGGATCGCCGCCGCCAAGGCGCGCGCGGTGGAGCGTGCGCCGGGCGAGGTTATTCTGTCGGGCGACACCACCATCGCGCTCGGGCGCCGGATCCTCGGCAAGGCCGACGACGATGCCACGGTGCGCACGATGCTCGCCGCGCTGTCCGGCCGCCGCCATCATTGCCTGACCGCGGTCTGCGTGATCGACGCGACCGGCAAGCTGCGCGCGCGCCTTTCTGACACGATCGTCGCGTTCAAGCCGCTCTCCCCCGCCGAGATCGATGCGTATGTCGCGTGCGGCGAGGGTCTGGGCAAGGCGGGCGGCTATGCGATCCAAGGCCGCGCGGAAGCGTTCGTGCGGTTCCTGTCCGGCTCGCATTCTGGCGTCATCGGCCTGCCGCTGTTCGAAACGCGCGCGCTGCTGCTTGCGGCGGGTGTGCCGCTTGGCTGAATGGCTCCACGAGGCCGGGATCGGCGAGACCCGTGCCGCGCTGGTGGTGGACGGCGCGATCGTCGAAGCCCGAATCGAGCTTGATCGCCCCGGCCCGCGACTCGGCGCGGTCTTCCCCGCCCGACTGATCGAAATCACCGTCAAAGGCCGCGAAGGGCGAGTCGCCTTCGACGGCGGCGAGGCGATGATCGCGCCGCTCCCCCCCGGCATCACGCAAGGCGCCACGCTGACGGTCGAACTGACCCGCGAGGCGATCCCCGAGGGCAGGCGCACCAAGCTCCCGCGCGTAGCCCCCGCCGAAGGCCCCCCGCGCGATGGCCCCGACCTGCTCACGCGAATCACCGCAAGCGGCATCCCCGTTCGCACGCTCCACGCGCACGAACCCGATGCGCTCGAGGCGGCGGGCTGGTCCGAGGGACTCGAGGAAGCGATGACTGGCGACATCGTCTTCTACGGGTCGGTCGGTGGTGCGCTCCGGATGAGCCCCACGCCCGCGATGACGCTGTTCGACGTCGACGGCTATCCCCCGCTCGAACCGCTTGCACTTGCGGCGGCGAAAGCGGTCGCGGCGGCGATCGTGCGGATGGATATCGGCGGATCGATCGGAATCGACTTCCCGACGATCACCGGCAAGGCGGCGCGCGCCGCGGTCGATGCAGCGATCGACGCGGGCCTCCCGCAGCCGTTCGACCGGACCGCGATGAACGGCTTCGGCTTCGTCCAGATCATCCGCCGCCGCCCGCGCGCATCGCTCCCCGAACTCCTCCGCGCCGATCCTGCCGCCGCCGAAGCCCGCGCGTTGCTCCGGCGAATCGAGCGCACCCCGCCCCCGGCCCCGGCGAATCACCGCGTCAGTCCGCGCGTTCACGCGGCGCTCCGCGCCAACCCCGCCTGGACCGCTGCGCTGGCGCAGCGTACCGGCGTCACCCCGATCTTCGAAAGCGCCTGATGCCCCGCAACAAACCCTGTCCGCTCTGCGGCAAACCCCTGTCGCAGGCGCACGCCCCCTTCTGCAGCCAGGGCTGTCGCGACCGCGACCTGCTGCAATGGTTGGGCGAAGGTTATGCAATTCCTGTGACGACTCCGCCCGGAGATGAAGAAGACGGGCTAGACAGCACGAAATCTCCCGACTAAGAGGCCGCTTCCCAGACGGCCCCAGCGGGGTCGCCCGGTGTGCCCGAGTAGCTCAGTTGGTAGAGCATGCGACTGAAAATCGCAGTGTCGGTGGTTCGAATCCGCCCTCGGGCACCATTCCTTTATAGCGCGAATGGACCCCCTCCATGACCGAGACCAAGCGTACCGCCTTCATCACTGGCGGGACCGCCGGGATCGGTGCGGCAGCGGTCCATGCCTTCGCCGCCGCCGGATGGCGCGTCGTCACCACCGGGCGTCGCGCGGATCGTCTCGACAAACTGACCGAAGCGCTCGGCGCGGACACCGTTCACACGCTTGCCTTCGACATTCGCGACAAGGCCGCGCTTGAGAAAGCGATCGCCGGATTGCCCGCCGATTTCGCCGACATCGACCTGCTCATCAACAACGCCGGTCTCGCGCTCGGCACGTCGCCCGCTAACGAAGCGAAACTCGACGACTGGCAGACGATGATCGACACCAACATCACCGCGCTGGTCACCGTCACGCGGCTGCTGCTGCCGGGGATCGTCGCGCGCAAAGGCGCGATCATCAACCTGTCGTCGGTTGCGGCGACCTACCCTTATGCCGGCGGCAATGTGTACGGCGGGACCAAGGCGTTCGTCCGCCAGTTCAGCCTGGGTCTCCGCGCCGACCTGCACGGCAAGGGCGTCCGCGTCACGTCGATCGAACCGGGCATGGTCGAGACCGAATTCACCACCGTCCGCACCGGCGGCGACCAGGCCGCGTCGGACAAGCTCTACGGCGGCGTCAACCCGATGACCGCCGAGGACATTGCCGCCACCATGCTGTGGGTCGCCGAACAGCCGAAGCACCTCAACATCAACACGCTCGAGCTGATGCCGGTCAACCAGTCGTTCGCCGGGTTCGCGGTCGCGCGCGAGGGGTAACCGCGTCGGGGGCGCGCAACGGGGGGAGCGTAACGGGTTTTTAGGAGGCTTCGGGGCACAAGCCGCCGGGACATTCCCAGCCCAGGCGCCCCTCGATGCAGCGTTATCCCCTGATCGCCCCCAACCCCCCGCGCCTCAGCGAACACCGCACGGCCCTGCAGCGCGTCGAGGCGTCGGGCGTGTTCAGCAACAACGGTCCCGAAGTTCGCGCATTCGAACAGGATGCGACCGCACAATTGTTCGGCGGGCAAGGTGCGACGCTGGCCGTCGTCAACGCCACGATCGGGCTGATGGTCGCGCTGCGCGAGGCGGTCGGCGAGCAGCCGGACGGGCGCTACGCGCTGATGCCCGCGCTGACCTTCGCCGCGACCGCACAGGCGGCAATCTGGGCCGGGCTGACCCCGCTGATCTGCGACATCGACCCGGCGGACTGGACCGCGAACGCGGCGCAGGAAGAACGCCTGCTCGCCGAACATGGCGACCGGATCGCGGTGCTGCTGCCGTACGCGACCTTCGGCACGGCGATCGATCTCGACCGCTATGCCTGGCTGCAACGGCAGACCGGCGTCGGCGTGGTGATCGATGCCGCCGCGTCGCTCGGCACGATCGACGACTCGGGAATGGGTTTCGGCGCGGACGCGCCGTTCGCGGTGGTGCATTCGATGCACGCCACCAAGACCTTCGCGGTCGCCGAGGGCGGGCTGATCCATTCGGGCGACGCACGGCTGATCGCACGCCTCCGTGCGATGGCCAATTTCGGGTTCGAGGCGGGACGCAGCGCGACGCTCGATGGCCTGAACGCCAAGCTGCCCGAGGTCATCGCGGTGATGGCACGCACCAAGCTCGCCGAGATCGACGCGATCTGCGACCACCGCGCCGCGCTCGAGGCGGCGTACCGCGAGCAGCTCGTCGGCGTCTCCTTCCAGCAAGCGACCGGTCGGCGTCGCGCGAGCCAGTTCATGCCGATCCTGCTGCCCGAGCATCTCGCGCACCGTCGCGATTCGATCGCCGCCGCGATCGAGGCCGCGGGAGTCGGTGTCGGTCGCTATTTCAGCCCGCATCTCGGCGAACAGCCGTTGTTCCAGCGCCGCGCGACCTTCCTGCCGACCCCGGTCGCCGATTCGGTCGGCGCACGCTCGCTGTCGCTCCCCGTCACCGATGCGATGGGGATCGACGACGTCGCGGAGATCGTCGAACGCATCCACCGCGTGCTGGCGGCGGAGGACCGCGTCCCCGCCCGCCCGCGTGCCCCGGCGATCGCATCGATGCTGGTCGTCGGCGGCGGCCCGGCCGGCACCGCGATGCTGACCGCGGCGAGCAAGCGCGGACGCCTCGCCGACCTCGCGGCATCGGGGCTGATCGTCGCCGAACGCGGCGATTCGCTCGGCGAGGGGCGGATCGGGCGGTACGGCATCACGTCGGACAGCACCGCCGAAACCTTCCTGAGCGCGGTGAAGGACAATCCGCATCCCGAGATCGCCGCGCTGACGGATCATCCCGCGGGGCGTGCGGTCGCGCGGCACATCGGTGCGCTTGGCGTGCCGCTGGTCGAGGCCGGCCCGTTCGTCCGCGCGACGGGGGAACGGCTGCACGGCCTGGTTGGGCGGCATGGCGGAACCGTGTTGACCGGGCATGACGTGCTGTCGACGACGCGCACATCCACCGGCCTGTGGTCGAGCCGGATGCGCCGGATCGCCGACGGCGTGGAGTTCGATCAACTCTCGCAATCGGTCGTGATCGCGACGGGCGGGCATCAACCGCTCGACCGGCTCGCGGCGCAGCAGGTCGGCGGTGTGTCGCTCGTCAGCGAAGTCGGCGATCGGCTGATGCAGTCGGACGAAGCGCTCGCGCTCGGCGGCCCCGCCAAGATCATCGATCTGCTGTCGCGCAAGCGCAATCCGCGGATCGTCATCATCGGCGGATCGACCAGCGCGCTCGCGACGACGGTGCTCCTGCTCAAGACCGCCGCGATCCCGTTCGGCGCGGAAGCGATCACGTTGCTCCACCGCCGCCCGCTGCGCCCCTTCTATCCCACCCCCGAAGCGGCGCGCGCGGACGGGTTCACCGATTTCGGCCCGGACGACATCTGTCCGGTCAGCGGCTTCGTCTATCGGCTCGCCGGGTTCCGGCTGGAGGCGCGCGAACTGGTCCTGCGGATGCTCCGCGTCGATGGTCGTGCGCCGGATCCGCGCGTCGTGGCGCACCGCGTCGCGGGCAACGACGATCCGTTCGTGCGGACGCGGCTGGCGGAAGCGGATCTGGTGATCGCCGCGCT
Organism: Sphingomonas echinoides; assembly: GCF_029623395.1. Lineage (GTDB taxonomy): Bacteria > Pseudomonadota > Alphaproteobacteria > Sphingomonadales > Sphingomonadaceae > Sphingomonas > Sphingomonas echinoides_A. The sequence goes on from NZ_JAPYKK010000002.1 coordinate 14,048, forward strand.
CGGCTATCGTCCGCGCGCGCTCGACGTCCGCGACAGCGACGGCAGCGCGATCGCGCTCGCCGCGCAGGACGGACGCGCGATGGTCGACCGGCATTGCCGGGTGGTCGCCGCCGATGGCGCCGCGATCCCGGGGCTGTACGGCATCGGGCTCGCCGCCGGGTTCGTGCCCTGGGGGCATCTGGGCGGGGAAGCGAGCTTCTCGGGGCAGGCGAACGGCCTGTGGCAATGGCAGAACGACGTCGGCGCGATGATCGTCGATCAGGTGCTCGGCGGCGCGGTGCGCGCGGTCGCATGACGTTTCTCACCACCCCCGACCCCGTCGTCAGCGTCATCATCCCGACCTACAACGGGTCCGCGCTGGTCGCGGAGACGATCGCGTCGTTGCAGGCGCAGACGCTCGCCGATTTCGAGGTGATCGTGATCGACGATTGCTCGACCGACGATACGGTCGCAGTCGTCGCCGCGATCGACGATCCGCGCATCCGCCTGATCCGCGCCGAGCGCAATCGCGGCGTCGTGCTGACGCGCAACGCGGGCTTCGCGCTCGCGCGCGGGCGCTGCATCGCGGCGCTCGACCAGGATGATCTGTGCCACCCCGAGCGGTTCGCGCGGCAGGTCGCGTATCTCGACATGCATCCCGCGGTCGCCTTGGTGGGCACCGCCGCCAACGTGTTGCAGGACGGCGTGATCCTGCCCTCCCCGCTCGCGCCGGTGTCGACGCCAGCGCTGATCGCGTGGTTGTTGCAGATCGAGAACCCGCTGGTCTGGTCCTCGGTGATGATCCGCACCGATGCGGCGCGCCGGCTCGATCCGTTCAACCGGCCCGAGCTGCTCTATGCCGAGGATTTCGATCTCTACCACCGCATCCTGCCGATCGGCGGGGTCGCGCGGATCGACGCCGAGCTGCTCACCTATCGCCGCCACGCCGCCGGCGCGTCGCAGCGCCAGGCGACCGCGATGCGCGACAGTGCCACGCGCGTGCTTGCGGGCGTCTATGCCGCACGCTTCGGGGACGTCGCGGCAGACACGGCGGCGCTGATCGTCGCGCATGTAATGGCGCACCAGCCCGTCCCCGATCGCGCCACGCTGGAGCGCGTCGGCGCGGCGCTGGTCACGTTGCAGGAGGACTTCATGGCAACGCACCGTCCGGATCGCGAAAACGCCAAGCTGATCCGCTGGGAAACCGCGCGGCGCTGGGCGCGGATCGGGCGTGCAGGCTTGCGCACCGGCGGATTGCGGCTGGGGGATGCGACCGGCGTGCGACCCGACCACCTCGGGCTCGGCTATGCCGGGATCGAGGATCTGGTGCTGTCGCGGCTGGTCGGCACCGTGCGCGGGGTACAGCGCCGCCGCGCCGCACGCGCCGCGAAGATCTGAGGCCTCACACGCCGCCGCCGCGCGCCTCCATCCGGCCCCGCTCGGACAGGCTGCGGAACGTCAGCGACCAACGCGTCGCCTCGATCGGCGCGATGCTGTGCTCCCACGCCCAGCGCGCTTCGCCCGACAGGTGATAGATCGAGCGCGGCGCGAGCGGTTGCGCCTCGCGCCGATACGTAGCGCGCCCCCCACGTTCGCCGTCCCGCAACCGGAACCGCATCGTCGCGGGCGCGCCGAGCGATAAGCCGACGACATGCTCGAACATCGGGCGATCGCGATGCCACCCGATCCCCGCGCCCGGATCGTACCGGATCAGCAGCCCCTGGACGAGCGCGTCGGGCGCCAGCCCGGCAAACGCCGCCGCCCGCGCGCGGATCGGCAACAACACGTCCGGAATGGGCGCGACCGGAGTGAAACTCCCCCGCTCGAAATCATAATGCCAGCCGTACGATGCGGTGAGCCGCTTGCCGAGCCACTGCTGGAAGCGGAACGGCGTCAGGTCCGCGGCCTCGATCGTCGCGATCACCGTTTGCTCTTCCGCCGGGGACAGAAACGCCTCGGCAGCGGTCAGTCCGGCTGGGGCGGGCGTGGCGAACAGGTCGGTCTGGTGAAAAGCCATCGACCCGATATAGCGACGCGCGCCGTCGGCCCAATGCCGGAAATCCGCCCGATTCCAGCACCGACTCCGGCCTGACGCCCCGTCCAGCGGCGCGATTCGGCTCGGCCGAACCGCCGCTTTGCGACGAACCGCCCAAGTCACGGGACGGAAACCGTCTCGAACGGGGATCGAACCCCGCCGATTAAGACACTGATACCCATTTATATGGTAAAGCAGAGCCATCAACGACGAGGGACATGTTCCAAACCGTGCAAGATCAGTCACTTACCATTTCACGTCGCGCATTTGCGGGCTCCGCCCTGGCAATGCTCGGCGCTTCGACCATCGTCCCGGCCCGTGCGCAGGCGCCCGTTTTCGGCCGTCCGATGGCTCCCGCAACGATCCAGCCACTCGCCTCGACGCGAGTCGTCCGCCCCGAATTGCTCCGCCACGCGCTGGCCGCGCTGCAGCGCCACGGGTCGCAAATTCCGCACCATGACCGCATCGCGATCGCGGACTTTTCGCTCTCCTCCGCGCAGCCGCGGTTCTATCTGGTCGACATGGCCAATGGCATGGCGACGACGCTGCTCGTCACCCACGGCAGCGGCAGCGATCCGTCGCACACCGGCTATCTGCAGCGCTTCTCGAACAACGAGGGGTCGAACGCTTCGAGCGAAGGCGCGTTCGTCGCGTCGGACTATTACGTCGGCAAACATGGTCGGTCGCAACGGCTGATCGGGCTGGATGCCACCAACTACCGAGCGTTGCAGCGCGCGCTGGTGGTGCATTCGGCCTGGTATGCCGATCCGGAGATGGTCCGCACGCACGGCCAGCTCGGCCGCAGCCAGGGGTGTTTCGCGGTCAGCGAAGGCGATCTCGACCAGGTCTTCGCGCGGCTCGGCCAAGGCCGGATGATCTATTCCGCCAAGGTCTGAGACTACCCCCTGCCGGGCATGACAGGAAGTTCATGCCCGCGATGCTGCGGCGTCATCCAGCGAAGCGCAGAACCGGGATCCACCCGTTGTAGAGGGATCTCATGACCAAGCTTCTCGCGCCCGCACTCGCCGTCTTCGCGCTGGCCACCAGCACCATCACGCTCGATACCGCCGCATCGGCCAAGGGCTGCATCCGCGGCGCGGTCGCCGGCGGAGTCGCCGGCCATTACGCGCACCACCATGCGATCGCCGGCGCAGCGGCCGGCTGCGTGATCGCGCACCATCACTACAAGCAAAAGGCCAAGGCCGCCGCAGCACAACCCGCGCGCTGATCCCGCGCGGTCTGCCGCTTTCCGGCGACAGCGGTATCGTTGTCGCCGGGAATCAGCGCGCGCGCATCGTGACGGCACCCCCGCGACCACCTCTCACCCGAAAGCCCGTCGCGATGCCCGCAAAAATCTCTCCGTTCGGTTCAGCGTTCCGCATGGTGGCAACGGCATTGCTGAGCCTGGCGACGGCCCCCGCCATCGCCGCGCCTGCCCCCAGCGGAACCGTCGCGCTGACCTTCGACGACTTGCCCGTATTCGGCGCAAAAACGTCGGCGGCGGACGGCGCGGCGATGACCACGCGGCTGCTCGCCGGGCTCAAGCGCGCGCATGACACCGCGACCGGCTTCGTCAACGAGGCCCAGCTGGCAACCCCGGATCGGGCGGACCGCGTCCGCATGCTGAGCCAGTGGCTCGACGCCGGGATGGACCTCGGCAACCACAGCTATTCGCACCTCTCGCTCAACGCCGTGCCGGTCGAAACGTACATCGCCGACGTTGCCCACGGCGCACAGGAAACCGGCGCGCTGCTCGCCGCGCGCGGGCGGCGCGAGCGCTGGTATCGCTATCCCTATCTCGAGACGGGCCTGACGCACGCGGTCCGCCACCGGTTCGAGGGATGGCTCGCCACGCACGGCTACCGCGTCGCGCCGGTGACGATGGAGAATTCCGACTGGCGCTTCGCCACGCCCTATGACGCCGCGGTCGCGCGCGGGGACCATGCCGGTGCCGAGCGAATCCGCGCCGCCTACCTCGCCTACACCCGCCAGATCGTGCCGTGGTACCGGCAGGCGGGCCGCGCGCTGTTCGGCCGCGAGCCCGCGTTCGTCTTCCTGCTTCACGCGAGCCATCTCAACGCCGCGAGCATCGACGATCTCGCTGCGATCCTGCGCGACCAGCATCTGCGTGTCGTCTCGCTCGACACCGCGATGCGCGATCCGGCCTACCGCACCCCGGACACCTATGTCGGGCCGAACGGCGACGGCTGGCTCGATCGCTGGGCGCTGACCCTCCACCGCTCCCTCCCCTATGCGTCGCTGCCGACCGTGCCCAAGGCGATCATCGCCGAAGACGCCCGGCTGGAAGGCGCGACCGATCCTCGAGCCGCTGCGACGTCCTGAACCATGAAACCTTTCCTGACCTGCCTCACCCTGCTGCTGGGCGCGACGACGGCTGCTGCGGCACCGCCGTCGCGCCCAGTCCACGCGGCATCCGCCCCGTGGCCCGCGGGCGTCGTGCTCCCCGCGGGCGACCCGATCGACGAAGCGTATCGCCAGGAATTCGGCACGTGTGATCGCGCGGACCGGTTTCACGGCCACAAGGTCCACGGGTGTCGCAACGACCCGAACGCGGTCACCGCGCTCCGCCGTCTGCCGGGGAATGCGGTCGCCTATGTCGCAAAGCTCGCGGTCGATCTCGACGGATCGCCATTCGCGTGCAGTCCCGCGCATGGCAGGATGGACCAATGCCCGACGTCGCTGATGCTCCCCGACGGCAAGGGCGGCGAGACGCCGGTCGACGCGGACAAGATCCCCTATGTCGTCATCCCGTGGGAAGGCCCGCGCGACGAACAGGGCCGCTTCACCCAAAAGACCGGGGTCGACGTCGGCGATTTTGGCGTGGTGATCGCGCACGGGCGGACGATCCCGGTGATCGTCGCCGATACCGGCCCGTTCGAGAAGCTCGGTGAAGGCTCGCTCGCACTGCACCGCGCGCTTGGCCGCGAGCTGTGCGTCGCGCGCACCAACACGGGCACGTGCCGCCGCGTGATCGAACGGATGGAGAGCATCGGCGGCGACGTCACCACCGTGCTGTTCCCGCACACCGCGCGCAACGGCCTCACCCCCGCCACGATCGCGCAAGTCGTCCGCACCGAGGGGCTGCGGCACTGGCAGACGCTGCAGAAGCGGGGCTGACGCGCCCCGCCCGACTCTATTTCCGAATTTATAAGACAACAGCTTGCCGTGCCGCACTTCTCATTTAGGATGCGGGCATGATCACGCGGCGCACCATCATCGGATCCTCCCTCGCGGCCTTTGCGGCAACGGGACTTCCTGGCCCCCTCCTGGCCGCCCCATCGGCCGGTCGGCTCAAACAGTCGGTCAGCCGTTGGTGCTACCAGAAGATCCCGCTCGACCAGCTCTGCGCCGCCGCGGCGAAGATGGGGTTGCAGGGCATCGATCTGCTCGAACCCGCCGATTACGAGACGCCGCGCAAATACGGGATGCGCTGCACCATGGGCTATGCCGCCGCCCCGATGACGATCCCCAACGGCCTCAACCGCCGCGAGAACCACGACGCGATCGAACAGGCGTTCCGCGTCGGCATCCCGCAGGCGGCCAAGGCGGGCGTCCCCAACGTCATCGCCTTCTCGGGCAATCGCAAGGGCATGTCGGACGAGGAAGGCGCCGCCAACGCCGTCATCGGCCTCAACCGCGTCAAGAAGATCGCCGAGGATAATGACGTCACGATCTGCATCGAACTGCTCAACAGCAAGCGCGACCATGCCGATTACATGGCCGACCATACTGCGTGGGGCGTGAAGGTCTGCAAGGAAGTCAACTCGCCACGGGTCAAGCTGCTGTACGACATCTACCATATGCAGATCATGGAAGGCGACCTGATCGCCACGATCCGCGAGAACATCCAGTGGCTCGGGCATTTCCACACCGGCGGGGTCCCGGGGCGCCACAATCTCGACGGCACGCAAGAAGTGGACTGGCACGCGGTCGCCAAGAGCGTCGCCGACCTGGGGTTCAAGGGCTATTTCGCGCATGAATTCATGCCGGTCGGCGATCCGCTGACCGCGCTCGCGCAGGCCGTGAAGACGTGCACGGTCTGAACAAGCGGGGGAGCAGCGTGGGGTTGGACCGGAGAGACGCACTGACGGGAATTGCCTTTGCGGCCGCGGCAGCGGCGATCACGGGCCCGGCCAAAGCCGCGGAAGCGGGCGGGCTGCGCCACCAGGTGTTCTTCTGGCTCAAGCGTCCGGGAAATGCCGAAGACCGCGCCAAACTGGTGGCCGGACTAAAGACGCTTGCCGCGGTCCCGCAAGTGCGCGCGCTCCACGTCGGCGTGCCGGCGGGAACCGAACAGCGCGACGTGGTCGATTCCAGCTTCGATGTTTCGGAGCTGATGCTGTTCGACACGATCGCCGATCAGAAAACCTATCAGGAGCATCCCGCGCACCTCGCCTTCGTCAAGACGTGCTCGCCGCTGTGGCGCAAGGTCGTGGTCTACGACACCGTGCCGGCCTGACCGACGCGAAATCGAACGCAAGCCCATCCCGCTCCCCTCCCTGAAAGGGAGGGGAGCGGGATGGGTTGGCCAGCGGCGCGCGCCACGCTCTCCCCATACGAACCCACCTTCCAGGAAGGGGAGACGGCAGGGGGCAGCAAGCTGCCAGGTAGCGGACCCGATACCGGCTCCCCAGCCCGCAAATTGCCCGCCCCCGCCTCCTCCAGCTACCCCCCCACCACTCCACGCCGATCTTCCCGAAATGCCCCGCGCCCACCTCATAACGGAACGCATCGGCGAGCTGCTCCAGCGGGAAGCAGCGGTCGACCACCGGGCGCACCCCGCTCGCCTCCAGCGCGCGGACGAATTCCTGCTGTTCGCGGCGGCTCCCGACGATCAGCCCTTGCAACCGCGCCTGCTTGGACATCAGCGCCGCGGTCGGCACGTCACCCGCGCCGCCGGTCAGCACGCCGATCAGCGAGATATGCCCGCCGACGCGCACCGCCGTGATCGACTGCGCGAGCGTCCCCGGCCCGCCGACCTCGACGACGTGATCGACCCCGCGCCCACCGGTCCACTCCAGGATCGCGCTGCCCCATTCGGGCGTATCACGATAATTGACGCAGTGATCCGCCCCCAGCGCCCGCGCACGCTCCAGCTTCTCGTCCGACGACGAGGTGATCGCGACCACCGCGCCCATCATCTTGGCGATCTGCAACGCCCAGATCGACACGCCGCCGGTCCCGAGCAACAGCACCGTGTCCCCCGCCTTGAGCTTGCCGTCCACCACCAGCGCGCGCCACGCGGTCAGCCCGGCGGTGGTGATCGTCGCCGCCTCGACCGCGTCATAGCCCTTGGGCGCGTGCGTGAAGGCGGTCGCGGGCAGCACCACCGCCTCGCGCGCGAATCCGTCGATCCCGTCGCCGGGCGTGCGGCTGAAGTCGCCGATCGTCGGTGTCCCGTCCTGCCAGTCGGGGAAGAAGCACGACACGACCATGTCCCCCACCGCGAATTCGGTAACGCCGTCGCCGACCGCCTCGACCAGCCCCGCGCCATCGGCGAGCGGGATCCGGCCCGCAGCCTCTCCCATCCGCCCGGTCACGACGCCAAGGTCATGGAAGTTGAGGGAGCTGCCGTGCAGCGCGACGCGAATCTCGCCCGCGCCCGGCTGGCCCGGATCCGCGCTCTCACCGAGCGCCAGCGTATCGAGCGTCATCGGATTGCCTACAGTAAACGTCCGCATCATGATCTCCTTGGTCGGGCACCATGCCCCGATATCGCGCGCTCAACGCCCGGCGGCGGCGACCGGCCCCGACGAAGGACGATGCAAAGAAGCCCCTCCCCTTGAGGGGAGGGGTTGGGGTGGGGAAGATCAGCAAAGCCGACCTCTCTGCAGGGCACTGCCCCACCCCCAACCACTCCCCTTCAGGGGCGGGGCTTAGAAAACATGCGACGCGTGCGGCAACCCTTAGCGCGAACGGATGCGGTGCCCGGTCGAAAAGCGATGAACTCCCCACTTGGTAAGCCGTTGTGCTGCAAACCCCTGACCCGGAAAGCGAAACGCGCATGGCATTCTCCCCCTCCCCCGTATGGCTGATCACCGGCTGCTCGACCGGTTTCGGGCGCGACCTCGCGCAGTTGATCATCGACCGGGGCTGGCGCCTGATCGCCACCGCGCGCGACGCAGACCGCGTCGCCGACCTTGCCAAGGCCGCCCCCGACCGCGTCCTCGCGCTGGCGCTCGACGTGACCGTCCAGGACCAGATCGACGCGGTCACCAAAGCCGCAATCGAAAAGTTCGGCCGGATCGACGTGCTCGTCAACAATGCGGGCTACGGCTACCAGAGCACGATCGAGGAAGGCGTCGACGCGGAGATCCGCCAGCAGTTCGACGCCAACGTCTTCGGCCTGTTCGCGATGACGCGCGCGGTGCTGCCGCACATGCGCGCGCAAAAGAGCGGGCATATCATCAACATCACCTCGGTCGCGGGCCTCGTCGGGTTTCCGGCCTCGGGCTATTACGCGGCCTCGAAACACGCGGTCGAAGGCTTTTCGGATTCACTGCTGGCCGAGGTCGCGCCGCTCGGGATCGACGTCACCTGTGTCGAGCCGGGTCCGTTCCGCACCGACTGGGCGGGCCGCTCGCTCCAGCAGACGCAGAGCACCATCGCCGATTACGCCGATACCGCGGGCAAACGTCTCGCGGATACGCGTGGGGTCAGCGGCAAGCAGGCGGGCGACCCCGTCCGCGCGGGCGAGGCGATGATCGCGCTGACGGTCGATCCCAATCCGCCACGGCATCTCGTGCTCGGCAAATGGGGCTATGACGCGGTCAGCGACAAGCTTCGCGCCCGGTCGGCCGAAATCGAACGCCACCGCGACGCCAGCCTCGCGGCGGATTACCCGGACGCCTGATCGCCGCCGCGCCGGTTCGATCCCCCCGGCGCGGTCCGCGCATGGCCGAGCGACAGGCGCCCGGTCATGCGCGGGCGGATCGCGCCGGTCGCGCCGGTGCGTGCGTCGTCCGGTGCCCCCGCGTGCGGCTTCCCCGTCATGCCGCGCGCCGGACCGCAGGGCGTGCGGTCCACTCGGGCAAGTGCTGGTGCCGCAACATCGCCTCGGGGGTGATACGGTCCGCGACGACCGCGAACCGGTCGCCGTCGACCAGCACTTCGGGGATGCGCGCGCGGCAATTGTAGGTCGACGCCATCGTCGCACCATAGGCCCCGACGGTGCGGAACACCGCCAGGTCGCCCGCCTTCACCCGGTCGATCTCGCGCCCCGTAGCGAAAGTATCGCCGCTTTCGCAGACCGGACCGGCAATGTTCGCCACCATCCGCGCCCCGCTCGGTTCGACTGCGGCGAAATCGTGGAACGCATCGTATAGCGCGGGCCGCGCAAGGTCGTTCATCGCCGCATCGACGATGACATGCGGGTCGGGCGCGCCGGGCTTGATCCACACGACTTCGGTCAACAATACCCCCGCCGCCGCCGCGATGAAGCGCCCGGGTTCGAACGTGAGCGTCACGTCCCAGTCGCGCGTGACGCGGTCCACCATGATCCCATACGCCCAGGCCCGCGGCATCGGCTCGCCCGGACGGTAAGCAACACCCAGACCCCCGCCCAGATCGACGCGGTCGATCCGATGCCCCGCACTGCGCAACGCCGCGATCAGCGCGCCGGTCCGACGATAGGCAGTCTCCAGTGGCGCGAGATCGGCGAGCTGGCTCCCGATGTGGATCGCGATGCCGCACAGGTCGAGCCCGTCGAGCGCCGCCAGCCGACCATAGATCGCAAAGGCATCGCCGTAAGCCACCCCGAACTTGTTCTGCTTCCGCCCGGTCGAGATCTTGGCATGCGTCCCCGCATCGACATCCGGATTGACGCGGAGCACCGCGGTCGCCCGTACGCCTCTGGCGCGCGCGAGCATCGCCAGCATCTGCCCCTCTTCCTCCAGCTCGATGTTGAACTGCCCGATCCCGGCATCCAGCGCCGCGACCAGCTCGCGCCGGGTCTTGCCGACCCCGGAATAGAGGATTCCCGACGCGGGCATCCCCGCCGCCAGCGCGTGGACGAGCTCCCCGCCCGAGACGATGTCCGCGCCGTACCCCTCCTCCGCCAGCAGCTGCAGCACCGCCAGGTTCGGATTGGCCTTCACCGCAAACGCCAGATGCTTGCGCCGGATCGGCGCCAGCGCCTCGCGAAACGTGCGGGCGGCACTGCGCAGTGCGGCGCTCGAATAGACATAGCTCGGCGTCCCCACGGCGGCGGCGATGTCGGGCAGCGCGACGCCTTCGGCATGCAGCACCCCGTCGCGGAGCGGGAACGGCTGGATGGCTTGCATCAGGTCAGTCATGGCGCTGCGCCGTCCTGCGCCCGCGCCGGGCGTGGAGCGTTTGCGGCAAGCGCTTGTGGCGGCTGCGTTCGACCCGGAATGCGGCGGGCACGCGCTTGCCCTGGACGATCAGCACGAACCCGAGCAGCGCGAAACCGAAACCGACCAGCCCCGGCAAACTGCTCTCCCCGATCCGCTCGAGCGACGCCACGACGCTCCCCGCCGCCAACAGCGCGACTCCGATGCCGCGCCACAGCATGTCCCGGTGCGTCATGCCGCCTCTCCCCGCACTGGCGTTTCGGTCGGTACGGGGTCGGCGATCACGGTCCGCCCGGCCCCCGCAATCGCACGCGCGCGCGCCCGATGCTGCGCCGCGTGGCGCGAATCCCCGTGCCACAGCACGATGTCCGCCGGCAGATCGCATTCCGACCCGAGCGCGGCGACGATGTCGCCCGTCTCGAACGCAATCCCGATCGCGGGATCCCGCACGTCGGAAGCGGCGCTCCGCGCCCGCCCGATACAATGCGGCGTCGCCCCGATCCCGCGCGCCTCGATCGCCGAGAACCCCAGCGTCCGCGCATGGCGCACCGCGCACAGCAGCAGCGTCCCCGTCCCGCAATCCGCATCGACGATACGCACGCTGTGCCGGTTGGCGTCGCGCAGCGCGGTCAGCGCCGCCGCCAGCGCGGCCCAGCGCGGATCGCGGCAACGGGGGGCGCGGCGTGGTCGCAAAAGGGCGCGCGGTCGGGGCGACCGGCGCGCGTTCGGGGACAGCATTATGCTGTGATCGGCCAGATAGGTCATCAAAATGTCCTGGAAATAGGGATCGGACGCGGTCAGGCCGCGTGGCGCCAATGCTCGGCGGTTTCCCACGGCTCGACCTTCGCGAACGAGATCGTCGGCACCAGCGGCGCGGTCGCGCGCACGATACGCGCGCCGGGCAGCGAATGTCCTTCGCTGCGCGCGAAGGCCATGGCGGTGGACAAAGAAATGAAGCGCCCCTCGAGGCATCCGCGGTTGTCCTGGACCAGCCAGTGCCCCGCGGCATCCTGCCCCACGATCAGCACGCAGGGCGGTTGGTCTGACGTCGAAGCGACGGTCGAAAGCATGATGCGACTCCTCGGCCCGATCCTGTCGCGCGGCCGGTGGACCCCGGCGGCGTGCGATCAAGCCAAGCGTCAGATAGGCGCGCGCGCCGTTAAGGTTCGAGAGCGATCGAACCGCGGCGGCATAAAACTCCCATATAGATCGCCCTATAAATCAACGCGTCACGGCGGACACGCGCGCGGTCAAGCGGTCGTCAACACGCCGTGGAAGACCTGGTCGTCGAGCGCTTGCCCCGCGCCCACGGCCACGCACGTCAGCGCATTCTCGGCGACGATCACCGGCAGGCCGGTCGCCTCCGACAACACCGTGTCGAGACCCGCAAGCAAGCTGCCGCCACCCGTCATCACGATTCCCCGATCGAAGATGTCGGCGGCGAGTTCGGGCTCGGTCTTCTCCAGCGCGGAGAGCACCGCCTCGATCACTTGCCCGACCAGATCGGCAAGCGCCTGCGCGATCTCGGCCTGGTTGACGGTGATCTCGCTCGGCACGCCATTGAGCAGGTCGCGCCCGCGCACGCGCATTTCCTTGCCGACGCCGTCCTCCGGGATCAGCGCGGTGCCGATCGCGAACTTGATCTGTTCGGCGGTCGCCTCGCCGATCATCAGATTGTGCTTGCGGCGAATGCTCGACGCGATCGCATCGTCCATCCGGTCGCCGCCGACGCGCACCGACGTGCTGTACGCCAGCCCGCGCAGCGACAGGATCGCGACCTCGGTCGTCCCGCCGCCGATATCCACCACCATCGCACCGATTGGCTCGGCGACGGGCAACCCCGCGCCGATCGCGGCAGCCATCGATTCCTCGATCAGATGCACCTTGCGCGCGCCTGCGTTCATCGTCGCCTGCCGGATCGCGCGGCGTTCGACCGGGGTCGCGCCCGATGGGATGCAGATCACGATCTCGGGCCCGCGCGATAGCCAGTTGCGCCCGCCGTTCACCTTCTCGATGAAGTGCTTGATCATCTGTTCGGCGACATCGATGTCGGCGATCACGCCGTCGCGCATCGGGCGGATCGTCCGGATCGCATCGGGGGTCTTGCCGAGCATCAGCTTGGCCTCCGCGCCGATCGCGCGGACGCGCTGCACCCCGTCCAGCGTCTCCAGCGCGACGACCGAAGGTTCGTTCAGGACGATCCCTTTCTCGCGCAGGTAGATGACGGTGTTCACGGTGCCGAGGTCGATCGCCAGGTCGCTGGAGGAAGGTGACAACAGGCGAGACAGGCGCATGGGCATACAATCTTAAAAAGTCGGGAAGAACAGGCCCCCCGGGTCGAACGGAATGTCCTTGGCCGTGGTCTTCCGCAATCGAGCGGTCAAGCCCGTCTGCGCCAAAATGACCGTTGATGACGTTCCAACGCCACGACCCGGGCACTGTCCGGGACGGACGCCATACTTCGCGATCCGCCATCTCCCGCGCGAACGAAGGTGTTAAGCCCGATAAATCCGGACTTTACGCCAAAGGTTGGGGGAGCCTGCCGCCGGCACTGATCCACCGACCGCGCGTATCTCCCGGAAACGCGGTGTATTAGTATGTTGGCACACTTATCGCATGGGGCCGGATGCGCCGCATGGGCGGCGCCTCACACCGTCCGGAGTTTCCGCATGATCGTGCCCGTCCTGATTGCCGCAGCGAGCCTTGCAGGCATTACATCCCCCGCTCACGCCCCCGCCGAACCGCCAGCGCGCGCCGCGCACAACCGCACCACCACCACCGATACCTACCGGGCGCGCTACGAACCGCACCGCGACGTCTATTGCATCCGGATCTTCGACGATCCCGCCCCCGCCGAGCCATACCCCGGTGCGACCGGAGAGACGTGCCAGTCGCGCGCACGCTGGGCAACCGAAGGGCTCACCATCACCGACCCGCGGCACGACACCGCCGCTTCCGCAGGAAAATCTTAAACCTGCCTGGTTTATCCGACACCCGCCGTAGCCAGTGTGGAAGACAAAGCCGTGCAGCGCCCGCTCTCGATCACCTTGTTTGCGGGTATGTTCGGCTTTTCGGTGATCGTTTCCGGGATTCTCGCACTATACGCGACGCAGACTCCCGAGTTCGGTTTCCCGATCGCGCCGGACGCGGCGGACACGCTGGCGCTGCGCATCAAGGCGATCCGCATTTTGGGGATCGCCTTCGCGGTGGCGATGATGCTGCTCGTGGTCTTCGCCAAGTCGCCCGCCGCGCGCAACACGCTCAGCCTGCGCTGGGTGCTCGGGCTCGGCACCAGCGCAGCGTTCCTGCGCGGCATCGGGGCGATCGCGCCGATGGGCGACAGCGATGTCGCGGTGATCGCCTTGTCGGTCATCCAGCTGGGCACCGAGGGCCTTGCGATCCTCCTGCTCTACGGTGACGACGCCGCCCCGTGGTTCAACCGCCTGCGCTGACCACCGCGCGGCGTCAGCTTTTCGCGCGCTGGATGTACCGGCTGACGTTTTCGGCCAGCACGTCGAGCGGAACGTTGCCGCCCTCGACCACCGCCTGATCGAAATCGCGCACGTCGAACCGTCCGCCCAGCGCAGCCTTGGCGCGGTCGCGTTGCGCGACGATTTCGGTCTGGCCGAGCTTGTACCCGCACGCCTGCCCCGGCCACGCGCAATAGCGTTCGACCTCGCTGACCGCGTTGCTCCGCGGAAGCCCGGTCGCTGCAATGAATTCCGCCAGAGCCTGCTCGCGCGTCCAGCCCATCGCGTGGATCCCGGTGTCGATCACCAGCCGCACCGCGCGCCACGACAGGCCCATCAGATACCCCAGCCGCCCCGCCGGATCGTCCCGATACATCCCCAGTTCGTCGGCGAGCATCTCCGCATATAGCGCCCAGCCCTCGGTATAAGCGTTGAACGCCAGGATCGATCGGATCAGCGGCAGCTTCTGCGCATATTCCCCCTGCCAGACATGGCCCGGAATGCCCTCATGAAACACCAGATCGGGGATCGTCACCTTGTTGTGGATCGTCGGATCGCCGAGGTTGACCCAGATCTTGCCCGGCACCGATCCGTCGAGCGACCCCGGGCCGCCGTACGCCGCGGGCGCACCGGGTTCCTCCGCCAGCGGCATCCGGCGGATTTCGAGGTTGCCCTTGACCAGCGTGCGGAACGCCTGCGGCAGACGCGGGCGGATCGCATCGATCTTGCCCTGCATGTACGCGACGATCTGCGCACGCCCGGCGTCGTCGTTCGAGAAGGCGATCTCGGGCCGCTTCTGCAACTCTGCCGACCGCGCCGCGACGGTGCCTTGCGTCAGACCAAAGCTCTTGAGGATCGTGTCCATCTGCGCCTGCAGGTCAATCAGCTGGGCGCGGCCGAGCGCGTGGATCTCGGCGGGGGTGCGCCGCGTGGTCGTCCCCGCGCGCAGCCCCCAGGCGTACCATTCGGGTCCTCGCGGGCGCGTGCCGAGACCGGCCGCATCGGTCGCCACCGCGCGTTGCGCGCGGATTTCGGCGAGCTGCCGCTCCAGCGCCGGGCCGATCGCGGTCCGCGCGATCGCTTGCGCGCGCGCGACCCAATCGCCCGGGATCGCCCCGCTCTTGCGCGCGAGCGGACCAATCAGCGGGCCATCGGCCGCATCGACCGTCGCCAGCGTCCGCGTCAGCCCGGTGATCGTCTTGTCGAGCAGGAACGACGGCGGGACCAGCCCCTGCAACCGCGCCGCCCGAATCCGCACCGTCTCCCCGTCGAGCTGCGCGGGCATCGCCGCCAGCCGCGCGAGATAGGCGGTCGCGTCGGCGGCGGTCTTCACCGGCTGGCTACCGTCGAGCAGTTGCGGCACGTCGAGCCAGCTCCCGACGTTCTGGATCACACCGTACGGCGTGTTCCGCCAGTTGCCGATCGTCGCGACACCGTACGGCAGCGCCATCCCGTCGAGCGAGGTGCGGAACGCGCTTTCGGTCACCGAAAGGCTCGTCAGCAGCGACGCATCGAGACCCTGTCGGGACACGCGGGCCAGGTCGCGGAGCGCCTCGGATAGGAAGCGCTGGCGCCGCGCGACGCCGTCCGGGGACCGATCGTCGAGCCGCCCGCGCAGGCCAGCACGCGCGCCGGTATCGACCCCGAGACTGGTCGCTTGCGCTGGATCGATGTCGAGCAATCCCCAAGCGAGCCGGTCGAGCAACGCGGCGGCGGACGGCGCGGGCGCAGCGATCGCGGGGGTAGCGGCGATCGCGGCGGCCCCGGTCAGGGCGGCAAGCGTATCGCGGCGGGAAAGCATGGGGATGGTCATCGTCAACAGATGCCGCCTGCGCTGTCGCAGGTCAAACCACGGCAGAGGCCTTCCGAGGCGTGGGACAGGTCGCGTCCATGTCGCGACCTGTCCCCGTTCCTGACGATCAGAACTTCGCGGTGAAGCCGATCGCGATGTTGCGGCCCAGGCTGTCATACCGTGCCGGGATCGTGTTGCTGCGCGCGAGGCTGATGTTGTACGAGTTCGGCAAGATCGGCGGCGCCTTGTCGAGCAGGTTGTTCGAGATCAGCCGCAGGCTGTAGCGCTTCGCGATGTTGAAAGTGAGCGCGAGATCGAAATAGCTCACTGGCGAGATCCGCGCGAAGGTCGTCTGCGCACGCTCCGGCGTCCCGCCGATCGCGGGATCGCCCGAGTTGTTCGCACTCACCAGCGCACCGACATAGCGCCAGTTGAACGAGGCGTTGAACACCTGGTCCGGCGTTACATAGGTCGCGCGCAACCCGTGGCTCCACTTCGGCAGCAGCTGACCGCAGCCGTTGCCGTAATAGCCCGCGCAGTTGCGCGACGGCTGGACCGGGGAATCCTGGCCACCGGCAAAGGTGGTCAGCGAGCCGTTGAAGCTCAGGTCCATCCGCCCGACCGACCCGAGGCCGAGCGCATATTGCGACTGGAAGTCCCAACCGCGCGCGATCGAGGTGTAGTAATTGGTAGTCCCCGCGCGGATGAACCCGCTCGTCGCGTTCGCATTGAGCGGCGCATACAGCGTGCCGTTGGCGGCGCGGACGATGCCTGAGCAGAAGAACGGATCGCCGTTCGAACGCTGGCAACCATCGGTGTAATAGCTGTCGTCGTTATACCCGAGCGAGTTGTTGATCTTGATCCGGTACCGATCGACCGAGAACACCAGGCCCCGGACGAACCGCGGCTTCAGGATGATGCCGTAGGTCTGCGTGTAGGCGGTTTCCGGATCGGCGGTGAACCCGCCCGAGCGGACCGTGCACTGGCTGTCCGGGCACAGCAGCAACGCGCTGCCATATTGCGCGTCCGACAAGCCCGTTGCGCGGCAAACTTCGCGCGAGGCGACCGGCACCGTCGTGGTGATGGTCTTGCCCGGGTTGTTCGGGTCGGCGATCTGCCGGGGGACGGGGGCGCAGAAATCGTTCTGCGATCCGCCCTGCCGCGAGAAGTTGATGTTGCTCGCCTGGAACGCCTCGACCACCGTCGGCGCCCGCTGCGCCTTGTTGAACGAAGCGCGCAGCACGATGTCGCGCACCGGCGAATACAGCCCTTCCGCCTTCCACGTCGTGAACGTGTCGGGGTTGATGTTGTACTTGGACAGACGCAGCCCGCCGTTGACCTGGATCAGCTCGGCAAACGGCTTGTGCTGGACGAGCGGCGCCTGCACTTCGACGTTGCCTTCCCAGACGTGCTGGCTGCGATCCGAATCGGTCCCGCCGTTATCCGCGCGGAACGCCGCGTTGGCGACCGAGAACTGCCGCTCCTCGCGATATTCGACACCCGCCGCGAAGGCGAGGCCGTCTTCGGCAAACGGCGAGGCGATGCCGTATTTGCCGAGATCGCCGGTTACGTTCGCCTGCAGGTCGTACAGGATGCCGACGGTCCGCTGCTTCTCGGCGTCGACGCCGCCAAAGATGTAGTTGACCAGCGACTGGTTGGTGTTCCGCGCGCTGAACGCATCGAACGGAACGCACGCGGGGTAGGTGCCGTTGACGGTGGCGGTGCAGGTCGGCGTCCCGTTGACGTTGACGACGTTGAGCGCGTTGTTGACCCGCCCGAAACTCGGGAGCGTCGCGGGCATATAGTCCTGCTGGTTGCGCGCATAGACGCCGCCGACGTCATACGTCCACGCATCGCCGACCTTGCCACGAATACCGCCCGTCGCACGGATCCCGCTGTTGATGTACGTATCGAGCAGATACGGCGCGCTGTCGAAGCGATAGCGCACGTCGAGCGGTGCGGTCGTCCCGGTGCCCGCCGCCGCGCCGCAGATCGCGGTCGCCTGCGAGGCCGACAGGAACGGGTTGTTGCAATTCACCTGATACGGGGTCGACCCGTAGTTGTTGAACGCGAACACGCGCGTCGGCACGCGGTTGGTCGACTCGTCGCGGAACCACAAGGCCGAGCCGTACAGCTCGATCTCGGGCTTGACCTTGAACGACGCGAACCCGCCCGCATTCACGCGCTCGAACGCGCGCTGATATGAATAGCCGTCATAGGGATTGGCGGCGTTGGACGTGCCCGGCTGCGCGTTATACGGCACGAAACTGCGCCCGCCGGTCGGCGTGTTGACGAAGCCGAGACCGCTGTTGGCACCGGACTGCGGCGAGATATAGCCGTTCGGGGTATAGGTCGACACCGAGCAACCGAGCGGACCGTCCTTGTCGGTCTGGGTAAGCTGGCACGCCGAGGTCGAGCGTGCGGTGTATTCGACCAGATTGGCGTGCTTGTAGTTGACGAACCCCGACACGTTGAGCCGGTCGTCGAACAGCGCCGTACCCGCGGTCAGCGTCACATCGGCACGGCCGCCGTCATTGACCAGGCTCGTGTTGACCGGGAACCCGTAGCGCGCGGCCTGCTGCGTGACGATATTGTCGCGGTTCTGATGGTTGTAGAAATTGTAATTGCCGTCGATCCGGATGCCCTTGAAATCGGGCTTGATCACGAAGTTGACGACGCCTGCGACCGCGTCCGAACCATAAACCGACGACGCACCGCCGGTGAGCACGTCGACCCGGTCGATCAACGACACCGGAATGATCCCGGTATCCTGGCCGTTCTGCGTGCCGAGACGCTTTCCATCGATCAGCACCAGCGTCCGCTCGAACCCGAGGCTGCGCAGCTTGATCCGCTGGCGCCCGTCCGAATCCTGATAGTTCTGCTGGCTGTCCGGCGCGATCTGCGGAAGGCGGTTGAGCACTTCCTCGATATTGGTCGGCGCCTGCGCCCGAATGTCCTGTGCCGTCACCGACGTGATCGGCGCGGCCGACGCAATGTTCGGGCGGGTGATCCGCGTCCCGGTCACCATGATGTCCCTGTCGTCGGAAGCAGCGGCGACGACCGGCTGCCCGGCGATCACGCTCGCCTTGGTCTCTGCGGAAACTGCCGGATCCACCGCAGCGTCCGGTGCGGGCGCAGGGCTCCCCTGCTGCGCATTGGCAGGCGCGCTCAGGGCGAGCGCGGCGCCCATGGCAGTCAACGA
This sequence comes from Sphingomonas echinoides, assembly GCF_029623395.1. Classification (GTDB taxonomy): domain Bacteria; phylum Pseudomonadota; class Alphaproteobacteria; order Sphingomonadales; family Sphingomonadaceae; genus Sphingomonas; species Sphingomonas echinoides_A. Next base: position 32,859 of record NZ_JAPYKK010000002.1, read on the forward strand.
AATCGCGTAACGAAACGGCATTGGAACATCCCCCCTTAGAAAGCAGCGCGCCCCCCAGGCGACCGCTGCATGCCTAAAGGTTCCCTTCAAACGAGACCTTGGTCAATACCTATGGGTAACCATTCAGAAACTTTTTTGACTTTATTAAAGACTATGGCATGAATGTCACAACTGGCGTTTCGCAAGAGGGCATGCATGACCACCAGACGTTCCCTTCTCGCGCTGCTGACCGCCGCGGCGGGCGCCGCTCCGATGACGCGCGCGCTGGCCGCGCCAGCCGCAAAGGGCGGCGCGCAGATCCTGTCGACGTGGGATTTCGGCGCCGCCGCCAACGACGCCGCTTATGCGCGCCTGGCCAAGGGCGGGTCGCTGCTCGACGCGGTCGAAGCCGGCGCGATGGTCCCCGAAGCGGACCCGAACAACCACTCGGTCGGTTACAGCGGCTATCCCGATCGCGACGGACACGTCACGCTCGATGCGGTGATCATGGACGATGCGGGCAACGTCGGCGCGGTCGCCGCGCTCGAGAATACGATCCACGCGATTTCGGTCGCGCGGCGCGTGATGGAGAAGACCCCGCACACGCTGATCGTCGGCGAAGGCGCGACGCGGTTCGCGCGCGACCAGGGCTTTCCGCAACAGTCGCTGCTCACCCCCGAATCCGAAAAGGCCTGGCGCGAGTGGCTCAAGACCGCACACTACCGCCCCGAAGCCAATAGCGAGAACAAGATCACGCGGACGCCCGGCGGCGCGCTCGACCATGATACGATCGGTTTGCTCGCGCGCGATGCCAATGGGCGGCTCGCGGGCGCCTGCACGACCTCGGGCATGGCGTTCAAGATGCGCGGTCGCGTCGGCGATTCGCCGCAGGTCGGCAGCGGGCTGTATGTCGAGGCGGGCGTCGGCGCCGCGACCTCGACCGGGCTCGGCGAGGAAGTCACCCGCATCGCCGGGACTGCGCGCGTCGTCGCATCGATGCGCGCGGGCAAGTCCGCGCAAGCCGCGTGCGAAGAAGTGGTCAAGCATATCGCGCACCTGCGCGGCGCGGCGATCCGCGGGGTACAGGTCGGGTTCCTTGCGCTGGACCCCCATGGCAACGTAGGCGCATTCTGCCTGCTACCCGGCTTTACCTACGCCGTCACCGACATGGCGGGACGGACCGTGGTGCATAAGGGAGCGTCGCTATTCCAGGCCTAAGTTTGCGTGAAACCGTTCCCCGCCGCGCGGGTGCCGCGCTCGAAGTGTGCGTCGAGACGGTCGGCGGGCTCACCGCCGCGATCGACGGCGGCGCGGACCGGATCGAACTGTGTGCCGCTCTGTCGGTCGGCGGGCTGACCCCGCCGGCATCGCTGATCCGGGTCGCCGCTGCTGCCTCATTGCCGGTGCATCTGCTCGCGCGCCCCAACGCGGGTGGATTCGTCTATGACGCGGCGGAACAGGCGCTGATCGCGGACGATATCCGCACCGCCGCCGACGCCGGTCTCGCTGGGGTCGTGATCGGCGCGAGCACTATGGACCGAACGCTGGACGCGCCGCTGCTGGCCCGCTGGATCGCCCTCGCCCGCACGCTCGGTACCGACCGCGGCACGCCGCTGTCGCTGACGCTCCACCGCGCGTTCGATCTCGTACCCGATCCGCTCGCCGCGCTCGAAACCGCGATCGCGCTGGGGTTCGACCGGATCCTGACATCGGGATGCACCCCCCGCGCGATCGACGGCCTGGCAACGCTCGCCGCGCTCCACGCCAAAGCCGACGGCCGGATCACGATCCTCGCAGGAAGCGGCGTTTCCGCCGAGACCGCCCCGGCAATCCTCGCGACCGGGATACGCGAGCTGCATGCGTCATGCCGCACCGTCCACCCGGTGGACGACGCCCTGCCCGAACGGCGCTTCGGATTCGTCGGCCCGGACACCGCCACCACCGACGCCACGCGTGTCGCGGAACTGTCGCGGATCATTCATTTGCCGGCTTGAATAGGACCAATATATTACCTAGACATGTCGCATACTGGATGGAACAGGCGATGCACGACACCAATTCTGACACGTCCACGGCAAAGCCGGGACCGACCCTGATGTTCCTGGAAGCGGAAGAGGCGCATGCTGCGGTCGAGCGGATGCTCGTCGCGAACGCCGCCGCCTTCGCCCAGCTTGGCGCCACGCTGCGCGCCGCGCCGCCGTCGCTCGTCGTGACCTGCGCGCGCGGTTCGTCCGATCATGCCGCGACTTATGCGAAATACATGATCGAGACGCGGATCGGCATTCTGGTCGCCTCCGCCGCGCCATCGGTCGCCTCGGTCTATGCCGCCCCCGTGGCGCGCGGCAACGCGTTGTGCATCGCGATCTCGCAGAGCGGGCGCAGCCCCGACCTCCTTGCCACGGTCACCGCGCAGAAGACCGCGGGCGCGCACGTCGTCGCGATCGTCAACGACACCACCTCCCCGCTGGCCGAGATGGCGGACACGTTGATCGCGCTGTCGGCGGGTGTCGAACGCTCGGTCGCCGCGACCAAATCCTACATCACTTCGCTCGCCGCGATCGCCGCGCTGGTCGCCGAATGGTCGCAGGAGGCCTCGCTTCAGACCGCGGTCGCCGCGCTTCCCGGCTTGCTCCGCCGCTCCTGGGCGTTCAACTGGCAGCCGGTCGGCACCGCGCTGCAGGACGCCAACAACCTGTTCGTCATCGGTCGCGGCATCGGCCTCGCGGTCGCGCAGGAAGCCGCGCTCAAGCTCAAGGAAACCTGCGGGCTCCATGCCGAGGCGTTCAGCTCGGCCGAAGTGCGCCACGGTCCGATGGCGATCGTCGGGCCGGGCTTCCCGATCATCGCCTTCGCGACCTCGGACGTTGCGGGCGATGACGTTCGCGCGGCCTCTGCCGAATTCGCCGCGCGCGGCGCGGTCGTCTGCCTTGCCGACGCACGTGCAGATGGCGAAACCGCCTCGGCGACGGCGGTTCCCGCCGCCAAGGCGGATCCGGCGATCGAGCCGATCCTGATGATCCAGAGTTTTTACCGCATGGCGGATGCCCTGTCGCGCGCGCGCGGCTACAATCCCGATGCGCCGAGCCATCTCAGCAAGGTAACCCGCACATTATGACTTCGCTCAGCTTCGTGAACGGCCATATCGTCACCGCGCACGGCGTGCAGGCCGCGGCGACGATCGACGTCGAGAACGGTGGAATCGTCGCGCTCGACGCCAATGCGGGTTCGGGGGCGATCGATCTGGATGGCGGCTGGCTGATGCCCGGGTTCATCGACACGCAGGTCAATGGCGGCGGCGGCGTGCTGTTCAACGCCGACCTCACCGTCGAGGGGATCGCGGCGATCGGCGAAGCGCATCGCCCCTATGGCACGACCAGCTATCTGCCGACTCTGATCAGCGATTCGACCGACGCGATCGCGCACGCGCTCGACGCGACCGATGCGGCGATCGCGGCGGGCGTCCCTGGCGTGGTCGGCGCGCATATCGAAGGCCCGGTCATCAACGTGTCGCGCAAGGGCATCCACGACCCGAAGCATTTCGGCACGCTCGACGACCGGCTGATGGACGTCCTGCTCGCGCCGCGTCGCGGCCGGGTGATGGTGACGCTCGCGCCCGAAGTCGCCGCGCTCGACCGGATCGCGGCGCTCGCGCGCGCGGGCGTGCTGGTCAGCCTCGGCCATAGCGACGCGACCTATGCACAAGCCCGCGACGGCTTTGCCGCCGGGATCACCGGCGTCACGCATCTGTTCAACGCGATGTCGCCGCTGGCCCACCGCGCGCCCGGCGTGGTCGGCGCGGCGCTCGACGATCAGCAAGTCTATTGCGGTCTGATCGTCGATGGCTTCCATGTCGACGATGCGGCGCTGCGCATCGCGCTGCGCGCGCGTCCGCTCGACCGGATGATGCTGGTGTCGGATGCGATGCCGTGCGTGAACGCGCGCGTGAAGGATTTCGTGCTCCAGGGCCGCCAGATCCACGTCGAAGGCGGCCGCTGCGTCGGCACCGACGGGACGCTGGCGGGCTCGGACCTCGACATGGCGCGCGCAGTCCGCAACACCGTGGTTCAGCTCGGAATCGCGCCCGCACAGGCGGCGGCGATGGCGGCGACCAACCCGGCGGCGTTCCTCGGCCTGTCGCAGACGCACGGCAGCCTCGCGGTCGGGCAGCGCGCGGATTGGGTCGTGCTGGACGCGGACTTCAACGCGGTGTCCACGACGATCGGCGGCACGCTGAGCGAGGCCACGCGCCACCACGCCAGCGCCGCCTGACCGCGCATCCCCTACCCCCACCGAGGAGACATCATGGCGTCGATCATCCTGGCCGCCCCTTTAGAAGGTTGGGTTACGCCACTCGAGGCCGTGCCCGATCCAGTGTTTGCGGGCCGGATGATGGGCGACGGGGTAGCGATCGACCCGACCGGCGACACGCTCCACGCGCCCTGCGCCGGGCGGATCATCGGCCTCCAGGCGTCGCGCCACGCGATCACGATCGAGACCGACGACGGCGCGCAGATCCTGATCCACATCGGGATCGACACGGTCGCGCTGAACGGCACCGGCTTCACCACACTGGTTGCCGTGGGCGACCGGGTCGCCGCGGGGGACGCGCTGATCCGCTTCGATCTCGACTTGCTGGTGCGCGAAGCCAGCGCGGTCGTCACGCCGATCCTGCTGACCGATGCGACGGGTTTCACGCTCACCGACATCGCCCCCGCCGGTTGGGTCAAGATCGGCGCGCCGCTGATGACGCTCCACACCCTGGCCGCGGAACCCGCGCCCGCCCCTGACCACAACGCCACGCCCCAAGCCGACACCACCACCACCGCGCGCCGCACGCTCCGGATCGGTTTGCCGCACGGCATCCACGCGCGCCCCGCCGCCCGGATCGCCGCACTCGCGCGCGAGACGCGCGCGACGCTCACGATCGAGAAAGACGGGCGCAGTGCGTCCGCGCGCAGCCTGACCGGGCTGCTCGGGCTGAGCATCGCACTCGGCGACGAGATCGCCGTGGTCGCGCAGGGCGAGGATGCCGCCACCGCCGCCGATACGCTCGTCACGCTGCTCGCCTCCGGCATGAACGAAGCGCCCGATCCCGTCGTCACGGTCGTCCAGCCCGAGGATACCACGCCGCTCCCCGACGGCGCGCTCCGCGGTGTCTGTGCGGCACCGGGGCTCGCGGTCGGATTGGTCCGGCATCACCAGGTCAGCGACGTCGAGGTCCCGCGCGAAGGCCGCGGCGAAGCGACCGAACGCAGCGCGTTCGACACCGCGCTCGCCGCACTCCGCACGGACATCGCCACCCAGTCCGCCACCCTCAAGGGGCCCGCGCGCGAGATCCTCGTCGCGCATGAAGGGCTGCTCGACGACCCCGATCTCCACGCCGCGACCGAGGCCGGCATCGCGCGCGGCGAAAGCGCTGGCTTCGCCTGGCGCACCGCGATCCGCACGCAGGCCGACATCCTGCGCGCAGGCGGCAACGCCCGCCTCGCCGAACGCGCGGGCGATCTGCTCGATCTGGAACGCCGCCTGCTCGCGCTGCTGCTCGGCAGCACCAGCGAGCGCCACGTCTATCCCGCCGGAACCATCCTGATCGCGGACGACCTGCTCCCATCGGACCTGATCGCGATCGCGGACGGGCTCGGCGGGCTGTGCATCGCGCGCGGGGGGCCGACCTCGCACGTCGCGATCCTCGCCGCGTCGATGGCGTTGCCCACGCTGGTCGCGGTCGGCGACGCGGCGCTCGCGATTCCGGAAGGTGCGCGGATCGTCCTCGATGCCAATAGCGGGATCGTCCTCCCCACCCCCGACGCACGCCAGATCGCCGACGCCGAGGCCGAGCAAGCCGCCGCCGCGCGCAAACGCGCCGAAGCGCTGGCTCAGGCCTCGATCGCCTGCCACACCGCCGATGGCGTCCGGATCGAAGTCTTCGCCAATCTCGGCGCGGCGGTCGAGGCTGCCCCCGCCGTCGCGAATGGCGCCGAGGGCTGTGGGCTGCTCCGCACCGAATTCCTGTTCCTCGAACGCGACACCGCACCGACCGTCGCCGAACAGCATCACGAGTATCAGGCGATCGCGGATGCGCTGGAAGGCCGCCCGCTGATCGTCCGGCTGCTCGACATCGGCGGGGACAAGCCCGCGCCGTATCTGGCGATGGCGCCCGAGGAAAACCCCGCGCTCGGCCTGCGCGGCATCCGCGTCGGGCTCGCGCATACCGCGTTGCTCGAGGACCAGTTGCGCGCGATCCTCGCGGTCACGCCGATCGGGCAATGCCGGATCATGCTGCCGATGATTTCGCGGGTCGAGGAAGTCCGCAGCGTCCGCCTCGTGCTGGACCGGCTGCGCGACGAGCTCGGCATCACCACCGCGATCGAGCTCGGGATCATGGTCGAGACCCCCGCCGCCGCGGTGACCGCCGACACGCTGGCGCGCGAGGCGGATTTCCTGTCGATCGGCACCAATGACCTGACGCAATATACGCTCGCGATGGACCGCGCCAATCCGGCGGTCGCCAGCGCGCTCGACGGGCTGCATCCGTCGGTGCTGCGCCTGATCGACCAGACTTGCCGGGGCGGCGCGACACGCGGTCGCTGGACCGGGGTCTGCGGCAGCCTCGCGTCGGACCCGCTCGCGGTGCCGATCCTGCTCGGCCTCGGCGTGACCGAACTGTCCGCCGCCCCCGGCGTCGTCCCCACGATCAAGGCGTGCGTCCGCGCGCTGACGATGGAGGCGTGCCGCGATCATGCCCGCGCCGCGCTGGCATGCGCGTCCGCCACCGAAGTGCGCGCGCTCGCCCGCCGCTTTGCCGCCCAGGAGATCCCGGCATGAAGACGCTCCTCGCCGGACTCCAATCGCTCGGGCGCGCGCTGATGCTGCCGATCGCGGTACTCCCGATCGCCGGGCTGCTGCTGCGGCTCGGCCAGCCCGATCTGCTCGGCATCCCCTTCATGGGCGCGGCTGGCCAGGCGATCTTCGACCATCTTGGGCTACTGTTCGCGCTCGGCGTCGCGACCGGGTTCGCGCGCGACGGCAACGGCGCGGCGTGCCTCGCCGGGGTCACCTGCTTCCTGGTGACGACCGAGGCAGGCAAGACGTTGCTCGTCGTGCCCCCGTCCGAACTGTCGGGCTTCACCGGGCCCGCCGTCGACCTCGCCACCGCGGCGTGGAAGGCGAAGGTCATGGCGCGGCTCGACGTGCCGATCGGGATCCTGTCGGGGCTCGTCGGCGGGCTGTTCTACAACCGCTTCTCGGCGATGAAGCTGCCCGAATATCTCGCCTTCTTCGGCGGGCGGCGCTTCGTGCCGATCGTCAGCGGGCTCGCCGGGTTGGTGCTCGCCGCGATCGTCGGGTTCGCGTTCCAGGGGATCAGCGCGGGCATCGACGCGATCAGCGTCGCGGCAACCGGCTCGGGCGCGGTCGGCGTGTTCATGTTCGGCCTGCTCAACCGGCTGCTGCTCGTCACCGGGCTCCACCATCTGCTCAACAACATCGCATGGTTCGTGGTCGGCGACTATCACGGCACGACGGGCGACCTCCGCCGCTTCTTCGCGGGCGACCCGACCGCCGGAAGCTTCATGGCGGGGTTCTTCCCGGTGATGATGTTCGGCCTCCCCGCCGCCTGTCTCGCCATGTATCACGCCGCACGGCCAGAGCGGCGCAAGGCGGTCGGCGGGATGCTGTTCAGCCTTGCGCTCACCTCGATGCTGACTGGCGTGACCGAGCCGATCGAGTTCAGCTTCATGTTCCTCGCCCCCGTGCTGTTCGGCATCCATGCGGTGCTGACCGGACTGTCGATGGCGGTGATGGACCTGCTCGGCGTCAAGATGGGGTTCGGCTTCTCGGCCGGGCTGTTCGATTACGTCCTCAACTTCGGCAAGGCGACCCGCCCGCTGATGCTGCTCCCGGTCGGCGCGGTGTATTTCGCGCTCTATTACGGGCTGTTCCGCTTCTTCATCGCGCGGCTCGACCTGCAGACGCCGGGCCGCGAGCCGTTGACGGATACCCCGGTCGCGGCGGCCCCCGTCGCGGCGGGTGGGCGCGGTCAGGCGTTTACGCAGGCACTCGGCGGCGCGGGCAATCTTGCCTCGGTCGGCGCGTGCACCACGCGGTTGCGGCTGGTCGTGCGCGATCAGGCGCTGGTCGATGATGCCGCGCTCAAGGCGCTCGGCGCGCGCGGGATGATCCGCCCGTCGGCCACCGCGCTGCAAGTCGTGCTGGGTCCGGTTGCGGATATCGTAGCGGTCGAAATCCGCGATGCGATGGACGCCGGGGTGGTGGCTCCTGTCGCCGCGGTCGTCGCCCCCGCCGTGGAGGAAGCACCCGCCCCGACGCTGACCCTCGCACCGGCGCTGGCAACGGCACTGGGCGGTACAGACAATGTCGCGGACAGCACGCAATATCATGGTCGCCTGCGCGTCACCGTTCGCGATGGCGCGCGCGTGAACGATGCTGCGCTGGAGGCGCTCGGCGTCCACGGCGTCGCACGTCCTGCGCAGGGCGTGCTTCATCTGCTTGGCGACGAAGCGGTGCTGGGTCGTCTCGCAAGCGCGTAACGCCCCACCGCGAACGCCCTCGCGGACCGGCAAGCGTAAACGGGGTGACGACGATCGTCGCGCACCTTAAGGCGACGTCATGGCCAACCTTGTCTGGATACCGGCGACGCTGTTGGCAGCGACCTTCCAGGTCGGTCGCAATGCCCTGCAGCGCAGCGTCATGACGACCTCCGGCCCGTGGGGCGCAACCCTCGTGCGCTTCCTGTTCGGCCTGCCGTTTTCTGTCGTCTTCGTGCTGCTGGCATTGCTGGTCGTCCCGAATGGCGCGCTGCATTGGTCGGGCGCATTTTGGGCGTCGGCAACGGTCGGGGCAGCAAGCCAGATCCTCGCGACCGCCGCGCTGTTGAACGCAATGCATCGTTCCGGCTTTGCGGTCGGCACGGCGCTCCAGCAAAGCTCGCTGCCGCTGGCGGCGCTGCTCGGGCTGGTCATCTACGACGATCGGATCAGCGGCATTGCGTGGCTGGGTGTGGGAATTACGACGGTCGGGCTTGCCGCGCTGAGCTGGCCTTCGCCACGGCAGCTTGGCGCCTCGCTGTCCGGGGCGGCGTTCGGTCTGGGGTCGGGCTTGTTCTTCGGGTTTTCGCTCAACGCGTTCCGGCACGCCGCCCTCGCGCTCGATGCGCAGCATCCGATCTTCGCCGCGATCGTCTGCGTCGCCGTGGTGCAGGCGATGCAGACCGCCTTCATGGTCCTGTTCCTGGCGTGGCGCGACCCGGCCACGCTTGCCAACGTGCTGCGCGCCTGGCGACCGTCGCTGGGTGCCGGATTGTGCGGCGCGTGCGCTTCGGTCGGGTGGTTCGTGGCGCTTGCGCTCTCACCGGCTGCACCCGTCCGCGCGCTCGGCATCATCGAGGCGCCGATCGCCGCCATCGCCGGACACAGGTTCTTCCGCGAGACGATGAGCGCCCGGCAGATTGTCGCAGGCACCGCGATCATCCTTGGCGTATTGCTCACCTCGCTTTTCTAAAAGTCGGGCTTGCGGCTTTTGGCGGGGTGCGCGACCTACAGCGCCGACAGCGTCACCGGCCCCATCACCCCGGATGCCGAAGCCGCCTCCGCTTCGACCAGCAACACGATCCGCCGCGGACCCGCGCCGGGCGCGATCCGGGCGTCGATCGGCGCAGGCGCAGCACTCGCCTTGTCCGCGACCCGCACGCCATCGACCCACAATTCCGCGCGCCCGCCGACCGCCGCGAAACGCAACCGCCCCCCGCCAGCACCAACCGCCCGCCACGGCACGATCGATGACCGATACACCCGCCAGCGCCCGCCCGACCCGGGCGGGGTCGCGGTGCCGCTCGCAACGAACGCCCAGCTGTTATTGTCCCCATCGCTCGGCGCGAGCTCGGGCGACGGTCGCGCGTCGAACGGCATCGACCGCCGCCATTGCGCGACGCGTTGCTGCGCCGGGGTCACCGCCACCTGCGGCGGCGGCGCGACCGCAAGCTGGTCGATCGTGAGCTGTGCCGGGGCCAGCCCGGGCGCGCGCGCCTCAATCGCGATCCGCCCACGCCCCGCGCTCGCGCGCACGATCACCTGCGCCAGTCCGTTGAACAAAGACCGTGCACCGGCGCCCGGAGCAGACTGCTCGGGCTCGTGGCTATTGGGGTCTCCATTCCCCAACCCGATGATCGCGGCCCCCGTCACCGCAAAGCGCACCGGCAAGTTCGCAGTCGGCACATGCCGCCCGCGCGCATCGATCGCATCGACCGTGATCGGCTGCGTATCCTCGCCATCCCCCGCCATCACGCTGCGCGCTGGCGTCAGGCGGAGCGCAACCGCAGCCCCCACGGTCTCGTGCGCCGCCCGCGCGACGATCCGCCCGCCCCGCAGCGCGACGACCTCGATCCGCCCGGGCGCATAAGGCACCGTCCAGCTATTCCCCATCCAGCGATCGACCGCTTGTGCGCCGAGCGCCCGCCCGTTGAGCCGCAGCGCAACCTGTTCGGCATTGCTCATCACCAGCACCGTGATCGGCTGCCCCTCACGCCCCGGCCAGCTCCAGTGCGGCGCGAGGCTGACGACGGGTGCATCGTCGATCCAGTGCGCGCGGTGGATGTCGAACGCGGTCTTGGGGAAACCGCACAGGTCGAGGATCCCGAAGAAGCTCGCAATCGTCGGCCACGCATACGGCGTCGGCTCGCCATGATAATCGAACCCGGTCCACACGAACCCACCCGCGACGAACGCACGCTCGGCGATTGTCTTCCACGTCGCGCGGTGCGTATCGCCCCAGCTCGCATTCTCGACGTCATAGGAGGAAGCGATATGCTTCGCCGGATCGCCAGCGAACGCCCCGCGCGTCTCATACGCGCTGGTATCCTCCGAACTCGTCATCGCGCGGTTGGGGAATTGCGCGTGGAAGCGGTCGTAATCGTTCTGATAATAATTGAACCCGGTGACATCGACCACGTTCGCGACCGTCACCGGATCGAAGAACGACCCGTTGAGCGCCGCGGTGATCGGGCGGCTGTCATCGAGTTTCCGCACCGCATGCGCCATCCGCCGGACCATCTCCACACCCGCCTCGCTTGCCTGCATCGGTTCCTCGTTGAACACCGACCACAGGATGACGCTCGGATGGTTGCGATCACGCCGGATCAGCCATTCGAGCTGCGCGAGATAATCGGGCGCCGGGTTGAACTGCCGATTCTCGTCCATCACGACGAACCCCATCCGGTCGGCCAGATCGAGCAGCTCGGGCGCGGGCGCGCCGTGCGAACAGCGGATCGCATTGCACCCCATCGCCTTCAACCGTTCGAGCCGCCAGCGCAGCAACGCATCGGGCACCGCGACCCCGACGCCCGCATGATCCTGATGCAGGCAGACGCCCTTGATCTTCACATGCCGGTCGTTGAGGAAGAACCCCTGCGCCGGATCGAACCGGATCGTGCGGAAGCCGATCGCGACGCGGCGCTCGTCCACCACCACCCCGTCGCGCCGCACCGTGGCGACCAGCGTGTAGAGCCGCGGATCGTCGATCGACCACAATTCGGGTGCCGCAACGTCGAGCGTCAGCGTCGCGTCGGCATCCTCCAACGGCGCGATCTTGACCGTCGTTTCGCTGTGAGATACTATCTTTTGATCCGGATTTCGGAGCGTCGTTTCGACCACGACCGAAACCGTCGTCCGATCGACGCTAAACAGCGTCGCGACGACCGGAACCTGCCACGATCCGTCGTCTTTCTGGCGTGGATCGGCGTAAATCCCGTCGCTTTTGATCGCAACCGGCGCACGGCGGATGAGCCAGGCATGGCGATACAGCCCCGCGCCTTCATACCACCAGCCTTCCATCGCCTGCGCGTCAACACGGATCGCAACGACGTTTTCCGCGTCCCCAAACCGCGCAAACGGCGTCAAATCGACGGTGATTCCGGTATACCCCGACCAACTATGCGCGGCGACGCTGCCATTGACCCAAATCGTCGCATTGGTCGCGATTCCATCGAACTGCAGCTCGATCCTCTTGCCCCGGTCCGCCGGGTCCAACCGCAGCGTCCGGCGGTACCAACCGATCCCGCGCGGGCGATAGCCTTGCGAAATATTCGCTGTCTCGACAAAGGGTTGCGCCGCCGCCCAGTCATGCGGCAGCCTTACTTCCAGCCAATCGGAGTCATCGAACGCCATCGCCGCGGCGCCCTGCGCATTGCCCGCCTTGACGCTGAGATAGGTCTGCTCGTGGTTCGCAGGCGGCGCCGCGACGACATCCCCCTCCTGAAACCGCCACCCGCGTTCGAGCCGGATCCGCGCCGGATCGGTCTCAGGCAGCATCGACGGCAGGGTCCGCGTCGGTTGCGGCATCGGCACCGCGCCCGCATCTCCTGCAGCTATCTGTCGGGGAACGCGGGCAAAACTACCGCTCGCGACTCCCGCCGCACTCGCCGCGGAGGCGAGCAGGAGCTGACGACGGTTCATGGCATAACTCCGGGGAAGGACAGGCGCTTGGGCGATCAGAGATCCGACAGTTCCGCCACGAAATCATAGGCATCGCCGCGGTAATAGGAGCGCGTAAACTCCGCCGCCCGCCCATCTTTCAGGAACCCGCGCCGCTCGATCAGCAACCCGGGATGCCCCGCATCGACCCCAAGCATCCGTGCATGTTCCGCCCCGAACGGGATCGCGCGCAACCGCTGAAGTGCCCGAACTGGTCTGCTTCCGGCCTTATCGAGCGCAGTATAAAGCGATTCTTCCACCGCGCTGACCGCGGGCAGGCAATATCCGGCGATGGTCGAGAATTCGAGCGCCATCGGTTGATCGTCGGCCATCCGAATGCGGTGAAAGCGGTACACCGGTGTTCCAGGCGACAGACCCAGCGACATCGCTTCCTCGGGATCGACCGTCCCGGTCGTGCGGCTGATCCAGCTGCTCGACGCGGTCTTGCCACGCGCCGCCATGTCCTCGGAAAAAGACGACAATTTGGAGAAGCTCTTCTCGACGCGCCCAGTCACGAACGTCCCTGCGCCACGTCGCCGCGTCAGCAACCCTTCCTCGACCAACCCGCCGATCGCCTTGCGCACCGTGATACGCGACACGTCATAATCGGTCGCCAGATCGCGCTCGGCGGGGATCGCATCGCCCTGCGCGAGTACGTCCTGATTGATCGCATCGCGGATCAATTGCTGCAGCTGAAGGTACAAAGGCGCTGGGTTTCCCTCGCGAAATGCCCCGATTTGATGTGTAAAAGCCAAAACCCACCCCTTGTCGCGCCCGCGCCGACATCCCGGTTCACGCGGTCATCGTGTGTTCAGACTAGTCAATGTGTCTAAGGTGATCAATCGGGATAGTCTTTTCGCAGGATTGGTATCGCCGCCGTACGATGGTGGCACGAAGCAATCGGGGCAATGACGACGTTCGGGCGGGTTGCAAGTGGACTTATATTGGTTAGACCCCGATGCAGTCGCGTGCCGCCGGTGTGGGATGCGCGCGACGCTGGAGGAACGACCGTGGCAAGATCTGCGTATACGCTTCGCTGGGCGATCGGCACGGTCGGGATGATGTCCGCGGTCCTCGGCATTCCTTCGGCTTCGGCGCAATCCGCTGGTGTTGCTAAGCCTTTGCCGTTGCTGCCGCTCCCCGCCACGATCACCACCACGCCGGGCGTGGTCCGAGTCGTCACCGGCACCACCATTGCGGTGCCGCCCGGCGATGCAGAGGCCGCCTCGGCTGCGCAATTGCTGATCGCCCGCGTGACGACGACGCGCGGAATCACGTTGCAGGTCGCGAATGCCGACGCCACGATCCGCTTCGTCCGCGACCGGACCATCACCGGACCAGAAGCGTATCGGCTCGACGTGACCGGCGGTGGAATCCGGATCGCCGCCGCGTCCCGCAGCGGGTTCGTGTACGGCGCGATGACGCTCGCCCAACTGCTTAGCCCCGACCAGGCGTTCGGCAAGCCGGTGACGGTCGCGGGCGTATCGATCTCGGACGCCCCGCGTTTCGCCTGGCGCGGCCTGATGGTCGACGTCGCGCGCCATTTCCAGCCACTCCCCGCGCTGTACCAGATCGTCGAACAGATGGCGGCGGTGAAGCTCAACACGCTCCATCTGCACCTGACCGACGACCAGGGCTGGCGGTTTGAAGTCAAACGCTACCCGAAGCTGACCGAAATTGGCGCGTATCGGACACCCCCATCGACCGGCGGAGCCGCCCCCACAACGCGCGTCGGCGGTTTCTATACGCAGACCCAATTGCGCGCGCTAATGCGCTATGCCGCCGAGCGCGGGATCACGATCGTTCCCGAAATCGATCTTCCGGGCCACGCGCAGGCTTTGGTCGCAGCCTATCCGGAGCTTGGCGTATTGGGGGATCGCCCCGCCGTGTCGCACGACTGGGGGATAAATCCGTATCTGCTCAACCCCGGCCCTAAGGGCGTTGCGTTCGTCGAGGCGGTTCTCGACGAATTAATCTCGGTGTTCCCGGGCAGTTACGTCCATCTGGGCGGCGACGAAGCGATCAAGGACCAGTGGCAACGCTCACCCCAGGTGCAAGCGCAAATGGCATCGCTGAACATCAAGACCGAAAACGGGTTGCAAAGCTGGCTGATCGACACGTTCGGCCGGTATCTTGCGAGCAAGGGTCGGCGGCTGATTGGCTGGGACGAGATCCTCGAGGGTGGGTTGCCCCCGTCTGCATCCGTGATGTCGTGGCGTGGTGAAAAGGGCGCGGTCGATGCGGCGAACGCTGGGCACGATGTCGTCCTATCGCCCGACCCGATGCTGTACCTCGACAATCTGCAGAGCGACCGTGCGGACGAACCGCCGGGGCGGCTGAAGGTACAGACGCTTGCGGCAATCTATGCCTATGATCCGATGCCCAAGGGGATCGATCCCGCGCGCGCTAAACATGTGCTTGGCGCGCAAGCGAATGCATGGAGCGAGTACCTCGTAACCCCTTATCAGGTGCAGCACGCGCTATTCCCCCGCGCGGCGGCACTGGCGGAAACGACGTGGTCCAGCGCACCGCGCGATTTTTCCAGTTTCTCGAAGCGGCTAGCGCCCCAAGTCGCGCGATGGCGGCGGGGCGGGATCGAAGTCGCGGACAGCGCCTTCGCGGTCGGCTACACGCTGCAAGGCTCCCGCGGCGACGCACTCCGTACGGGCAAGGTGACGGTCACGCTCGCGACGCAGGTGCCGGTCGGCACGATCCGCTACACGCTCGACGGCAGCGCACCGACCGCGCGGTCCGCCGCTTATGCCACCCCGCTGATCGTCGCGCCCGGCGTGACGATCAAGGCCGCCGCGTTCGATGCCGAGGGAATCGCCACCGCAAAGGTCCGGGACTTCGCCACGAGCCGCACGGCCTTGCTGTCACGCACGCCGTCCGACCTCGTCGCCTGCCCGGGACGGTCGTTCGGGTTGCGGATGCCGATGACCGCGGATGCCGAGACCAACGGTCCCACCGTCCACATCGGCGTGTTCGACACGTGCAGCGTTTATCCCGCCGCGCCGCTCGATGTCGCGGGCGGCTTCACCGTCGACGTCGCGCGGATCGCCCGCAATTTCGGGCTGGCGCACGATACTGCGGACGTGCGCCAGCATTTCCGCGTCACGCCTTATGGCGAACTGCTCGTCTCGCTCGGGTGCCGCGACACGAGCGGTCGCGCGCCCGGCAAGGACGCGCCGCCGACCAAGGTGCTCGCAAGCTTTCCGCTCCCCGATCCCGCGACCGCGCCGACACGCATGACCTTTTCCGCTACGCTTCCACGAATGACGGGTGACCACGACCTATGCTTCCAATTCACGTCGCCAGCCGAGGGGCCCAATTACGCGCCGCTGTCCGTCCAGCTGACCGAGCGCCGCTGATGCGTCGGGCTTTGCGCAGCGCTTTCGTCCTGACGTTGCTTGCCGCGGTCGCCGCGCCGCTCGCCGCCGCGCCGCGCTCCGCGGTCCCGCTCGACGACGGCTGGCAGGCGCGGATCGCGCCGTCGGACGGTGCCGCGATCGCCGCGCATCGCCCCGAGGCGCGCTGGTTCCCCGCGCGCGTACCCGGCAGCATCCAGCAGGACCTGATCGCGCGCCACCGCGTGCCCGACCCGTTCCTCGCCACCAACGAAGCCGCGATCCAGTGGGTCGGGCGAACCGACTGGCAATATCGCCGCACGCTCGCGGTGACGCCCGCGATGCTCACGCGCGATCATCTCGATCTGGTGTTCGACGGGCTCGACACCTTCGCGACCGTGACGATCAACGGGCGTGCGGTGCTCAGCGCCGACAACGCGCATCGCCGCTGGCGGATCGCCGCGAAACCGTTTCTCAAAGTCGGCGCGAACGAAATCCTCGTCACCTTCGCCGCGCCGATCAAGACGTTGCAGCCGATGGTGATGGCGCAAAAGGCGTCGCTTCCGGGCGAATATGATTCCGCGTTCGGCGACGAGCCCAAGGGTCGCCAGACCTCGCCCTACATCCGCAAACCCAAGTATAATTACAGTTGGGACTGGGGCCCGCGCATCCTCAACGTCGGGCCGTGGCGCCCGGTGCGGCTCGAGGCGTGGGACAGCGCACGGATCGATACGCTGCGCGTCGACCAGGATGCGCTGTCGGATGCCGAAGCACGATTGCTCGCGAAGACCGTTATCCAGGCCGATCGCGCCGGCCCCGCGCAGATCCGCGTCACGCTGACCGGACCGGGCGGCACCAACCAGACCGTCACGCAAGCCGTCACGCTCGCCGCCGGACCGAACGCCGTGTCGCTGCCGATCACGGTCGCGCGCCCGCAACGTTGGCAGCCCGTCGGCTATGGCGCGCAGGCGCTGTACCGCGTGTCCGCGGCGCTTGAGCAGGACGGGGCGGCGACCGACACTGCGGACCGCCGCATCGGCCTGCGCACGGTCGAGCTGATCCGCGACAATGGCGCGATGGGGTTCCGCGTCAACGGCATCCCGATCTTCGCCAAGGGCGCGAATGTCATCCCGTTCGACAGTTTCCCGACTCGCGTCACACCCGCATCGATGCGCCTGCTGGTGACCGCCGCGCGCGACACCAACATGAACATGCTGCGCATCTGGGGCGGCGGCTATTATCTCGACGACGCCTTTTACGACATGGCGGACGAGATGGGCCTGATGGTGTGGCAGGACTTCATGTTCGGCGGATCGGTCACCCCGCCCGATGCCGCCTTCCGCAAGAACGTCCAGATCGAGGCGGAGGAACAGGTCGAGCGGCTCGGCAACCATCCCTCGATCGTCCTGTGGGCGGGCGGCAACGAAATCCTGTCGGGCTGGGAAAACTGGAGCGATCGGAAGGCGTTCAAGAAAGTCGTCGGCGCGGACGAGCAGGAGCGGATCGGCGTCGGCATGGCGGTGCTGTTCGATCGCGTGTTGCGCGATGCGGTGCTGACGCGCTCGCCGGGCACGCCCTATTGGCCGGGCTCGCCCTCGAACGACTATGACGGCCCGGCCGATACCGACAAAGCGGGCGACCGCCATTTCTGGGATGTCTGGTCGGGCTCCAAGCCGGTCGAACGCTATCTCGACGCCTGCCCGCGCTTCATGTCGGAATATGGCTTCCAGGCGATGCCCGACATGGCGACGGTGCGCGGCTTCGCGGGCAACGGCCCGCTCCAGCCGACCAGCCCGGTGCTCAAGGCGCACCAAAAGTTCCTCGCCGGCGAAGGCAATGACCGCCTGTTGCTCTACATGCGCGACCGGCTGGGCGAGCCCAAGGACATCGCCGACTTCGTCTATCTGAGCCAGGTCAACCAGGCCGAGGCGATTGCGCTGGCGGCGCTTCACCATCGCTCCTGCCGCCCGGTGACGATGGGGTCGCTCTACTGGCAGCTCAACGACGTCTGGCCGTCGATTTCCTGGTCGAGCATCGACTATAGCGGCCGCTGGAAGCTGCTCCATTATGCCGCGCGCCGCTTCTTCGCGCCGCAGGTGATCGTCGCCGAGCATAAGAACGGCGCAACCCGGATCGCATTGGTCTCGGATGCCACCACCCCGATCGCCGCACGCTGGAGGATCCGCGCGTTCGATATGGCGGGCAAGCCGCTTGCCGAGCAAGGCGCGGAAACCACGCTCCCCGCGCTGTCCGCGACCGACGTCGCCAAACTCGACGACGCGGCGCTGTTCGCGGGCGCCGACCCCGCGACGAGCTATGCGGTCGCCGAACTGATGATCGGCGATGCGGTCGTCAGCCGCACGATCATCGAACGCGGCGTCCCCAAGACGATGCGCTACCCCGACCCCGGCCTGACCGCGACCTGGTCGGGCGATACCGTGACGGTGCACGCAAACGCGCTCGCGCGCGCGGTGATGCTCGATTTCGGCAGCATCGGCGCGCACCCGTCCGATGACGGGTTCGACCTGTTGCCCGGCGAAAGCCGCACGATCACCGTCACGTCCAAGGCCACGCCAAAGGCGCTCGCCGCCGCCCTTACCCTCCGTTCGCTGGGATCCCGCCGATGATCTGGTTGTTGCTCGCCGCCGAGGCCGCGCAAGTCTCGCCCAACCTCGCCACCATGACCCCCGAGCAGAAAGCGGCGCAACTACAGAGCAGCGCGCCCGCCGACCCCGCCGCCGGGCTGCCCGCCTATGACTGGTGGAGCGAGGGCCTCCACGGGATCGCGCGCAACGGCTATGCGACGGTCTTCCCGCAGGCGATCGGCATGGCCGCGACGTGGGACGCGCCGCTGCTCAAGCGGATCGGCGACGTCGTCGCGACCGAGGCGCGCGCCAAGTTCAACGCGCAGCCGGTGAATGCCGATCGCAAGATCTACGAAGGGCTGACGATCTGGTCGCCCAACATCAACATCTTCCGCGATCCGCGCTGGGGCCGCGGGCAGGAAACCTATGGCGAGGATCCGTATCTGACCGGGCGGCTCGGCGTCGCCTTCGTCACCGGCCTGCAGGGCCCCGACCCCGTGCACCCCAAGGTCATCGCGACGCCCAAGCATTTCGCGGTCCACAGCGGCCCCGAGGCCGGCCGCGACAGTTTCGACGTCGATCCGTCGCCGCAGGACCTCGAGGCGACCTATCTCCCCGCGTTCCGCCTCGCGGTGACCGAGGGCAAGGCGCAGTCGCTAATGTGCGCCTACAACTCGATCCTCGGCGTGCCCGCATGTGCCAACGCGCCGTTGATGATCGATCGGCTGCGGCGCGACTGGGGCTTCAAGGGCTTCACCGTGTCGGATTGCGATGCGGTCGCCAACGTCCACATGTTCCACCATTACCGGCTCGATGCCGCAGGTGCCGCCGCGGCCTCGCTCAAGGGCGGAACCGACCTCAACTGCGGCAACACCTATGCCGCGCTGCCCGAGGCGCTGAAGCGCGGGCTGGTCACGCAGCAGGAAATCGACACCTCGCTGCAACGCGCGCTCGATGCGCGCCGCGCGCTCGGCATCGCGTACGGCGCGACTAGCCTGTGGTCGAAGATTTCGCCCAAGGAGATCGGCACGCCCGACCATCACGCGATCGCGCTGGAGGCCGCGCGCAAGGCGATCGTGCTGCTCAAGAACGACGCCAACCGCTTGCCGCTCAAGGCGGGCACGCGGATCGCGCTGATCGGCGCGGACGCCGATGACGTCGGCGTGCTCCAGGGCAATTACCACGGCACCGCGATCACCCCGGTCACCCCGCTGGAAGGGATTCGCCGCGAATTCGGCGCAGCCAACGTGCGCTATGCGCAAGGCTCGCTGCTCGCCGATGGTTCTGCCGTCCCGATCCCCGAGACCGCACTCCGCTCGAACGGCGCGCCCGGCTTGCAGGCCGAATATTTCGCCACCCCCGGCGCGACCGGCACGCCCGTCGCGACGCGGCGCGAGCGCCATATCGATCATGATACCAACCGCGCCGCCCCCGCCCCCGGCTTGGGCGCGCAGTGGAGCGCACGCTGGACCGGCGAACTCGTGCCGCCGGGGCCGGGCACGTATCGCCTGATCGTCGATGCCCCCGCCTGCTGGAAATATTGCAAGTCGCACGATGCCGCGCGGCTGTGGATCGACGGCAAGCCGCTGTCGCAAGGCGAGATCAAGAAGGGCCGCATCGACGTTCCGTTCACGAGCGACGGTCGCCCAGTCGCGTTCAAGCTAGAGTTCGACCATGTCAGCGACGACGAAGGCGTTCGCCTGCTGTGGCTCCCCCCCGCCGAGCCGCTGATCGCCGAGGCGGTCGCCGCAGCGAACGCGTCCGACGTCGTGGTCGTGTCGGTCGGCCTGTCGCCCGATCTCGAAGGCGAGGCGCTGTCGGTCAGCGTTCCCGGTTTCGTCGGCGGTGACCGCACCGACATCGCGCTGCCGTTCGCGCAGCAACGCCTGATCGCGGCGCTCAAGGCGACGGGCAAGCCGATCGTGCTGGTGCTGACCAGCGGCAGTGCGGTCGCGCTCGACCCCGCCAATGCCGATGCGATCCTCGCCGCCTGGTATCCGGGGGAATCGGGCGGCACCGCGATTGCCGACACGCTCGCCGGGCGCAACAATCCGTCGGGCCGCTTGCCGGTCACCTTCTACGCCAACACCACCGATCTGCCCGCCTTCGTCGATTACGGGATGAAGGAGCGGACCTATCGCTACTTCACCGGCACGCCGACCTGGGGCTTCGGCCACGGCCTGAGCTACACCAGTTACGGCTATACCGCGCCGGTCGCGCGAGTCAGCGTTGCCGCCGGGCAAAGCGCCACGGTGCAGGTCCGCGTCGCCAATACCGGTGGCCGCGACGGCGAGGAAGTCGTTCAGGCGTATCTCGTCCCGACCACTGCCGCGGCAGCGGGCGGGACCACCCCGGTCCTCCAGCGCCAGCTCGTCGGCTTCACCCGCCTTGCGGTGCCGCGCGGCAAGACCCGCACCGCCAGCTTCACGCTCGATCCACGCAGCCTCAGCCTGGTCGCGCGCGACGGCACGCGGACGGTCGAGCCGGGTGCGTATCGCATTTTCGTCGGCGGCGGTCAGCCCGGCACCGCGCCGGGCGCGTGGATCGACCTGACGATCACCGGCACCCGCCAGGAGCTCCCGAAATGATCGTGACACGCCGCGAAGCCATCCTGGGTGGCGTGGCTGGGGCCACGCTCACCGCAACGCCCGCGCTGAGTGCGACTTCGCTGCCGAGCAAGCGCCCTGCAGTCGGTGCCCGCCGCTTCACCAGCCGCGCAGTCGAGCGCGAGATCGCGCGGGTTTCGGCGAAGATCGGCGATCCCAAGCTGCGCTGGATGTTCGCCAATTGCTATCCGAACACGCTCGACACCACCGTCAGACTGACCACGGTCGACGGCGCGCCCGATGCGTTCGTCATCACCGGCGATATCCCATGCCTGTGGCTGCGCGATTCTTCGGCGCAGATGACCCCCTATCTCCATCTCGCGCGCGAGGATGCGCCGCTGCGGCAAGTCTTCCACGGGCTGATCGCGCGACAGGCGCGCTCGATCCTGATCGACCCCTATGCCAATGCGTTCATGGAAGATCCGACCGCCAAGACCGACCTGAGCTGGTCGCTCTCCGACAAGACCGACATGAAACCCGGCGTCGCCGAGCGCAAATGGGAGATCGATTCTCTCTGCTACCCGATGCGGCTCGCGCATGGCTATTGGCAGGCGACCCGCGACCGCGCGCCGTTCGACGCGCGCTGGGCCGAAGCCGCGCGGCTGAGCATCGCGACCTTCCGCGTGCAGCAACGTAAAGACGGTCCCGGGCCCTACAGCTTCCTGCGGAAGTCGGATCGCAACATCGAGACGATGCCGCTCGACGGCTATGGCAACCCGTCGCGCCCGGTCGGGCTGATCCATTGCGGGTTCCGCCCGTCGGACGATGCGTGCCTCTATCCCTTCCTGATCCCGTCCAACCTGTTCGCGGTCACCGCCTTGCGCGAACTCGCGGTCGTCGCGCAGGGCGCGCGCGGCGACGCAGCCCTCGCGCAGGACGCCACCGCGCTTGCCGACGAAGTCGCGCGCGCGCTGGCCGAACACGGCCGGATGCGGCTGCGCGATGGCAGCGAAGTGTGGGCCTATGAGGTCGACGGCTTCGGCAACGCAATCTTCATGGACGACGCGAACGTCCCCTCGCTGTCGGGCCTCGGCTATCTCGGCTGCGTGCCCGCCAACGACCCGCTGTGGCAGCGCACCCAGGCCGCCGCGTGGAGCCCCGCCAACCCCTATTTCTTCCGCGGAAAAGCGTGCGAAGGGATCGGCGGCCCGCATGTCGGCCTGCGCCAGATCTGGCCGATGTCGCTGATCGTCCGCGGCCTGTCGAGCGACGATCCGGCGACGATCCGTGCCTGCCTCAAGACCTTGCGCGATACCGACGCGGGCACCGGCTTCATGCACGAAACCTTCGACCAGGATGATCCCGCGCAATTTACCCGCTCGTGGTTCGCCTGGGCCAACGGCCTGTTCGGCGAGCTGATCGTCCATGTCGCCAACACCCGCCCCGCTTTGCTGGAAGGCACCTTGTGAGCATCGACCGTCGTACCCTGATCGGCAGTTCCGCCATCGCGCTGCTGGCCAGCGCAATGCCACTCCGCGCCGCCACGCGCCCTGCCGCCACTGCGCCCAACTTGTTCGTCGGGACCGGCGGCGACGGGCATACCTACCCCGGCCCCACCTTGCCGTTCGGCATGGTCCAGCTCGGCCCCGATACCGACGTCACGCGCTGGGATACGTGCTCGGGCTATCACCACGGCGACGGCTCGATCATGGGGTTCAGCCACACCCATCTGTCGGGCACCGGGATCGGCGACATGCTCGACGTGCTGGTCGTGCCGACGACGGGTCCGGTACAGTTGCTCCCCGGGCCGATCGACAATCCCGACGCGGGCTACCGCCAGCGCTATTCGAACGAAGTCGCCGAGCCGGGCTCGTACCGTGTCCAGCTCGAATCGGGCGTGCGCGCCGAACTCACCACGACCGAGCGCACCGGCTGGCATCGATACACCTTCCCGCGCGGTGCGGGGCATGTGCTGATCGACCTGTCGCACCTCGTCCATGACACCTCCGACAAGGCCCCGTTGATCGACGATGCGACGCTCGCGATCGACGCCGACGGGACGATCACTGGCGGACGCCGCGTGTTCCGCTGGGCGAAGGGCCGCCGCATCCACTTCGCGCTGCAATGCTCGCGCCGCCCCGACCGCGTCACCTTCTACGGCGACGACGATGTCGAGCAGCCCGCCGGCACCCGGCAAGTCGCGGGCAAGCGGCTCAAGCTGGCGCTCCACTTCGACGACGCGGGATCGGCACCGCTGCTGATGCGCTGTGGGATTTCCGGTGTCGATGTCGCAGGCGCGCGCGCCAATCTCGCGGCGGAAGCGTCGCATTGGGACTTCGACCGCACCTTGCGCGCCGCGCGCAAAAGCTGGGCCGACACATTGGGCGCGGTGCAGGTCGAAGGCGGCACCGCCGACCAGCGCACCATCCTCGCCTCGGCTTTGTATCACGCGCAGCTTGCCCCCACGCTGTTCTCGGATGTCGACGGGCGTTACGTCGGGCTCGACGGCAAGACCCACACGGTCCCGCGCGGCGGGGCCGCCTACAGCAGCTGGTCGCTGTGGGACACGTATCGCGCGCTCCATCCGTTGCTCACGCTGATCGCGCCCGTGCGCACCAAGAGCCTGATCGACGACCTGATCCGCCAGACACAGCAATCGCCTTATGGCCCGCTGGTCTGGCCGCTGCAGGACAAGGAAACCGGCACGATGATCGGCTGGCACGGCGTCGTCCCGCTCGCCGAAGCCCGCGCCAAGGGCATCCCCGCCGATTACGCCGCCGCCTGGCCCGCAATCGCCGAGCGCAGCTTTGATTTCGCCGCCCCCGACAAGGACAACAGCCTTGGGCGCGACCTGTACGACCGGCTCGGCTATGTCCCCGCGGACAAGGTTTTCGAAAGCGTCAGCCGCACGCAGGAATATGCCTATGACGATTGGGCGTCGGCGCAGATCGCGCGCGCCGCCGGTGCGACGACGGACGCCGATCGCCTGCTCAAGCGCTCGGGCAACTGGCGCAACGTGATCGACCGCGAGACCGGCTTCGCGCGCCCGCGCTTCGCCGACGGCACATGGTGGACGCCGTACGATCCGATCCAGCTCGGCCACATGCCGCGCCCCGGCTGGCGTGACTATACCGAGGCGAACGGCTGGCAGGCGACCTTCCTCAACCAGCATGACATCTACGGCCGGATCGCGCATGTCGGCGGAGACGCGGCGTTCGCGGCCAAGCTCGACGCGATGTTCTCCGCGCCCTCGACCCTCCCCGCCAATGCGCCGCCCGATATCTCGGGGATGCTCGGTCAATATGCCCACGGCAACGAACCCGACCAGCATGCCGCCTATCTCTATGCTTATGCCGGACAACCGTGGAAGACGCAGGCGATGGTCCGGCGGCTGTGCACCGAGATGTACCGCAACGCGCCCGACGGGATCATCGGCAACGACGATTGCGGGCAGATGAGCGCATGGTTCGTCTTCTCGGCGCTCGGCTTCTACCCGGTCGATCCGGTCGAGGCGGTCTATGTGTTCGGCTCCCCCCTGTTCGAGCGCGCGGTCGTGCGCGTCGGTGACCGCCGCACGCTGACGATCCTCGCCCCCGGCAACCGCGCCGATACGCCCTATGTCACTGCGGTCACCTGGAACGGCAAACCCTGGACGAAGAGCTGGATCGACCACGCCACGCTCGTCGCCGGTGGCACGCTCCGCTTCACCATGTCGGCCAAGCCCAACCCCGGCTTCGGCGCAGCACGCGGCGATCGTCCGCCATCCTTTGGCCATTCGGCATGACCCTGGAGACCCCTATGACCAGCTTCTCGCGCCGCTCGGTAATCGTCTCCGGGCTCGCCGCCACCGCCGTCCCTGCGCTGACGGCCCCCGCGCTCGGCAAGGCCCCCACCGGTGCGCCCAAGCCGTGGGGCGCGACCCCGTCGCCCCGTCAGCTCGCGTGGCACAAGCGCCAGCAATATGCCTTCATCCATTTCTCGATCAACACCTTCACCGACAAGGAATGGGGCTACGGCGACGAGGACCCGAAGCTGTTTAACCCGACCGACTTCTCCCCCGACCAGATCGTCGCGGCGGCCAGAGCGGGCGGAATGACCGGGATCATCCTGACCGCCAAGCATCACGACGGTTTCTGCCTGTGGCCGACGCTGCTGACCGAACGCTGCATCCGCAACACGCCGTACAAGAACGGCAAGGGCGACATCGTCGGCGAGATGGCGGCGGCAACCCGCCGCGCCGGGCTCGACTTCGGGCTCTATCTGTCGCCGTGGGACCGGCATCACCCCGAATACGGCCGCCCCGCCTATGTCGACTATTTCCGCAAGCAGATCGTCGAGCTTTGCACGCGCTACGGCACGCTGTTCGAATTCTGGTTCGACGGCGCGAATGGCGGCGACGGCTATTACGGCGGCGCGCGTGAGACGCGGAAGATCGATGCGCCGGCCTATTACGACTGGAAGACGACCGTCGCTCTCGTCCACCAGCATCAGCCGATGGCGTGCACGTTCGATCCGCTCGGCGCGGACATCCGCTGGGTTGGGAATGAGGACGGCGTCGCGGGCGACCCGTGCTGGCCGACCATGCCCAACCACCCCTATGTCCAGAGTGAGGGCAATAGCGGCGTGCGCGGCGCGGAATTGTGGTGGCCCGCCGAGACCGACGTGTCGATCCGACCCGGCTGGTTCTATCACGCGGATGAGGACGGCAAGGTCAAGCTGCCCGACCGGCTGCTCAAGTTGTACGATGAGTCTGTCGGGCGCGGCACCAACCTCAATCTCAACCTGCCGCCCGACCGGCGCGGACGGATCGCCGACACCGACGCGGCGGTGCTCGCGTCGTTCGGCGCGGCACAGGCGGCGACCTATCGCACCGATCTCGCGCAGGGTGCTGTCGCGCATGCCAGCGCCGAACGCGGCGCGGCCTTCAGCGCGGCGCGTGTCCTCGACGGGCGCGACGACAGTTACTGGTCGACCCCCGACGCCGACCACAATCCCACGCTGACGCTCGACCTGCCGCCGGGGCGGAGCTTCGACCTGATCCGGTTGCGCGAATATCTCCCGCTCGGCGTCCGCGTCACGCGCTTCGCGGTCGATGCCGAGGTGGACGGCGCATGGAAGACGCTGGCCGAGCATGAAGCGATCGGCGCGCAGCGCATCATCCGCTTGCCGCAACCGATCACCCCGCGGCGGCTTCGCTTGCGCATCCTCGACGCGCCCGCCTGCCCCGCGATCAGCGAAATCGCGCTGTTCCGTCAGGTCGCGCCGGTCAAGGTCGCGCCCAGCACGCGCAAGGACCCGACGATCCTGTCGACCGCAGACTGGCGGATCGTATCGGCCTCGTCGCCCGGCGCGGAAGCGTTGCTCGATGACGACGCCGCGACCCGCTGGACCACCCCCGCACCAACGCCCGGCGCGCCGACCACCGTCACCATCGACATGGGCAAGCTCGTCCGCCTCGCGGGTGTGAGTATCACCCCGTCGCGCACGCTCGCCAAGGACGTCTCGCCGCCGCGCGGCTATCGCTGCGAAACCAGCGTCGATGGCAAAAGATGGGAGCCCGCGGGCGCGGGCGAACTCGCCAACATCGCTTATGCGCTCGCGACGCAACGGTTGCCGTTCGCCAAGGCGCGCGACGCGCGGTGGTTGCGGCTCTCGTTCGACGCGACCGCGCTTCCGGCGGCGTCGCTGGTGCTGGCGGGGATCGGCGGGTTCATCGCGGCGGGGTGATGTGAATTTTGTGGGGGGACGAGATCGTGGCACCCCCCACCGTTCGTTTCGAGCGAAGTCGAGAAACTGGGCACAGCGCAGGTTTCTCGACTACGCTCGAAACGAACGGGAGGGTTGGGGCACCCCCCACCCCGTTCGGGCTGAGCGAAGTCGAAGCCCCCTCTTCCCTTAGATCGCGCTCCGTTCGGCAGGGGCCCTTCGACTTCGCTCAGGGCGAACGGTGGTGGGGGGACACGTGGAGCCGCACCCTCAGCGCCGCCCGCCCTTCCCCGGCACGAACGCAAACAACTGCGTTTTTAGCGAAGCAGGCGCCCCCGGTTTGAACCAGTTGGTGTCCTGAATGTGGCTTGCGGTCACATAGATCCGCCCGTCCGGCCCTTCCGAAAACGTGTCAGGCCAGCGCAGCCGGCGATCGCTCAGCACCGGCTCGACATGATCGCCCACCAGCCGCGTGATCGCGTTGTCGGTCGGCGAGGTCAGGTACAGCGTCCCCGCCTTGCTCATCCACAGCCCGTCCGCGACATGCGTCTGCGCAACCGTCTTCACGCCCGCCGCACGCGCCGTCTCGGCCACACCCTCACGCAGCAGCGCAGTGTCGATCGCATACAAAGTCTTCCCGGTCAGCGCCTGATAATACAGCGTCTCGCCGTCGTTCGAGATCGCGATCCCGTCCGCCGAGAAAGCGGGCTGGCGACCATCGGGGCGCACCAGCGGCTTGCCGTCGGTGGTCACCTTGACGGTGTTGTCGATCTGCGTCGACATATGCCCGTCGAGCGCGCGGAAGCCCTTGCCGCTTTCGAGGTCGATCACGATGATCGCCCCGCGCGTCCCGCTGTCGGTGATGTAGCCGGTCTTGCCGTCGGGCGAGAAGCGGATGTCGTTGAGATACGTCCCCTGCAACGCGACGTCGCCCGGCACCAGGATCGTCTTCACGACCCGATTGGTGGCGAGGTCGATCTTGACCAGCTTGGGCGCGCCTTCAAGGATCTTCTCATTGCCCGGCGCGCCGGGGTCGAGCACCCAGAGATTGCCATGGCCATCGGGCACGATCGACTGGACGCAGACGAAATAGTCGCCGACCGGCAGCTCGGTCGCGCGCGCGTTGCGCCAGCTGTTCCACTTGGCGTCGGGATAGGGTTTGAGCGACCCGTCGGCCATCACTTCGGCCACCGAAATCGGCGCATCGTCGGTCCAGCGCGGGAAGTTGACGAAGCGGCGGCCATCCGCGGTCACCGCGACGCCCGTCACCTGATGGTCGAACGTCGCGACTTCGCTCAGCGCGTTGGTCGCCGGGCCAGTCTGCGCGCGTGCCACGCCGAACGCGGCGGCGGCGATCAGGCCGGCGGCGGCGATGCCGGCGAGGAGGGGCTTGGTCTTGGTCATAAGGAAACTCCGGTCATGCGTGTCGGCGAGGCTCTGGGGGTCGCCGGTGAAAAGATGGAGGAGGTGCCGCGCGACCCCCTGCGGGTGCTCGCGCTGCGGAAAGTGGCCAACGCCTGAAATCCGGATATAGCCGAACGGTCCGGTAAACTTGTCCGGCACGCCCGCGCTCGCGGACGGCGGATTGACGCCATCCGCGTCGCCCTGGATGTAGATCGCGGGCAGCGCGAGCGAGCGCGTCGCCTTGACCTTGTCCTCGAGCCACTGGCTGCGCGGATCGGGCTCGGCCTCGTCCCAGCGTGCGCGATAGCTGTGGAGCGTCACGTCGACCCAGTCGGGATTCTCGAAGGACTGCGCGACGCGGTCGAACGACGCCACGTCGAACCAGCCGCGCGGCGACCAATTGATCCAATGAATATGCGCGAAACTCTTGGGATCGGCGCGCACGGCTTCGGCGCCACGCGCGGTCGCCATGAACCAGTGATACCAGGTCCGCTGCGCCTGTTCGAACGGCGGGGTCGGCGCGCCGCCCATCCGCGGCATCGACGACAGCAACGCCATCCGCTCGACCCGCTCGGGCCAGCCGATCGCGAGCGCCTCGGCGGTGGTCGATCCCCAGTCATGCCCCGCGACCATGAACCGCTCGATCCCGAGCCCGTCCATCAGCGCGATCGCATCCATCGCGAGGATCGCGCTGTTGCCCGTGCGCGGCCCCTCGCCCAGCCGCGTTTCGCCGAACCCGCGCAGCGTCGGCACGATCACGCGTTGGCCCGCCTCGGTCAGCGCGGGGACGACCGCGTCCCACGTCGAGGCATCGTCGGGCCAGCCATGGAGCAGCAGCACCGGCTGTCCAGCGGGGTCGCCGTGCTCGGTATAGGCAATCGAGAGATGTTCGGTGACGAGGTGCGGCATGGGGCGGGGTGGCCTGTATCGTTGACCACCCCACAACCCGGTCAACCGCCGCGCGTTCCGCCGGGACGACCGAACCCGCGCTGCTCGCGCAACCCGTGCGGTGCTCCTGCGCAGGCAGGAGCCCAGGGTATCACGCGCCACAAGCCGTTGGTTTGCTGAACTCTGGGCTCCTGCTTGCGCAGGAGCACAAACGCCTTACCCCTTCGGCACCTGACTATCCGCCACCAGCGCATCCACAACGCTCGGGTCCGCCAGCGTCGACGTATCCCCCAATGCCCCGGTATCGCCCTCGGCGATCTTGCGGAGAATGCGGCGCATGATCTTGCCCGAGCGCGTCTTGGGCAAACCTGGCGCGAACTGGATCGCATCGGGCGTCGCGATCGGGCCGATCTCGTGCCGGACCCAGTCGCGCAGCCCCTTGCGCAACGTCTCGTCCGGCTCGACCCCGGCGTTGAGCGTGACATAGGCGTAAATGCCCTGCCCCTTCACGTCATGCGGGAAGCCGACCACCGCCGCCTCCGCGACATCGGCATGGAGCACCAGCGCGCTCTCGACCTCGGCGGTGCCCATGCGGTGCCCGGACACGTTGATGACGTCGTCGACCCGGCCGGTGATCCACCAATAGCCGTCGGCATCGCGCCGGGCGCCGTCGCCGGTGGTGTAGACTCCCGGATACAAGCTGAAATACGCCTCGAAGAAGCGCGCCGGATCGCCCCACAGCCCGCGCATCTGCCCCGGCCAGGATTTCGCGATCACCAGATTGCCCTCGGCCGCGCCCTCAAGCCGCTGCCCCTCGGCGTCGAGCAACTGCGGATCGACCCCGTAGAAGGGCAAGCTCGCCGACCCCGGCTTGGGCGGCGTGCCAGGGAGCGGGGTGATCATGTGCCCGCCGGTCTCGGTCTGCCACCACGTGTCCATCACCGGGCAGCGCCCCTCGCCGACGACGTCGTGATACCAGCGCCACGCCTCGGGATTGATCGGCTCGCCGACCGAGCCGAGCACCTTGAGCGACGCGCGGCTCGTGCCGGTGACGAAGGAATCGCCCTCCTTCATCAACGCGCGCAGCGCGGTCGGGGCGGTGTAGAGCGTCGTCACCTGATGCCGGTCGACCACTTCCCACATCCGCGCCGCGGTCGGCCAGGTCGGCACGCCCTCGAACATCAGCGTCGTCGCGCCATTGGCGAGCGGACCGTAGACGATGTAGCTGTGCCCGGTGACCCAGCCGATGTCAGCGGCGCACCAATAGACCTCGGGTGCGGCGTAATCGAACACGGTCGCATGCGTCATCGCCGCCCACAGCAGATAGCCGCCGGTGGTGTGGACGACGCCCTTGGGCTTGCCGGTCGATCCGCTGGTGTAGAGGATGAACAGCGGGTCTTCCGCCGCCATCGGCTCGGGCGGGCAATTGTCGCTGACCGTCGCGACCGCTTCGTCATACCAGACGTCGCGCCCCGCGGTCATCGCGACCTGGGCCCCGCTCGCGCGGACGACGAGGACATGGTCGACCTTGCCTGCGATCTTGATTGCTTCGTCGACGCACGCCTTGAGCGGCACCGCGCGCCCGCCGCGACGACCCTCGTCGGCGGTAATGACGATGTGGCTGTCGCAATCCTCGATCCGCCCGGCGAGCGCCTCGGCGGAGAAGCCTGCAAACACCACCGAATGCACCGCGCCGATCCGCGCGCAGGCGAGCATCGCGAACGCCGCCTCGGGGATCATCGGCATGTACAGCGTGATCCGATCGCCCTTCTTCGCGCCCAGTCCCCTAAGCACATTGGCGAAGCGCGACACTTCGCGGTGCAGCTCAGCATAGGTGATGGAGCGCGGTTCGGTCGCGGGGTCGTCGCCTTCCCACAGGATCGCGACCTGATCGCCACGCGCTTCGAGATGCCGGTCGATGCAATTGACCGAGACGTTGAGCACGCCATCCTCGAACCAGGTGATGCGGAAATCATCCTTGTCGAACGACCAGTCGCCCGCGCGCGTCGGCGGCGTCATCCAGTTGAGCCGCTCGGCCGCTTCCAGCCAGAAACCGTCGGGATCGGCCAAAGACCGCGCGTGCACGGCTTCGCGCTGCGCGAGCGGATGGGTGTCGGACATGGGGGAACTCTCCTTTACGATTTTTCAGCTGACCCCGTCGTGGTCGGCAACATAGCAGTGGAGCGCGTTCGTGGCGTTGATCGCGTCATAGGCATCGATGTCGTTCGCCACCACGGTCGCCAGCGTGCTTTGATACGGCTGGATCAGGCAACTACGCTTCGATGAGGGTATCCGGTTGGAGACGAGCCGGACGCACCTCGCCTCCATCGCAGCCGGCGACGGGAAAATGTCGATCTTCCGCTCGAGGGTCAGGCGTATCATAATGACGTCGCGCCGCGGCTGCCGTTCAGCGACTGCCAAGCGCCGCAACGCTTTGCGCGAAGGCGTCCACAACGTCCCGGACTCGTCGCCCCGAAGTTTCCGCGCCGTGAGCGCGCCTCTCCCCATACTGCTGGTCAGCGCTTTGGAGATACGGGCGGACATAGAGGTCCGGTCGTAGCTCAGATCCTCCGGCTTGATATCCGCCACATCCACCCCCCCGCCGTCGCCGACACCGCAAGGTACCGGATCGACGGCGCAACGGCACAGCTCAAACCCGTGTGAAAGGTCGCCGTCAAGGCTCTATCGGACAGCAACCGATGATCGTTCGGATCAAGTCTGCCGGACACTGTCGCACTGTCTCGGCGGTGTCGACGTTTTACCTCCGTTCGAGGGCGTGAAGACCTAGCCGGGGACGGTAGCACGCCCCCATGCAGGCCGTTACTTTTTGGGCGTGATCTCTGCGATGACATCCTTTGCCGCAAAAATCTGCGGCGGATTGGTGTGGCCGCGCAACAGCGTTTCGCGATCCGCGGCCATCTGCACGAGCAGGACCGTCTGATTTACCTGCCGCGGCTGCCATCGTTCGAGCATCTGATACGGGACGTCGCCGCCACCGAACCCGCCCGTGCTCGGACCAGTCGGGACCGACGGACTGCTAACCCCCGGAGCTCCCCCCGATTGGTCGCCCGGACTGCCGGTTCCGGCCGAGACCGACCCGCCCGACAGATTGGGACCGGCGCGCGATGACAGGCTGCTCGTCCTGCTCGCTTCCACCTGTTGCGTCCGTGTCTCGAGGACGGCGAAAACCGGTTGCCCCGCCGCAACGGTCAACTCCGCCGCGCGCAGAAATGCAAAGCGCGCAACTCCTCGGTATCGACGAGAACGACTTCGTCCGGCGCACCGCCGCCACGTTCAAACTGGGGATCGAATTCGTCGACTGGGGCGGGCTGGGTCAGCGCTACATCCATCCCTTCGGGAGTTACGGCCAGGAAATGGAAGGCGTGCACTTCCATCACTTCTGGTATCGCCAGGCGCAGGCGGGCGGCGCGCTTCCGCTCGATCGCTACAGTATCGGTGTCGGCGCAGCGCGTGCCGGCAAGTTCCAGCGCCCCGATCCATCGCTCGTCCATTCGCCGCTTGCGACGATCGCGTATGCCTATCAGTTCGATGCGGCGCTTTATGCCCGCTATCTGCGCGAACTGGCGGAAGCAGCGGGAACGCTGCGGGTCGAGGGCAGGATCGTCGATGTCCGGCTGAACGGCGAGAGCGGGCATGTCGAGACATTGCTGCTCGACGATGGGACCGTGGTGGCCGGGGACCTGTTCATCGATTGCTCGGGGTTTCGCGGCCTGCTGATCGAGGGCGCGCTGGGCACCGGCTATGACGACTGGAGCAGCTATCTTCCCTGCGACCGCGCGGTCGCCCGTGCCTGCGAACGCGTCGCCGACCCGATTCCCTATACGCGCGCCACCGCGAAGGCGGCTGGGTGGCAATGGCGGATCCCGCTGCAATCGCGGACCGGGAACGGTCACGTCTATTGCTCGGACCATATCGACGACGACGCAGCGCTGCGTGTCCTCAACGCCGGGCTCGACGGCAAGCCGATATCCGAACCGAACTTCCTGCGCTTCAAGGCTGGCGTGCGGCGCAAGGCGTGGAACCGCAACGTCGTTTCGCTGGGTCTGGCCGCCGGGTTTCTCGAACCGCTGGAATCGACGTCGATCCATTTGATCCAGTCGGGGATCGCCCGGTTGTTGACCAAC
This sequence comes from Sphingomonas echinoides, assembly GCF_029623395.1. Classification (GTDB taxonomy): domain Bacteria; phylum Pseudomonadota; class Alphaproteobacteria; order Sphingomonadales; family Sphingomonadaceae; genus Sphingomonas; species Sphingomonas echinoides_A. Next base: position 65,944 of record NZ_JAPYKK010000002.1, read on the forward strand.
TTTCCCGACAAGCGCTTCAACACGCCGGATATCGACTATTACAACCGGCGCACCCGGATCGAATACGAACAGATCCGCGATTTCCTAGTGCTCCACTACAAGGCGACCGACCGCGACGACAGCGCCTTCTGGAACCGCTGCAGGACGATGGTGGTGCCCGCGTCGCTGGAACAACGGATCGCCATTTTCCGTGAGAATGCGCGCCTGTACCGGGAGGATAGCGAGCTTTTCAGCGAAACGAGCTGGCTTGCGGTGCTGCATGGGCAGAATGTCGTGCCACGGAGCCACCATCCGATCGCCGACCTGTTGCCTCCGGACGAACTGGCCGCGCGCATGACGCGGATCGCGGCCGCGATGGAGGGAAGCGTCGCGCGGATGCCGGAGCATCAGGTCTTCATCGACCATTATTGCGCGATCGATCGCCGCTGAATCGAAACGGCGGTTCGAGCGCGGTCAGCGCCGCAGTTCGTCCATCAGATACTGTTTCACCGCCGCGACCCGCTCGGGCGTCATCTCGCCAAGCGCACCGCGCCCGCCGGGGGGAAGGTGCGCGACCGCGTCATGCCCGCCGTCGAACACGTAATGATCGAACCACGCGCGCCACACCGCCCGTTCGCGTTCCGGCAAATCACGGATCGTCATGATCGCGTGCATCAACGTCTTGAACGGCGAGCCCGGCCACGTCCGTTCACCGATGTTCCACCAGTAATTGACCAGCACGTTGACGGGATCGAGCGCCTCGACCTGATGCCACCACATATAGGGAATGTAGACCGCATCCCCGGGCTCGAGCTCGGCTTCCTCCGCGATCGCCATCGCCTCGGCATATCGCGGATACCGCTCCAGATCGGGGGCGCGCAAATCGACCATGCTGACGGGTGGCCCCGCGAACGTGAAGTCGAACGGGCCGACGTAGAGATTGCGCACTTGCTCGGGCGGGAAGAAGGTGAAGCGCCGCCGCCCCCCGACGACGACGGCGACATTCTCCGACATGTCGAAATGCGTCGAAACCGTCGCGCGATTGCCGATCCACAGCCGCGGGCTCGCGTCCGCACCGACGATATCGGTCGCATTGTCGCGGGCGAAATCGGGACAATTCTCCGCAACGGGGATCGCACCCGCGTAAAACGCTGGCGGTTCGGCATCGCCTTGCACACTCAGCAACACGTCGAGCAATTCGGCGATCGGCGCGATGCGCTGCTGATAATTCAGGCCGCGCAGATCGTCGCGATACCAGAACCGGCCCTTGATCTGTGGCGGCCCGAGGAACGCCGGGACGGGCTTCCCGCGATCACTGGCGCGGAGGTGATTGCACAGGTCTTCCGGTGACCGCCCGGCGGCGCGCACCGCCGGCCAGTCCTTCGCCAACGCGCGCAGCACCGCGGGTCGGCGCAAGGGCACGATCTCCGACCGGAACTGCGCGCGATCGACGTCGTGCCATTCTCGTGTCTTTGCGAAGGCTTGGGTCATAGCCGCACGGTTTCGGGCAAAAGCCGCGAAACATCAATCGCTACGGTAACGCCGCAGAGTCGCTCCTCGGATGCGGTCTCAATTGGTGGTCGCCGCCCAGGGTGCGACATCCCGCCCGCCGAAGATCGTACTGCGCGGCAAGTCGAAGATAAAATAGGGATTGAGCATCGGCGGCGCGCCCGCCGCGTCAAGCCGGGCCTGCTGGTCGTCGTCGAACACAATGTCGAGCGCGGCGATGTTCTCGCGGAGCTGTTCCGGCCGGCTCGCACCAATGAGCACCGACGCTACCCCCCGCCGCTGCGCGACCCACGCGAGCGCGACTTGCGCCATCGGCCGACCGATCTCGCCTGCGACGGCGCGCAGCGTGTCCACCACGTCGAAATTCCTGTCCGTGAACAACATGCCGCCGAAGGGATTGTCGCCGTTCAACCGCCCGTCGCTTCCGCTGCTCGTGGCGTCGCCAGCGCGATTGGGGAGGCTTCCCGCAGGGCCGGCCGCGGCGATCTTCTCGCGTCCATATTTCCCAGTCAACAACCCCGCCCCGAGGGGACTCCACGCGACCAGCCCCAGGCCGAGCGCCTGCCCCGCCGGAACGACATCCAGTTCCACGCCACGGTCGATCAGCGAATAGGAATATTGCAGGCCGATCGGCTCGGGCAATCCGTGCGCCCGCGCCAAGGTTGCGATCTGCGCGGCGTACCAGGCCGGCGCGTTGGAGAAGCCGTAATAGAGGATATCCCCGCGCCGTACCGCATCGGTCAGCGCGCGCAGGACTTCCTCGGGTGGGGTGGTGCGATCCCAGACATGCGTCCAGTACAGGTCGATAAAGTCAGTACCCAGGCGGCGCAGCGACCCTTCGATTCCATCACGGATGTTGCGCGCCGAATTGCCTCCTGAAAGCGGCGTCCCTTCCGTTCGCGGGAAGCCGGATTTGGTCGCGATCACCATCCGGTCGCGATTGCCGCGCTCGGCGATGAACCGCCCGAGCATTACTTCGCTGTTGCCCCCGGAATAGACGTCCGCGGTATCGGCGAAATTGCCGCCCGCCTCGACATAGGCGTCGAAGATCGAGCGCGACGTCGCTTCGTCCGCGCCCCAGCGTCCCGCCCCGAACGTCATCGTGCCGAGCGCGAGCGGGCTTACCGTCAGGCCGGATCTTCCAAGCGCGCGATAGGTCGTGAGGGTCATTGCTGTATCTCCGTTGCAAGTCTCCCCGAAGATAGACCTTGTTGGAGCCTTAATTAGCCGCCATTCGCGACAAGAGCTTATGAGCAGGATGCAGCATTGAAGCGCGGCGATCTGGATGACCTTGCCGCTTTTGCAGCGGTCGCCCGCGTGCGGAGTTTCACGCGCGCCGCCGCCGAACTGGGCTTGTCCCCGTCCGCCCTCAGCCATGCGATGCGGGCGTTGGAACAGCGGCTCGGTGTCCGGCTGCTGGCCCGTACGACGCGCAGTGTCGCACCGACCGCGGCCGGCGAACGCCTGCTGCGGTCGCTCAATCCGGCGCTGGCCGAACTTGCCGAAGGTCTGTCAGCGCTTGCCGATTGGCGCGGCGTGCCCTCGGGCGCGATCCGGCTGACCACGTTCGGGTACGCCGCGCGAACGGTGCTCGCGCCGACACTGCCGCGTTTCCTGCGCGAGCATCCCGACATTTCGGTGGAAGTGATCGTCGAGGACCGACTTGTCGATCTCGTCGCGGGAGGTTTCGATGCGGGGATACGCCTAGGGGAAACGGTCGATCGGGACATGGTCGCGGTTCCGGTCGGCCCGGAGCTCCGGACGGTGGTGGTCGGCACGCCAGAGTATTTCGCGACACGCGCTTTACCCGCCACGCCCGCCGATCTGGAAGGCCATAACTGCGTCAATTACCGGCTTCTCGGCGGCGGCGGCCTGCTGCCCTGGGAATTCCATCGCGACGATCGTGACATCCGGTTCAGGCCCGGCGGTCAACTCATCGTGAACGACGAACTGCTTGCGGCGGCTGCCGTCCGCGCCGGCGCGGGTCTGGGCTATATGCTGGAACACGACGTTGCTGACGAGATCGCCGACGGACGGCTGATTCAGGTTCTCGACGCCTGGTGTCTGTCCTTCCCCGGCTGCTATCTCTATTATCCGAACCGGCATGTCACCCCGGCGTTGCGCGTGCTGATCGATACCCTTCGCCAGACGACGATCGGCAAGGTTTGATCCACGAAGCGCCGGAACCGGGATGGAGGTTGAGCAGGGGAGTCACGTTCTCTTTGTACTCGCGCATTTGGCGCATAAGCCCCAATCTGCTTTCGATCGACAAGTAAGACTAGTGCAGCCGGCAGTTTAATCACGTCCGTCCGAGAAACGGTGACTAGGGCGTCTTGCAATTGATCGTTACCAGCACAAACTCTTTATTGTCGGACAAATATCGCCGCGGGAGCCTCTTGGCTACCTGGCGTCACGATTTCGCGACTCATAGAACAAAACCTTTACGCGACTCGCTTGCCACCGTACACTGACGGTGCAATAACTCCGACTATTCGGATTCTCGCCCACGCTAGGAGCGGAACCGGTGGAGGAGGCCTGACGTGAGATCAGTTATTGCCGGTATCTCGGCTGCACTTCTTTCGATCGGCGCTGCATCCGCCCAAACCGCGACGTCGCCCCCTGTCGAAGATTTCAAGCCTTCATCGGTCAATCAGCCGGGACAGCAATATCCTCAGGTGAACTCTCAAGGCTACGCCCGTTTTCGCATCGTTGCACCCGATGCGAAGGCGGTAAAAGTCAGTCTGGGGCTGGGCGGCAGGGGTGGCACTGTTCTGGCCAAGGCTCCCGACGGGAGCTGGGTCGGCACCTCGGAGGGGCCGCTGGACGAAGGATTTCATTACTACCATCTGACCGTGGACGGGGGCACATTCAACGATCCGGGCGCACTCAACTATTATGGCTCCACGCGCTGGGAGAGCGGGATCGAGATTCCCGCCCATGATGCCGATTTCTACGCCATGAAGAACGTTCCGCACGGCAATGTGCAACAAATCCTGTTCCCCTCGCCAAGCACTGGCACCCAGCGACGTGCATTCGTCTACACCCCGCCAGGGTACGATGCCGCCAAGGCCGCGCGATATCCTGTCTTGTACCTGCAACATGGATGGGGCGAGGATGAGACAGCCTGGTCGAATCAGGGCCACGCAAACCTCATTCTCGACAACCTTATCGCCGCACGCCAAGCAAAACCGTTCATCATCGTCATGACCTACGGCATGACGAACGATATAAAACCTGGCGCCCCGGGCGGCCTCGCAAGCTTCGACATTCGCCCGTTCCAGACGGTGCTGGTGAACGAGCTGATCCCTTACGTTGACACCCATTTCCACACGGTGACCGACCCCGCGCATCGCGCCATGGCAGGGCTGTCGATGGGTGGCTTTGAGACCAAGCTGATCGCTCCCAAGAACCTCGACACGTTTGGCTATATCGGTCTGCTCAGCGGCGGTACCATTTCCCTAGAAGATGTAACGGGCACGCCCGGCTTCAAGGACAAGGTCAAGCTCGTCTTCGTCAGTTTCGGAAGCCGCGAACTCGACCGCGCGCGCCCGAACTTGCCACCCGGCGCTCCACCGTCCGACCCGCGCGCCAACGCGGCGGCGCTCAAGGCGGCCGGGATCAACAGCGTTTTCTACGTCTCCCAAAACACGGCGCACGAGTTCCTGACGTGGCGCCGTAGCCTGCGGGAGATGGCGCCGCTGCTGTTTCGCGATTGAAGGCGTTTGCGTGACGCCGCGCCCACGAAACACCGTAATCGCGTGCGGTCGAACGGCGCTCACCCCCCTAAAGCTTGGCGATTAAGGTCGCGCGAGGTCTCGTTCTACGGGAGTCCGACAGCCCTTCCATCGACGCCTGAACGGACCAGCGACAGGACGGCGGTATTCCCACGTACGCTGCTTGCCTACGCGCAATCCCAGGGCGCTCTTGCCAATTCGCGGCCAAGATAATCGATGAGAGTCTGAACCCGAAGCGGACGCAAGGGACTAGGTGGCATGACGAGATGAAGACCTAGCGGTGTCACCGACCAATCCGGCATTGCACGCCTCAACTTGCCATCACGAAGTTCCTGCCAGACCAGAAACTCCGGTTGAATCGCGAGCCCCTGCCCAGCAAGAAGAGCGGGGTTGAGCAAATCGGCGTTGTTGGTCCAGACGCGCACCGGCGGTTCGACGGTTTCCTCCCCGAACGTGGGATGCGTAAAGCGCCAGCTTCGCGAAGCTCCCCCGGTATAGGCCAGGGCAGAATGTCCGGCTAGCTCGGCCGGGTGCGTCGGCATGCCGTGACGATCAAGATACTCGAGAGACGCGACCAGCAGGAGCCGGACTGTGCAAAGCCGGCGCGACAACAGCGAGGAATCGTTCAGGCTGGCGATCCTAAGCGCCAGATCGAACCCCTCCGCCACCAGATCGACCTTGCGGTCGCTTAGCGAAAATTCGACGGTGATCTCGGGATAAGCCTGGAGAAAGGCTGGCAACGTTGCCCCAAGATAGGCGATGCCGAACGACAACGGTGCGCTGATACGCACGCGTCCGCGCGGCACCGTTGACTGCTCACCGGCCTCGTCCTCGACCGCTTCGCCCTCGCTGAGGATTCGCGATGCCCGCTCCAGTGCGGCGCGGCCGGCATCGGTCAGGGCGATGCGACGTGAGGTGCGCGCGATCAGCGTGAGGCCAAGACGCGCTTCCAGCCGTCCGATGGCTTTGGATACGGTGGGATCGGACATGCCCATCGCGCGCGCGGCACGGGAGAACGAGCCATGCTCGGCGACCTTGGCAAAGATCGCCCACGCTTCGAGATCGGGAAGTCGCTTCATCATTTTCGGAAAGGATGAAATGCCAACCTTGCCGTTTCGTCAAGTCTGAACTGGGGCCATCTTCAGGTCATCGGAGCAACAGGGCTCCCCGGAGACCGAACCATGATCGACCGTCGTCCCTTCGCCAGCCTCGGTGGTGCCAACCATGGTTGGCTCGACGCCAAGCATCACTTTTCGTTCGCGAGCTACTATGATCCAGCCCGGATGGGCTGGGGCGGCATTCGTGTCTGGAACGACGATACGATCGCAGCCGGCACCGGCTTTCCGCCCCATCCGCACAACGACATGGAGATCATCACCTATGTCCGCGAAGGTGCGATCACGCACCAGGACTCGCTCGGCAACATCGGCCGCACCGAAGCTGGCGACGTGCAGGTGATGAGCGCGGGATCGGGCGTCCGCCACTCCGAATACAATCGGGAGCCGGGCACCACCCGCATCTTCCAGATCTGGATCGAGCCAAAGACACGCGGCGAAGCGCCCTCATGGGGTGCAAAACCCTTTCCCAAGGGCGAACGCTCGGGTCAATTCGTGACGCTGGCGAGCGGCTTCGCGAACGATGCAGACGCCTTGCCAATCCGTACCGACGCGCGCATCGTAGCGGCCACGCTCAAGGCCGGCGAGACCGCCGAATATCCGCTCGGCGCCGATCGCCACGGCTATCTCGTCCCGGCGACGGGCACGGTCGAGGTCAACGGCACCCGCCTGGAAGCACGGGATGGCGCCGCTATAACCGATGAGGCGGTACTTCGCGTCACCGCGATCGAGGATGCGGAGATCGTCCTCGTCGACGCTGCCTGACCTGCACCAGACCCTGTAGCGTACCCGTATCCACTCACGTTTGAGGAGAGCCGTTATGCCTTTCATCACCACCGCCGACGCGACTGAAATCTTTTACAAGGACTGGGGCACCAAGGACGCGCCCGTCGTCATGTTTCATCACGGCTGGCCGCTCAGTTCGGATGACTGGGACACGCAGATGATGTTCTTCGTCCAGAAGGGCTATCGCGTCATTGCCCATGATCGCCGCGGACATGGTCGCTCGACTCAGTCGGCGGACGGCCACGACATGGACACCTATGTCTCCGACGTGATCGCGCTCACCGACGCGCTCGACCTGAAGGAAGCCATCCACGTCGGCCACTCGACCGGTGGTGGCGAGGTTGCCCGCTACGTCGCCCGTGCAAAGCCCGGCCGGGTCAAGAAGGCGGTGCTGGTCAGCGCGGTCGCGCCAATCATGGTCAAGACCGACACCAACCCGGATGGCGTGCCGATGGACGTCTTTGACATGGTGCGCGAGCAGACCGCGACGAACCGCTCGCAATTCTACTACGACTTCACCCTCCCATTTTATGGCTACAACCGCGAGGGCGCGGAAGTGAAGGAAGCTGTGCGCCTCAACTGGTGGCGGCAGGGCATGATGGGTTCTGCACTCGCGCATACGCTTGGCATCAAGGCTTTTTCTGAAACGGACTTCACAGCGGACTTGAAGGCGATCAGCGTGCCAACGCTGGTGCTGCATGGCGAAGACGATCAGGTCGTTCCCTTTGCGACCACCGGCAAGATGTCAGCCGAGATCGTGAAGGGCGCTAAGCTCATCTCTTACCCCGGCTTTCCGCACGGCATGCCGGTCACGCACGCCGACCGGATCAACGCCGACCTGATTGCCTTCATCGAAGGCTGATCGATTGCAACAGCATGGGGCGGTTGCTCGCCCCATGCTGTCGCACGAACCTCAGCCGCCATATGGCAGCATCACGCCGCCACCGCCCGAAGTGGCGCCCCGGGTTTTCCGGCACAGGCGGGCTTCAACGATCCAGCAAAGCCTACCCAAAGTGCGATCGATACGAGCGAGAATGCACCCAACACGATGAAGGTCACGTGGTACCCGAGACCTTCCGCAATCCAGCCGCCCACTGCAGGACTGAGCGAGGCGCCGACGCCCTGCACTGTCATCACCGCACCCTGCCCGACATTGACCCGACCAGTCCCTGCAAGGATCCGCGCGACCAGACCAGGGACCGCGACGCTTTGCAGCCCAGCCGCGATACCGTCGAGGATCTGGACCGGAAAGACGCCCCATGAGGTAATGAAATACGAGGCGATCAGTCCGCGCACTGGCAAAATCAGAAAGGTGACGAGGATGACGAGCCAGTAGCCTTTTGCTTCCGCCGAACGCATCGCGACGATTGCTGCGACGATCATAACCGCCTGCGCAACGACGATCATCTCGGCCGCAAAGATTGCCGGGTTGACGTCCTTGGACGCGACCGCGAGCGTGTAGAGCGGCAACAACCCGCCATTGCCAAGATGGAAGAAGGCAAGGCTCGCGGCGAGGATCAACAACGGCTTGTTGTGCAGGAGCATCTTGAACCCATCCGCCTTGCCCGCGTCATCGTCCTTGCCATCGTCTTTCTCGAGACCGCGTGCGGCTTGGTGATCAATCTCCGCTTCGGGGATCATCAGCACCGACACGATCGCGAGCACGCCGAACAGCGCAGCCAGCACGAACACCGCGCCGAACCCAAACTTCCAGCCAAGATACCCCGACAGCGCCGCGCCGACCATGTTGCCGGCATGGTTCCATGCCTGGTTACGCCCGTTCTGCCGGTTAAACCCGTTTTGCCGAACGATACCAAGCGTGATTCCCGCAACCGCCGGGCCAATCGCCGCGCCGGCGATTGCAGTCGCGATCTGAGACGTGGCGACCACCCAGATGCTTTGTGAGAACCAGATCAGCGTCGACGCAAGCACCGTGAAAATGCCCGAAACAATCACGGCGATGCGCTTTTTCTTGGTCGCATCGATGAGTGCGCCTGCTGGGGCAGTCATCAGCATGCCCGCTACACCGCCGATGGTCATCACCGTGCCGATTGCGCCGGTCGCCCAGCCCTTACCCTGCAGGAACACACCGAGGAACGGGCCGATCCCCGCCTGCATATCCGCCATGCTGAAGTTGAGCGCCTCAAGCGCGCCGCGGGCGCGTGTACTGCCCTTGAGCGCCACCTGGTCGTCACTCACCAATCGGCTCCGTTCTTGTTCGGCCCGCGCTGCGCCCCGTCGATCCCGCGTTCCAGCCATGCACCGATCGCGTGGACGTCGCGCCCGAGCCCAACGGGCGCCGTGCGCTTCGGCGTCGATCCTTCGCTGCGGACCAACACGTCGATCACATCCTCACTGCCGCCCGACCGCACTACCAACCGATGAAGGCCGTCCGGGACATCGGTGATGGTAGCGCTCCACAGAGCAGGCTCGCCCGCAACTCGCGCCATCGCGATCTCATCCCCGTCGTTGAGATAAGCGGAAGCGCTTTCCGTCGCGCCGAAGACTTTCGCCCGCACGACAAAGCCGCCTTGAGGAACATGAAGCGTGTTGGCTGGGTCGGTGATCAGGCGACGATCGGCGGGCGAGGTGATCTGGACCAGAGGCCAGGCTGCGTCGAACGGTTGAAAGCACCAACTTGGTACGCCATCGTCGAGCGTAACAACCGAGAATCCGGGTGCGCCCTCTTCGGTCTGCCCGGTCGATCGCGTCGCACCATAGATGACGCGACCGTCGTTGAGCAGTTCGTTGTAATGCGTGTGACCGGTATCGACGAACGCGACATGATGTGTTGCGAACAGGGCGGCAATACCATCGGGATCGTCGCGCAGATCACCCGGATATGCGTGCATGAATACAACCGCACGCTCGCCAGCGACATCCGCCGCGCTTAACGTGCGCTCGATCCAGCGCCGCTGGGCGGGATCGATCCGGAAATCGGGGCCGCCGTGTCCCGCCGACACGATATCCAGAAACAGGCAGCGATAGTCGCCGATCCGCTCCGAATACGGCGCATCCTTCGTTGTGATCGCGCGCATCGCGACAAGGTCGCCGGGTTCGAAATCATGATCGCCGGCCAGAACGTGCCATGGTCGATCGAGCACCTTCATCGCCGTGCGGATGCCTTCATATTGCGCCACGGTGCCATGGTTCGCATTGTCGCCAGGGAGAAACGCGAAATCCACTGCGCCGCCGATCTGCGTTTGCGCAATGCGTGCCAGCGTTTCGAACCGGCTCAACCCTTCGAAGCCATCCGCCTCATCCACGTGCAGGTCGCCAAAGTGAATCCAACTCAGGCAGCCTGCCATTCCAACGTCCCTCCACCACCGTAATCTTCGCGGAAAGCGACCCGTTCGACCGATGGTTCCATGACATTTTCGACACTTAAGGACGCCGAATCCTGGGCAGTCCGTTAGGTCAGCCGCTGGCGGACGAACTGGAACGTTATCGACGCCTCCGCCGGAACGGACGCAGTGATCGAACAACTGTCGAGACGCACGTTGCAAGCGTTTCAGCTGAAAGACACCACCGCGCAGAGAAGAAGGCTCTGCGATCGCAGACGTGGATCTCCTCGACCTAGACGGTGCCGCGATGGTCGCCGCCAACCCGCAAAGCGCCTTCGTATCGAAGTGACTTCGCACCAGCGACGCCATCCACTAGGAAACGGCAAACACGATCTCACCGAGACTCGAGACACGAGACAACATCGGTGATCACGACCGTGTCGAAAAAACCGCAGTCGCGGGTTCTCTGCCTACGCCTGACGGTCGAGAAGTTCGCACCCTACAGATTATAATCCAGCCCCTCGATTTCGGGTGGCCAGGGCGGATAGACAATCGGCTTCTCCCCGAAACGCCGTTGAACCGCACGCGCGCGACGCTCGACGACATCCTCGTTGGGATCAATCTCGTCGGTGTAGATATAGACGACCTCAAACCTGCCGTCGTGACACAGATACTCCAGCTCCATCCATCGCTCTTCGCCCTCCTGCGCCTCCCACAGTTCAAGCAACGCATCAGGCAATCGCCTGTTTACCGCCCAACGATAGAGGACCTGATTGCCCAGTTCCTTGAAGATCGATTCTCCGACCATGTTGTCGTCGAGCTGGGCATAGAGGAGCGTGGGTTCGACTGGATAATCGCGATCCGCCGCCAGCAATTGCCCAATCTCGTTGAGCAGGGCGTTGATTTCGTCATTTCCCACGGTTTCTCTCCGATCGTTCGTTGCGAAACTTCGCGCTCTTTCTATTGCCGTCGACCGTCCACCATACATCGATCACCGATGCGCACCGATCCGCCATCGAACTGCGGGACGATTCTGACCGTCACGGCACGTCCGGTGCGCTTGTCTCTCGCCCATTCATCCTCGAGCACGCGATAACCGCCGCGATTGAAATTGGCATTCCGCGCGAAGTGATTGAACGCCTCGGTTGGCCAATTGAATTGCGCAGCGTTGTAGCGACCGCCATCATCCGAAGGCTGCCACTCTACGTCGCCTGCCTGCGCCTGTGCCGTGCGCGACCGCATCTTCTTGCCGGCCAGTACAAGTGCACCGGAAACGTCGCGTTCGCCCCTTGTCGTCGATCTGATATTCGTAACCGTTGCGAACTTCGCGATGCAGCTGTGGCACAATACTAAAAATTCCGGGCCGTTCTTCAAGCTTTGTCCGCGAATCTGCTGTTTGCTGCTTTCTCTTTGCTGTGGCTCTGTCTGAAACTTGCCGCTGCTGTACTGGATCATCAATCCAGAGCTCGCTCGATGAAGCCCCGCCACCCCCGAAGCGACCGCCGCCACCAGCGGTAAATCCCCCACCAGCCCAACCAATCTCGGCGTTGGGGCTTGGCTTGGCGGCTCTCGGCGATGCCGCCACTGGGCGCGAATTTATGTCTTGGGGATTGGGCGACGGAGCTGCGCGTGGCTGATGGAAATTCTACGCAGATCGAGAGTGCGGCGCCGCTGCGGATCGTGGCCGAGGACTCCCGCCGCTGCCGGACCTCCCGCTACCGGAGGATCCATTCCCCCCGGTGCGCCCGTAAGCGCGCCCCGAACGCGAGAACGTAAACCGTCCATTAGCCAGATCATGCGAAGGATTGAATTTCACTTCGAAGTCGTCGGCAGTGGTAACGGTCGGCCATCTACCGGTCCGCAACCAAACCGAAGAAGCCCGTCGCCGCTCGGTATCGGCTAGCTCGGTATCGGCTATCTGAATCGTGCCGCCCCCGCTACCTCTGGGGCAAGAACATCTGAACAACATTTTCCGGAAAATCGAGAAAACGGCATACCAGCAGGCCGTCGCAATCGACAAGGCCGCTCCAATAGGTGGCGTAGTTTAAAGACCGGCACCCCGTATAGGACAAAGACGGACACTTGGATAATTGGAAAATTTCTATATTACCCCAGACGATCGAAGAGCACCGCTGTTGACAGGATAGAACAGCGCGATTGATCGCAACTCCAGCTTTACGCTTCGTTTCGATATCTACGGCCTCGCATCCCGTATGGCCTCCAGCTCGGCCAGCCTCACAGGGTCATCCGAAGCAAGTGCTTCTTCAAGATAGAAGCCGTACGGCAAGTCACGTACCAATTCCTGCGCCTCACCGGTGTATTCCACGGCAATTATCGGAAACGCGTCGACGAGTTCCCTCAGGAAAGGTTTGTCCATCGCTTCAAGCTGACTGCCAAGAAACTCCATCACCTCGCAAGCCTCGTCGGGATCAACGACGTCGTCGTCCGACAACTCACAAAAGATGACAAAGTTAGCAATGATTCGCGCGACCTGAGCAGCTATCATGGTTTCATTACCTTGACACCAATGTTCGTGACGTTCGTTTTCTTTAAAAGTTTGAAAGCTTTAACTCTTTGGATGGGTGTAGGCACTTCCCACAGTCCAACTATATCGTGTTGTGCCAGAACATCCGCTTGGCGCAGCACCTGTGCTCGGGCATGTGGCATATCCCTTATCGCCCACTTTCGATCGACGACGTAATGCTCAAATACACCATCGAACTTGACTAGTCTTACCGAGCCATCCGCCATCGTTCGAGCCGATGCGGGCGCCAAGCCCGCCTGCGCACCAGTTGCTGCATCATTGTATGCCTTCCAGGCCTTTGTACTATTTAAATTTTCTTTCACCCAATGAATTACCGGCGGTTTATAGAGAGTCTCCGACGCAATCGCACTCGCTGCGCGTAATGCTGAGACTTTGGATATCACTGCCCCGGGCACTGCTGCCACCACGACATTGCCAGCGACTAGCCCCGTTGCTCTCCCCCAATCGTGCGCGGAGGCGTTCGCAGCGGCATCCGCTGCACGCGAGATGTGGATGCGCATCGGCGTAGCGTCGGCGACGAGCACTGCATCGATTGTACGCGCCACGCCAATCCCGATATTCTGGACTGTGGTGATGGGATTGGTCGTGAGTACGCAATACGCTCCGGTGACAGTGCCCGAGGCGACGTCGTGAAGGCCTCGCCGACTCCTCCGACGAATTCCGCAATCAGGCTTGGCGAATCGACCGGTCGCGAGGAATTGACTACCGACCGATTAGGAGGAGTTGAGTGAGCTCCCGGGCTTTTGCCAACGCGTATCGGCTTTTCGGAAGATACCGTTTCCCTGCGCGGTATCGTCGCCATTCGCAACCCTGCCCCACGCTGTCCGCGATGACCGACTCTTGGTGAACGATTACTGGGGTCCGGCTCTGGTTTCTGCCCGGCACCGCCATGGTAATGGCCTGATCCGGCAAAAGTGAACTGACCGTCGGCAGGATCATGCCAATGATTGAATTTGAACTCGACAACGTCCGGACTTGAAATGCGTGGAAGTCTGCCTGTTCGCAGCCATCGAGAAAACGCTGTCTGTCGCTCGTCATTTGCAGACTGTGCCATGCCGCCTTGCCCCCATCGATACGACGAGAACATTTGAGCAACATTTTCCAACAAGTCAAGACAACGCGCTGGCCGCCCAATCGGAAGCCAACCATCGTCCTGTACTATGCCTAGTCATCTAAAGACTGGTGCGCCATGCAGTCTGGAGCGAACCGGTCTCTCGGTACCAAACGCCTGATAAGGGTCGTTTTACAGGGGTTTTGCTTGTTAAACAGGTGGCCCTGACGGCGAAGGCGAGCACAACTCCTTGGTAATCAAGCAGAATATGTCGAAAAGCCTTAGAAACAGAACAGGTACCGATCAGGCATCACACGATTATCAACTGGATCGTTTCAAGCCGGATCCGCCCAGCGAGGTCCTTGACTGCTTCAATGGGGAAGCCCAAGTAACTCTGGTGACCCGTTAAGGCCAAGGATCCAGCTCACGGAGAGCTCCCAACATGCCGAGGCGGTTGTGCATTTCACCAGGACGGTGGTGCAAGCCGAGGGCCACTTCAGAAAAATCCTGCGCTGTTGATGTAGTTATCGCTGCATGCATCGCGCGTCGTCTGGAGTGCCATTAGCATGTCTGAAGATCCGCTTGAGCCCGCAAGCTTGCAGCGCCCGACCAATATGGCGGGCATAATTTTGCGTGTGGATTACGTCACTCCCACGCTCTTAAAACCGGTAGAACGACAGCTTCGCCGGCGCAGCCGCCAGCACATTCAGCGCGTCGCACGAAGCATGTCGGAGTTCGGCTGCCTTGTCCCAATTATCGTGGATGCCGAACTCCAGATTGTAGCCGGTCAGACCCGATTGGACGCGGCAAAGGCGCTTGGGCTAACCAGCGTGCCGGTTATTCGCGTCGAACACTTAACCGATGCTCAGCTACGTCTGTTCGCAATCGCGGACAATAAGCTGCCTGAAGGGGTGGAATGGGATAAAGACGCCCTCCGCTTCGAACTTGAAGAGATCGAACTCGTCGCCCCGGAGCTGGATCTCAGCTCAAGCGGCTTCGCCATTGCTGAAATTGACACGATGTACGGGCGGCATCGGGCGACTGAGCTTAGCGACGACGACAAGCCGGTAGCACTTGGCATTGGCGAGCCGGTCAGCCGCCTCGGCGACCGTTGGCAGTTGGGCCGGCACATACTCGGGTGCGGCGACGCCCGAGATCAAGCGCTTCTAAGTATCTTATTAGGCGGAAGAAAGGTGCGAGCGCTTGTTACCGACCCGCCTTGGAACCTGAAGATCGAAGGGGTGGTGTCAGGCAACGGTAAGAAGAAGCACACAGACTTTATCATGGCTGCCGGCGAGATGACAAAGCCAGCTTTCAGTGCATTTCTGGCAGAGTTTTTAGAGACCGCGAAGTTGCACCTCGTCGATGGAGCACTGCTCTACGTTTACATGGACTGGCGCAATTATGACGCGTTGGTCGCAGCCGCGGCGACGGCCAACTTCGAGCAGAAGAACATGCTGGTGTGGTGCAAGGACAACGCTGGCATGGGGTCGATGTACCGATCGCAACACGAGCTGATCGGCTTCTTCAAGCATGGCTCAGCGCCTCACACTAACAACATCGGCCTCGGTCGATATGGCCGCAATCGAGCCAATGTGCTCTTCTACCCAGGCATTAACAGTTTCGGGAAGGGCAGAGACGCGGCACTGGCAACGCATCCGACGTGCAAGCCGGTCGGCATGTTGGCAGACATCCTGCTCGATTGTAGCGATCCCGGTGAGGTGGTGCTGGACCCGTTTGGCGGCTCGGGCTCTACCCTGATTGCGGCAGAGAGAGTGGATCGCGTCTCCTGCCTTATCGAGCTCGACCCGAAGTACGTCGACGCGATAGCTTGCCGGTTCGAGAATGTCACCGGTACGGAAGCGATTCACGTCGAGACCGGCCTGACGTTCGCGCAGGTAGAAGCCGAAAGAAATATCACGCGCGACCCGGCTGCGACGCAGGGGGAGGCGAACCATGGCTGATTCCGATCGTCGCCCGGATGGTACTATGCTGCCTGGTCATACGGCAAACCGCCGTGGGCGCCCCCCCAAGTCGCGCAATATGCTGACTATCTTCAACGAACTTCGCGATGAGAAGATAACGTTGAAAGTCGACGGCAAGCCAGTGAAGATGACCCGATTGGAGGCGTGGACCACCAATCTCTGGAATAAAGCGATTGGTTGCGATCCAAAGGCGTCGGCGATTGTCATGGCGATCTTGCGTGCAAGCGGACAGCTCGACCCGACGCCAGGTGACGAGACGCTCGATCCGGACAGTGCGGCTGCGCTGCAGGCCCTAATCGATCGCATCTCCGGCAACGGCACCCCTATGGAAGGGGGCCTAAATGAATGACGTGCAGGCCGCCTTCGGTATGGCTTGCCGGCAGCACCTGAGCGCATTTCTCGATCGTACTTTTCGGGAGGTCTCGCCGGCGGACAGGGTAGAAATCAGCTGGTATTTACAAGCCGTCGCGTATCATTTGGAGCTGTGCTCTCGGCGAGAAATCCGGCGGCTGATAATTAACATCCCTCCCCGGCACGGAAAGTCGATTTCGGCATCAGTAGCGTTCGTCGCTTGGATGCTCGGTCATGATCCAACCGAACGTGTGGTGGCGGTGTCATACGCAGCCGATCTCGCGCTCAAGTTCGCGCGCGACACCAAGCGGGTCATGGAGACGCGATGGTACCAAGAAGTGTTCCCGGCTGCCCGTCTGGGCGGCCGGGCGGCGACACATGACTTCGAAACCACCAAGCGGGGCTCACGCTACACGACTTCGATCGACGGGGCGCTCACCGGTTTAGGCGGAAACGTGTTCGTGATCGACGATCCAAATCCGGCGAGTGACGCACATTCTGCGGCGGGCCGACAGAAAGTGATCGAGTGGTATCAAAACACGCTCGTCTCAAGGGCGAACAATGCCCGCCGCTCGGTCATCATCGTGGTTCAACAGCGAGTGCATGTCGATGATCTGTCAGGTTATTTGCTCGAGAACGAAGCAGGCGATTGGACACACCTTAACCTACCGGCAATTGCAACACGGGACGAGCGGATCGCAATCCGCTCGAACTTTTGGCACGACCGTCGGGTTGGTGATTTGCTCGACCCAATTCGAGAAGATCATGCGACCTTAGCGCAACGCCGTCGTTCAATGGGTAGCCAAACCTTCTCCGCGCAGTATCAACAGGAACCAGTACCTGACGATGGCGAAATCGTAAAATGGAGTTGGTTCAAGCGCTACACGGCAGAGTTGTCGGTCGAGGCAGGTGACCGCTATGTACAGAGCTGGGATACGGCTTCAAAGGCAGGCGAGTTAAACGACTTTTCGGTATGCACGACATGGCTGATAAAAGGGCGCGACTATTACCTGATGGATGTGTGGCGTGGCCGGGTGACCTTCCCCGATCTGAAGCGCCAAGTCTACACTCAAGCCCAGAGGTGGGGCATTGATGTACTCTTGATTGAGGACAAAGGGTCGGGCACGCAGTTGATCGCTCAGCTTCAGGAAGAAGATGACGAGCGGTTGCCACGGCCAATCGCGCGAGTTCCGAAAGAGGACAAGGTTACGCGTATGGCGGCGCAGACGGCGTGGATCGAACAAGGCCACGTGCATCTTCCACTAGAAAAGTCTTGGTTAGCAACGTTTCAATCTGAGATACTCCAGTTTCCGAACGGTAAACACGATGATCAAGTCGATAGCGTCAGCCAGTTTCTTCATTGGATAACAGAGCGATCGGACGTAGGTAAACTTATCATATTTAAAAAATAGATATTGGGTAAATTCTGGTTCTACGTTGTACGTGACTAGGTTGGCGACAGCTATTGATGTCTGCTGCCCTACAGGCTTTTACGCTTGCGGTTGTAAGTCCGAAACAGGGCATTGCCGTGGAGATCGTCGGCGTTGCCCGCCGCCGTGAGAGTAACATCGAAATAGAATCTATTGGCACAAGTTGCACTAATGGCATACGGCCCACAGCCGGTCTGCACCCCCCTGTCGCTCTAAATAGTTAACATAGTTTAGCATGGTCTACATGCACAGCTTGGCATCGGGTATGTGACCGCGTCATAGGTCACCGAGAGCAATCACTAAAATCCGATTTTCATAGACATTAGTCTCAATTCTCGCCAATCGCGTCACAAGTTAATCTATCGTAACCATGACATTGGCAAATCGCTCCTGTCCAGGAGGTTACATGGTTGCACAGTTACAAGATCAACATGACGATTTGATCCATCTTGCCGGGGCAATACTAAACGCGGCGCGCATGAGGCGGGGAGATGATTTGGTGCGACTGCGCCTTGCTTTTGTCCGAGCCGTGAAGGCGCATGTCGATGACGAGTCACTCGAGACAACCAAGGCAATTCAAGAAGGCCTACTCGGTGCTGAGCTTGTCGCCAGACACAACCGGCTGGTGATGCATTGGCGGGGAGACATCGCGCTTTGCAATAGCGAATGGCCAACCCGCCGTGTACTTGATGCGCCTGAGGGCTTTATCCGACGCTTCCTTCCACTGGTAGATGCTTTACGGGTCGCGGTAGTGTTCGAAGAGCAGAAGCTGCTAGGGCCTATCCGCAATCCACGTGTGCACGAGCACTGACCTTCTGCGGGGTTGATTGCCACTAGGGTCACGAGTCATTGATTGGAGATCTAAGATAACGGTGGCGGCGAGCGCGATAGCGGAGAAGAAGACAGTTGGGCATCGATCGTAACGACTGGCGATGCGGCGCAAGTCCTTTAGACGGCCGCATATTATTTTGATACAACTCCGGCTTCGGTAGCGGCGCTTGTCGTATTTGACGGGCATGATCCGCGATTTTCGGACCGAAATGCAGGGCGTGACGCCCTTTGCCTGAAGGGCGTACCTGCACCACTCTTCGTCGTAGCCGTGGTCGCCCAGCATCCACTGCGCCTCGGGTAGTTCGGCGAGTAGCGCGGCAGCGCCGTTGTAATCGCTGACCTGGCCAGCCGTCCTAAATAAGCTGAGCGGTCCTCCTTTGGCATCGGCGACGGCGTGCAGCTTGGTGTTCATACCTGCTTTAGTGCGTCCGATGAGGTGCCCAAGGCCACCTTATTAACCCGCAGGCTCGATGCCGCGCGGTGTGCGCTCAGGTAAGTCGCGTCGATCATGATTATCTTGGAAGTAGTACTCGCGGCGGCCAAACTCTCCATCATGGAGAGCAATACGGGCCTTTCGCCCCACCGCTTCCACTGGTTGTAGAGCATCTTGTAGGGCCATACTCCCTGGGCGCATCGCACCAACCCAAGCCGTTGCGGTTGACAAACATAATGCCGCTCCAAAAAAACCCGCGGTCATCAGCTCGGGGCCTGCAGTGCCTCTTTGAAAATATAGATCGAGCCGCGCTATCTGCTTGTTGGCCAGCCAGTACAGGTCGCTTTTCCTCGGTCCCCTCGCAAAGTCCGAATCAGATCGCGCCTCACATAAATGGATCATGGCCCTCAGGTGTTTTGCAATATTCGCATAAGGAAGCTGGACCAGGTAGTACAAAAGAGACTGTCGCCGACTTCATCGACGGTACTTAATTGATAACGGCAAAATGCTGCCCCCTTCTCTTCGCACCTTCCGCCAGGGACGTGATTTTATGAGCGAGCAACGCGCCACGACGGATGTTGCCAAGCTTTGCGGAGTAGCCATTGTGACTATTCGTAAATGGAAGATACGCGGAGATCTTCCCAGCTCACCTGGGGGCCGGGCCGGTCAGGGCGGGGGACCGAGTGCCAATGGAGCGTACAAGCTATCCAGGAACTTCATGCTGGCGTGGCTGAGAACCGAAACGGACGATACCGTAAACCCGCCAAATTTACCCAGGTAGCTCAATGACCGCGCCAACAAAAAGACTTCCGACGTTGGTTCATGTGCCCGGCCGCTGGCCCTAACCGCTCCGCCATACGTGTTGGTCAGTCGTACCACCACACAGCGGAATCAAACACCTAATAGGTTAGTTGCAAGATAATCGTGTCGCCGTAGCTCCCGGGCACCGCTGATTGCCCGCCAGCGATCGTCCCATAGAGCGTATCGGTTCGTGACGCAGTTATAAGCCCGACCAGCGGGGCGATCGTTCCGGTCACCATCGACGTTCCGGCAACCCCGTCTCCCGCGACGCGGGTCCGGGCGGCATCGGTATAAATCTGGTAGTTTAGCCGGTTGCCATTGTTGTCAAGGTACCGCGTGGCGGGCGTGGCGCCCTGCCCCGCGCCAATGGCGATCGAATAGGTCCCGGCAATAATCAGCGCGGTGCACGTCGTCGTGACCGTAGCGGTCGTGTTGACGGCGGCCTTGGTCAGTGGATTGTAGGCACCAAACGCCATAGGCACCGCAGATATCGCGCAGGACTGCGCCTGCGCGGGCCCCACCCACCCTACCATTCCAAGGATCGTCAGCAGTAGCGCCGCCGCAACAATCCTAAACGGCCGAAAGAGCAAGCCTGGCGGGTTCATGTCCGTGTCTAACGCCAACCGCCGATCAGTAGGTGATCGTCGCGGTCAACGTGTCCGAATATGCGCCCGGCGTCGGCAATTGCCCGGCGGGAATGCGACCGTAGACGTTAAGGGACTGGCTCGACCCAGTTCCTGTGCCTGCGACAGTGTTGGTGTTGATCGTCGAGCCCCACAGCGTCGAGCGCGCCGCATCGCTGTAAACGGTATATGTAAGCGTCTGCGCTCCGTTGCTCATCTTGCGCTGTGCGACCGTAGCACCGGTCCCGCTCCCCGTGTCGAGCGACACACTGTAGGTCGTGGTGTTGGTGCAGTTGACGCCGATAGTTGTAGCCGCATCCAATTGATTCGATGAATAGGTGCCGAAGGCGAGCGGGTTTGCAGCGATCGCGCAGGTAGCCTGCACATTCGCCGAAACCGCCATCGACGAATTGCTGGTCGCAGCCTGTACTTCGCCTGCCATGCCCAAAGTTGACAGCACCGACATAATGACCGCAGCATGTCGGAGGCGCAATGTTACCTTTTCTGTCATTATGTATCCTTTTGTTCTATTGTTTTATACCCAACTTGTTGTACTTCTAAGTTGTTAATGCAATGTTAAAGCGTATTTTTACGAAATTTTGTTCCATTGTGGTCTTATATATTATGGCGTCGTCGGATGGCGCCGACATAGGACGCCGACTTCGCCCCCGAGGTCGTCTCCGCCGGAGGGCGGAAAGCTTGCGTCGCAGCGCGTGTCATCAGGCAGGGTCGCGGTAAGCCTGTGCTGCCCGGGGAGATCGGGGAAATACACTTGGCCATCGAAGCCGCTTGTCGTCACCACCGCGCCGTCGTCCACGACGATGCTCGCGCCCGGCGGGACGAACGCTCCACTCTCCAGCCGGAGCGTAAGCAACAATTCATGCTGCCGTCGAATTCCGAACCGCGCCACCACTCCCGACCGGGCGTTGGGGGCAACCTGCGTGTCAAGCCTGTCCCAATGCGTATCGAGGGGAAGGTCGCCGGGATCGATTGAGATGGCGTTGGGCTGATAGGAGACCAGCCCAGGCACCAACAGCTTGCCGTTCCGACCGGTGTGCCCTGCGGGACGGTTGTTGACCATGACCGCGACATTCGAAAACCCTTGCGTGTCGATCAGCGCGAACCCGTCGCTGATTGTCGGTGCCGCATAGACGCTTCCGCCGAGCAAGACGACACTGCCTTGCGCGGTCGCCTGTAGCGCCGTCGAGCGGCCCGACCGGTCGATCCCCACCCCGACCTGCGCCACGCTTCCACGATACGACATTTCCCCGAGCAACCGATCGCTTGCGCCATGTCCGCCATAGACGTGCCAGCCGATGTCGCCCGGCGCCACCGCCGGGTCGCTCGCTTCGACCACCGCTTGCCGCGACGCGCTTTCGAACGACCCGCTGATTGTGCGTTGCCCCCCGAGGCGAAGGGTGACGCCGACCGAGATGGCGCGATCGTGAATGCACAGATTGTCATAAGCAGTGACGTACAGATAAGCGCGTCCGAAAACGTCGCGCGAATAGGTGCCGGACACGATCGACGCACGCCCCGGGTCGATCACGGTCGCCACGCCGGATACGAAGGCGGGCCGAATCGGGCGTTGCACAACGTCCGTGAAGGCTACGTTGAACGACCCTTGGCGTCCGAGGACCAACCCGGCGTTGACCTGCACCGTGCGACCGGCAGAAAGATCGTCCGCGATCAGGCCGAGATCGCGAAAGTGCTTGCTCGGCAAAGACGCCGAAGCCCCGAAATGATATTGACGAGTCGTCCGCTCGATCGCGACATAGGATTGCCATCCGGTCCCGGCGGACGATCGGCTTCCGCCGAGCGCCACACTCGCGACCGCAAAACGACCGATGCCGATCGTGGCGCCCCCCGTCACCAAAGCGAGTCCGCCAAACGTCTCGGCATGCCCCTCTACCGTCAGCCCCGGGGTGATGCCGCGCCGCAGAGTTCCGAACGCCGCCGGTCTCCCATAAGCGAAGCTTTCTGCACCGTAACCCTTGCGGATCGCACCGGCCTCGAACGAATACGCCCACAGGCCGGGCTTCAACAACGTCTGACTGACGTAGAAGGACGAAGTCTGCACGACGCTGCGTCCGGTGATGTCGCGAACTGCCACCGACACTTGACCAGCCCCGGTTACGATCGGAAGCTGCGGCACCGCGAACGGCCCCGCCTCGACCGACGTGCTGAGTTGCCGAACGCCGTTGACGAAAACGTCGAGCGTCGACGGCACCGTCGCGCCCCCGGTAATGATTGGGACGGGGTAAGTGATCAGGTCGGGGCGCAGCGCGAAGTCGGTCGAGACTTGCACCCCGCCGAGCCGAAGCGGATGGGTATAAGGCAAGGCCCCCGAAATTACGTCCCCCGCCGAATAGGTCCGAGACCGTTTCGGATCGGAATAGGCGTAGGTGCTGGCAAGCCGGACCGCATGAAAGCCGGTGCGCGAATGCCCGACGATGAAGTCGTTCTGGAACGTGCCAGACCCGCCGAATACCCGCGCCGAACCATAACCATAAGCGTCGAACGTACCCTCATGCGCGGTCGCGGTTATATCGTAATTGAGCAACACCCCCATCGGCGAGCTACTCGTCCGCACTTGTTCGCGCCCCAAGTCGCCCGTCACCCGGTGCACCGCCAAGCCGCGAACCGGAACGGTCAGCGCGATCGTCTGCGCGAGTTCGTCAACTATGGCCGGCACGCTGACGATCTCTGCCAGATCAACGAGAGCATCGTCGGCGGTCGCCGTGGGCGTAGCAAAGCCGAGTGCGCGCAATTCCTCGGCGGTCGCGAACAACCGTCCGTCCTTTTCCTGGAACGCGCCGACCTTCTCGGTATCTACGCCGTTGACGACTACTTCGAGCAGGAGATCGCGTGGCCCCGCCGCCTGCGCGGTCGCGAGCGACGCGGGGACGAACAGTGATACCGCGAACAGCCACCCGGCAAGAGCATTAAGCGGCAGGCACGATCGGCGCATCTGCCTCCACCCTGCCTTGGTCCGATGTGGCGGAGACGTGCAAAGTCGCACCTGCTGCGGCCCAGCCGGACGTCCCCGCCTCGACCGGAATCGCGACTTCGCTCCCCGCCAGAACGTATCGAAAGGTAAATCCCGGCACGGTCGCCGCTTGCGGAAGGTTCAACGCAGAGATCTTGGCGCGGCGCGTCCCGTCGTTGCGGATGACGAGCGTGCGCTTGACCGGGTCTGCTCCGACCAGCTTCCACGTCAGGCGCGCGCGTGCCGCGCCGGCGGCGGCGGCGAAGACGGGCAGTGAGATCCGCAAAGCCACCCGAATTGAGCCGGCATCCGCCGTAGCCGGGAGCTGATCGACCAGCAGTCGGTACGACGCCTCGCGTTCCAATGCGGCCTTGCGCAGCACGATCCGTACGGTTTGCGTATCCCCTGCGGCCAGTGTGCTAAACGGCGGGCTGACGACCATCTCCCTCGTCGGATCGAGCTGCTCGCCACCGACCGGTTGGGACCACGCGAACGACCGGATCTGCACAGTTGTCGGCGTCGTTCCGCGATTGGTGATGCGGATGGTGCTCGACAACCGACCCGCGGGGAGATCAACCGTAATCGGCGCGATCTCAAGAGACTGCGCGGTCGCAGCGGCGCTAGTTGAGATAATTCCAACGACTGTCGCCCAACAACCGGATTTATGTCCTAAGATGCTCATATGGTTACCAATATTCCGCCATTCCTTAACGGAACAAAAATTTTGGATAGGTGTTACCTAAAGTTACAAGATGAACAGCATTTCAGCCGACCCAGAAGATCGAACCTGGTTGGCTACGTGTTACCATGATGAAGAGCCGATGAAGATACTGTGGAACGTAATCATAGCAGCTGTGGTGATAACGCTGAGTGGATCGCCATCCGCGCTCCATGCCCAGCCTGTCGCATCGACTTCCAGCACGTCGATCGCCGTCGGCGCAGTAGTGGCGGATTGCTCAGCGGTTACGGTGTCGGGCTCAACAGCGCTGATGCCCATTGGCGTTGGGTGCGGGAAGAACTCTGCTGTTTCGCCGGAAATCCAGCAATGCCTGTCTTCGGACGACTACCGCTGCGCGAACGCTCTCGGCACGGATCGTGTGCGAACAAAACCCTTACGCTCGCTAAAGCAACTTTATTTTTAAACTGCTAATTGTGTAGTTTTTCATTGCTAAAAACGCGTCTAATATAATATCTAGCAGAACGGAGGCTCTTGCTGCAAAGCGCTAGTCTTCTGTGTTATCGTATTGTCGCGTGGGGTTCGGCTATGTAGAGCGGATGCGTACTATTGTGAAGATTTATAACTTGCTGAGGGTAAGTAGTCATTCGAATGGCGCGCTGATATCCAGCGGCTAATCAAGCGAAGTTTACCAAATCGATCGGTGCCGGAGCGGCGGGTTGGCCCGATTTTTAGTTTCGGGTTATATACTACCGTTGCCATTGCAACAGCCCCGCTTTTGGTTCTACGATACTTTCGAAACATCCGGCTCATAAAGCAAGTGGTGACGCGATGGAGTGTTGTGTACGGGTTATGCCAGGAGCAATCCTTTGGGGCGAATAGTCTCTATCGCGATTGTCGAGGAGGACGACGACCTACGCAGCGTTTTTACGCGCTATTTGACGCAGGCCGGGATGGATGTTTTTGGTTACAGGACGATTGGCGCATTAGAGGACTATTGGGCGAACGCTACGGGACCTGATATCCTCGTGTTAGACGTCGATCTTCCAAGGGAGAACGGGTTCATAGCAACCGCCCGCATTCGCGCGCGCTCGATGGTTGGAATCATCATGGTCACGAGGCGGACCGAACATGAGGATCGACTGCTCGGTCTCTCCATGGGGGCCGATCATTACCTCGCAAAGCCGATTGACCTGCGCGAGCTCGAAAGCATCATCCGCAATCTCGCGCGACGCCTTTTCGAAAGGCGCGAAACCGGCGCCAATGCGATACCCGAACAACCGATATGGACGCTAAGGCGCGACGAATGGCGTCTGATTGCGCCAAACGGCGCTGTCGTTGACCTGTCCGCGGCCGAGCATCAGTTGCTCACCTCAATCCTTGAACAGCCGGGACGTGCCAATTCTCGCGATTCGATCAACGCAAAACTGGGAAAACCGATGCTTGACGCGCAAAACCGGAGCCTCGACGTGCTCATGTCGCGCGTCCGCCGCAAGATTGAAGCGGCGACCGGACTCGCTCTGCCGCTCCGCGCAGCACGCGGAACTGGCTACGTTTTTACCGGGCAAGCAAGGATTGAGGGCCCGCCCGAGGCATAAGCGCGCGATCTGCCGGCGCATCGCCCGCTGACGAGGAATTGCCCATGCTCTCGTCCGAACCACTCCCGATCGTCAGTCTGCGACATGAATTGCGCAACAAGATCAGTATTGTTCGTCGATCGGCAGACATGTTGGAGATGGAACGGAAGCCTCCCCTGCGGACGAGCGTAGAACGTCGATCGGATGCGGCGGGCCCGCCTCGACGCGATCGCACTGATCGATTCCCCGACACTGACAGCCTCCGCGCCTGGCCCCAAGGTCGCGGCTGCCGATCGGGATGTTGAATGGATTGTCGGATCGCGTGATCAAACAGCGGTGAACCTGTCGTTCGCCCCCCCCATATTCGACTAAGTCGTAAGCGCATAAAACATTTCGGGAGAAGGTCGCTGGACCCGCCGGTATCGAGGTCGAATAATCCGGTGGCGTGGGACATTGTCGCCGCAACCTCAACATCCACATCGGATAGAACCATATGAAACGGGCTGGCTGCCTTCTACCACATATAGCCGTTCACCGGTCGGATGTGCGAAAAAAGCGGTCTCAATCATGGCTATGCGATAAACAGGCGACTTCGGTCCTGAACCGTTAATTTGAAACGCCATTCGTCCAAAAGCGGACTTTCAGACGTACGTATGTCGTCAGATCTGCCGGCTACGCATGCCGAACATTTTGACATGCAACCAAAAGCGGTGTGGCAAATTTCGCAAATCTATTAACCTTTTGTAGATATCCGTGTCGCAAGACAGGCTGTGTGAAGCTGCGAGTTTAGCAACGATGCTGTGGAAGCTGTTTCGAGAACGCTTGCGGGCTCGCGCCGTCGAGAGGCTCGGCGTAGTCGGCAGTGTAGCTGATTCTAGCTTTGATCGGTTCGTCCAGCAAGCGGCTGAGGCGTTCGACGCACCAATGTCACTGCTCACGCTGCTCCACGATGATATGCTGTGGGTGAAGGCCACGACAGGCGTCCAGATGCACTGTGCGCCTCGAAACGAAAGTTTCTGCAACCACGCTGTCGACCGTGCCGAGTTGCTTGAAGTTTGCGACGCCAGTGTTGACCCGGTTTTCCAAACATTCCCCTCTGTCACCGGCGAGCCGTACATCCGCTATTATCTGGGAGCACCTTTGACCCTTCTGGATGGTACCGATTTTGGAGCTCTTTGCGTGCTCGACACGCAATCCCGCGCACCAGCGTCACGCGACCAGCGCGCCTACCTAGTAGGACTTGCGCGACAAGCCAGTCAGGCGATGGAACGGGACGCCCACATCAAGGGCAGCCTTGCAGCATGATGGAAGTTGCTGCCTGCATCGTGCAGGAGCACGATCTGCGGTTGGTCATCATTGCGATCGTTGTCGCGCTGGTCGGATCAGCTGCAACTGTGCAACTTTTCGGGCGAATTTTGGCATCGCAGGGAAAAAGCCGGCTTGGGTGGATTGTGCTCTCCTCGGTTGGTACAGGCACGATGGTCTGGTGCACGCACTTTGTCGCGATGATGGGATTTCGCGCTGGTTTTCCTGTGACGCTCAACCCCGAGCTGACGCTAGCTTCGCTCGCTGTCGCGATCGCGCTCGCAGCACCTGGTCTGGCGTTGGCGGCTTCACACCGACGAACCCTTGTGCCCGTTGGCGGCGCCGTGGTTGGCATCGCGATCTCGACGATGCATTACACAGGCATGATGGCGTACCGGATCGACGGCATTGTCGAGTGGCGCTGGCCATTCGTGATCGCTTCGGTGCTACTGTCCTCTACGCTTTCTGCCTTGGCGTTTAATACCTTCCGCACCAGTCGGCCGGGTCGACGAGTAGGCGGATGCCTGCTGCTCGGGCTGGCGGTCGCCATGCTGCATTTCACAGGGATGGCCGCAATCAAAGTGTCTGCGCTGACCCTGAGCGCAGAACGTGGCCTCTCTGATACCGCCATGACGCAGCTAGCGCTTGGAACGGCCTGCGCGGGCCTTCTGTTTATCGGCTGCGCTGCGGTAAGTGCGCTGATCGATGGGGAAACTCAAAACGATGCCTACCGCCGGATGCGACGTATGGCTTTGCACGACGGCCTCACCGACCTTCCAAACCGGCAAGCATTCAACGAAGAGCTCACGATCCGGCGCGAACGTAAAGGCGGCACATCGCATCTTGCCGTGATTATGATTGATCTTGCTCGTTTTAAAAACGTCAATGATACCTATGGACATCAAGCGGGTGATCAGCTCTTGATGGCGCTAGCAGATCGCATGACGAGTGCCCTACTCGCAGGGGAATGCATTTCGCGTCTTGGCGGGGATGAGTTCGCCGCTCTAATCTCTTACACGGACCGATCCGATCTGGATGATTTCTTAAGACGGATCAGTGAGGTGTTCACCGAGCCATTTTTGTTCGTGCGGTTCTCCGCAACGATTGGTGCTAACATTGGAGTAGCTCTTGCCCCGCAGGACGGTACGGACGCCGACCTCTTGCTCGCGCGCGCCGATCTCGCCATGTACCGTGCGAAAAGCGAACATTCGACGGCACCTTGCTTCTACGATGCCACGATGGACGACGTTTCCCGCAGCAAGCGAGAGCTGGCTAGTGAACTCCGGGACGCAATCACCAAGGGCGGGTTCGAACTACATTATCAAGTGCAGGCCGAAATCGCGACTGGGGAAATCAGCGGGTATGAGGCTCTGGTTCGTTGGCAGCATCCCTCGCGCGGGCTGATCGCGCCGATGACTTTCATCCCACTTGCTGAAGAGACTGGGAGCATCATTCCACTCAGCAACTGGATTATTGCCCAGGCTTGCTTCGAGGCGGCGCTCTGGCCAAACCAACATGTCGTGGCGGTCAATCTGTCGCCGTTGCACCTCTCTGATCCTGGGTTGATCGACATGGTGCGCTACGCCTTGGAGAACAGCGGCCTCTCGCCGTCACGGCTCACGATTGAGCTGACCGAAAGTGCAATTATCCACGATCGTCGCTATGCGCTCGAGCAGCTCGTAGCGTTGAAAGCCCTGGGCGTGGGGCTGGCGCTAGACGATTTTGGTGTTGGTTACTCCTCGCTCGACGTTCTTCGGTCGTTCGCGTTTGATCGCATCAAACTCGACAAATCGTTTGTCGACGAACTTGAGACCGACGAACAAGCGGTTGCTCTGCTTCAAGCTATTGTCGCGCTGGGAACCACGTTGCACATCCCTGTGCTGGCAGAAGGCATCGAAGTACCGAACCAGCTGCGTATTGCTGCCGATGCCGGTTGCTTCGCACTTCAAGGCTACCTAATCGGCAAACCATCACGTAAATTGGTGGATCCAACGATCGTTCGTTCAACGGTGTGCCAAGCGACATCGAGAAACTTGGACGTTAGCTTGGTAGCGTAACGGACAGATTGTGGCAGCCGCTTCGCAACAAGCAAATGATTCCAGCAGTCCGCGTACAGATCGTCCAAAACGCTTCTGCCGACCTCAATTAGCGACCACCGTGTGTTTCCTGATGACGCACAACGGGCAGTAACCGATGTCCGCCGCCAGCCGCCCCTTCAAGATGCCAAACTGGTCCAATAAACGCGCAATCATCCGCTTACACGCGGTGAGATCGGCCTGCCGGATCGTATCATGCTGGACGGCAAAGCGAGCAACGGCATTGTCAAAATCCACCAGGCAGTTGGTCGACTACACGCAAAAAGCCTGTATGCCGTTCGCGAAGGTCTTGCGTGATGCCGGATTAGGGAATGCCAGAAACTTGGGCACCGCCGGTGTCGAAGCTCCGGATGCTGATCGTCATTTATTGCATGGGCATCCGCTCAGAGCGGAAACTATGCGACAAAGGGCATCAAACTTGGCGTATCGCTCATCCGAACTGCGCCCCGCCTTCTTTTCACTTCCGTTCCGCCTTGCCCGCAATCAACGGTTAGAAGGTTTTCAGTACGGCACTCGCCTTTACCCAAGGTCGCGAGCCCGGAACCGCGCAGCGTCGGACACCATCAGGCCACCGTACTTAGACTGCCAGCTGCAAAAGGTAGCATCGCCAATCCCGTGCTTGCGAAATAGATCAGCGGTCTTCACGCTGGACTCGTCCGCTCGTAGCACCCCAATGATCTGGTCGTCAGTAATCGTCTTCGCCGCATCATTCATCTCCATCTGACGGGCCATCTTACTAATGGGATAATTTCTGGGGAGCAGGTCAAAGCTGATACAAGCGGTCAAACATTCGCAACAACTGCTCGACCTTCCATTTTGACAGAACGATAGCCGTCTCGGACCCTACTCTCTTCCAAGGAGCCCGTTTTGTCATTGGGCGCTCAGGATTCTTCCAATATTCGACCTTTGTCTAATGGCTCGCTGGTTATTAGCGGCACGAGTGGCTTGCGCTAACCAAATTTAAAGCGTTGTTGTGGATATGCTTATCAAGCCGTTCATCACGATGTTTTCGACGCATTAGGTGACGATGCACGGTCAACTGGCTAGTTGGACGCAGCGGCAAGCATGAAACACGATGTTACATCCAATCCACTAGCCACCTCTTGGCCGCTGCTAGATACGCTTGCCGCCGCACAGCAGGAAGCCGATCACTATCGGACCAGCGTGGAGATGGCACGGCATATCAGTTGGAGCGCAGACGCAAGCGGCGCCATCCGCACCGTCAGCGCACGATGGACGGAGGTTACCGGCATCGATGCAACCAAGGCGCTAAATGATGGCTGGCTTGACGCACTCTACCCAGACGATGTGGAACGAACCATGTGCGCATGGCGCTTGGCGCTTGAGACGGCATCGTCGATAGACGTCGACTATCGACTGCAGACGTCGAGCGGCTACCGTTGGTTCCGCTCCTGTGCGTCGCCTCGCTTCTGTCCCGACGGGGAAGTGCTTGCCTGGTTCGGGACGTTAGAAGATATTGACGACCGAAAGCGGGCCGAGACCTCATTGCTCGCAAGCGAAGAACGTTTCCGTTTAGCCGCTGAGGCGGCGGGTGTCGGCGTTTGGGACTATGATGCCCTACTCGGTCGTCGTCTCTGGTCGGACGTATTCCGCGCAATGATCGGCCTTGCGCAAGATGTCCCGGCAGAGCCTGCCACCGCGCTCGCTTTGGTCGTTTTGGAGGACCGGCCAGTCTTACAACAGCTCGTCGACTCAATCAATTCCGGCGACACTCATCCTCGCTTCGAGCTGACGGTCCGCATCCACCGCGCCAACGATGGCGCACTTCGCTGGATGCAGACGAGCGGCTGGCGGGTTAAAGCGGCGAACGGGCGGATAGAACGTATCCTAGTTACAGTCCGCGATGTTACTGAGCAGCTTACGGCAGAACACCGTGTCCGCTGGGCGGCTGAACACGACCATCTGACCAAACTTATCAACCGCGCCGCCTTCAACCGCTTGCTCGATGACGCGATTGGACGAGCGGATCAGTCGGACACAGCAGTGCTCACGCTGGCATTGTTCGACGTAGACCATCTTAAAGAGATCAACGACACTGTAGGGCACGATGCCGGTGACCTGCTGCTACGTGCCGTTGCCGACCGGCTAGTTGCGGCCTTGGGCGACGACGTGGTCGTGGCGCGCCTGGGCGGGGATGAGTTCGCGGCAATTGTAGAAGCGTCGCCTGACGAAGCAGCGGAAGATCGCCTTCGGTTTGCGCTTCGCGCACTGCGTCAGCCTATCTTGGCCGACTCGATTACGCTTGAGTGCCAGGCAACGGCAGGTATCGCCTGCTATCCAAAGGATGGGCAGAACGCGCGTGATCTGCTTAAAACGGCTGACCTCGCACTCTACGCCGGCAAGGCGAGCGCGCGAGGCGAACTTTCGCGGTTTCGTCCGGAGATGCGCGCTAACATGCAGCGCCGCACATCGATGCTTTCCGTGGCCCGAATGGTCGCGCGTGATGATCGCGTAATGCCCTTCTACCAACCGAAAGTCAGGCTAAACGACGGTGCTCTGTCGGGTTTCGAGGCGCTGCTACGCTGGCGGCATGATACTCTAGGTATCCAGGGGCCTGACACGATCGCTGCAGCATTTGACGATCTGACTGCAGCCACGTCCCTTGGTGAGCGGATGCTGCAAGGGATCTGCGGTGACCTAGCGCGCTGGCGCGACGAAGGCCTAACGCTCACGCGCGTGGCACTTAACCTCTCGCCAGCTGAGTTCCGTCGCGAGGATCTGTTTGACCGCATCATGGGTCAGCTACACAACCACGGCTTACCCGCGACGCTTCTTGAGCTCGAGGTGACCGAAACCGTGTTCCTCGGCCGCGGTGCTGAGAGCGTCGGAGACACATTAGCCTCCTTCCACAATGCCGGAGTCACAGTCGCACTCGACGACTTCGGCACAGGGTACGCCTCACTCAAACACTTGCGAGAATACCCCGTCGACGTGATCAAAATTGACCGCAGCTTCGTAGCAGACCTTCTAACAGAGCCTAGCGACGCTGCCATTGTCGACGCGGTGCTTGGACTGGCACACCAGCTTGGCATTGCGGTCGTCGCCGAAGGCGTCGAAACGCCAGAGCAGGCGGCCTATCTGCTCACGCGAAACTGTAGCCATGCGCAAGGCTATCTGTTTGGCAGACCCATGCCCGCAGATAATGCGCGGAAGCTTCTTGCCGCAGGTGCGCCGACAGGCGCTGGCCATCACTAAATAAGCACAGCGCTAGCGTCCGGGATCTAAGGCAAGCCTGATCCGTCCCAATGTAACAAGGCCCAAACTGGGACATTCGCGCGCCCTTCCCCGCCTCCCACTTTCGGACATTCGTTCATATTGTCAGACGGCATCGCTTGGCGACCTTAATCGGCTACCTGTTCGGCTCAAATGAAGGTGAGCCGTTGGCCGCTTTCGGAAGGCGGACGGCAACGGCTGCACCGCGACACGTCGATCAGTCGAACCTATTTCCAGCGGCAATTCGGGCTCGGTTCGAGGTTAACGACGCTGACAGCATTCAATTGGTCGGCTGGGTCACAAGTTCTGCGGCATCCATCGCTTCGCGCAGCTTAGCTAGTCCCCGGCGAACCCAGCTTTTCATAGTTCCAACAGGCACCCCCTGACGATCCGCCATTGCTGCATGGGTAAGACCGCCAAAAAAGGCACCATAAATGGCTTCGCGCTGGCACTGCTGTAGCAATGCAAGAGATGCGAGTAAGCCGGCCGAGGCTTCCAGTTGCAACATCGTTTCACTGATCAGCGGTACAGGGTCTGCAAACTCGCAAGCCCCGTCAATGGGATCGAACTTCCATTTGTATTGTGCCCTCTGCCAATCAATCGAGCGATTCCTCGCAATTGCTGACATCCATGCGATCGCGCTGCCCCGGCTAGTATCAAACGTATTCGCGCGCTTCCATATTATGAGATAGGCCTCATGCAGCATGTCTTCTGCCGCTCCTCGATCATTACAAACACGAAGGCATATGCCGAAGATCTTAGACGAGGTTAGCTTATAGAGTTCGCGAAATGCCTCACGATCTCCATTACCAGTGCGATATAGTGACCAAGCTAATAACTGTGGAGGGCTTAGCTGCTCACGATCAGCTGAAACGATCCATTCTGGTAAATCGGCCATCGAAATTCCCGCTAGGAGCGGGAGCGCTATGTCTCTCAGTCGTTAGCGCTCAAAAAACGGCTGACGATTATCGTGTAACTTCCACAGCTCATATTAGTTTCACGAAAAATGGACACATGGCTCGTTACCCAAACCTCGATTCGTCTTACGACAATTCTAGGTAGCGTCCAGACTTTCTAAGCCCCGTACTGCCACTTATTAGTTTTTCTGCTTCTGTCGCATTGTTACTAACTTGTTTTGGCCAATTAATAGCGCGTTGCGACGGCGAGTGGAACCCACCGCGCTAGCAGACATTCGGTTTGTCGCGGTCAGGACCCTTATTCGAAGAGCCTGCGCCAACAGCTCAATCTTCAGTACCGCCTCCTCTCTTCCGAAAGCGGACAGTTTACCATTGACTAGCCACCGGTTCGGTTTGAGGCTGATACGACCCATGGTTGGCCATTTGCGCGCCCCTGCCCGTTTCCCAACTTCAGACACTCATTCATCCGCCCGCCCTTCGATCTGGCTAACAAGTGCGACCGCAGCCCAACCCGACATTCCGGCTGACAACTATGAGAGGGAAACAGCGTGTACCGCTGATACCACCGACTGTGTATCAAGAATCATGCAGCTGACCTCATTATCTCTAGCAGCCAGGTCCAAAGCAGGCGACAGCCTCCCAATTTGGGGTAGCTGAATGGCGGACGGCGTCAGACAGGGGCGCGGCGGTATACCCGTCCGTCCGACCACTTGGCGTGAGCGGCTGGGTGCACTGCGCAATCTACCACCCTTCCTTGCCATGGTCTGGGACAGCAGCCGGCTGCTAACTGCCACAACGGTCGCCGTGCGGCTGGTGCGAGCGCTTCTGCCCGTCGCGACGCTGTTCGTAGGCAAGCTTATTATCGACGAGGTCGTCCACCTTACCCATTTAACGGCACGTCCGGTTGGACTCGCGGGATGGCTGGGCTCCGGGCTGCTCGGTCGGCTGGAGGCACTTCTGCTGGCCGAGTTCGCTTTAGCGGTCGCTTCCGACCTCCTCGGCCGAATCGTGTCGCTCGTCGACGGACTCCTCTCCGACCGTGTCAGCAATGACGCGAGCGTAAGGTTGATGGAGCACGCTGCTACCTTGGACCTCGCGGACTTCGAGGACGCAGCCTTCCAGGATCGCATGGATCGCGCGCGTATGCAGGCGAGCGGGCGCATGTCGCTGATGGGGCAGCTGTTCGGACAGGCCCAGGACATCGTCACGGTCGCGACCTTCGCCGCGGGCCTGGTCGTTTACGCCCCGTGGCTGATCGTGCTGCTTGCGGTCGCCCTTGTGCCCTCGTTCCTCGGCGAAGCGCACTTTAACGCTCTAAGCTACGCGCTCAGCTACATGCGAACACCCCAGCGGCGGGAGCTGGATTATGTACGCCAGGTCGCCGCCAGCGCGGACACAGCCAAAGAGGTCAAGATCTTCGGCCTCAGCCCTTTTCTTATCGACCGCTATCGCACCATCTCACGCGACACTTACAGCGCGAGCCGACGGCTGGCGCTGCGCCGGGCGGTTTGGGGCTCGGGCTTCGCGGCTCTTGGCACGATCGCCTATTACGCCGCCTACGCCTACATTGCTTGGCGAGCAGTGACTGGGGCGATCACCATTGGCGACCTCACTTTCCTTGCGGCCTCGTTCCTGCGGCTCCGCGGGCTACTGGAAGGACTGCTTACTGGCTTTTCTTCGACCGCCGGCCAAGCATTGTACATCGACGACCTGTTCTCCTTCTTTCGGACCGAGCCCGGCATCCACTCACCGGAGGGAGCGCTGCCATTCCCCGATCCCGTTCGCCAAGGCTTCGTTTTCGAGAATGTTGGCTTTCGCTATCCAAGCGCCGAACGATGGGCGGTACGGCACCTGTCCTTCACGCTGGGACCGGGCGAGGTGGTTGCACTGGTCGGTGAGAACGGCGCAGGCAAGACCACGCTCGTGAAGCTGCTGGCCCGGCTGTACGATCCGGTAGAGGGCCGCGTTCTGCTAGATGGACGCGACTTGCGCGAATACGATCTTGACGGTCTGCGCGCCGCGATCGGCGTGATCTTTCAGGACTTTGTGCGGTACAATTTGCCTGCCGCCGACAACATCGCCGTCGGGCGCATCGAGGCGCGCGGAGATCGTGAGCGGATCGAGGCGGCAGCGTCCGCCGCGCTCGCCGACGATGTTGTTGCCAAACTGCCCGACGGTTACGACCAGATGATCGGCAAGCGGTTCCGGAACGGTGTCGACCTGTCCGGTGGCGAATGGCAGAAGATGGCGATCGCTCGCGCCTACATGCGCGATGCCCAGGTCTTGATCCTCGACGAACCTACCGCAGCGCTGGACGCGCGCGCCGAGTACGAGGTGTTCCAACGCTTCCGGGAACTGAGCACGGGACGCTCTGCGGTGCTGATCTCGCACCGCTTCTCCAGCGTTCGCATGGCAGACCGTATCTTAGTGCTTAGCGACGGCAAGGTGGAGGCATCAGGTACCCATGACGACCTGCTTGCTGCAGGGGGACGCTATGCTGAATTGTTCGAGCTTCAGGCCGCTGGCTATCGATGATCCACCGTGACCCAAACTCTGACATTCAAACGCGCTTCCCCGTCTCCCACTTCCGGACGTTCATTCATGAAGTCTAAACGTAGTTCCTCATGATCCGCGTTTGTTCGGGGTTCGACAGAACTGGGAACCCTGCTGCAATGGTTCCGGCAGCCGCTTGATCTATGACGCCCTGAATCGCGTTGCCGCCTCAGGCGATAGGTCTAAGCTGCTGATAACCTCGAGGGTCCCCCAAGGATCAACTTGGCCAGGGCTGCAGTTAAGGTCACCTCCGAACTGCAGCCCGCCTCCAGTAGCTAGCGATCGTTCAACGCCTGCCGCGCCGCAACGGTCAGCTCGCTGAAGGCGGACTGCCATCTTCCGCCCACCATGTGCCTGAATGTCTTGAACTGGGCGCTAGCTGCTGGTCCGCTTTGCGGCTGGCAAGACCCGCATCCGGCCATTCGAGGCGCCTTTTCAGATCCTCAACATCTGCCATTCGTTAATGCCATCTGGAGACTGGTTTCAAGGCAGGCGGATCGTCCGCGGAACGGCGATAGCTGGTGGAGAGCGGACATTGCGCATTGTTGCGGTTCCGCGCACGTCTCGGCAATGAAAAGATCGATTGCACTCCTTTCCGTCGGTTTGGCAATTTCCGGGTGCGGAACGGGAGAGCGCCCGTTTCGAATGGTGCAGTTCTGCTTGGGCGACATGGGTCAGATTGCGACTATGAACACGGTGCTTCGGGAAGTCGCGGCAGCCAACAAGCTCCCGTTTTACGACAACAGCAAAGCAACCGAAGCTGACCTTAACTCGGCGGCTAAGGTCCAGCACGACCTACCAGTGGCGCATCCGACCGTGAACGTCGGAACGGTAGGGCGCAATACAATGGGGTTTAGCGCAGGAAATTTTGCTGAGGCACCTTCACAGATCGTCGTCGGCTTCTCGAAAGGCGGCGACATCCCGAAGGCTCGAAAATTGTCCGATGACGTAGTGCAGGCGCTTTCAAGGCGGTGGAGCGTTCGCGAAGTGCCCGACGTGGAAACGAGCGGCGCATTCCCGTTGAAGGATTGCACCGGCTGACAGCCCTATGTCCGATATTGGGCGCAAGCGGAACGGCAGCTTTGCGTCCGCCAAGACCCAATAAGCGACACTCACAGGTCGTTTCCCCTCCCCTTAAATCGGACGCTCATTCATCCTCTGGCTTTGGCGCGTGCTGGCGCGACAGCTCGGACGTCCGAGGGCGCGGCCTGGTCGAGAGCGACGGGAGACTTGCTACCTCGCATGTACTTCAACGCGGCGGATGGAATTCAGATACTCGTCATCCCCACGTCATTCGACCCGTAGCACCCTCGCATGATGGTGATTTTCTTTGCAGCATTCCTCGCGACCACAGTTGCCGATCCGGTCGGCGAAACCCGCGCGCAGAACGAAGCCAAGGCGCTGGCGCAGCATAACCGCCTCGATGCGAACCACGACGGCTTTGTGACCTATGCCGAGATGCTTGCTGCCAGCTTGGCCATGATCATGCCGAAAGCGCAGATCTCAGAGCAACTGCCGAACGATCGCATAGCCCATGCCGAGTTCGATCGCGCGGACAGCGATCACGACGGGCGAATATCGGCAGATGAAGCGGTCGCTGGTGCAAATAGGATATTCGACGAGGCCGACACGGATCATAACGGCCTCCTTACTCCGCAGGAGCGCGACGCCTACATGGCGCGCTGGCTTGCGGCCCTTCAGCGCGAAATCTCAACGTGGAAGAAACTGCCCTGCCAGCCCGGTGCGGCTTGTTCCACCGCGCACTATCGTAGCGGGAGTGCGTTAAAAAGAGGCCCGTAACGATCGCCACATTTGGCACATGGACGAGTGCCCCGTTCCAAGGATCGCAGGATGGTTCGACAAAAAACTGCATTCATTTTGAGGTGCCTTGCCGTCAGCGGATTGCTTGCAGCGTCTCACTCGGCCGCCCAAGCCCAATCGGCATCAGTTCAGGTTCCGATCCGCGAGGTCGATCTGTCCGACGGAACGCGGCGCTACGTGGTGACGATCGAAATCGATGGCCACCGCATCGACGCCGGCCTCGATACGGGTTCGGTGGGGTTGCGCGTCCTTCCAGGCGTTGTCGACACTGCGGCGACGATGACGGTGGGACCGGTACAGCGATATAGCTACGGCGCCGGCACCTTTCTTGAGGGACCAGTGGTGCGAACAGCGGTTTCTGTGGGGGGCCTGCAGAACGGTGGCCGCTGGCAGATCATTCGTGCGATCGGATGTAGCGCTGCGCGTCCCGATTGCCCTGCTGCCCACGTTGATCCACGCAAGTTCGGTATCCAGGGCAATGGCCTTGCCGGCGAGGGGTTTCGAGCGATCCTTGGTGTTGGCCTGGCAAACGCCGACCTGCCCAATCCATTTCAAGAGATCGGCGCGCACCGCTGGATCATCGAGCTTCCCAGGCCCGGCGAAACTTCTGGCGGGCGCCTGATCCTGAACCCAAGCGACGAACAGGTGGCCGGGTTCACACCGTTGCTGCTGGCGGATCCGCAGCGGTCGCGGGCGAACGACGCTGTGCGCGCATGTTTGGAGCACGACGGCGGAAAACCCATTTGTGCGCCGACGCTGATCGATAGCGGGGCCCCGGGGATCGAATTGGTCAACCACCGCGCTGACGCCGGCTGGACCGAGGGCGTGAGCGCGCGCCTAACCTTCGAACAACACGCTGATACGGCGCTGGGGATCCGCTTTAGCGTAGGCCGCAGGGCGCAAGCATCTCGGTTCGATGCAGTCGCCGATCCGCGGGTGGATGGCGTCCGCATCCGGTCGGGCCTGTTGACATATTTCGCCTACGACGTTCTCTACGATCCCGATTACGGCACGATCGCGGTCAAACCACGGCCGGCCTATTTAAATGGGGTTGCTGCAGTCGGTGGCGACCATTCAAATTGACTCAGAAGCGACATCTTCGGTGCCCTCTCCTCGCGCCATTTCCAAGCCAGACGGAGCGGCTTCGCGGCTGTAACGACCCACAAAGCGACATTCAGGGCCAACTTACCCTCTCTCAACTCCGGTCCTTGGTTCACCTCGTCCGAGCGGAGGGTTTGGGGCTTTAGTCGAGGCGGCTGAGCCGCGCCGGGCGCTGATCTCCGTCTCTCAAGTTGGCCGCTTCACACGGCTTTTGCCGGTCTTCAACTTGTCGCGCCGCTTGACGAATCGAGCCCTATTCGTGACGGAAAGGAATGCCGTCCGAGACGACGTTGAA
Source organism: Sphingomonas echinoides (assembly GCF_029623395.1). Taxonomy (GTDB): domain Bacteria; phylum Pseudomonadota; class Alphaproteobacteria; order Sphingomonadales; family Sphingomonadaceae; genus Sphingomonas; species Sphingomonas echinoides_A. Next base: position 104,965 of record NZ_JAPYKK010000002.1, read on the forward strand.
TGCAAAGAACCTCGCAGCCCTTGGAGCCGAGCGCCTGGCGGAGCTGTTGCTAGACGTGACCGCCGGTGACGCTGCGGCCAAGCGCCGGTTGCGGCTCGAGCTGGCGAGCCGCGCCGGCGGTGACGTCGCGGGCGAGATCCGCAAGCGGCTCGTCTCCATCGCCAGATCGCGCTCGTACGTCGACTGGCGCAAGGTGAAGGAACTCGCCCGTGACCTCGAGACGCAGCGCGAGGCGATCGACGCCCATGTCGCGGCGAGGAGCCCGGGTGAGGCCTTCGACCTTCTTTGGCGTATGCTGGAGATGGCGCCCTCGATCTACGAGCGCTGCGACGACAGCAACGGCGCAATCGGCAGTGTTATCGCTTCCGCACGCGACGATCTCGCTGCGATCGCCGTTAAAGCCGGCAAGCCAGTCGGCGCATTGGCCGATCGGGTGTTCGCGGCGGTCTGCGCGAACGACTATGGCCAGTTCGATGAGTTGATTGGCCTGATGTCGCAGGCACTCGGGCCTGACGGGCTGAACCGGCTCAAAGCGCAGTTCGAGGAGTTGGCGGCCAACGCTCCCGTAGGCGACGCAGGCGGCGAACGCCGGATGATCGGGTTGAGTACGCGCGGGCCGATCTATCAGGACGATTACGAGCAGGGTCGTCATGGACGCCTCGTTCGCTCGGCGCTGACCAAGATCGCAGACGAGCTTGGCGATGTCGACGGGTTCGCGGGCCGCTATTCGGACGGGGAACGCGCCAACCCTGCAATAGCAGCGGCGATCGCCGAGCGGATGCTGGCGGCCGATCGCGCCAGCGAGGCGCTTGCGGCGCTCGACGGGGCAGCTGACGGTTTTCGCCGAGGCGGCCACTGGCCCGATTGGCAGCGCGTACGGATCGAGGTGCTCGACGCCCTCGGACGATCCGACGAAGCGCAGGGCGAGCGCTGGCAACTGTTCGAGCGCGGTCTCGATGCCGGGTACCTCCGGGCGCACCTCAAGCGGCTGCCGAATTTCGACGACATGGAGGCGGAGGAGCGGGCTCTCAGCTTCGCGTCACGCTTTACCAGCTTCCATCAAGCGCTCGCCTTCCTGATCGACTGGCCCGCGCTCGACCGCGCCGCAGGTCTCATCATGGTTCGGGCCAGCGAACTCGACGGCAACCAATACTGGCTGCTGACCTCTGCCGCCGACGCGCTCGAGCAGCGCCATCCGCTCGCCGCCACGCTCGTGCTGCGGGCGATGATCGATTTCTCACTCGATGCCGCCAAATACAAGCGCTACGGCCACGCTGCCCGCCATCTCCAGACCTGCGAGAGTCTTGCCCGGCGGATCGACAATTTTGCCGGGCATCCAAACCACGTCGAGTATGTGGCGGACCTTAAGCGGCGTCACGCACGTAAAAGCGGTTTTTGGGATGCTTAAGCGAATAGAGCGAGGCGGCATGAAGCGAACGGTAACAAGATCGCGCCGCCTTCGACCCAGAAACGGTCATTAAGCCCTCACCCCGCCAGTCCCCATACCGGTCATTGGTTCATGTCTGTCGAGCGTGCAGCTACGCGAATTCGGACAGCACAAGGAGCTAGCTGGGGAGCGGCCCGGCCGCGCGGTAGCTTTCGACCAGGGCATCGAATACGGCGATGTCGGATCTGCTGCGGGCAATGATCTGTGCGCCGGCAACTGCCGCGTAGATTGCGCGCGCTCTTGCCTCGACGCTTTCCGGCGATCCAATCGCTGCGGCGGCAAGCTGTTTACTGAGCCACGCCACGTTGACGTCGGCGAAAGCCTGTACCTGTTTGAGAACCGGCTCAGGCAGCTCGTCACGCTCGGCCGCCATGAAGCTGCTGAGGCACATCCGATTGTTACGCTCCAGAGACGCCCGGAAGATGCTCGGGTATCGTCGTAACGCGTCCCTCGCGTCCTTCGCGTCGGTGGATATCGCCTCGAGATCGCGGGCGATATCCACTTGGTAGCGACGGGCCACCGCCTCACCGAGCAACGCCTTGTTGGCGAAATAATAGTTGATGCTGGCCGCCTTGATGCCGACCGCTGCGGCAAGGTCGCGGAAGTTGATGCCGCCGTAGCCGCGCATCATCGCCGCCTCGCGTGCGGCCAGCAGGATCGCCTCCCGCGTATTCTCCTTCGTCGTTGCCGCCATCGTCACGCCTCCACCTGTCATATGCCAGACAGGGATTGACGAGGCAAGTTTTACGCCGCAGATACATGCCTGTCATCTGACAGGCAGGTGATGTGATCGATGAAAGCGAGACCTCCCATGGCCGATACGCTGGCGCTCTTCACCTCCCCTTCTGCTTTCCCTAATCCACAGCGGCTGCGCATTTTCATGCACGAGAAGGGCATCGCCGACCGGTTTGCCGAAACTGTGTACGACATGTCGCCTGTGGGTGATCAGCGCGGGTGGCGACACCTGAAGATGAACCCGTGGGGCGAAACGCCGACGCTGGTGCTGGCGGACGGGTCGTTCCTGAGCGAGACGTCGGCTATCGCGCGCTACCTCGACGACAGCTTCGAAGGCCGCAAGGTCATGGGCGAGACGCCGATCGAGCGCGGCCTCGACCAGATGTGGGACAACCGGGTCTGGGTCCACATCCTCTATCCGATCGTCACCGCCTTCCACGTCCTGCACCAGGGCCTCGGGCCCAAGTTGGAACTGACGCACAACGCCGCATGGGGTGAGCATTCGCGCAAAGTGGCGCTTGCGCATGCAGCACTGGTCGACCGGCATTTTGCCGACGGGCGGACGTGGCTGCTCGGCGGAGACAAACCGACCTTCTCGGACATCACGCTAGCCACCGCGATCGCGTTTTCCAAATACCCGGTGAACGCCACCCCGCTGGACGAGCGTTTTGAGCATATCGACGCGTTCTGGCGGCGGTGGCAGACCCGGCCGGCCTTCATGGCTGCCTACGCCGACGGGCAGAGCGGTGTTTCGGAACTGGATGACCGCTCCTAGCGTCCTCATCACCCGTATCTATTGAATAACGCCTTGAGCAGGAGAACAAGCATGCTGTTTCATACTATGGTCGGATCAAACGACATCGAACGATCGAAGCGATTCTACGATACGGTGCTTGGCACACTCGGTGTAGGTGAACCGATGCGGAATATCGCCGACAGCGGCCACACCCGGCTCATCTACAATAATGGCAACGGAACGAACTTCATCGTTAGCCAGCCAATCAACGATGAACCTGCGACCGTCGCGAACGGCAGTACCGTCGCCTTTTCATGCAACTCACCTGAGCAAGTAAAGCAGCTTCACGATGCCGCAGTTGCCAATGGGGGCACCTCGATCGAGGCCCCGCCTGGCCCACGCGAGACTGCGTCGATGGGGACGATCGAGCTCGCCTATTTTCGCGACCCCGATGGCAATAAGCTTTGTGGGATCCATTTCCCCAAGTGATATTGGCGCCGCACGTCAACTTTAAGGTGCCGCCCGTCGTAGCGTGGACGGGCGGCAGGCTCGTCACGAAGGACGGGCGGTAGACGGTACCGCTTTGAAGACCCAGTTGTGGACATTCACGAGCGACTCAGCGCTTCCCAAAAGTGGTCATCCGTTCATGTGGGTGTCGGGCCTGTCCGGGGGGCGGACTTTTGCTTTTAGGAATGACCTGAGCTGGGCCATTCCTGCCGTCCGCATGCGACATCTCGAACAGCGGCTCTTGTCGTATCCGGTCACTCACCCCTCTAAACTCGCGCCCGACTCCTGTCATTTATCAATGCCAGACGAAGTGCGACCAGTTTCGACCGCGACCCGCGTTCATAGTGTGCTTATCGGTACGGTCCTGGTCCTGCGTCAGTGATGGATCATCCTCCGGCCTCTCCCGTCGTTCAACTTAACGGCCAAAAGCCGTTGCTCCAACCGTCGAGCCTTGCCACTGTGACGACGGAAACAGGGGTAAACGATGCCAGATTTGGGCAAGCTGGAGCAATTAAACCGGCTTCGGGAAAGCGGCGCACTCACGCAGGAAGAGTTTGATCGCGAGAAGGCGGTAATCCTCGCAGCGGGTCAGGCGAAAACCTCTAACAACGGGCTAAAAATCGCCATCGCTGCGGCCATCATTGCTGCCGTGATCATCGTTGCGATCCTCGGCGGTCGGAACGTGAGCGCTCCGGGCAATCAGGCTGAGCAACAGGAAGCGTCGGAACCCTCAACGTCGATAGCGAGTACGCAGGAAGCTGAGCTTGTCGGGGATACAATCGCGCCACCGATCTCGGTGGCTGCACCCACTCCAAGCACAACTCTCGATTGGGCTTTCAGCGAGCAGATCATCGGTCTCAACCCGACTTACATTGAGGGTAAACTAGGACCGGCGAAGAGCAAGGGCGGCGGGTCTTGGGAGTTTGATGTGAAGGGTTGCACCGTAACCTACGCTGTGACCGGCGGTGAGATCACTAGCGTCAGCACTTTCGCGAAAGCCGGGTGCCAGCCGAAGGTAATGGGTACGACGATCACGCCTCAAACGACTTTTGCCCAGCTCAAGGGTAGCTACGACATCATCCGATCATCGTGCATCGAAAACTGTGGAAATGCCGCTGATCCGACGATCGAACTTTACAAGCCCGGTTCCCACGCAAGCAACTTCATCGAGGTGGTTTACTCAAGCCGATACGGTGACGCTCAGCAGAAGGCGATGGACCTCTGGGTGAAAGCCATTCGCACTGGCCACGGAAAGGACCCTGATGAGTTCGATTCAAGTGATTACGAGTGGTTTCAGTGCGTGTCGAAGCCCGACGCCTCAGTCGTTAGAGCACTCGCGCCAGAGCAGGTCGGTCATGTGACGATTGGGCGCAATCTCAATCGGGACGGAAGCTGTCGTTTTCCGAGTTGATCCCGACTGCGGAACGCACCGCGGATGGCTTCACTTCGGCTATTGTCGGGATAGGACATTCACCGAAGGGCGCGCGAACGGCTGCCTATGGTCGGGATCTGCCGCGGGGGAAACGAGCCACAATACGACGTTCGGCGGTCGTTTCGCGCCCCTCAACTTCGGACGTCCATTCATGTTCGCCCGACACCCCAACCAGCGATGGCAGAGATGGCGAAAAGTGGGACAAAGCGGTCGTTGGGACCCTGCTTACAAATGGCGGCTTTTGGGACGAACAGACGTTCCGGTAGTTGCTCGCGTCAGATGCCGAAAGCGCTAAGAAATCTGACGTGATGCGCGGCTGTGCCACCTAACGCTGCGAGGCGGCGGTTGGCCGCTCCTCCGTCGCATCCGGCACATTGAACCCCGCGTACAACGTGCGACAATTCGGTTCCAGACGAGTGAAGACATACCGCTTCCGATCTCACGTCACGCCCGCAGCGCCCCCGGGGTGAGCCCATCCTCCCGACGCATGATCGCAGTTAGATGGCTTTGGTTGGAGAAGCCGCATGTCAGCGCGATATCCACCAGCGGCAGCGATCCACTGACGATCATCGTACGGGCATGATCGAGACGCAAGCGCATGAAATACTGGTGTGGGCTGGTACCCGTACTTCGCCGGAATGAACGCATCAGTTGGCTCGAAGATAGCCCGACCAGGCCGGCCAATACCTCGAGCTTCACGCCATCGGCAATATGCACCACCATGTAGTCGCGCACTTGGCGCAACTGTCGGTCCGAAAGGCCGCCCAAGTCTTTTTGCGGCCGGGCGATGCCATATTGCTTGATGAGGTGGATGCCGAGCAGGCTGAGCAGCGAGTCCAGTTCCAGGCTTGCCATCGGGGTATTGGCGCTCGACCGGAGCTCGTCGCGTAGCATGCCGCCGATCAGCGCCACGCGACGGTCCACCATAGGCAAGGCATCGGTGTTGACGGTGGCAGCCGGCAGATCGAGATCTGACTGCGCAACGCGATCGAGCCAGTCTTGCGACAGGGCAAACGCCGAAACCTCCTTGGGTTCATGCCAGCGCGACCAATAATCGGCGCCGGCCGGCACGATCTCGCATGATCCACTCGCGGCTGAAGCGCTGCGGACCCTGGTCCCGCCAAGACGTGACTCGCGGTTGCTGAAGGGCTTGAATGACAACAATACGAGATGATGTGGGATCGTCTGGCTGATCTCGTCGGCGTCGCGTCGGTTCCACGCCGCCGTACCGTACTCCGAGCTGACCAGGCGCCCCCAGTTTGGCACTGGTACCTCGGCGGTAGCGACGTGCGGCGCTTCGGTCGGGCTAGGATCTGACATAATGCGTTTCCGATCCCTGCATGCGGCTTTCCTAACACGGATGCGCCTATCCTGAAAGCCGCGCCCATCGGCGTCACCTACTCCTTGGTCATCAACCAGGAGAATGACGATGACGACCGAAACCCTCAGCAAGACCCTCGCTCGCAAAGTTGCAATCGTGATGGGCGCTACCCGCAACCAAGGCCGTGCCTATGCCGTGATGCTGGCGCGCAATGGCTGCAGCGGCGTAGCGGTCCACTATCACGGAGAGGAATCGCGCGGCGAGGCGGAAGAGACCGCTGCCGAGATCGCGCATTTCGGTGCCGAGCCACTTCTGGTTAGCGCGGACCTTACCCAAGTCGATGAAGTCGTGAAGCTGTTCGACGCCGTCGAGCAAAAGTTCGGCCAGCTGGATATCGTGGTGAACACCGTTGGTAAGGTCGTGAAAAAGCCGTTCGTCGAGATCACCGAGGTAGACTTCGACCAGAGCTTCGCGATCAACAGCAAAGCCGCATTCTTCGCCATGCAGGAAGCCGCCAAGCGGATCGCGGACAATGGCCGCATCATCACTATCGGCACGACGCTGCAGGCCGCAACGACCGGCCTCTATTCGATCTATGCCGGGTCCAAGGCGCCGCTCGAACACTTCACGCGCGCGCTTGCGAAGGAGATCGGGGACCGCGGTATCACGGTCAACACCGTCGCGCCCGGACCGCTCAACACCTCGTTCTTCTACCCGGTCGAGACCGCCGACTCCAAGGCGTTCCTCTCGCACATGGCTCCCCAGAATCGTCTGGGCGAGATCGACGAAATCACGCCGTTGATCGAGTTCCTGGTCGGTCCGGGCGGCAGCTGGGTGACGGCGCAGACGCTCTTCATCAACGGCGGCTTCATCGCGCGCTGAGCGACGAAGCGACCAGCGCGCGGTTCCGGTCGGGACCGAACGTCCTTGGCCATAGCTGGCGGCCCGATGATCGGCCGCCAGCCAGAGCCTTCGCGGCATGGCTATCCGTCATCGACCGCATCCCTGCCCGGAGACCCGCGATGCAATTCCTGTCCGTCCGTCCGCTACGCTTCTACGCCAGCCCTTCAGCCTCGGCCGGATCGATGAGCAAGCAACGTCACGGACTTACCGCGCGCCTGCTCCAGTCCGTGAATCGGCCGTGGGCAGCCGGTCTGGCGAGCTTCGTGGCGACCGCGATCCTCCTGTTGCCGGCCGAATATGAGATGCCGGTCCGCAGCCTCATGCTGTTCCTGTCGTCACGACGCTTCTGATGCGCCGCACGATTATCCCCAACCTCCACATCACCGTCCGCTTGCTTGGTCTCGGACGCCGCCAAAGGAACGCTTGATGACCATCACACGAAGAGGCGTTCTGGCGGCCGGGGCAATCGCCACGACTGCATCCCTGACCAGTGGCCGGGGCATCGCCGAACGATCGACCGCCGACGTTGTCATCGTCGGTGGCGGTTCAGCCGGCGCGGTGCTTGCCGCACGGCTGAGCGCAGACCCGCGCCGTCGCGTCCTTCTATTGGAGGCCGGCCCCGTCTTTGAACCGCATGCCTATCCCAAAGCCCTGACCGATCCCGGCATCGTTGGTACACCCGAATTCAACTGGAACTATCACAGCGACGATGCGGCAAGGCTCGGTCACGACATTCCACTGCCGCGCGGCAAGGTGGTCGGCGGAAGTTCGGCGATCAATGGCACCGTCGCGATGCGCGCCCGTCCGGCCGACTTTGCGCGCTGGACCGCGCGGGGTATCACGGGATGGAGTTGGGACGACGTGTTGCCCGCGTTCAGGGCGCTCGAAAACACGCCGTCCGGTGCCGAAGTGTGGCACGGGCGGTCCGGCCCTTTCCCGATCCGCCAGCGTACGCTTGACGACCTGTCGCCGTCATCACGCGCCTTCATAGCAGCGGCGCGCTGGGTCGGCCTTGCCAGCGTCGATGATTTCAACAGCGACGTCGCGGACGGAGCCGGGGGTTATCCGCTCAACGTCGTCGACGGCGTCCGGATGAACACGGGGATCGTCTATCTGACCGCAGAGGTGCGCGCTCGGCCGAACCTGACGATCCGCGGCGGCGCCGAAGTTGATTGTCTGATCCTCAACGGCCACCGCGCCACTGGCGTACGGCTCGCGAACGGAGAGACCGTCATGGGAGGCGAGGTCATTCTGTCGGGCGGTACGTTCGGCAGCCCCGCAATCCTGCTGCGATCCGGGATCGGTCCAGCAGCACACCTCCGAGGGCTCGACATCCCGGTCGTCGCCGACCTGCAGGTCGGTATGCGACTTCAGGATCACCCCTTCTTCTACAACACTTACGCCCTCAAGGCGGCGGACAAGGGTATGCTGCCGGCGGCGGGGGCGCTGGCTTGGACCAGCTCTGCCGGAGCCGCCACGGGCGATCTCGATTTGCAGGTGTCCGCTACGCACTTCATTGATCCAAAGGCGAGCCCAACGGGTGGCGCGATCGTGCTGGCGGCGGCAGTCACGTTACCGAAATCGATCGGCTCGTTCCAGCTCACCTCGCGCGATCCGAGAGCCGCCCCGCGCATCCGGTACAATTTCTTCGATGATCCGAGCGATCTCGACCGCATGGTCGAGGCGGTAAAGCTGTCGCGCGAGATCGGACGGACCGCACCGTTCGCCGGGATGGTCGATCATGAGATGGCACCGGGGGCGGAGGTAACAAGCGAAACTGCGCTGCGTGCGAACATCGTCGCGACCATTGCGGCGTATCAGCACCCGACCTCTACCGTCCCGATGGGCGCCGACGCCGATCCAACCGCGGTGGTCGATGCGTGGGGGATCGTGCGCGACATGCAGGGCCTACGGGTCGTCGACGCCTCGATCCTGCCAGACATCCCGTCGGTGCCGACCAACGTCACCACGATCATGGTCGCCGAACGGATCGCCAGCCGAATTCTGGCCTAGCCGAAGCGACCGCTATTTCCCGGCAGCCGACGCGTCGGTCGCCACCTTCTCAAGGAGACCTGTCATGACATCGATGAAGAACAAGGTCGCGCTGATCACCGGCGCATCGCGCGGCATTGGTCGGGCGATCGGCGAAGCGCTGGGCCGCGAAGGCGCCACCGTCGCGATCAATTACCGAAGCCGTCCCGAGGAGGCAGAGCAAGCCGTGCGTGCCGTTGAGCAGGCCGGCGGGATCGCCCGCGCGTTCCACGGCGACGTGGCCGAGATCGGTGGCATTACCCGCCTGTTCGACGAGGTGACCGCCGCGTTCGGTGGTCTCGATATCGTGATCGCCAATGCCGGCCTGCCGTTCATCGGCGTCGCCGTCGCGGACGTCACCGAGGCGGATTTCGACCGCATCTTCAAACTCAATGCCAAGGGCTCGTTTTTTCTGCTGCAACAGGCGGCGCGCCGCGTTCGTGATGGCGGCAGGATCATCGACATATCGACATCGACGACGATGTTCGCGGGTGCCGGCATGGGCCTGCATTCGGCGTCGAAGGCCGGATCGAAGCTGATCGTCGAAGTGTTGGCGCTCGAACTGGGGCATCGCGCTGTCACCGTGAACTCGGTGATGCCGGGCGCGACCAACACCGAATTCCTGAAAGACGCGCCGCAAAGCGAGCGTGATCGCATCGCCACGGGTTCGCCGCTCGGCCGGATCGGTGAAGCGGACGAAGTTGCCGACGTCGTTGCCTTCCTCGCCTCCGACCAGGCGCGTTGGGTTACTGGCCAGCATCTCCTCGCCAATGGCGGCGCGAAGGTATGACCCGTGGGCACGGTGAAATCCGGTTTGCCGCACGGATCGCGGCCGACTCGGACCAAATCTGGGCAGTGATCCGTCACTTTGGGGATGTCGCCGCCTGGAGCCCCATTGCCGAAACCAGCCGCATCGTCGCGGGCATCGATGCCACGCCGGGGGCGGAGCGCGAATTGCGTACCACCGAAGGTACATCGGTTCGGGAAAGGCTAACCTTGTTGGACGACGGTTTGCGGTGCCTCGAGTATGACATGCTCAGCTTTCCGATCCCGGTTAGCGAGCAGCACAATCGGATCGTCGTCGAGGATGCGGGGCCAGGCTGGTCGCGCGTGACGTTCGTCGCTTGGTTCGTTCCGACGGAAGGAACCACGATCGAGGACATTGCCGCGATCAACCGCGATGTGTTCGCGGGCGCTGCGGCTGGCATCGGGCGGCTGCTTGACGTGAAAGTTCGCCCCACCGACTGACGTCTGTTCCTGTAACCACGCTCGCTTTGCGCCAGCCAAGCATATCTAATTACGCAAGGAACATGGCGTGCTCGACCTCAACGACTTCAGGTACTTCGTCGGCGTCGTCGATGCCGGCGGGCTGACTGCCGCCAGCCGCACGATGAACGTGCCCAAATCCACGCTCAGCCACCGGTTGCAGCAACTGGAGGCCGGGCTTGGCGTCCGCCTGGTCAACCGGACATCGCGCAGCCAGAGCATGACCGACGCCGGGACGCAATTCTATCGCCATGCCGTCGACATGCTGAGCCACGCCGACCTCGCCGAAAACGGCGTGCGCCAGCGGCTCGTCGAACCGACCGGGGTCATCAGGTTCACCACCGGCGTTGCCCCGTCGCTCTTCGCGATGCGACAGATCGTACCGGCTTTTGCGCGCGACCATCCCAAAGTCCGCCTGGAGCAGCATACCAGCGACGATCAAATCGACATTGTCGGCGGCGGCTTCGACCTCGCGATCCGCTCTCACAGCGGCGCGCTGTCCGATTCGAGTCTCGTCCAGCGCGTGCTCGCCCAGGCACCCTGGTCTCTGTTTGCGTCCCCCGCCTATATCGGCGCTCGCGGATTGCCGAACGCACCCGACGATCTGGCGAACCATGACACACTCGCAATGCTGCGACCCGGCCATGCAACCGTCTGGAAGCTCAGCCACGCTGAACTTGGCGAGCGGATCGTGCCAGTAACGCCGCGCTTTACCGGCAACGATCTGCTGATGCTGAAGCAATGCGCACAGGACGGGATCGGCGTAGTGGCATTGCCAGGCTGGATTTGTCGCGCCGAGGAACGCGGCGGAACACTGGTCCGCGTCATGCCCGACTGGATCGCCGGCAAAGCGACGATCAGCGCAGTCGTGCCGATCCGCGACGGTGTGTTGCCGGCGGTGCGGTTGTTTCTCGACCATCTGTCCCGAGAATTTCCCAAGATCGTGAACGCGTAGCAGCAGCCGCTGCCGTCTTCAAAGTCCCGGCCACGGGACGCTGCGTTGCGGAATGACCCGCTACTGCGACCTGCACCTCAGGCTTAGATCCAGTTTCAAGATCAACAGCGCCTCTTCCGCTCAAGCTCAGGAAAAATCATGACCGTGTCCACGCTCGCCGCATCGCTCCCTATGCCAACACGCCAGGATCGGAGGATCGTCCACATCACCCGCGGACGCGGTCATGGCGGCATCGTCCGGCTGATGAGCCCGTCGGATCTCGGCGAGCGGCTCAAGCCGTTCGTCTTCCTCGACCTGTTCGAGATCGACGGCGAGACAATGGGCGGGATGCCGGTTCACCCGCATTCGGGCATCGCCACCGTGACCGTGCTGGCGGAAGGCGATCTCCGCTTTGATGACCCGGAGCAGGGGCAAGGCACGATCGCCTACGGCGCGGTCGAATGGATGCGCGCGAGCGGCGGCGTCTGGCACGGACAGGAGCTGTCCCGCGGGGAGGCCAGCCATGTTCGCGGCTTTCAATTGTGGATCGCCTTGCCCCCCGAACTGGAAAACGGGCCGGTCGAAAACGCGTATATCGAAGCGAAGGCAATGCCGCAGGTCGGGCCCGCCCGGGTCATCCTCGGCCAGCTCGATGGCACGAGCAGCCCAGTCAATGCCCCCGCCGGGATCACCTATCTGCTCGTCACGCTGGGCGCGAACGAGGAGTGGACGTATGAGCCCCCCGTCGGACACAGCGCGGCGTTCGTCGCCGTCTCGAGCGGAACGATCGATGTCGGCTCTACTCTGCGCGCCGGTGACATGGGCGTGTTTGATCACGATGGTGCCATGCATTTCCAGGCCGACGCGGATGGCCCCACCACGTTCGTCCTAGGCTCTGCGATCCCGCACCCGCACGACCTCGTCCTTGGCTATTATTCGGTCCATTCGAGCGAGGACGCGCTGATCCGCGGGGAAACCCGGATCGCCGAACTGGGCTCGTTGCTGCCGCCCGCCGGATCGCTCAAGCGCGAGCGGTCGGTGCCGGTGTTCAAAGGCGCCTGAACGCTAGAACCGCCGAGCCCGGCACGCGGCGAGCTCGCGCTCCTAATCTTCTTTTTATCCCCATTCAAGGTTACTCGCTATGCCCACCACCACCGATCTTCCCGCCGTTTGGACGCCCCGCGTGCTATCGATCTTCCGCATCATGTTCGCGTTGCTGTTTTTCGCGCATGGCCTTGTGAAACTTTCCGGTTTCCCTGCTGGCGCGCAGCCCGGGCACGTCGCGTTGCTAAGCCTGTTTGGTATTGCCGGCTTGTTCGAGTTCGTCGGCGGCGCCTTCCTGACCGTCGGTCTTTTTACCCGGCCGGTCGCGATCTTGCTGTGCGGCGAGATGGCGGTAGCCTATTTCCTGGTCCATGCGCCCCAAGGCTTCTTCCCGTCGCTAAACGGCGGCGAACTCGCCATCCTGTATTGTTTCGCCTTCCTCTATCTCGGCTTCGCCGGCGCCGGGCCGTGGAGCATCGATGCCGTACGCCGACGCGCGTACTGAGCCCAGCGCTTCGTCGCCACCCCACGCGCTCGCGCGGACCATTTTCGAATCAAGGATCGACCATGACCAAGCTCCCACGCATCGGCGTGATTCTGGGCAGCCTGCAGACGCACGGCATTACCCGCAAGATCGCCCACGCAATGCAGGATCTCGTGGGCGATCGACTTGCCCTCGAGATCATCGAGATCGGCGATCTTCCTTTGTACAATCCCGAGCGCGACGGTGAGGGCATTCCCGCATGGGCGACGTTTCGCCAAACCGTCGCGCCGGTCGACGGGATCCTCTTCCTGACCCCGGAATATAACCGCTCGATCCCCGCCGCGCTGAAGAACGCGATCGACGTCGGATCGCGCCCGCACGGCGACAGCGTCTGGGCACAGAAACCGGCGGGTATCATTTCGCAATCCCCGGGCATGATCGGCGGGTTCGGCGCCAATCATCATCTGCGCCAGTGCCTCGTGTTTCTCGACATGCCGGCGATGCAGCAGCCCGAGACGTATCTTAGTCGTTCCGCTGCGCTGTTCGACGACGCAGGCCGGCTGATCGAGGGTCCGGGGAAGGTGATACTCGAAACCTTCGCGGACGCATTTGCGAAATGGGTTGTCCAGTATCGGTTTCAACGAACGACGCCGGTCTGAAAGAACACTCGACGGCTGCCGGTGCGTGTCTCTGTCCCGATGGCGAGTCACGATCGATACGCGAGCACGCGAGACCAGGAATTGGCGACACCGTCTCGGGAAACCTGCCCATCGCCAGCATCTTAAGGGGCGCCGATATGGATTTTCGCCAAATGCGCTACTTTCTCATGGTAGCCGAAGAGCAGCATTTCGGTCGCGCGGCGCAACGGCTGAACATCGTGCAGCCGGCGCTCAGCATGCAGATCAAAGTGATCGAGGGCGCGCTTGGCGCCAAGCTGTTCGATCGTTCCGGTGGCCGCATCGAACTGACCGATGTTGGTCGTCATCTCCTGCCAGAGGTGCTGCTGACGGTGGCGCAGGCGGAGCGGACGCGGGAGATCGTGCCGCGGTTGCTCCGCGGTGAAGTCGGGGTGTTGCGCGTCGGGTTCTTCAGCAACGCTGTGTTCAGCGGCAAGCTGCAGGCGCACGTCGAACACTTTCGACGCACCCACGCGGGGGTGGAGATCGTGCTCGAAGAAATGAATGCAGTCGAGCAACTCGCCGCGATCCGCACCAACGCGATCGACATCGGCTATTGCACCGTCTTCGGTGTAACCGCGGCCGATATCACGGTCCACCGGATCGCGACGTTCCCGTGGAGGGTCGCGCTCGCGGAAACGCACCCGCTTGCGCACGCTGAAGTGCTGACGCCCGAACATATTCGGGCGGAAAAGCTGATCCTCTACGCCGGCGGAAAGGCGGAGAGCGGGCAGGTGCTGACGCTCCGCACACTGCTTGGAACCGAGCCCGAAATCTTTCGCTATGCGCCCAGTACGATTGCCTTGCTGGCCAGCGTCGCGATCGGGCTTGGCGTCGCGCTGGTCCCCGCAACGCTGACGAATATCGGAGTGGCAGGAGTAGTGTTCAGGCCGATCGTGCCGGCCGTTGCACCGGCGGAATTGCATTTGATCGCCCGCAAACGGGCCCCCTCGCCGCTGGTCGATGCCTATATCGAGTCTTCGATAGCATCGGACGGGGCCGATCAGCTTCGATGATCTTCCGATCACATCTATATATTGGATCGGTTTGGCTGGCCGCATCATGCCCGCGGGGTGCTGCTGACGATGCGGTCCATTTCGGCGGATGGCGACGCCGCCGTCATGCCCAACCAAAACTCCCCCGCCATTTCGGTCGAAAAGGACGCTAGCGTGACCCGAGACGATGATCCCGATGTCGCGCTGACGCGGCAAGCCTGTGACGATAGCGACGGCGCGTTCATCCCGACGCGACGCGAAGCCTTGGCCAGCGCCGCGGCTTTGTCCGCCGGTGCGTTCGTCGCCACCGGTGCTACCGCCCGGCCCTCACCCGCGGGGTCTGCCGCGCCTGCGGAGTCCAGGCTTGCCGGAACGACGTTGACGATCCGCCCGACAATCAACGGCCACGAATTGTCCGTCGCAATCGATACGCGGTCATCGTTGCTAGACCTGTTGCGCGAACGTCTCGGTCTTACGGGGGCGAAGAAAGGCTGCGATCACGGCCAGTGTGGCGCGTGTACGGTCCATGTCGACGGGCGGCGCGTGGTTTCGTGTCTGACGCTCGCGGCCAAGGTCGATGGGCGCAAGGTCACGACGATCGAAGGACTTTCGGACGGCAAGACGCTCCACCCGATGCAGCAGGCTTTCATCGATCACGATGCGCTGCAATGCGGCTATTGCACGCCAGGCCAGATCATGGCGGCGGTCGCCTGCGTGCGCGAGGGCAACGCCACGACCCGCGGCGACATTCGCCGATCGATGAGCGGCAACATCTGCCGGTGCGGCGCCTATGTCGGCATCATTGCGGCGATCGAAGATGTCGTCGCCCAGGGAGGGGAAGTCTGATGCACGCCTTCAGCTATGCCCGTCCCGAAAACGCGCTTGCAGCCGTACAGGCATTCGCCGCGGCGGGACCAGGCGCACGCTATATCGCTGGTGGCACGACGCTCTACGATCTGATGAAGCTCGGGATCGAGAAGCCGGAACATCTGGTCGACGTTACGGCGGTCCCTGGCCTCGATACCATCGAAACCGCGGGCGGGCATCTGCGGTTCGGAGCGCTGGCCCCGATGAGCGCAGTGGCTGCGAACGAAACGGTGCACCGCGAATATCCGGTGCTGGCGGAATCGCTCGCCCGGGCGGCGTCGCAGCAATTGCGCAACATGGCGACGGTGGGCGGCAATCTGCTGCAGCGAACGCGCTGCATCTATTTCAGGAACGGCGCGGGCAGCACCTCCACGGGCAACATCTATCCGTGCAACAAGCGCGAGCCGGGAACGGGTTGTGCCGCGATCGGCGGTCAGGATCGCGGGCAGGCGGTCCTTGGACAAAGCGCGGCATGTACCGCCGTATCGCCCGGCGACTGGCCAGTCGCGCTGGTGGCACTTGACGCCCATGTCGAAGTGCTTGGCGCTGGCGGTGCGCGATCGATCCCGATTGCCGCCCTTTACCGCTTACCGGGCGACACACCCGATCTTGAATTCACGCTTCAGCCGGGGGAACTGATCACCGCGATCGTCGTGCCGAAAACGCCGATCGGCAGGCTGTCGACCTATTACAAGGTCTGCGACCGCGAGAGCCTCGCCTTTGCGCTTACCTCTGCGGCGGTGGCCGTGGAACTGGACGGCGGCGTGGTGAAGCAAGCCCGGATCGCGCTCGGCGGCGTCGCGACCCGGCCGTGGCGTGCCACCGCGGCCGAGGTATCGCTCACCGGGCAGAAGCTGACGCCGGAAACCGCTTTGGCTGCCGGGCGTGCAGCGTTTGCTGGCGCGAAAGCCGGACGCGACAATGGTTTCAAGATCGACCTCGGCGCGCGCACGGTTGCCGATGCGCTGATCCTCGCTGCCGGAAGGACCTCCGCATGACTACCGCGCCATTCCCCGATCGTCCGCGCGCCGACGCTCGCGAAAAAGTGCTGGGCGCGGCGCGCTATGGCGCCGACTTTGCAATTCCCGACATGCTGTACGCGATGCAGGTGCCAGCGACGGTCGCCAAGGGCCGGCTCACGGCCGTACCGACTGCCGCCGCGCTGCGCATACCGGGCGTGGTCCGCGTTCTGACCGCGACCGACTTCCCGCCGCCCGCGCCGGCGATCCCCGGCGCGGGGCCACCGCCGTCGATGATCGTCGCCGACATTGCCTATCGCGGCCAACCGGTCGCGTTGGTCGTGGCCGAGTCGCTCGAAGCGGCGATTGAGGGGGCCGAAGCGATCCATCCGGTGTACGCCAACTCGCCATTCGCCACGCTGATCAACAGCCCCGGTGCCGGGCGCGAGCCGGCCAAGCGCGTTACCGCCGGCGATGCCAACGCCGCGATGGCGCGCGCGACAACGCGGCATAAGGCGGATTACGTCAGCCCCGCGCAGCACCACAATCCCATGGAACTGCTGTCGACTACCGCGCACTGGAAGGACGGTGTGCTGACTGTGCACGAGGGCACGCAGAGCAGCAACCTGGTGAAGGGCGCGCTGATGCGCAATCTGCGGCTCAATGCCGAGCAAGTCGTGGTCAAGAGTCCGCAGATCGGCGGTGGTTTCGGTCAGAAGGGGTCGGTCCAGAGCCAGACCAGCTTGGTCGCGCGCGCCGCCATGCTGCTTGGCCGTCCGGTCAAAATGGTTGTCCCACGCGGCCAGGTATTCCACACCGCGACCTTCCGCCCCAAAAGCCGACACAGCATCGAGCTTGGTGCCGACGCCTCGGGCAAGATCAGCGCAATCCGCTACGATGCCGATCACCAGGCATCGCGCGGTGGACAGTTTGGGCCCGATTACCACGAGCATGTGCCACAGATGTACGGCGTCGCTGATTATCTTGGCACTGGCGCCGATATCCGGATCGACACGCAGGACCCCGGATATATGCGCTGTCCCTATCCGCACCCGGCCGCCTTCGCGTTCGAAAGCGCAGTGGACGAACTCGCGTTCAAGCTCGGCGAGGATCCGGTCGCGTTTCGACTGAAGCATCGCGCAACGGTGGATCCGCTCAACGGCAAGCCGCTGTCATCAAACTTCCTCAACGACTGCATCAGCGAAGGCGCGCGGCGCTTCGGCTGGGACAAGCGCGGGCTGGCACCCGGGTCGATGCGCTTGCCCGATGGCACGCAGATCGGCTGGGGCGTGGGATGCGGGGCCTATCCCGCGATCACGCATGTCAGCATCGCCACTCTGCGCATACGGGCGGACGGAACGGCGCGCTTTGCTGTCGCCGGTCACGAAATGGGCCAGGGACTCCGCTCGGTGCTCACGCAAGTGCTGGTCCGCGATCTGGCGATTGAACCGACGGGGCTGGAGTTGGCGATCGGCGACACCTCGGCCGCGCCGCAGCACACCACCGCCGGCTCCTGGGGCACCGCGAGCGGCGCGCCCGTCGCCGCCGAGGCCGCTGCCAAGCTCAACGCCGCGATGATCGAGCTGCTGGCGGGACGAACCGTCGCCGGCAACCTTCATCAACAACTCGCCGCGATCCGGCGTCCCTATCTCGAAATCGAGGTGTCGCACGCGGGCCCCGGGCAGGGGGTCAAGGACCTCGCGGCGCTGCGCGGAGGCGGCTACGCGATCGCTGGGCCGGAATATCCCGACTTCACGACATTCAGCTACATTGCGCATTTCGTCGAAGTGCGGGTCGAACCCCGCACCCGTCGCATCCGCGTGCCGCGCGTCGTGTCGGTCGTCGATTGCGGTCGCGTCATCTCGCCGCGTACCGCGGAAAGCCAGGTGCGCGGTGGCGTCATCTGGGGGATCAGTGCCGCGCTACGCGAAGCGACCGACACCGATCCGCGCTACGGCGGCTGGCTCAACAACGATCTTGCCGATTACGTCGTCGCGGTGAATGCCGACATCGGCGACATCGAAGTCGGGATGATCGACAAGCCCGACCCCCAGATGAATGCGCTAGGCGTCAAGGGATTGGGCGAAGTCGCGATGGCGGGCGTATCGGGCGCCGTTGCCAACGCGATCTTCCACGCGACCGGAAAGCGGCTGCGCGAAATGCCGTTCCGGATCGAAGACCTGCTATAACGCGCGGGCAGATCAGATCTGGTCTTTCAACTCAATCGTTTTGGAAAGCCTGGAACCGAGCGAACGATCTCAAGTGTCATCACGGTTCCGACCGGCGCGCTGCGGAACCGCAGGCGCAAGGCGGACGGGCCGGGGTGGTCGTGTCCGCTCCGTCGACCGAATACAGCCGTCTCCCGCGCGCAGCCTGCCGGATCACCCGCTGCACCAGACGTGCCCAGAGTTCTCGCATTCGGCGCTGGTCGGAGCCGCCACGTTCTATTTGCATGACTTCTTTGAGGATCTGCAGTCTGCGCACTCAATCTCGTGCGCTGGGCGCGCTGGCGCCAGATCGCTCACTGGACCAGGAATGACCGGTTGCGGCAGGAGCGGCCGTTACACGCGGTTCGCGGAATGGCTTTAGTTGGTCGTCAGCCGACGGCAGGTTCAGTTCGCAAGACCTAGTTCCGGACGTTCGAGTCGCCTATCCGGCTCCCCAACTCCGGCCGCTCGTTCATTGCTATCTCGCGACCGCTTTTAGCGCTTTGAAAAGCCAACAAGCGCCATGGCCCCGTCGTTGGCCACATGGCTGTTGTTGCGCACGACACGAAAGTCGCAGGTCCAAACATCGTCGCTAGGCAAAAGCGAACCAGCTTGGCAGTTGCAAGAGCCATCGGCCCCTCCTAGCCATATCTGGTGCTTGTCTGCGCAGAAGCGGGGTTCAGATGCGAAATGCTCCAAGCGAACGCTTGTTCGTGAATGAGACGGAATTTGTGCATGCTCTTGCGCAGCTAATGGAAGCAAATCCCTGCTATTCGGAGATTGCCATTGACTCGATTATCACCACGCGCGATGGCAATTTAGGGGAGCGTCTAGCTCGCGCCGACATCCTAGCTGTGCGCGACAAGTCAAGCGGCGCTAAAGAGGCGCTTGTTATAGAATGCAAAAGTCGTCCGCTTTACGGACGCGAGATTGATCGAGCGCTCGAGCAAGTACTCCGGTATGGGACGTGGCGACCAACGGCTCGCTTAGTGCTCGCGCTGCCTGGCCAGCTTGCTGAAGAGGACTCGGCACGGATTAGGTCGGCGGGCGTCGAGCTTTGGGATTTAGCTGCTCTTGGTTCGATCTTCAGTGCGCAACTGAAAGTACTGCAGCCGCACATTGCGTTCGCATTCGCGAGTGTGGTGGAAACACCAGAATCTGCGCTCATTAAGGAACTAGAGGCGTGCGATCCTGGAAAAAAGATGTGGTCGATTTATCAGGATTTGATTGGCAGGGTTCTAGAACACTGCTTTTGCCCGCCACTCAATCCGCCGCTAGGTGAATCGCCCGATATGTCCGGGGTGAATCGGAGAGACTTCGTTCTGGCAAATTTCGCTGAAAGCGGATTTTGGAATAGCGTACGAATTCGTTATGCAGCCGACTATATCGTCGCAGATGCCAAAAACTATGTTGGGAAGGTCAAAAAGAGAGAGGTGCTGCAGATGGCTAATTATCTGAAGCACTTCGGAACGGGCCTTTTTGGAATTATTATATCTCGAAACGGTGGAGACGCTTCAGCAATTCATACAGTTCGAGAACAGTGGGCTCATTATCAGAAGATGATTCTAATCCTAGATGATACCCACTTGGTGGCAATGCTTAATGCTTCCGCACGAGGCGATGCCGCTTCCGTCATTGCCAAAGAGATACAGGATTTCAGGCTTGGCATGTAGCGGGCGCGCCTACCACCAGTACAATATTGAGATTTCTCACGGGAGACCGGCCGCGAGGCCGATCTGCATTCGGCAGTTTGGCCGCAAGCATATCGCCTTCGCGCAAGGCCCGCGTTAGGGTGATGAGAGCGCCCGCGAAAACACGAAGACGACGCGACCGATCGAGGGGGAGACATGTTTCTCAAGAAGGTGACAGGCATCCGGAGCGTCGGCCGCTTCAAGGCGGCGCGCATCGCTGGCGGCATGTACGAACGGTTCACGCTGATCTACGGCGGCAACGGCCGCGGAAAGTCGACCTTGTGCGCGATCCTGCGCTCTCTCCAGACAAACGACCCGACCCCCGTCACGCGACGCCGAACGTTTCAGGCGACCAGCGATCCCGAGATCGGGCTGCTGCTCGACAGTGGGCAGGTGCGCTTCGCCAACGGCGCTTGGTCGGCCGCCAACCCCGACGTGCACATCTTCGACCAGCAGTTCGTCGCCGAGAATGTCCACGGCGGTGACCAGATCGACGTCGAACACCGACGCAACTTCTATCGGATCGTGGTTGGCCCTGCGGGTGTGGCACTCGCGGAGGAAGTTGACCGTCTCGATCAGCTGGTAACCGCGAAGCAAGGCGAACTCGCGACGGCGAAGAAGGTGCTGGAACAGCACCTGCCGCGCGGCGTCCGGCTCGATCCCTTCCTAAAGATCGCGGCCGATCCCGCCAACGCCGATACGATCGCGGACGCGGAACGGCGGCTGAAAGCGGTCAACGACGGCGGCGCGATTGCATCGCGCAAGCTGCTCAGCCTTCCGCCGCTTCCGGTGCTGCCCGAGGGCTTCGTTGACCTCCTCCGCAAGACGGCCGAAGGCGTGGCGGCCGACGCCGCGGCGCAGGTCCAGGCGCAACTCGCGCGGCACGATTTTGACGAGCATGGCGAGGCATGGCTAAGCCAAGGCCTTGACCATGCGGGCGAGGGCACCTGCCCGTTTTGCGAGGCGCCGCTTGCTGGCAACGGCCTGATCGACGCCTATCGGGGGTTCTTCAGCAATGCCTACGCCGACCATAGGAAGGCGGTTGCCGACATGAGCCGCGTCCTCAGTCAGGCGCTGTCCGGGACGGCGGCGTTGCGGGTCGAACAGGGCTTCACGACCGCCGCCGCCGACGGGAAATTTTGGCTCGACTATGGCGATCACGGTTACGCGCCGCCCGCCGCAGCGGAACGGATCGTCGCCGAGGTGGAAGCCCTGTTTGATGCCGCAAAGGCGCTGCTGGCCGCGAAGAACAATGCGCTGCTGGAGACAGTGGAAACTTCCACCGCCTTCATCACCGCGGCCGCCAATTGGTCGGCGACGTCGGCCGAGCTCGCAAGCGCCTCTGCACGCGTCGACGACGCCAACTGGCTGATCCAGGCGGTCAAGGACGGCAGCGCAGCCGGTGACAAGGCCGGCATCGAAGCGGAGCTGGCGGGGGCACGTGCCGTCGAGAAGCGACATTCCGAGCCGGTCGTGACGCTCGCCGCGGAGTATCTCCAGCTCACCGCCGACAAACAGACGCTAGTCGACGCGAAGGACGACAAGAAGAAGGCGCTGGACGCCTACGACGCCTCGATCTTCGGTGCCTACGAAGCCGACATCAATTCATTTCTGACGAGCTTCGGCGCCGGGTTCCGGCTTGCCGACTGTAAGAAGAGCTATGTCGGAAAGGCGCCGCAGTCCACCTTTTGCCTGCGGTTCGACAATAGCGACATCGACGTGACGAAGGCGAGCGCCGACGAGCCTGGGTTCGACACGACGATGAGCGCTGGCGACAAGAACACCTTCGCCTTCGCGTTCTTCTTGGCGCAGTTGAAGCGCGACGCGGACCTCACCCGCAAGCTCGTCATCTTCGACGATCCCTTCACCAGCCTCGACGATTTCCGCCGCGCGATGACCGCGAAGGAGATCGTCCGCAGCGGCGGCCGGGCCGCGCAGACGCTAGTGCTGAGCCACGACAAGTTCTTCCTGGACACGGTGCATGGCCTGATCCGCGATGCGCAATGCGTCACCATGCAGATTTCGAGCACGGCGACGGGATCGTCGATCGAGCCTTGGGACCTCGAGCGGGAGGTCAAAGAGGGGTATCTGCAGGACCATATGCGGCTGCAGGAGTTCGCCGACGGTCAGTCAGGCGACGCCCGCGAGATGCGGACCGTCATCCGGCCATTGCTCGAACAGTATATCCGCTACCGCTTCCCCAACCAGATCCTCGAGGGCAAATGGCTGGGCGATATGCTCGCGATCATCCGCACCGATCCGCAGCATCCGATGACGCCGCACTATGCCGAACTCGACGACATCAACGCCTACACGGCGCCGTTCCATCACGATCCGAACGCCCCCTACGTCGAGGACGAGGTTCGCAGCTATGCCACTAGGACGGTGGCGATCGTCGGGGGCTGCTGACCGATGACATCGCGCGATGCTTGCTATCGGTCTGGCCGGCGCGTTCCGACGCTTGAAGCTGGCCGCGATGACTAGCGACCGGGTCGAAAGGGACAGTTTCGGACACGGCTCGCGGGCGAGGTTCCAGATCCAGGCAGGCGGGCAGAACGCCAACCTGTTCGGGATGCGCAAACATAGCAGATACGCTTTGCTCGAATGGTCGGCGAGTATGCGCGCGACCACGAGCATGCGAACGGAAACTTCCTGTGAGCGGCGACGCGAGGGCGGCCGGCGCGCACGACGCGTGACGGCCGATCGCGGAGCTCCCGGTCAAGCTGAAGGACGGCCGTTGCGTGCTGCTGTGGGTTCGCGCCCGCCCGCTGGACGCCTTCTGGGCGAACTACGAGAATGGCGGCGATTGGTCGACCGACGACGGGCTTTGCCCAATGCTCACCATGGTTGCCGAGAACGTACATCCGGGCGGGTTTGGACCGATCCAAGACACTTGGCAGGACGAGTAATGCCCGCCGCTTCTCGATCCTCGGCAACGACCCTGACCGGCGTTGCTCATGATCGAGCCGATCGGAATTTCGGCGCGACCCGGGTTCGAACGCCGCGAGCGCTCGCACACAGCGAAACTTTGGTCCCTCAATGACGCTTGACGGATTTCTAACGGTCCTCACGCTCGCGGCGGCGATCTATGCCGTCCTATCCCCCGTTCAGCGGCAGCGCGTGTCACTGACCTGGCGACCCCAGCTGCTACTCGCCCTGCCAATGCTGGTGGTGATCCTCGGGTTCGAGTTGTACGACTGGTCGCCGCCGGCATGCCCAATCGCACTTGGCGATATCTGCCCGCCCTTGATCCTCGGCGGGGCGGAGCCGGGGGTGGCGCGCAAGTTCGCCTTCCTACTCGCCTTCGCTTGGCTGTCCGGGGCGGTCGCCATTCATGCTATCGCCAAACCCACCCTGTCGAGCGTGCCGGCGTTCACGGAGGTCGCGACTGCGCTGATCGACGAGGAGCAATACGGCGACGCATTGAAGCTCGTGGAGCCGCAAATCGCCCTTCTGGCGCACGCCAGCCGACGGAAGTGTTCCCGGCAACGGCTACGCGACTGGCTTGAGGAGTTCGGGCCGACGCAGGAGCACTCGTTTCGGCGCTATCTGCGCCGGTCGGGGCCGCGCCGCTACAGCGGCAAGAACTTGCCCGCTTGGGCGGCAGCGCCGGTGCGGTGGTTGGCGCGCTTCGTTCCGGCCGGGCGCCGGGGCGAACGAGCCGCCGGTGACCTTTTCCAGCTGTTGATGAACTCACCCCAGCTGTTCAACTATATCGTGTCGCGCCGACCGTACTTCGCGCTCGGCTTGGTCCGCGAGCAGGTCTATGGCGGCGCTGACTTTCTCGAGCGTTTCCTTGGCGAGCTGATGCGTCGGCCGGGCAGTGCTCTTTATCAGGAGGTCGCCACCAACGACCATTCCGACGGGTTGGTCGGCTACCATCTTCCTGCCCGCAATCGCATTCTCCACTTCCTGTTCGCCAATGCGAAGGTCGCTGAGGAGTTGTCGGCATGGCAGGGCGTGGGCGACTATCTGAAGCGCCTGCTCGGCGGAGACGAGCGCCCCGATTATTGGGTTTGGCTCAATGGCCGGCCCGATTGGTTCGAGCGGGAACAGATGCGCGACCCGACCTATGTCGGCATGTTATTCTTTGACATCATGGTCAGTTCGGCTGCCAAGCAAGGTGTTGGCTACCACATGTGGCTCTACTACTTCACCTCCTTCGCCGAGATGCTCGAGCGCGGCTACGATTCGAGCGCTGCCGGCATAGATCGGACTGCCGAGTTCCCGATCCGCGCCGCCCGCCTGCTCTACGAGCTCGTGAGCCACCTGACTGGTTGGGTCGGCATGCTGCGGCATCTGCCCGAAGGTGCAGTGCACCGCGGAGTTCCCGACCGGCCCGATTACCCGGCCACCATACCCTTCGCCGCCGCCCAGGCGCTAGGACGCGTACTCGCGGTATCGGTTCTGTCGCAGAAGGTGGACGACGGAGTGATCCAAACGCTGCACGATGTCGCGATCCGGCCGATCAAGGAATTGCATCCCGACGAGGGGGATCGGTCGGCTCTCCGCGCTTATTTAATTAACGCGCTGCTGAGCGGCGGTGACCGAAAGAGCGATCCTGCCTACCTTGCACGGCTCGCGGAGCTTCTCGATCGGAACGACGATCTGATCGAGTATGAGATCCCCGACTATGTGGCGGCGCTCAAAGCCCGGATCGACGGGACGGATCGATGAAGGAGACAGAAATCAGAAGGCGACCGCGGACGTGCCGGCGAGGGCTACCTATGACCGGGTGGCGTGATCAACTGGAAGCAAAGCGATGAGCCTCTACCTCAGCGAGCACGAGCGGTCCGCACTTAAGTCGATCAACTCCAATACGCTGCGCGAGCTGGTCGACGAGGCGGTATGGAGCACCCGCTCACGCGCCCTCCGCGAGCTCCGCCTTGCAAGCTGCGGTGTCTACGTCGCCGAGCGACTGCGGCGGTTCGAACGCGACCTCGACAACTACGCCAAGGCAAAATCGGCGCAAAAGAGGATCGATACACGAGCGCGGGTGAGCAGCGCCGGGAGTGAACTCCTCCGCGCGGTGCGCGAGATGCAGGACCGGATGGTGGCGGAGGACAGGGAGCTCGAGCGCTTCCGCATCGATGACCTGATCCCGCCGCCCCACCGCCTGCGTGAGCGGATCGAGGTACGGGTCGGTTTCCAATGGCGCGACATCGCCTCGGACTCCTGGCGGTTCAGCAGCATCACTTTCGCCCATAACGTCCAGCTGCATCCCGATTATGAGAAGCCGGTGCCGAAGCGGAAGCCGAGCGCGGCTAAGCAGGATGAGGAGCGCCAGGACGAGCTCTACCGCCGCTGGGAGGATCTCCGGTCGCGGGCGCTCGGCACGGTGCGGGAGTTTTTTCAGAAGGGCGGCGACGGCACCGCGATCCTCGAGAGGTTCGAAGCGCAGTCCGGCATGCGAAGCCGCTTTCTCGACAATTTTAGCTGCGATTTCTGGCTCGATCCGGCCGCGACGTCCGGCGCGGCGGGCTAGGATCGCGCCTCGGCCCATATCGAACTGCACTCCACCCACTCAACTCTACGCCAGCGGAGCCACGCCGGATCGCAGCGTGATCTTCCGGGAACGCAATGGTTGTGGGGTTTTCGCCCTTGTTCGGCAACGAAAGGCATTCAAGGCCCGTCCCGGGGCCGCATGAACGAACGACCGTTTGCAGCCGTCGCCACCCGTAAGCAGCCGAGCCCTTTCCACCCTCGAGAGGCGCTCGAGCCCCCTTCCCTGCTTCTTGAACGAATGGCTGGTTTTTTCGGCCGTCCGCTCCAAAGCGGACGGGCGGCTTTCCCCCCAATTTTAACAAAGTTGAGCCCTCAAACCGGCTTTGCTCTCGACTTAGTGTACGGTTCGAGCATTGCTGTCAGGGCCGGACTGATCAACGCCACCGGCCATGAACCGGCGCTGCATGCCAGCACCACTCCAGCGAGCCCTGCATTGACGGGGCTTGGGTCAGTGGCAGCAGCATTTTGCCGCGGCCGAAGACCGAAAGGCCAACATCATGGCACAGCCCTTTAAACTCACCGACCTCCAGCTTGCTTTGCTAACCATCGCCGCCGAAAGCAGCGATGGCAGCCTACTACCTGCTCCTGAACATGTCGGCGACCTTGATGCTGGCATTCAAAATGCCATCCCCCCGCTCATCAAACACGCGTTGGTTACAGAAACTCTGGTGACGGACACAAACGCAAGCTGGCGACAGAATGGCAATAGCTACTTTGGGTTGCTCATCACCAGTGCTGGGCGGGTAACGGTTGCCGAAGCGCCAGTGCCAAAGACCGTTGTCCCTGCTGCTCGGGCCGACAGTAAGATCGCCACGGTCGCGCAACTTCTCCGCCGCGACGCCGGCGCCAGCCTGGACGAACTTGTTCAGGTCACCGGCTGGCTGCCGCACACTACACGGGCCGCACTAACCGGTTTGCGCAAGAAGGGGCATGCCATCACCCGCAGCGGCGAAACCGGCGCCTTTCGCTACCATATGGCGGCATGATGGGCATTGATGAGAAGCTTGCTCGGCTGGCGACGTTGTCGCCGGCCGACCTGCGTGCCGAATGGATGCAAACTTACAAGGTCCCTGCCCCCAAACTGTCACCAGACCTGCTCCGGCTCGGTATCGCCTACCGGCTACAAGAGAAAGTCTATGGCAGCATACCAATACGGGTCGCGCGGTCGCTAACGCGTCCCACAACTTCCGCTGCGCGTACGATCAAGCCCGGCACACAGCTTGTCCGTAGCTGGAACGGTCGTACCATCGATGTGCTTGCCACTGACGACGGTTTTCTCATGGACGGAGAAAGCTACCGCTCGCTGTCTGCCATTGCCCGCCACGTCACCGGCACGGCCTGGTCAGGGCCACGCTTCTTTGGGCTGAACTGATGGCAAAGGCGACAGTTCGCTCAGTCGGATCGAGCACGGTCCGCTGTGCAATCTACACCCGCAAGTCCACCGAAGAAGGTCTCGATCAGGCATTCAACAGCCTCGATGCGCAACGCGAAGCTTGCGAAGCCTATCTCTTGAGCCAGCGTCACGAGGGCTGGACGCTGGTGAAAGACTCGTATGACGATGGCGGTTTCTCGGGCGGCAATATGGAACGACCAGGACTGAAACGGCTGATGGCGGATGTCCAGGCGGGTAAGGTTGACGTCATCGTCGTCTACAAGGTCGACCGTTTGACTCGCGCGCTCTCGGACTTCGCCAAAATCGTCGATGTACTCGATGCCCGCGGGGCCTCGTTTGTATCGGTAACCCAGGCCTTTAACACCACGACCAGCATGGGTCGGCTCACGCTCAACGTACTCCTGTCTTTTGCCCAGTTCGAGCGCGAGGTTACCGGGGAGCGCATCCGCGACAAGATTGCGCAATCCAAGGCCAAGGGCATGTGGATGGGGGGACCAGTGCCGCTGGGCTACCGGGTCGAAAATCGCCTGCTCGTTATCAACGATGACGATGCACGCACCGTCCGGCATATCTTCGAACGCTATGTAGCACTCGGGTCCGGCAGAGGGCTGATCGACGAGCTACGCAGCGATGGCTACCGAACCAAAGTACAACAACTGGCGAACGGCTCCGCTCGCGGTGGCGTTCCGTTTGAGCGCGGCATGCTGTTCAACATGCTCGGTAATCGGATTTACGTTGGCGACATCGTTCACAAGGGTATTGCGTTCAAAGGCGCGCACCTTCCAATCATTTCGCCCCAACTCTGGGAACAGGTGCAACAGACCATCTCGGCAGGTCAGGTCCAGCGCAACTCTGGCACCAACCATCGTACAGCGAGCATGCTGGTCGGTGTACTGTACGACATGCACGGTCGGCGGATGGCTCCGAGCCATGCGGTAAAGTCCGCTAAACGCTACCGCTATTACATTACCCCAGCATCCGAGCTGGTTGAGCACGGCCCGGTGGCGTCGCGTCTGCCAGCTGGCGATATCGAGGAAGTGGTTGTTGACCGGCTTCGCGCGCTGCTCTCATCCTCGCATCAACTTCGGCAACTGCTACCGCCAAAGCTACCCGCGCAGACGGTTGCTGGGATAATCGCGACTGCGGCCGAGATGGTCGGCAAGCTTGCCACCCATTACGGTCGGCACACGCTGGTCAGAGCGTTGGTCCAACGTGTCAGGCTGGATGATGAGCAAGTTCAACTGATCGTGGATCGGGCGGCTCTGTTTAGAGCCCTGGGGATCGACAGTGGTACTAAGGATGCGCCGGTTCAGCTTACTACGCCAGCCGTCCGTGTTCGTCACGGGAAGGCGGTAAAGTTGGTGATGACCAACGACGATGGAACTGTTGTACGCCGCGACGAGACGCTGGTCACGCTGTTGGCCGATGCCGTCGCCGCGCGCGCTGCCGTCATGGCTTCGCCCGAAACCTCTATTAAACTGCTTGCCAGCAGCACCGGCCAATGCAGCACGCGTATGACCCGGCTAGTTCGGCTATCGTGGCTCGCTCCCGAGATCGTACGGGCCATCAGCGATGGACGACATCCACCGACACTCACTCCCGCAAAGCTGCTGGCGATGGCTCTACCCGCCTGCTGGGCACAGCAGAAGGTCTTGCTCGACCTCTAATGCTGAAGCTGCCTTCCGGGTCAGGACGACCGAAAGGCATACAATCGAGACCGCATCGGCTCGCCGCTCACGTCAACTTCAATCGAAACTAAGCCCCCAGTTGGCTTCCGACGAAGTCCACGGTCGCTTACGTAATTGTACTCACTTTGAATGTGGAGTCCCGAATTTCGGCTCTTGAGACGAAGGCCGTATTCGCCTCTAATTTTCGCGATGGTGTCCGTCTCTAGGCTCCACCGCCAGAACTACCGGTCCGTAAAGCGCCGGAAATGCGGGGACATTCGCCAACGTGCCCGAAGGCTATGTAATAGTCAGCGCAATGCGAAAAGAATGGTGCCCGGAAGAGGACTCGAACCTCCACGACCTTGCGATCGCCAGCACCTGAAGCTGGTGCGTCTACCAATTCCGCCATCCGGGCACTGGGTAGGTGGCGGGCCTTAGGGGAGCGTCGTTGGTCTTGTCAACACGCACGATGCTAGGCAGAGGACAGATCGACATTCGAGAAGGCGCTTCGATGAACAACAAGCTGGTGACTTTGATCGGCGGCGGGGGTTTCCTCGGTCGCTATGTGGCGCAGGCGCTGCTGGAACGCGGCACGCGGGTGCGAATCGCGCAGCGTGATCCGCATCAGGCCTTTTTCCTGAAACCCTTGGGGGGCCTCGGCCAAACGCAGTTCGTCGCGGTCGACATCACCAAACCCGAATCGGTCGCGCGCGCGGTCGCGGGTGCGGATGCGGTGGTGAACCTCGTCGGCATCCTCGCCGGCGATTTTCAGAAGATTCAGGTCGATGGCGCCCGAATCGTCGCCGAGGCCGCAGAGCGTGCCGGGGTGGAGACCCTGATTCATATGTCCGCGATCGGTGCGGACAGTGCGTCGGATTCGGCTTACGGTCGCTCGAAGGGGGATGGCGAGGCCGCGGTGCGCGCCGCCTTCCCGTCCGCGACCATCCTGCGTCCGTCGATCGTGTTCGGTCGCGAGGACCAGTTCCTCAATCGATTCGCAGCGATGATCGGCAGCGCGCCGGTCGTTCCGGTGCTGCGGTCGGGCACGACGTTCCAGCCCGTCTATGTCGGCGATGTCGCGCAAGCGGTCGTCAAGGCGCTGGACGAACCCATGATCGCGGCAGGCAAGACTTTCGAACTCGGCGGCCCCGACACGATCACGATGGGCGCGCTGATCCGCTGGATCGCCAAGATGACCGGCCACAAACGCCGGATCGTCGAGCTGCCCGATTCGATCGGTGCCGCAATCGCGGGGCTCGGCTTCCTGCCGGGCGCGCCGATCACCAAGGACCAGTGGAAGATGCTGGCGACCGACAATGTCGTGTCGGCGGGGGCGAGCGGACTCGATACGCTCGGAATCACGCCGACGCCGCTCGATGCGGTCGCGCCGGCATGGCTGGTGCGCTACCGCAAGGGCGGTCGCTTCTCTGCACCGATCGCTGCCTGACAAAGCCGGCGAGGTCCGCGATCGATGGCCGGCCTCGCGGAGCCGTAGAAGGGAACGCACGTGAACGAGATCATCAACATCATCCTCCTCGGCATCGTCGAGGGGGTCACCGAGTTCCTGCCCGTTTCCTCGACCGGCCATCTCATTCTGGCGACCAAGCTGCTCGGTTATGACGCGGCACGCTGGGGGGCGTTCAACGTGATCATCCAGTTGGGCGCGATCCTCGCGATCGTCGCACTCTACTGGCGGACATTCTGGGCGGTCGGCATGGGGGTGATGAAGCGCGAGCCGAAATCGCTGCTGTTCGTCCGCAACGTGCTCGTTGCGTTCATTCCCGCCGCGGTGATCGGCCTTGCGATCCACAAGCAGATCGAGGCGTTGCTCGGCAATGCCGAGGTGGTTGCGATTGCGCTGATCGTCGGCGGGCTTGCGATCATCGCGGTCGAGCGGCTTGCCCCCAAGAGCGACATTGTCGGGGTTGCCGACATTCCGCTCACGAAGGTGATCGGCATCGGCTTCCTGCAGTGTCTCGCGATGGTCCCCGGCGTCAGTCGGTCGGGCGCGACGATCCTCGGCGCCCTCGCGCTTGGGGTCGAGCGGCGGACGGCGGCGGAGTTCAGCTTCTTCCTCGCAATTCCGACGATGCTCGGCGCGACGGCGCTCGAGCTGGTCAAGAACCGGCACGAGATGATGAGCGGCCAGGGTGTCGGGCTCGGTGCGATCGCGCTGGGGTTTGCGGTGTCGTTCGTCGTCGCCTTGCTCGTGGTGAAATGGTTCATCGGCGTGGTGACGCGCTACGGGTTCGTTCCCTTCGCGGTGTACCGGATCATTGCCGGCGCCATCGCATTGGCGTGGCTTTCCACGCTATAGGTCCATTCCGGTCGTTTTACTTACCAAGCCGGCAATGGATTTCCGCCATAACCACCCGGCGGCAATTTAATAGGTCAGCATACGTGACTTATATCGTAGTTTTTCGGTGACAGCGACATAATAGTACGATATGCGCCGCTTCCTCGAAAGGATGCGTGCATGGCTGACTCATTGCTGCTCAAATTTGTCGATCGCGATCAGGCGTATCCTGCAAAACGTGCGCCCGAACTGCGGGCGGAGGATTTTCAGGAGATTGCGGATCGTTACGCGGCTCCCGAGGCTGAGCAACAGGCCGGACGTTGCTCGCAGTGCGGCGTGCCGTATTGTTCGGTGCATTGCCCGCTCCACAATCACATCCCCGATTGGCTTCGCCTGACCGCAGAGGGGCGGCTCCGCGAAGCGTATGAGCTGAGCAACGCCACCTCGACCATGCCCGAGATCTGCGGTCGCATTTGCCCGCAGGACCGGCTGTGCGAAGGCAATTGCGTCATCGAGTTTTCGGGCCACGGTGCCGTGACGATCGGCTCGGTCGAAAAGTTCATCACCGACACCGCTTGGGAACAGGGCTGGGTCGAACCGGTCATGGTGGGGCCTGCCCGCGGCCAGTCGGTCGGGGTGATCGGCGCTGGACCCGCGGGTTTGTCGGCAGCGGAATATCTGCGCGGCAACGGCTATGAGGTCCATGTCTATGACCGCTACGACCGCGCTGGCGGGCTGCTGACCTATGGCATTCCGGGCTTCAAGCTCGAGAAGCCGGTCATCATGCGCCGGGTCGAACGGCTCAAGGCGGCTGGAATCGTCTTCCACGAAAGCTTCGAGGTCGGCCGCGACGCGACGCTGGACGAGCTCCGGCAGCGCCATGATGCGCTGCTGATCGCAACCGGCGTGTACAAGGCGCGCGCGATCAAGGCGCCGGGTGTCGAGCGCGACGGCGTGGTCGATGCGCTCGACTTCCTCACCGCCTCCAACCGCAAGAATTTCGGCGATGCCGTCCCCGCCTATGACGACGGCAGCCTCAACGCGGCGGGCAAGCATGTCGTCGTGATCGGCGGCGGCGATACCGCGATGGACTGCGTCCGCACCGCGATCCGCCAGGATGCTGCGTCGGTGAAGTGCCTCTACCGCCGCGACCGCGCCAACATGCCGGGGTCACAGCGCGAAGTGAACAACGCCGAGGAAGAAGGCGTCGAGTTCGTCTGGCTCTCCGCACCCGAAAGCTTCGTCGGCGAAGATCGCGTGTCCGGCGTCAAGGCGAGCGCGATGCGGCTCGGCGCCCCCGATGCGAGCGCTCGGCGCGCCCCCGAGATCGATCCCGAGGGCGGGTTCGATCTGCAGGCCGATCTCGTCATCAAGGCACTCGGCTTCGACGCCGAGGATCTGCCGCGGCTGTTCGATGCGCCCGAGCTTGGCGTGACGCGCTGGGGCACGGTGCTGGTCGACAACAAGACGCTGATGACCTCGCTCTACGGCGTCTTCGCGGCGGGCGACATCGTGCGCGGCGCATCGCTGGTGGTCTGGGCGATCCGCGACGGGCGTGACGTTGCGGCGACCATGCATAACTTCCTGAAGGCGAAGGCGCGGACCGCAAAGGTCGCGGCGTGAGATACGCCTGTATCATCGCGGGCGTGCTCGCCATGGTTGGGTCACCGACCTTTGCGCAGGGCGCGCCGACATCCGTTGCTCAAACCGCCGCACAACCCGGCGCGCCGACGGATCCCGCCCGGCTGGCAGTAGCGCGTCGCGTCGCCGCACGGCTCCTGCCCCCCGGCGTCTACAAGCAACTCATGTCGGGTTCGATGGACTCAATCATGGGCGGCGTGGGCGGTGCCATCAAGGCCATGCCGCTCGGCCAGATCGCGCAAATGGGCGGGATGAAGGTCGAGGATGCGCAGAAACTCGACAAGATCGATCTCACCCAGATCATGGCAATCTACGACCCGCGGTGGGAAGAGCGTCAGCAACTCACGATGCACGCGATGCTCGGGGCGATGGGCGACTTCTTCACGACGATGGAGCCCGAGCTTCGCGACGGGATGGCGCATGCCTATGCCAATCGTTTCTCGCTAACCGAGCTGACCGATCTGGATCGGTATTTCGGAACGCCGACCGGGGCGAAATATGCGGCGACCGTCACCACGATCATGACCGATCCTGCGGTCATGAATACGATGAAGGACATGATGCCCAGGATGATGCAGCAAATGCCGCATTTCATGGAAGCTGCTACCAAGGCGACCGCCGCGCTGCCGCCGCCGCGACGGATGGAAGACCTGACCCCGGCTGAGAAAGCGCGCCTTGCGAAGGCGATGGGTACCAAAGAGAACAAGCTGCAAGACCCCAAGGGCACATCATGACCAACATGGACTCCGAACGCCTCCGCCTCGCCGAACACGGCATGTATCGCCCCGAATTCGAGGGCGACGCCTGCGGCGTCGGTCTTGTCGCCGCGGCCGATGGCACGCCCTCGCGCCGCGTCGTGCAATCCGCGATCGATGCGCTGAAGGCTGTGTGGCACCGCGGCGCGGTCGATGCGGATGGCAAGACCGGCGATGGCGCAGGCCTGCACATCGATCTCCCGCTCAAGTTCTTCGACGATGCGGTCGCCGCCTCTGGCCATCGCCAGATGCCCAACCGCCTCGCGGTCGGGATGATCTTCCTGCCCCGCACCGATCTCGGCGCGCAGGAGGCGTGCCGCACGATCGTCGAGAGCGCGATCATCGAGGAAGGCTATACGATCTACGGCTGGCGCCAGGTGCCGGTCGACGTGTCGGTGATTGGCCAGAAAGCGCAGGCGACCCGCCCCGAGATCGAGCAGATCATGATCGCTGGGCCCCTGCCCGACGACCAGACCGCCGCCGAGTTCGAGAAGAACCTCTACCTTGTCCGCCGCCGGATCGAGAAGCGCGTGATCGCGGCGCAGATCCAGGGCTTCTACGTCTGCTCGCTGTCGTGCCGGTCGATCATCTACAAGGGCCTGTTCCTCGCGGAATCGTTGTCGGTGTTCTACCCCGATCTGCGCGACCCGCGGTTCGAGAGCCGCGTTGCGATCTTCCATCAGCGCTATTCGACCAACACCTTCCCGCAATGGTGGCTGGCGCAGCCGTTCCGCTGCCTCGCACACAATGGCGAGATCAACACGATCCGCGGCAACAAGAACTGGATGCTCAGCCACGAGATCAAGATGGCGAGCCTGTCGTTCGGCGATCAGTCGGAGGACATCAAGCCGGTGATCCCGGCGGGCGCGTCCGACACCGCAGCGCTCGACGCGGTATTCGAGGCGATCTGCCGCTCGGGCCGCGACGCGCCGACCGCCAAGCTGATGCTGGTGCCCGAGGCGATGGCGGATTCGATCGACATGCCCGCCGATCATTTCTCCATGTACCAGTATCTCGCATCGGTGATGGAGCCGTGGGACGGCCCCGCCGCACTCGCGATGACCGATGGCCGCTGGGCGGTCGCGGGGATGGACCGCAATGCGCTCCGCCCGTTGCGCTATGTCCGCACGGTCGACGGGATCGTCATCGTCGGGTCGGAAAGCGGGATGGTCGTGGTGCCTGAATCGACGATCATCGAGAAGGGCCGGCTCGGGCCGGGCCAGATGCTCGCGATCGATCTCGACGAGGGCGTGCTGTACCATGACCGCGCGATCAAGGATCAGATCGCGGGCGAGGCGGATTACGCCGCGATGATCGGCGCGTTCAAGCGGATCGAGGCGCTGCCGCAGCCCGCCGAAGACGCGATCATGCGTTTCGATCGTGCCGACCTCACGCGCCGTCAGGTCGCGGCGGGGCAGACGCTCGAGGATATGGAGCTGATCCTGTCGCCGATGGTCGAGGGCGCGAAGGAAGCGATCGGCTCGATGGGCGACGATACGCCGCTCGCGGTCATCTCGGACAAGCCACGCCTGATCAGCCAGTTCTTCCGGCAGAATTTCAGCCAGGTCACCAACCCGCCGATCGACCCGTTGCGCGAACGCCATGTGATGTCGCTCAAGACGCGCTTCGGCAATCTCGCCAACATCCTCGACACCGAGGACCGGCGCGACGGCGTGCTGGTGCTGCAATCGCCGGTGCTCGACGGCACCGCTTGGGCGCAGCTCAAGGCGCATTTCGGCGCGCAGGCGGCAGAGATCGACTGCACCTTCGAGGCAGGCGGCGGGCCGGAGACGCTCCGTGCGGCCATCGCCCGCATCCGTGCCGAAGCGGTAACGGCGGTGCGCCAGGGCAAGAGCGAACTGTTCCTGACCGACATGGCGATCGGCGTCGACCGGATCGGCATCGCGGGCGTGCTCGCGGCGGCGGCGGTGCATACGCACCTCGTCCGCATGGGGCTGCGCTCCTATGCCAGCATCAACATCCAGACCGCCGAATGCCTCGACACGCATTATTATGCGGTGCTGATTGGCGTCGGCGCGACCACCGTCCACGCCTATCTGGCCGAAGCGTCGATCGCGGATCGCCAGGCGCGCGGGCTGTTCGGCGAGCTGCCCCTTGCCGAATGTCTCAAGCGGCATCGCACTGCAGTCGACGAGGGCCTCCTCAAGATCATGTCGAAGATGGGGATCGCGGTGATCTCCAGCTATCGCGGTGGCTATAACTTCGAGGCGGTCGGCCTCAGCCGTGCGCTCGTCAACGACCTGTTCCCTGGGATGCCCGCGAAGATCTCGGGCGAAGGCTATGCCTCGCTCCACCTCAACGCTCAGCTTCGCCACGACAAGGCGTTCGACGAGGGCGTCGCCACGCTCCCGATCGGCGGCTTTTATCGCCAGCGCCATACCGGCGAGACGCACGCTTACTCGGCGCAGCTGATGCATCTGCTGCAGAACTCGGTCGCGAACGACAGCTATTCGACTTACCTGCAATTCGCGCGCGGGGTGGAGGCGCTGCCCCCGGTCTATCTGCGCGACTTGCTCCAGTTCAAATATCCCGACGAAGGCATCCCGGTCGACCAGGTCGAGGCGATCACCGAGATCCGCAAGCGCTTCGTGACGCCGGGCATGTCGCTCGGCGCGCTCAGCCCGGAGGCACATGAGACGCTCGCGATCGCGATGAACCGGATCGGCGCGAAGGCGGTGTCGGGCGAAGGGGGCGAGGACACCGAACGCTATTCGCCGCGCGCCAATGGCGACAACGCCAATTCGGGCGTCAAGCAGATCGCCAGCGGTCGCTTCGGCGTGACTGCGGAATATCTCAACGCCTGCGAGGAAATCGAGATCAAGGTCGCGCAGGGGGCCAAGCCCGGCGAAGGCGGGCAGCTGCCCGGCTTCAAGGTGACCGAGTTCATCGCCAAGCTGCGCCATGCGACCCCGGGCGTGACGCTCATCTCGCCGCCGCCGCATCACGACATCTATTCGATCGAAGATCTCGCGCAGCTCATCTACGACTGCAAGCAGATCAACCCGACCGCGCGGGTGTGCGTCAAGCTCGTCTCGTCCGCCGGCATCGGCACGGTGGCGGCGGGCGTGGCCAAGGCGCATGCCGACGTCATCCTGATCGCAGGGCATGTCGGCGGCACCGGGGCCTCCCCGCAAACCAGCATCAAATATGCCGGGACGCCTTGGGAGATGGGGCTGTCAGAGGTCAACCAGACGCTGACGCTCAACGGCCTGCGCGGGCGGATCAAGCTGCGCACCGACGGCGGGCTCAAAACCGGGCGCGACATCGTCATCGCGGCGATCCTGGGCGCGGAGGAGTTTGGGATCGGCACGCTGTCGCTCGTCGCGATGGGCTGCATCATGGTGCGCCAGTGCCATTCGAACACATGTCCGGTCGGTGTCTGCACGCAGGACCAGAAGCTGCGCGACAAGTTCACCGGTACGCCCGAAAAGGTCATCAACCTGATGACCTTCATCGCCGAGGAAGTCCGCGACATCCTGGCAAGGCTCGGCTTCCGCAGCCTCGACGAAGTGATCGGCCGGACCGAATTGCTCCGCCAGGTGAGCCGCGGTGCGGAACATCTCGACGATCTCGACCTCAATCCGATCCTCGCCAAGGTCGATGCGCCCGACGACCAGCGCCGCTTCAGCCTGACGACGCGGCGCAACGAAGTGCCCGACAGCCTGGACGCGCAGATCATCAAGGATGCGGGCGCAGTGTTCAGTCGGCGCGAGAAGATGCAGCTGACCTATTCGGTGCGCAACACGCACCGCGCGGTCGGGACGCGGCTGTCTAGCGAGATCACGCGCACCTTCGGGATGTCGGCGCTCGCGGACGGGCACGTCCACGTCCGGCTGCGTGGGTCGGCGGGGCAGAGCCTCGGCGCGTTCCTGTGCAAGGGGATCACGCTCGAAGTGTTCGGCGACGCCAATGACTATGTCGGCAAGGGCCTGTCGGGTGGCATCATCGCGGTGCGCCCGGTGGTGAGTTCGCCGCTCGCGTCGCAGGACAATACGATCATCGGCAACACTGTGTTGTATGGCGCGACGTCGGGCAGCCTCTATGCGGCTGGCCAGGCGGGCGAACGCTTCGCCGTGCGCAACTCGGGCGCGAACGTCGTGGTCGAGGGCTGTGGTGCGAATGGCTGCGAATATATGACCGGTGGGACCGCGGTCGTGCTCGGCCCGGTCGGCGCGAACTTCGGCGCAGGGATGACCGGCGGGATGGCGTTCATCTACGACGCCGACGGCAGCTTCGCGCGGCGTGCCAACCCCGACAACATCACATGGAACCGCCTGTCGTCGCTGCATTGGGAAGCGGTGCTGCTCGGCATGGTCCGGGCGCACCACGCCGCGACCGACAGCAAATGGTCGGGCGCGTTGCTCGACGATTGGGGCCGCGTGGTGGATCGGTTCTGGCAGGTGGTGCCGAAGGAAATGCTGACCAGGCTTGCCCATCCGATCGACGACCGGGTGGAGCAGGTTGCCGCGGAATAATTAGCGCCGCGGTGGTGCGGCGCAGGCAGGAGCCAAAGGTTGCGGGCGGCCCCGTCCGTAACCTTTGACTGCCGCGCAGTGGCGCCACCAGCCCGACGGATCGACGGACCTTCGAAAAGATGCTATCGGCGACGTCTGACCGTAGTCCAAAAGGTACGCCATGCGTCTGTATCTCCTAGGTTTGTTTGCCCTCACCGTCGCCACTCCCGCGCTGGCGCATGAGCCTGCCCCACGCCCGTCGCCGCAGATCGACGCGGCGAAGGTGGGCGCGCTCCTGTCGAACCCGCTCATTCAGGAGGGGCTCGCCGCGGTCGTCGACCAATATGCAAACGCATTGCTCCAGACGCACGTCGGTCCGGTCGCGCAACTCGCGGACCCCAGCGCGCGGATCCGGCCCGAGGATACGCTGGCGGACGTCATCGCCCGGCAGGATCCCCATTATGCGGATCACCTCCACCAAGGCGCGAAGGGCGCGATTGCAGCGACCGGCAAGGCCGCCACGGGAGTCGCGAGCATGACCGCCGAACTCCAGCGCACGACCGACCGATTGCGCGCGGTCCTGGCGCAAAGCGGGCTCGGTCTGGACGCCGACCGCTAGAAGTCGACATCCGCTCCGTCGGGCAACTCCATGGGATGGGTCCCTTCGGCAGGAACGGGTAAGGCTGCGGTCCGGACGTTCGGGCATACGGGCCGGGCGACAGGAAACCGACGCCCGTTCAACGCAACTGCTCTTGCTCTCCCAAAAGAGCCATCCCGAGCCGCGCCCGCAACCTTCCCGATCGCGGCGAGCGTGGTGCCATGCCCGGCGTAAGTCACCAGTCGGAAATTCTCCTCCCTTTCCCCTCGACCCACTCGCTTGCCAGTTGGCGATCGTAGCGTATTATTCGAATAACACAGTTCGAATGACCGAACCCGCCACTGGGACGAAATGTCGATGCTTCATCCGATAGCGCTGCTCGCAACCACGCTCGTTGGTACGCACTCCCCCGCTCCCCTACCAACCGAAGATCGTATCAGGGCGGCGGACGACACCTTCTGGGCAGCGTTCAACACATGCGACCGCAGGCGCATGGAAGCGATGATGACGCCCGATGTCGAGTTCTACCATGACAAGACCGGCGCCACGGTCTCGCGCGACGCGGTCGTCGCGTCGTTGATGGACGGCCCTTGCGGTACGAAGGGATTTCATGTCCGCCGCGAACTGGTTGCGGGGTCGCTCTCCTATGATCCGGTGCCGGGGTTCGGCGCGATGCTGACCGGACGGCACCGTTTCTATGCCCGGCGTGACGGCCAACCCGAACGGGTCGATGGCGAAGCGCGGTTCGCGGTCGTGTGGCAGGACGTGGGAAGCGCGCCCCGGATGCGTCGCGTGCTCAGCTACGCGCATGGCCCCGTGGTCGAGCCGCCTGCCTCGGCCGCGATCAATATACCCGTGGCGACCTTGCAGCGCTATGTCGGGCGGTACACGTCACCGCTGAGCGACATCGCCGTTACCCTCGCCCAAGGACAGCTTCACATCGTATCCGGGCACATGTCCGCCGATCTCGTCGCGATCGACGTCGCGACGTTCCAGGCACCGGGGCGTGCGTTAAGGTTCGCGTTCGTCACGGACGGCGATACGATCGCGAAGGTGGTCGTCGAGGAAAATGGCGGGATCGTCACGGAAGGCACGCGGCAGGAGGCGCGCCCGGGCCAGCCGCGCTCAACCGCGCTGTCCGGCCACACGCCGTAACGTCTGACCGATTAAACCCCCGCGCCATCTTCCCCCTGCGTCCCACACCTCCTACCACGGCCGTATGTGGCAACTTTACCAATTCCCGCTCTGCCCGTTCTCGCGCAAGGTCCGGCTTTTGCTGGGCGAAAAGGGCATCGGCTACGAACTCGTCCGCGAAAGCCCATGGGAGCGGCGCGACGAATTCCTCGACATGAACCCGGCGGGGCAAGTCCCCGTGCTGGCGGACCAGTCCCGTAGCATCCTGTTGATGGATTCCATGGCGATCTGCGAATATCTCGAGGAAACGGTCGAGAAGGCCGCGATGATCAACGGCACCGCGACCAGCCGCGCGGAAATCCGCCGCCTCGTCGCGTGGTTCGACACGCAATTTTTCGCCGATATCGTCGCTCCATTGCTGCATGAGCGCATGGAAAAGCGCATTGTGACGAAGGAACCACCCGATTCGAAGCGGCTTCGCGACGCAATGAAAGCGGCCGTGCGACATCTCGATTACACCGATTACCTGCTCGACCATCACAACTGGATGGCGGGTGCGACGATGAGCCTCGCCGATCTTGCCGCCGCGGCACAGATTTCGGTCGCGGATTATCTCGGTGGGATCGACTGGAAAAATCACGAACAGACCGCGAAATGGTATCGCGGGTTCAAGAGCCGCCCGAGCTTCCGTCCGCTGCTGTCAGAGCGGATGGAGGGAATCATGGCACCGAAACATTATGACGATGTCGACTTCTGAGCCTTCATCCCCCGAGACCGCAGGACAGATCGCATTCGACGATTTTCTGAAGGTCGACGTGCGCGTCGGGACGATCGTCGAGGCGCTGCCGTTCCCGCAGGCGCGCAAGCCCGCCTATCGCCTGGTGATCGACTTCGGGTCCGAGATCGGCACCCGGCGCTCTTCGGCGCAGATCACGGTGCATTACACGCTGGAGCAGCTCGTCGGGCGGCAAGTCGCGGCGGTGGTCAACTTCCCGCCGCGCCAGATCGGGCCGGTGATGTCCGAGGTGCTGACGCTCGGTTTCCCGGATGAAGCGGGCGAGGTCG
Source organism: Sphingomonas echinoides (assembly GCF_029623395.1). GTDB lineage: Bacteria > Pseudomonadota > Alphaproteobacteria > Sphingomonadales > Sphingomonadaceae > Sphingomonas > Sphingomonas echinoides_A. The sequence goes on from NZ_JAPYKK010000002.1 coordinate 145,730, forward strand.
TGCTGATCGCGCCGGACCAGCGTGTCCCGAACGGCAGTCGCTTATTCTGACAGGGCGCGCTCGGCCCGGCGCGTCTGCCATACGATCAGCGCGAGCAAGGGCAGCGCGATATCAAGATACAGCGCGAACCCGAACCACGCGCCCCAGCCGAAGAAGAGATTGGGCAAGGTCTGAAGCTTGCCGGCCAGGAATAGCCCGACGAAGTTGCGCGTCCAGGCGGGCGCCGCCAACGCTTCTGGGGCGAAGATGTCGGTGCTGGCGATGACCAGATTGATCACCATCGACAGCGCCAGCAAACCGATTGCCGCCTGCCGCAGACGCGGGCCCCGCAGCGACGCCCAGAACGGCGCGAGCCCGATCGCGAGAAACGGGATGGCTGGGACCGAATGCCGCGGCCCGATCGAAGCGCCGCCGTCCCAATAATAATAAGAGGCGTTGATCGACACGACGACCACGATCACCGCCACCGCCAGCCAGCCCATGTCGCGGGTGTCAGGGCGCCGGATCATCCCGACGAGGCCGACGACCCCGACCAGCAGCACGGGCGAAACCCACACCAGACCCCGGCGAAGCCCGAACAGGATTTCCCACAGGATCGCGGGCTTTGGATAGGTCAAACCGAATACCCCCTGGTTCATCCCGTCGAACCCGACCACGCCTTGATATCCGAGCATGAACGGCGTGCCGAACGCGATGACGTTATACACGACCACCGGAACGAACGCCGCCGCCGCGCTGACCAGCGTGACGTTATAGATCCGCCAGCGCGCGCGCGCAGCGAAGCGCCGGGTGCGCCACAGTGCCCAGACGCCGATCGCGACGCCGCTCAATGCGGACTGATACTCGATCGCGACGGCCCATCCCAGCGTGAGCCCCGCCATCACCGGATACCGCCCGCGCGCCTCCTCGGTAGCGCCAGCGGTACCGCGCCAGATCGCCCAGGTGGCGATCAACAACAGCGCCGCGACCGGCGCATGGCCGAACAGGCTGGTCGACCATCCCCACGCGATCGACCCCATCGCATAACCCAGCGCCGCGAATAGCCCGGCGGCGGGACTTCCGGTAATCCCGGTGCCGAGGTCGAGCAACAGGACCGTGGCGAAGGCGGTGAGGATCGCTGCGGTCGACGCGACCGCGACGCTGAGGCGCGCCCGCATAAATGCCGTCAGCCGCGGATTGGCGATGTCGATGATCTGATCGCTCGCTTCCGTGCCGGTCAAGCGGTCGACGCCCCACACGGCAGGTAGCGCCATCAGCGTCATGCCGGGGGCCTTGTCCATGTAATAGTGCCGCGCATCGCCCTGCCCGAACTGCGCCTTGTCGATCGTCAGCGATTGATATCGATCGATCCGCGCGTCCCCCCGTTCGACGAGCGTAATGGCAGCAAACAGGCGCGTCGCCGTATTGGGGTTGAGGGCGTAGGACCCGAACCAGACGCACGATATCCAGACGAGGCCGAACAGCATCGCCGCGACCGCATGCGGCCCCCGAACCGCTGCGGACGGCACCTTGCGGTCGAGCGCGCTCAACTGGCGGAGCGAAGCAGCATCACGGTGCGACGTCCCGCCCTGATCACGTTATTCGAGCGCCCGGTCGACGGCGCGTTGATCGCCCTTGGCGGCTTGGCGCTCGCGCTTCCACTGCTGGCCGCGTTGCGCCAGGCACCCCGTTGCGCCGCCGGCACCGACCGTCGAGCAGCTGCCGATGCCCTCGACTCCGACCTTGTCATTGGCCTCAGCCTTGGCTGCCCAGCTCTGGTTCTGCGGGGTGACTTCGAGTTCGCGCAACTCCTTTGGAATGCGGAACTGCTCACCCGGCGCGCGGCGGACACACACGACGATTTCGTTGCCGTTGGTGTCGGTCGGGCATTTCTGGTTGCCGTAGATGGTCATCGTCGGCGTCGGCACATTCTGTGCTGCTACGGGCGCAGACACGATCAGGCCCGACCCTACCGCCACTAGCGCGGCGGCGGAGAGGGTCAGCCGGGGGAACATGGATCGAGTCATCGGGGTCTCCGTCAAATGCGCTTGGCTGTGGCGATGGCGACCTTGCAGCCCAGCCGGATCAGCCCGCTCAGGACCGGATAGCCGATTGCGTTTTCGGCGCCCGCTGCGAGTGCGGTTTCGCGGTGCTCGACTTCCTCGGCCTGGAAGTCGCGGATCGCGTCGGTCAGCTCTGGGTCGCTGTCGCCCAAGGCAACGAGCTGATCCTCATAATGCTTGTCGATTTCGGTTTCGACCGCGGCGGTGCACGCCATTGCCGCTTCCGGGCTGATCGCCGCCGTCGCCGCGCCGAGAGCGAAGCCCGCCACGTTCCAGATCGGTTCGAGGAGCGTCGGGCGAACCCCACGCCGCGCCATCATCGCATCGAAGAACGCGCGGTGGCGTTCTTCCTGGTTCGCCATGCCAGCAATCGCGCGCGCGGCTGGGCTGCGGTCCCCGAGCACGGCGAGCTGGCCTGCATAAATGCGGGTCGCGCCGAATTCGCCGGCCTGATCGACCCGGATCATCGATTTGGTCGCGCGGCGCGCATCGCCCGGTTTCCAGTTCATGCTCATTTCCTCCGCAATGCCCAGAAGATGGCGATTGCCCCGCCGATCGAAAAGACCGCGTTGAACCCGGCGAGCGATATGCCGCCGAGCGTCCATTGCGCGACGTCGCACCGCACGATCGGCGCCTTCATGATCGATTCGATCGTGACCGGGCCGGTCATCGTCGACGTGCATTCGGTGAAGCCCTGCCACCAGTGATATTCGACACCCGCGTGGAAGACGCCGATCAGCCCGCTGACCAGGACCGCGACCCCGGCAAGCGCGACGAGCAGGCGCTGCGTCCCCCGCCCTGGCAGGACGAATGCGTGCACTGCAAGCACGAGCGCAACGATATGCGGGTAGCGCTGAAACCAGCACAATTCGCACGGGTACAACCCGCCGACATATTGCGACAAGAGCGCGCCGCCGAGCAGCGCCCCCGGCACGACCAGCGCCAACAGTCGCGCAAGCGGGAAGCGGTCCGCAGTCATCCTACTTGGCCGCCGTTGCCGACCGCGGAGCAGCGGTGCCGAGGCGACCGATCGTCTGCAACGCATAGTTCATCTGGAAGTCCTCCACCCCCTTCGCCTTCAACTGCTCGGGCGTGGCGGCGAAACGCGGGTCGGTCTTGGTGTCTTCCTCAATCGCGGCGTTGTCGGCCTTGACCTCGTTGATGAGGTGGCGACGCAAATCGTCCTCACGGAACACCGGGCGGGACTTATAATCCGGATCGGAGATCTGTGGCACGGCGATATCGGGCTCGATCCCGCCCTCCTGCACCGACCGGCCCGAGGGGGTGTAATAGCGCGATGTCGTCAGGCGCAGCGCCGCGTTCGCGCCGAGATCGATCACGGTCTGGACCGACCCCTTGCCGAACGAGCGTTCGCCCATGACGAGCGCACGGTGATGGTCCTGCAATGCCCCCGCGACGATCTCCGACGCCGACGCGGTGCCCGCGTTGGTCAGCACGATGATCGGCAACCCGTGCGCGAGATCGCCCTTCACGTAGCTCTCGGCATAGAAAGGCTCGATATCCGCCTTGTCGCGGCCGCGTTGCGAGACGATTTCGCCGCTGCTGAGGAAATTGTCCGCAACCGCGATCGATTCGTCGCGCAGCCCGCCGCCATTGTCGCGCAAGTCGACGATGTAGCCGAGCGGATCGCGGCCCAACTGCTTCTGAATGCCCTTGATCGCGGCGGTCACGGCATCGCCGGTATGTTCCGAGAATGCGTTGATGTTGATAACGCCGACGCCGTCCTTGACGCTCCACTTGACCGGCTTCTGGACGATCTTCTCGCGGATCAGTGCGACGACGATCGGCTTGTCGCGGCCTGGGCGCAGCAGTGTCAAGCTGACTTTCGATCCGGGAGGCCCGCGCATCTGGGTGATCGCCTCGTCGAGCGACTGGCCGAAGATGAGCTTGCCGTTGATGTGGGTGATATAGTCGCCCGACTTGATCCCGGCGCGCCCGCCCGGCGTGTCTTCCTGCGGCGCAATGACCTTGATCGCCCCGTCCTGCATCGTCACCGTCAAGCCGAGGCCACCGTAGCTGCCCAGCGTCTGGATCCGCAGATTGTCGTAATCGAGCCCGGTCTCATACGCGCTATGCGGGTCGAGCGCCGCGAGCATCCCGTCGATCGCGCCCTTGACCAGCGTCTTGTCGTCGACCTTGTCGACATATTCCGCCTTCACGCGATTGTAGACGTCGAGGAACACCGACATCTCGCGGTAGGTGCCGGTATCGACCGCTGCCATCGCGCTGGTTCCCACCGGAACGATCGCCAGCACTCCCGCAATCGCGGTCGCTTGCAGCAGGGACGTTGAAAAACGCGACATCGGCGAAATACTCGAGCGGCGGGAAGGTACGCTGTACCGTAGCCGGGTTTGCGGGATCAACATTGCACATGGCGCATGAACCGAAGCGGAACAAGCCGCCGCAGCGATCAGCCCAGCAGCGGCGTGAGATCGACCGGCCGGTCGCGCCGCCGAAGTTCGACCGTGACGCGGGGCGCAGCGCCAGCCGGCGCAGTGCCGATCGGCGCGCCCGCGCCGACCTGAGTGCCGACCGCCACGGACGTTGCGCCGAGCCCGGAGACGAGCGAGGTCCACCCCGCGCCATGATCGAGGATGACGATCGTCCCATATCCGCGGAACGGCCCCGCAAAGGCGACCCGCCCCGCCGCCGGGGCGACGACCGGTGCGCCAGCGGTGGGCGCCACGGTCAAACCGCGGGACCTGACGCCCGCGTCCGACACCTCGCCGAAGCCCGTGACGAGTTTTCCGGTCGTGGGCAGGCGATACGGCGCACCGTCCGGCCAGATCGCGCCCATCGTCGCACCCGCGACACCCGGACGGGGTTCCGGCCCCGGAAGGGCCGCAAGCGCGCGTTCGGTGGTGGTTTCGGCACCGGCCTGGTCCATCAGGTCGACAAGCTCGCGCGCGGTTTCCCCAAGCGCGATCGCACGATCCGATTCGAACACGGCGTCGCGCCCCAAGGCGCGCGCGCGCAACCGGTGTGCCAGTTCGAGACGACTGAGCGACAGCCGCTGCGCTTCGAGCCGTGACCGACTTTCCGCCAGCGCCTGCCCCGCGAGCGTGGCCTGCATCTGCAGCGTTCGCGCCTGCGCGAGATCCGTCCGGACGCGCTCCGTCCGCGCGCGGAGTACCGGCATTGCGCCCGCCAACACCGCTCGGACATGGACCAGATCGTCGAGCGATCCGGGCTGAATCACCGCCAGTAGCGCCGGGCGCTGCGACAGCGCCTGCAACGCCGCAAGCAGGCGCGCAACGGGGCGTTGCTGTGCCGCCAGACGGGTACGATGGGTGTCCAGCAAACGTGTGACGATCGAAACTTGCGCTTGCCCCGCGACGATGTCGGCCTGCGCCTGTTCAATCCGCGCGGCGACGGCAGCCTCCCGGGCAAGGGCTTGGCGCGCTTGATTCTGCTCGCCCTCGGCCAGACGCTCCAGCGCGGTCGAGCGCGCTGCCGCTGCCGCCGATTGCGCGCGCGCGCGCGCAAGTTCGGTGCGCCGGTCCGCAGGCGGTTGCGCAGGCGCCATGCTACCCGCGCATAGCGTCCCCGCCACCACCAGGGTCACGAGCGTGCGCGACCGCACGATCAACCCTCGCGATGATAGGGGTGGTTGGCCAGGATGCTCGTGGCGCGCCACAGTTGCTCCGCAAGCATGGCGCGAGCGAGCAGATGCGGCCACGTCGCCCGCCCGAAGCTCAGCAGGAGATCCGCCTGCGCGCGCGCCGCATCGTCGAAGCCGTCCGCCGCACCGATCAGGAAGCGAACTTCGCGCACCCCACCGTCCCGCCATTTCTCCAGCGTCGCGGCGATGTCGCGCGAGGGCAGTACGACGCCCGTCTCATCCAGCAGAACGACACGCGTTCCCGCTTCGAGGACCGGCATCTTGCCACCCGTGTCGGGCAGTTCGGTCAGCTTGTAGGGCCAGTTCAGCCGTTTGACATAACGCTCGACCAGTTCGGCCTCAGGCCCGCGCCCGATCCGGCCGCGCGCGATGATATGCAGCAGCATTTGCCCTTACCCCTGCCCCGATCACAGCGCCGGCGCGAGTTACGCTTCGCCGCCGAACGGATCGGGCGTGGCAGGCGGCGTCGGCGCATCACCGAAGGCCCACATCCGTTCGAGATTGTAGAAGCTGCGGACTTCAGGGCGGAACAGGTGGACGATCACGTCGCCGGCATCGATCAGCACCCAGTCCGCGGTCGGCAAGCCTTCGATCCGGGTCGAGCGGCGGAGTTCACCCTTGATCTTCTCGGCCAGCTTCTGCGCCATCGAGGCGACCTGCCGAGTCGAGCGGCCGCTCGCGATCACCATATAGTCGGCGATCGTCGATTTGCCCGCCAGCGGGATCGAAATGGTATCGACCGCCTGGTCGTCGTCGAGCGACGCGAGCACGAGCCGATGCAACGCCTCGACCTCATCGGGTTCGGACGCGCGATACACAGGAGAAGTTGAAGCCAAGGCGATTCCTATTCGGTAGGGGAAGTGACAGCATCTGGCAGGAAATGCCGCTGCCAGGCGGGGTCTGCAGCACGAAGCTGCGTCGCGGAGCGCGGGTCGGGGCGGAAGCGCAACAGCACGAGGGCCGGCAATCTCCACTGCGTCCAGTTCTTCGCCTGGTATGCGGGCCGACGAGCGCGCCGCAACCAACCCATCGCGGGAGCCGCGAGAGCATCGCTGTCATACCCCGGACGCGCGATCACCGCAATCGGAACCTCACGCGCGATCGTGCGCCACCCTTTCCACTGATCGAACTGCGCGAGATTGTCCGCACCCATCAGCCAGATGAAGCGCTTTCTGGGGTAAAGCCGGCGGAGCCGCGTGACGGTATCCACGGTGTAGCGCGTGCCCAGACGCTGTTCGATCGCGCTGACGCGGATCGGTGCGCGGCGTGCCATCTTGGTCGCGGATGCAACGCGCGCGGCGAATGGCGCCATATCCCGACGGCTATCCTTGAGTGGATTGCCGGGCGAGACCAGCCACCATACTTCGTCCAGCCCCAGCGCATCCAGCGCGGCGAGGCTGATCGCACGGTGGCCGCCATGCGCGGGATTGAACGAGCCGCCGAGAAGACCGACCCGCATCAACCGCGGATCTGTCCCGTACCGTAGCCGATCCATTTGTAGGTGGTAAGCCCTTCGAGCGCGACCGGGCCGCGCGCGTGCAGCCGCCCGGTGGCAATTCCGATTTCGGCGCCGAGCCCGAACTCGCCGCCGTCCGCAAACTGGGTGGACGCGTTCCACAGCACGATTGCGCTGTCGACTTCGGCGAGGAACCGTTCGGCAACGGCTGGGTCGGCGGCGACGATCGCGTCGGTATGATGCGATCCGTGCCGATCGATATGCGCGATTGCGCCATCGACCCCATCAACCAGCGCCGCCGAAGCGATCGCCTCAAGGTATTCGGTATCCCAATCGGCGTCCGTTGCCTGGGGCAGTGCCGGCAACCGCCCCGACAGCGCCGAATCGACGCGAACTTCGCACCCGCCATCGCACAACGCCAAGACCAGGCCGTCCGGATCGCCATATCCGCGATCGATCAGCAACGTCTCCATCGCGCCACAGACGCCGGTCCGCCGCAACTTGGCATCGCGCACGATCGCTTTCGCCATCGCCGGATCGGCTGAGGCATCGACATAGACGTGGTTGATACCGTCGAGATGCGCGAGCACGGGCACGCGCGCTTCCGCCTGGACGCGCGCGACGAGGCCCTTGCCGCCGCGCGGGACGATCAGATCGATCGCGGCGCCTCCGTGCGATCCGTCTGCCGCCAGCATCGCGCCGACCGCGGCGCGATCGGTCGTCTGGACCAACTGGACTGCATCGGCCGAAACACCCTCCGCGGTCAGCCCCGAAACCATCGCCGCGTGAATCGCTCGGTTGCTCTCGATCGCCTCTGATCCACCCCGGAGGATGACCGCATTGCCCGACATCACCGCGAGCGCGGCGGCATCCGCGGTGACGTTGGGGCGGCTTTCGTAGATGATGCCGATGACGCCGATCGGCACGCGCACGCGCCGCAGGACGAGACCGTTCGGGCGTGTCCGCTCGTCGATCGTCGCGCCGACCGGGTCCTCAAGCCCCGCCACAGCCACGACGCCATCGGCCATTGCGCGAACGCGGCCGGAATCGAGCCGGAGCCGATCCAGCATTGCCGACGAAAGGCCCGAGGCGTCGGCCTTCGCCACGTCGGCGGCATTGGCGGCGAGGATCGTCGCTTCCGCCGCGACGAGCGCCGCCGCGGCCGCGCGCAGGGCTGCGGCCTTGGTTTTGGTTGGCACCGTTGCGAGCACGCGCGCGGCGGCACGCGAACGGAGCGTCAGGTCTGCGACATGGGCGGCTACATCGGTCATTTCGGAGTCGCTATCATGGCGACAGGTGCCGCCGCAAAGCGAAATCACACGGCGAGCCCGTGGGGGATGCCCGACGGGCGACTTCCCCGGCTATCCATGGCGCGTTTTGGGATCGACCTGTCTCTGAAACGAAAAGAGCGCCGCTCCGATCCAGAACGACGCTCTTTTCAACAGTGAAGCGCGATCAGCGGGGTCAGGCGCCGAGGGGAGTCGGGCTGCCGAACGGGCCACCGCCCTTAGGACGACGTGTCTTCGGGATCGACGTTCCGGCGCCTGGGACCGACGGGCTCTTGGGTCCGTCATCGCGCGACAGGCTACCGTCGGCGATGAGCGCCTTGATCTCGTCACCCGACAGCGTCTCATATTCGAGCAATGCGCCTGCAAGCAGGTGGAGCTGATCGATATGATGCGTCAGCAAATGCTTTGCCCGATCGAGACCACCCTGAACGATCGACTTGATTTCGTCGTCGATCAGCTGTGCGGTCTGGTTGGACATGCGAACCGGCTGGGAGTTGGAATAGCCGAGGAACGATTCCCCTTCCGGCTGCGAATATTCCACCGGGCCGACCTTGTCAGACATACCCCATTTGGTGACCATGTCGCGCGCCAGGCCGGTCGCATATTGGATGTCCGACGACGCACCCGAAGACACCTTGTCATAGCCGAAGATGACTTCCTCGGCGACCCGGCCACCCATCGAAACCGCAAGGTTCGCGTACATCTTGTCGCGGTGGTAGCTGTACGAGTCCCGCTCCGGCAAACGCATGACCATTCCGAGCGCACGACCGCGCGGAATGATCGTCGCCTTGTGGATCGGGTCCGACGCAGCTTCGTGGATCGACACGATTGCGTGACCGGCCTCGTGATAGGCGGTCATCCGCTTCTCGTCCTCGGTCATTACCATGGAACGGCGTTCCGCACCCATCATGACCTTGTCCTTGGCTTCCTCGAACTCGGCCATCGCGACCAGCCGCTTGCCCTTGCGCGCCGCCGTCAGCGCCGCCTCGTTGACGAGGTTGGCAAGATCGGCGCCCGAGAAGCCCGGAGTGCCGCGTGCAATGACGCGTGCGTCAACGTCGGGTGCCAGCGGCACCTTCTTCATATGGACTTCGACGATCTTGATGCGACCCTCGATATCTGGCCGCGGCACGACGACCTGACGATCGAACCGGCCCGGACGCAGCAGCGCAGGGTCAAGCACGTCGGGACGGTTGGTTGCCGCAATGATGATGATGCCTTCGTTCGCTTCGAACCCGTCCATCTCGACCAGCAATTGGTTGAGCGTCTGCTCGCGCTCGTCGTTGCCGTTGCCAAGCCCGGCACCGCGATGACGACCGACCGCGTCGATTTCGTCGATGAAGACGATGCACGGCGCGGATTTCTTGGCCTGTTCAAACATATCGCGGACACGGCTTGCACCGACGCCGACGAACATTTCAACGAAGTCAGATCCCGAAATCGTAAAGAACGGAACACCCGCCTCCCCCGCAATCGCGCGGGCGAGCAGGGTCTTGCCAGTACCCGGCGAGCCAACAAGCAAGGCGCCCTTCGGGATCTTGCCGCCAAGGCGCGCGAACTTTGTCGGGTCCTTGAGGAACTCGACGATTTCCTGAAGCTCCTCGCGGGCCTCGTCGATGCCGGCGACGTCGTCGAAGGTCACGCGACCTTCCTTTTGCGTCAGCATCTTGGCGCGGCTTTTGCCGAAACCCATCGCGCCCGAGCCGGAATTCTTCTGCATCTGCCGCAGGACGAAATACCCCAGCCCCAGGAACAGGAAGAACGGCAGCGATTGCATCAGCAGAATCTGCCAGATCGGCGCGCCTTCTTCCGGCTTGGCGCTGATCACGACGCCCTTTTCACGCAGGCGGTCGGTCAGACGCGGATCCTGCGGCGCGAACGTGCGGAACTTGGTATTGTCGGAATAGCTGCCGGTGACGACTTCGCCCGCGATGTTGACGTCCCGAACCGACCCGGCCTCGACCTTGTCGAGGAACGTCGAATAGGCGATCTGGTTCGCGCCCGTTCCGGCGGTGCGGGTATCGATCAAGGTCACGAACAGCGCCAGCGCCACCAGGATGCCGACCCAGATAAGCAGAGACTTCATCCAGGGGTTCGGCCCTTCGGGCGGCTTTTCGTTGTCGTTCATGGGTTGATCGTACCTTTCTCGGACGCTGAAGATAAGCACAGAAGGATTAATGGCAATGGAACGCCGCGGCGGAATCGTCGATCAGCGCGATCGGCGCGGCGGTTCCGGCGTAAATTGCACGATATCAGCGATCGGGGACGCCATTACGCCGCCTTGCGTCGCCGAAACGCCAATCCGAAGCGCATCGAGAAACGACTCGACGTTGCTGGCGAGGTCGAACGCCGGGCGGGTGATTCGCGCGGAATGCCGCACGGCGAGAATGGCTCTGCGCACCAGCAGACGTTGCACGGCGCGAGGCAGGTCCGCGATCCGCAGCGCGATCACGCCCTCGCCCCGGTCCAGCAGACGATCGTCCCACAGCCACGCGGCGATCTCCTCCAGCGCAGCGTGTGCCTCGCCAGCGTGATGCGCGGTTCGGGCAAGACCCGCCGGGTCGAGCCACGGCGTATCCGCCAGAAGGCCGCGCACCCGTACGCGTTCGAACTGCCGGTCGGCGTTGCTGGGATCGTCGACGAACGGGATGTTGGCGGCGAGGACGATCGCGCGCAACTCGGCGCGCCGCCAGCCCAGTAAAGGCCGGATGATCGCAAAGTCGGAAGACAGCGACGCTGCCGCGGGATCGGCGTGTTGGAACCGATACGGCCGCACGCCCGCCAGCCCGGCCGGGCCGCTGCCGCGCACCGCACGCATCAGCACGGTCTCGGCCTGATCGTCGACATGGTGGGCGGTGGCGAGTGCGACGGCGCCCGTTTCGGCGACCCATTCCCCGAGCCGGTCATAGCGCAACGCTCTCGCAGTCGCCTGGATCGCGCGCGGACCGATTTCCTCATGTAAGGCGAGCGTTTGGTGCGGCACGCTAGCGTCGGCACACCATCGGGCGACCATTGCCGCCTCCGTCGCCGCGGAAGCGCGCAAGCCGTGATCGATTGTCGCAGCCAGAACCTGGTGAGGGAAGGCCGCGGTTGCCAGCGCCAGCATCGCCATGCTGTCAGGCCCGCCCGATACGGCGAGCGCGAGCCACGCCTCCTCCGGCAACGGCCCGCCCAGCGTGCACTCGGTATCCGCGCCAAACCGCGCGACGTGCGCGGGATCGAGCCCCGGGACGGGCCCCGTCATCTCACGAACAGTTCGATGCCGCGCGCCCCTTGGCTACGCCCGCCTTCATGCGCGCGTCCGCATCGACCTTGGCGCCATAGGTCCGCTGTAGCTCCGTGTAGACCTTGCATACCTGCGCTGCCGGCTTGTCGAGCTTGACCAGCGCCTGCGCGAGATAGAACAGGCTTTCGGGTGCGCGGTCGCCGTCCGGCCAGTTCTTGTAACTGTCGTAGAACGCGAGGCTGGCAAGCGATGGCTTGTTTTCATCGAGATACGATCGGCCCAGCAGGTTCTGCGCGTAGCTGGCGCGCTTGTGCTTGGGATATTTGCTGACGACGGCCTTCAACTGCGTCTCGGCCTGGGGATATTGTTTCGCCGTCCAGAGCCGGTAGCCATAGAGGTACGTGTCTTCCGCCGGATCGCCGGTCTCGGGTCGCTCCACGCTGACCGTCGACGCGGCATTCGTGGTGGCAGGTGCCCCACGCGTCGGATCGCCCATCGTCGGGCCTTCCAGCGTGCCCCCGCTCCGCGCCGGAGCGGGCCGATCGGCGGGACGTTCCATCGGCGGCTGGTCGGCCGCCGTATTGCCGAACCCGCCGGGGGTCACGCTCGGCTGCGGTGCCGCAGCACGCGCCGCGGCGGCATCCGCCTCGATCGTCTTGAGACGCCCTTCTATGACGTCGATCCGATGCTGATTGGTCTCCACCGCACCGGTCATCTGGCGAAGTTGCGATTCGAGCGAATCGACCCGCGCGGTCAAGTCCGCGACCGGGCTAGCCGACGGTGTGCCGGGAATCACGGTCTGGGGCTGCGCGGCGACATTGTCGGGTTCGACATAGGCGTTGCCGCCCGGGAACACCTTGCGCTGCACCGCGCGCATCTCGCTCTCGAGCCGCCCGACACGACCTTCGACGTTCGACTGCGCCATGGCGGGCGTGGTGGCGAGCGCGGACGCCGCGAGCAGGATGGTGACGACTGGAAAACGGCGCATCATGCACCCCCCGATGCGAGACAAGGACAAATCAAGGCGAAGCTACCGGGCGTCACTGCGCAGCGCGGTTGCCTCCCGTCAAGGCGGCGGGTTCGGGGTTCGTCGTGGATGGCGCGGCGATGTTGAGCGCGCCGCCCGTTGCCGGGCCGCCACGCGCACCGCCAGCCGACGCCGCCGGAGCATCGGTTGCAGCAGGCGCCGGCTGCCCCCGCGCGATCAACGCAGCGGGATCGACCTTGACGTCCTTGATCGCGCGCTTGCCGTCGCCCAACGGGGCGATCGGCTGTCCGCCGACGGTCACGCGCAGCTTGTCGGGCCGGCCGACGTTGATCATCGGCCCAACCGCGTCGTCGGGCACCGTATAGGCCTCGCCCGGCGCGAGCGTCCCGATGTACAGAGTCTTGTTCGCGGAATCATAGACTTTCAGCCACACCTCGTCGGTCGCGGTCAGGACGACCGGTCCGTTTTTCGGCGTGGGGATCGGCGCGCTCGCCGGGGGTGCGACCGGGACCGTGCTAGCTATCGACGGCGTGCTCAATGGCACGTTTTCCTCGCTACGGAAGAGATTGGTCCCATACCATAGCCCTGCGCCGATCAGCAGCAGAACCGCCGCGATGAGGGCGCCGACCGCCAGGCCACGGCTCGGCCCGCGCGACGGTTCGACGATCTCATAGGCCTGATATTCGACCCGGCGCGGAGTAGTGGGCTTGTCGACCGCACCGCGAATGTCCCGGCCGATCGACACTTCATCGACGCCGACTGCGCGGGCATACGCCTTGGCGAACCCGACCGAATAGGTGATCGACGGCAGCGCCGCGAAATTGGAGTCCTCGATCGCCTCCAATTGTCGAACGGGAATACGGGTGCGTGCAGCGACTTCAGCCAGGGAAAGTCCCATGGCCTCGCGCGCTTCACGCAACCGCTCCCCAGCTGTCTTGGGGAACAGCGTCGCCTCTTCCGGCGGTAACGGATCGGTCATGCAGTCCTCCGGCCGTACGGTTGCGCCCCAGGTGCGTCCGGCCCTCGCCCCCGTGTCTCACAAAGCGAGCCGGACAAGTCAACGCCTTGCGCGTCGACCATCGTGGCTTCACGCCAGTTCGACGCCGTGTTGCCTGGCCCATTCGGCAAGCGCGCCGCGCATGTCGCGCGGGGGAGCCGCCAGAAGCGTCGCCATATGCGCGGACAAGGCCGCACGGTCCAGCGTACGCACCATCGCCTTGATCGGCCCGACCGCGGCAGGCGTGATCGAAAGGCGTTCGATGCCGAGCCCGATCAATGCCATCGCCTCCAGCGGACGGCCGCCCATTTCGCCGCAGACCGTCAATTGCACCCCGGCGGCGCGGGTCGGTTCGACCAGACGCACGAGGAAGCGCAGGATCGCGCCGCTCAGCCAGTCGTAGCGTTCGGCAAGCTTCGGATTGGCCCGATCGGCGGCGAACAGGAATTGCGTGAGGTCATTCGTGCCGACCGACAGGAACGAGATGTTGGGCAGCAGCAGATCGAGCTGTTCCGCAAGCGCGGGCACCTCCAGCATCGCCCCGTAGCGGATTTCCGAAGGCAGCTTCTTGTTCCGTGCGGACAGCCAGTCGCGCTGCGCTTCGAACAAAGCGCGCGCCTCGTCGAATTCCCATGGCTCGCTGACCATCGGAAACATGACGTTGAGCGTCCGCCCCGCCGCCGCCTCGAGCAGCGCGCGCGCCTGGACCTTCATCAGGCCGCCGCGTTCCAGCGCCAGCCGCAGCGCGCGCCAGCCCATCGCTGGGTTCTCCTCGTCGGCATCGGCTTTGTTGAGATAGGGCAGCGCTTTGTCACCACCGATGTCGACCGTCCGGAACACGACCGGACGATCCCCCGCCGCTTCCAGCACGTCACGGTACAACCGTTGCTGCCGCTCGCGCGAGGGAAGCGTCGCCGAAACCAGGAACTGGAATTCGGTGCGGAACAGTCCGATCCCGTCCGCGCCCGTCATGTCGAGCGCGGCAACGTCGTCGCGCAGGCCCGCATTGACCATCACCGTCAGTCGATGCCCATCCTTGGTGATGGGGGCCACGTTCTTGAGCGAGGCGAACACCGCACGGCGTTTCTGGCGAAGCTGGAGTGCGGTCTCGAACGCTTCTTCCATCGCCGAGGACGGACGCGCGAACACGTTGCCCGCGGTGACGTCGAGCAGCAACAGATCGCCCTCCCCGACCAAGCGCCGAATGTCGCGGACCCGACCGAGCACGGGCACCCCCATCGCGCGTGCAACGATCGTGACGTGCGCGGTGAGCGAGCCTTCCTCGAGGATCACGCCCTTCAGGCGGCGGCGATCATATTCGAGCAGCTCGGCGGGCCCGAGATTGCGCGCAATCAGGATCGTGTCCTGCCGCAGCCCCATTTGCGCGGCGGTACCCATTTGCCCCGAGACGATCCTGAGCAAGCGGTTCGACAGATCCTCGAGATCGTGCATCCGGTCCGCGAGCAACGGATCGTCGATCTGCCGCATCCGCATCCGGGTGCGTTGCTGCACGCGTTCGATCGCCGCCTCGGCGGTCAACCCGCTGTCGATCGCTTCGTTGATGCGACGGCTCCAGCCTTCGTCATAGGCGAACATCTTGTAGGTCTCGAGGACCTCCTCATGCTCGCCGCCGCCGCCAAATTCGGCCTGACTCGCGAGCCGCTCGATCTGGTCGCGCATCTTGTCGAACGCGGCATAGACGCGATGGCGCTCGGCCTCGGCATCCTCGGCGACGGTGTGTTCGACATGGACGCGCGGCTGATGGAACACCGCGCAACCGCTGGCCATACCGTCGACCAGCTTGAGCCCGGCAATCCGCATCGGCGCGGTGGATTGCGGGCGCAGCGTTGCCGAACCGCTCGCATCGACCAGTTCGGCATTGGCGATGAGCTCGCTCAGCACCATCGCGACGGTCTGCAGCGCCTCGATCTCGACATCGTCGTAGCGGCGCGATTCGACGTGCTGGACGCACAGCACCCCGACCGCCCGTTCGCGCCGGATGATCGGCACCCCGGCAAAGCTATGGTAACGATCCTCACCCGTTTCGGGGCGATAGACGAAGTCGGGATGCGACGCCGCCTCGTCGAGATTGAGCGTCTCGACCTGTTCGGCGATCGTGCCGACCAGCCCCTCGCCCAGCGACAGCTTGGTGACGTGTACCGCCTCCTGCGCGAGGCCGCGGGTCGCAAACAGTTCGAGGACACCCTCGCGCAGCAGGTAGATCGAGCAGACCTCGCTCGCCATCGCTTCGCCGACGATCCCGACCACCGCGTTGAGCTTTGCCTGCGCAGGCGTACGCGACGCCATCACATCGTGGAGGCGGACGAGAATTTCACGGGCGGAGGCGGCTGCGGTTGGCATGAGATGGCGCTAACAGATTGCAGCGGTGGGTTCCATCTTGCGCCGCACAAGAGAATCGCGGGCGCGGTGTCAGCTGTCGAACAGGCTTTCCTGACTCCCCGCCGGCGGATTGAGCCCGAGGTGCTTCCACCCGCCCGCGTTGAGGCACCGCCCCCGCGCGGTCCGTGCGATCAGGCCGAGCTGGATGAGGTACGGCTCGATCACTTCCTCGACCGTGTCGCGCGGTTCGCTCAGGCCCGCCGCGAGGGTTTCCACGCCGACCGGGCCACCGCGATAGATGTCCGCGATCATCATGAGATAGCGTCGGTCCATCGCGTCGAGCCCGAGCTTGTCGACTTCCAGCCGATTGAGCGCGCGGTCGGCGGCGGTCGCATCGACACTGTCCTGCCCGGCGGCATGCGCGAAGTCGCGGACGCGGCGGAGCAGTCGCCCCGCGATCCGCGGCGTGCCGCGCGACCGGCGCGCGACTTCGGTCGCGCCCTCGGGCGTGATCGCGAGACCGAGCAGTCCCGCCGCGCGCGTCACGACCCGCGTCAGTTCCTCGACGGTGTAGAAGGACAGCCGCACCGGGATACCGAAACGGTCGCGCAGCGGCGTGGTCAGCAGCCCCTGCCGCGTCGTCGCCCCGACCAGCGTGAAGCGCGGCAGATCGATCCGCACGCTCCGCGCACTCGGCCCTTCGCCAATCATCAGGTCGAGCGCGCGGTCCTCCATCGCAGGATAGAGGACTTCTTCGACCGCGGGCTGAAGGCGGTGGATTTCGTCGATGAACAGCACGTCGCCGTCCTCGAGATTGGTCAGCAGCGCCGCGAGATCGCCCGATTTCGCGATCACCGGGCCGGAGGTGGCGCGGAACCCGACTCCCATCTCGCGCGCGATGATCTGCGCGAGCGTCGTCTTGCCCAGCCCCGGCGGCCCGAAGAACAGCACGTGATCCAGCGCATCGCCCCGCGCCCGTGCGGCCGCGATGAAAACGCGCAGGTTCTCGCGCGCCGCCTTCTGCCCGACGAAATCGTCGAGCGATTTGGGGCGCAACGCGGCGTCGACGTCCTCGGGCGTGCGGGCAGCGGTGAGGATGCGGTCTTCGGTCATGGCACGGCGATAGCGCGCGGTGGCTGGGCGGAGCAAGGTACAGCGGCTAAGGCATGACGATGGCTGACCTTCCCGACCTGTACCTCGTTGCCGACATGGCGCCCGATCTGGTCGCTGCGTTGGAGCAGCGCTTCACGGTCCACCGTGGCAATCCGCCCGTGACGACGCGGGCGATCTGCGGCGGGGGAAGCAGTGTGGTGGACGCGGCGCTGATCGATCGACTCCCGGCGCTGGAAATCATCGCGATCAACGGCGTGGGGTATGACGGGATTGACCTGGCCGCAGCGAAGGCGCGTCGGGTTCGCGTGACCAACACGCCCGACGTGCTGACAGATGACGTCGCCGACCTTGCGATCGGCCTGTGGCTCGCGATCGAACGGCGGATTGCCGCGAACGACGCCGCCGTCCGCGAGGGTAGCTGGAATGTCCCGCTGGCCCGCCGCGCGAGTGGGCGCAAGGTCGGTATTTTCGGGCTGGGGCGGATCGGCGCCGCGATCGCGCGGCGGGCCGAGCCATTCGGCGGTGACATCCTCTACACCGCGCGCAGCCAGAAGCCGGTCGCGTGGAGGTTCCTGCCCGATATCACGACGCTTGCCGCCGCCTGCGACGTGCTGATCCTCGCTGCTCCGGGTGGGGCGGGGACGCAGGGAATCGTGGATGCCGCGGTGCTGGCGGCGCTGGGCGGCGACGGCGTGCTGGTCAACGTTGCGCGCGGCAGCCTGGTCGATCAGGAAGCTCTCGTCGCCGCACTGGAGACCGGCGGGATCGCAGGCGCCGGGATCGATGTGTTCGCGGACGAACCCTTTGCGCCGGATGCGTTAAAGACCATGCCCAACGTGGTCCTGTCGCCGCATCAAGGGAGCGCCACGGTCGAGACGCGCGGCGCAATGGCGGCGCTGGTGATCGCCAATCTCGACGCGCATCTGGCGGATGCGCCGTTGCCGAGCGCCGTGGTGTAGCGCGGCCGCGCCGAGCCTATTTCGCCGCCTTGCGGAGCGCCAGGCGCACCAATGCGTCGAGTGTTGCGCCCTTGCCGAGTTCCTCTTCCGCCGCCGCGACAGCGCTGCTTGCTTCGGCGGGGCGGAAACCGAGGTTGAGCAGCGCCGATACCGCATCCGCGCCCGCGCCGACCGGGGCGACCATCCCGCCCCCGCCGCTGCCGAGCGCGATGCCGCCGGTCTTGTCCTTGAGTTCGCGAACGATCCGCTCGGCGAGCTTGGGGCCGACGCCGTTGGCGCGCGCGACCATCGCCTTGTCCTGCGCGGCGATCGCACGGACCAGATCGGTGGGTTCGAGCGCCGACAGGATCGCGAGCGCAACCCGTGCGCCGACACCCTGCACGCCGGTCAGCAGGCGAAACCAGTCGCGTTCCGAGGCACTTGCGAAGCCGACGAGGCGGATGAAATCCTCGGCGACCAGCATTTCGGTGTGGAGCATGACCGGCTCGCCAACCGGGCCGATCGCCGAGAGGGTCCGCGACGATGCCCCGACAAGATAGCCGACCCCGCCGACGTCGATCACCGCATGGTCGAGATCGGTTGCGCTGAGGACGCCGCGCAGGTGCGCGATCATCGCAGAGCCGCGCTTGGCGGGGTCGCACTTGGCGCTGACGTCACGGGAGCTCCCTTCTTGTTCGGCTTGGAGCCGGTACGTACCCGGAACGGCGCAGCACGGGAAAGCGAAATCAGGGGATGCGCCGCGCGCTTGCCATGTGGTGCGCGTGGCAGATCGCGACCGCGAGCGCATCGGCTGCGTCCGCGCCGTCGATCTTCACGCCAGGGAGCAAGCGCGAGACCATCGCGTGGACCTGCGCTTTTTCGGCGTTTCCGACACCGACTACCGCTTTTTTGACCAGGGTTGCGGCATATTCGCCCACGTCGAGACCGACTCTTGCGCCCGCACATAGCACAACGCCGCGCGCCTGACCGAGCTTGAGTGTGCTTTGCGGGTTGGAATTGACGAACACTTCCTCGACCGCACAGGCGTCGGGCTTGTGATCGACGATGAGCGCGGCAAGCATCGCGTCAAGGTGCGCGAGGCGGCGCGGGAGCGGGGCAGCGGTGTCGGTCTTGAGGCGACCGTTGGCGACGTGGCTCAGGCGGTTGCCCTCGGCGCGGATCAGGCCCCAGCCGGTGGTGCCGAGGCCGGGGTCTAGGCCTAGGATCAGCATTTTTGGCTGGGAGAAGAGGGTTTCACGCAAAGGCGCGAAGCCGCGAAGGAAGAAGGCTTTGGGACTGTCATTGGTTTGGCCGGGTCAAGGAAGGGGTTCTCGCACAAAGCCACAAAGCCACAAAGATTGAAGGTAGGGAAGTGATTCAAGAACCGCCCCTTCCCTCGCCGTCTCGAGCATCACCGGGGTTCAATCCTCCGCTTCGCGGAACTGGCGGCAGGAAATACCGGGGCGAGCCCGTCGCGCCGGGAGACATGAACTTCTTCTTTTCGCGGCTTTGCGGCTTTGCGTGATAAATCCTTACTTAGGCCAGTCTCCGTGAGACACTGCCCCACCCCAACCCCTCCCCTGAAGGGGAGGGGCTTTTAGGGAAGGATTAGCCGAGCTTCTCGAGGATCGCGTCGGACACTTCGTAATTGCCCCAGACCGTCTGCACGTCGTCATCGTCGTCGAGAACGTCAATCAGCTTGAACAGCGTTGCCGCATCGTCCTCGCCGACTTCGACCATCGTCTGCGGACGCCACGCGAGCTTGGCGCCCTCGGGCTCGCCGAGCACCGGGGTCAGCGCCGTCACGACTTCGTGGAGCGATTCGTTCGAGGTCCAGATCTCATGACCCTCGTCGCTCGACTGGACGTCCTCGGCACCGGCTTCCAGCGCTGCCTCGAACACCTTCTCGGAATCGCCCGCCGACGCCGGATAGGAAATCAGCCCCATCCGGTCGAACGCATGGCTGACCGAGCCCGACGCGCCGAGATTGCCACCGTTCTTGGCCATGCCGGTGCGGACGTTGGTCGCGGTGCGGTTGCGGTTGTCAGTGAGCGCCTCGATGATCAGCGAGACGCCGCCGGGACCGAAGCCCTCGTAGCGGATTTCCTCGTAATTCTCGGTATCGCCCTTCGATGCCTTGTCGACCGCGCGCTGGATATTGTCCTTGGGCATCGACTGCGCCTTGGCGGCGTTGATCGCCATGCGCAGACGCGGGTTCATGTCCGGATCGGGCAGGCCCATCTTCGCCGCGACGGTGATTTCGCGGCTGAGCTTGGAGAACATGCCCGAGCGCTTCTTATCCTGCGCACCCTTGCGGTACATGATGTTCTTGTATTTGGAATGGCCTGCCATGGGTCTCTCTGCTTTGCCTGCGCGTCATCCCGGCGCCTGGGCCGGGATCCATCCTATCCTGTGCCCCATCGCATACCGTCCGGGGCGAAGTGGATGCTGGAACAAGTCCGGCATGACGGCAAGAGTGTAGGTCGGTCGGCGCTTACGCCAGGCCGAGCGCCTGCTTGTAGGTTTCGAGCAGCATTTCCGCCTCGTCGCGGTGATGCTTTTCCATCTTGCGCAGGCGCACGATGGTGCGGATCGTCTTGACGTCGAACCCGGTCGACTTGGCTTCGCCGTAAACGTCCTTGATGTCGTCCGCGATGCCCTTTTTCTCTTCCTCGAGGCGCTCGATGCGCTCGATGAGAAGGCGTAGCTGGTCGGCGGCGATGGTCTCGCTCATGAAAAGTCCCCTGCAAACAGATCGTGGACCATCCGTCCCGAACAGGGGCCGGGCGGCGTCGGGGCGTATCGGGGGCGCCGCGCTGGATCAGCGGGCACTTTGCGATACGCCGGATCGACACGCTCGGTGGCGGTTCAGGGCGAATGGCGGTGGACGCGGGCCTTACCCATCCGCGGCCCCCGCGTCACCCCCCTGCCCGCCTCCGCTCATGCATTCTTGGCGACGCTGTCCTTCATCCGCTGCAACTGCTCCGGTGTCGCGTCGCCCTGGTGGTGCGTCTTCCACTCGGAATAGGGCATGCCGTAGATCGTCTCGCGCGCCGCATCCTTATCAAGATTGCCGTGCGATGCTTCCTGCACCCAATCCGACAGGCAGTTGCGGCAGAACCCCGCCAGCCCCATCAGATCGACGTTCTGTGCATCGTCGCGGTGGCGCAGGTGGAGCACCAGCCGACGGAAAGCTGCCGCCGCCACCGAATCATCAAGTTGGTTCAAATCGCTCATTCCGCTCGCTCCAAAGGTTGATCGTGCGCAGATAGGGGTTAGAGCGGCACGCGCAACGCCACTCCCCAGGGCAAGGACATTCCATGACAAAGGCCATCAGCCCCCGCGCACGCAAAGTCCGCATTCTCGCGACGCTCGGGCCAGCAAGCAGCACTCCCGAAATGATCGCGACGCTGTTCGAAGCGGGCGCCGACGCGTTCCGCGTCAACATGAGCCACGGCGACCAGCAATCGAAGATCGCGGTGATCCAGGCGATCCGCGCGCTCGAAAAGACCTACAACCGTCCCTCGACCATCCTTGCGGACCTGCAGGGACCAAAGCTGCGCGTCGGCAAGTTCGAAGGCGGGCGGGTCGAACTGGTCACCGGCAGCAGCTTCACGCTCGACCGCGATCCGACACCAGGCGACGCGACCCGCGTCGAACTGCCGCATCGCGAGATCTTCGAGGCGATCGAGCCGGGCGCGCGCCTGCTGCTCGACGACGGCAAGCTCGTGCTGCGCGTGACGAGCCATACGGTCGACACGATCGTGACCGACGTCGTCGTCGGCGGTGCGCTTTCGAACAACAAGGGGCTGAACGTTCCGGACGTCGTGCTGCCGATGGCCGCGCTGACCGAGAAGGATCGCAGCGATCTCGCGTTCGCGGTCGACCAGGGTGTCGACTGGATCGCGCTCAGCTTCGTTCAGCGGCCCGAGGATCTTGCTGAGGCGCGCAAGCTGATCGGCGGCAAGACCGCGCTGCTTGCCAAGATCGAGAAGCCTTCGGCAATCGAGCGGCTCGAGGAAATCGTCGAGGCGTGCGACGGCGTGATGGTCGCGCGCGGCGATCTCGGCGTCGAACTGCCGCCCGAGAGTGTCCCGCCGCTGCAGAAGCGAATCATCGAAGTGTCGCGCCGGCTTGGCCGCCCGGTCGTGGTCGCGACGCAGATGCTCGAATCGATGATCTCCTCGCCTTCGCCGACTCGCGCAGAAGTGTCCGACGTTGCGACCGCGATCTATGACGGCGCGGATGCGATCATGCTCTCGGCGGAAAGTGCCGCCGGCGCATGGCCGAAGGAATCGGTCGCGATGATGAACGCGATCGGCGAGGCGGTCGAGAAGGACCCGACGCACGGCGACCGGATCCACTTCACCGTCATCCATTCGGACCCAACCACCGCCGACGCGCTGTCGGAAGCTGCCAAGAACATTGCGCATACGGTGGATGCGGCAGCGATCATCTGCTTTACCGCCTCGGGCTCGACCGCGCGCCGCGTCGCGCGCGAGCGGCCGGGCGTGCCGCTAATGGTGCTGACCCCCAACATCGAGACTGCGCGGCGTGCCGGCCTCCTTTGGGGCGCCTATGCGGTCCACACCAAGGACGTCGATTCGTTCGAGGCGATGGTGGCCAAGGCCAAGCGCATGGCGCTGCGGCACAAGCTGGCGAAGGCCGGCGACCGCGTGATCATCATCGCGGGTGTACCGTTCAAGACGCCGGGATCGACCAACGTGCTTCACGTGGTGCGGATCGTCGGCGATGAGCTGAAGGATTACGGCTGATTTCGGTAACCCCGGGCCTGTCCCGGGGTTCACCCTCGCGCGCACCTACCTACCGCGCTGGTGCTCCTGCCCAGGCGGGAGCGCGACGCTTCAAATCAATCGAGAATTCCGTGGTTCACCAGATCGGCGCGTAGCGTCTCGGCATCGATGAAGACCAGCGCCGGCATGCCAACGCTCCGCGCGCCGGCGACGTTGTCCTCGCGATCATCGATAAACAGCGCATCCCCCGCCTCCAGCCCGAACCGGTCGAGCGCCAAGCGATAGATTGCGGGATCCGGCTTGGTCAGCAACTCGTCGCCCGACACCACGATGTCGACGAAACGATCGAACAGCGCCGCCTCGCGCTCGCGGAACGGCGGCCAGAACTCGCCCGAGAAGTTGGTGATTGCATACAGCGGCACGCCTGCCGCCTCGATCTCGCGCACAAGCGCGTCCATTCCCGGAAGCATGCCCCCGAGTTGCTCGACGAATCGCGGCCCCCAGGCAGCGATCAGATGGGCATGATCCGGATGCGCAACCGCAAGCTCCGCCGAGGTTTCGGAGAAGGGGCGGCCAGCGTCATGCTGGAAGTGCCAGTCCTTGGTCGCGACATCCCGCAGAAACGCATCGAGCGCCCGATCATCATCGATCAGGCGCTCATAGAGGAACCGCGGGTTCCAGTCGTACAGGACGTTGCCGACGTCGAAAACGACGGCACGCGTCCCGGAACGCATCGGGTGATTAACCCTGACGCGCCTTGAAGCGACGGTTGGTCTTGTTGATGACGTACGTGCGCCCACGACGACGGATCACGCGGTTATCGCGGTGACGACCCTTGAGCGACTTCAGGGAATTGCGGATCTTCATGATCGATTCGCTTTGCAAATTCTGGAATGTGGAAAAGAGGCGCTCGCATATGGGGCACGGGAGGCTTAGTCAAGATCGGGTTGCCGCGGAACCCCAACCGGGCGTCGAAGCGTTACCCATCGCAACAAGATCTCTTAAAGGCGCAAGCGCATGAAAATCGGTTTGGGTTTGGCACTGGCAGCAGCATCCACGCTTGCGGCTTGCGCGACGACGCCCCGCAGCGGTCCGGTGGAAGTCACCCGCTTCCACCTCGGCGCACCGTTAGAAACGGGGTCGATCGCGGTCGAGCCGATGCAGCGCGGAACGGTCGGGCGCTACGGCACCTATGGCTCGAACGTCGGGGTCGAGCCTTCGCCGCAGAACCCGCAACAGCGGATCCCGATCGAGACGGGACTGGAATTTCAGAACTACGCCAACGCAGTGCAGGACGAGGCGCTGCGGCACGGCTTCACTGCAGCGAGCACGCCTGGCGCATCGCAATATCTCGCCGTGGTCGGCTATAGTCGGCAGTTCCGCGAGACCACGCCACAGAGCAGTGGCGTGCAGATCGGTCTTGGCGGCGGCGGTGGCGGCGGCGGCGGGTATCGCGGCGGCGGCATAGGCCTGGGTGGCGGCATTTCGTTCCCGATCGGCCGCCCGAAATATCGCGCGATCGCGCTGACCGACATGCAGGTGCAGATCCGGCGTCGCAGCGACCAGACGATCATCTGGGAAGGCCGCGCGCAGACCAGCGCGGACGACCGCGCGCGCGATGCGCAGCCCGATGCGGTCGCGCGGAAATTGGCGGCAGCGCTGTTCCAGGGGTTCCCCGGCGAATCAGGGCGCACTATCACGGTGAAATGACCGCCCTTAACCACAGCATCGCCATCAACGCCGCGTTCGACAGCGGCAACATCCAGTTGGTCGGGATCGAGTCGGGGGGCAGCCATGCCGCCCGGATCGATCTCAACATCGCGCACGACCGCCAGTCCGATTTTTACCAGTGGTTTCACTTCCGCGTCTCGGGCGTGAAGGGGGCGACCTGCACCTTCCGCATCCTCAACGCCGGGGGCTCGGCCTATCCGTTCGGGTGGCCGGGCTACAAGGTCCGCGTCAGCACTGACCGGATCCATTGGCGGATGATCCCGACGCGCTATGTCGATGGGGTGCTCGAATTCGAGTGGACCGGAACGGGCGACCTCGCCTGGTTCGCCTATTTCCAGCCCTATACGATGGAGCGCCACGACGACCTGGTCGCGCGGATCGCGCTCGCGCCGGGGGTCACGCATCACGAACTCGGCCAGACGCTGGACGGCCGTGCGATCGACTGCCTGCAGATCGGTACGGGGGCCAAGCCCGTGTGGTTCTACGCGCGGCAGCATCCGGGCGAGAGCATGGCCGAATGGTTCATGGAAGGCCTGCTCGAACGGCTGACCGACGCTGGCGACGCGTCGATCGCCACGCTGCTTGAGAAGGCGACCTTCTACTGCGTGCCCAACATGAACCCGGACGGGTCGTTCCGCGGGCATCTGCGCACCAACGCGGCGGGGGTGAACCTCAACCGCGAATGGCTCACCCCGACGCCCGAGAAGAGCCCAGAGGTGCTGTGCGTGCTCGCCGCGATGGACCGCGCCGGCGTGGACTTCGCGATGGACGTGCACGGGGACGAAGCGATCCCGGCGAACTTCTTTGCAGGGTTCGAGGGGATTCCGTCGTGGACCGAGGCACAGGGCGCGAAATACACCGACTTTGGGAAGCGGCTCGAGGCGGTGACGCCCGATTTCCAGACCGCCAAGGGCTATGACAAGGCGGCACCGGGTCGCGCGAACTTGTCGATGTCGACCAACCAGGTGGCGGAGCGGTTCGGGGCGGTGTCGATGACGCTCGAGATGCCGTTCAAGGATCATGATCCCAACCCTGATGCCGAGTTTGGCTGGTCGGGCGAACGGTCGAAGACGCTGGCCCATGCGTGCTTGACGGTGCTTGCGGACATGATCGACACGATTTGAGAGCGAACACTACCGCGGCGCTTGGGCTCAACCTTTGTTGGAGCAATCGGAATGGGTCGGGCCATGTGGATCGCCGTGGCGGCGGTGTTCTCAAGTGGATCGGCGCTCGCGACGACTCCGGCGCCGCGTGCAGTACGGGACGTCATTCAGAACTTGGACCTGACATCTTTCCGCAATTCCGTCGGTCCCCGCCGCCTTCCTGGCAAAACGACCTTCGCGGACTATGACTTCGTGTTGGTCGAGCAAACGCCTGCGGGAGCCCGCCTGCTGCGCACCGATCGGAGCTGGGAGATGAGCTTCATCATCCTGTCCGCCGGTCCGGGGCGCCTGCAGCTCTGTTTCCATGACAATGCGCTGAAGGGCCCGGGTCAGACATTCAGACCCACCTATAACGCGACATCCGCGCTGCTCGTTACCAAGACACCGCATGAAAACTGGAGCGCACGGCAGGTCGCCGGGGGGTTCCCGAAGTGCCGGAACGCCCCCGAGGACCACTGACCGGGATCCCAGGCACCCCCGCGCCTAGGATCGCGCGCGGGCCAGGAAGCGTGCCGCCAGCCAGCGGCGCACCGGCTCGTCGTAGAGCTTCAGGCTGGCATAGGCGACCGCCACGGCGGTCCCGACCAGCACGACGCCCCAGATCGCACCGCGTGCCGGCGGGATGCGGTTGTCGACCACCCAAGCCGTGTAGAGGTAGATCAGCGGATAATGCGTGATATAGAGCGGGAACGACAGGTCGCCGAAGAATCGCGCGATCCGGACGGTGGGTCCGTCGACCGCCTTCTCCCCTGCCCCGATCGCGACGATCAGGGGAAACAGGAGGAGGACGCACAACGCGTCGTAGAGCCCGTTGGTCCAGTCATGCGGTGTCGTGCCCATGCGCGGAAGCGCCAACGCCGCGACCAGCAAGACACTGCAGACGCCGAACGCGTGTCGAGTCTTGATGCGCTTTCCCGACCGCATCAGCAGCATCCCCGCGAGGAACGGGAAGCACAGCCGCGCAAGCCCGATATGCACCCCAGCGACGTCGAGCGACCAGCCGCCGACCAAGTCCCGCCGCGGGCCGAGCAGCGCAACCTCCAGCAACAGCGCCGCGGCCAGCAGCATCAGGACGACCAGCACGCGGCTGGACAGTTTGCGCAGGACGAGCGCGTAGGCGATGTTGGCGATATATTCGTAGAACAGCGACCAGGCCGGCCCGTTGAGCGGGTGGATCTCGTCCCATCCGCGGATGTCGAGTTGCTTGGGAAGCGGCAGCAGCGTGAAGCCAAGCAGCATCACCAGCAGCATCTGCCAAACAGGCGTTCCGGCGATCTTGGGGAACAGCCCCCCGGCTTGCTGGTAGAACAACGCCGCGCCGATGATGCTGCCCAACACGACCATCGGTTGCAGCCGGATCAGGCGGCGCGCGTAGAATTCCCACCGGGTCATGCGGCCCCAGCGATCGTCATAGGCGTAGGCGATCACGAACCCTGACAGCAGGAAGAAGAAATCCACCGCAAGATAGCCGTGGTTGACGATCTGCCGCGTCGGGTCGTTGTCGGCATAGGCCTCGAACGTGTGGAAGATCACGACCATCAACGCCGCAACGCCGCGCAACCCGTCCAGCACGACATAGTGGCTCTTGCCCGGCGCGACGGCCGTCGTCGAAGTCGCTGCCGATGCTGTATCCACTTATAGCCTCCCCGCCGTTTTACCGGGCATCCGGTCCAAGGCGCGGGAAGGCAAGGTGTTTCTACAGGAGCGCCCGTTCCTCTACGTGCTCGCCCCCCTGTAGGTCACAGCAGCCTGGTTCTTGTTCCAGGCGCCGCCTCGGCTTAAAAGCTCGCCCAATCGTCGCCGCTTTTTGCAAGCTTCGCGACGATGGTGGCATTGCCGCCCGAAGCCCGATGATTCGCCGATTTTGGCGCCACCGGCACGAAACTCCGCGGCTTGACTGCGCCGCGCGCGCCGCCATCGATGCTGAACTGCTGCGCCTTCTCGGCGAGATGATTCACTTCGGTGTTCAAGCTGCGGGCTGCGGCCGATGTTTGCTCGACCATGGCGGCATTCTGCTGTGTCGCCTGATCCATCGACGCAACCGCCGCGGAAATCTCGGTTACCGCCAAGGCCTGGGCTCTGTTGTCGCTCGCCATGCTGGTAAGCAGCGTATGCACCTCGCTGACCCCACCACTGATATTGGCCAACGCACCGTCGACCCGTTGAACCATGCTGACGGCCGCTCCGATGTCGGTTTGGGTCGCGGTCAACTGGTCCCGCGCGCGTCCCGCTTCCTCCTCTGCCCGCATCGCAAGCGCCGAGACCAGATCCGCAACCACCGCAAAGCCACGTCCGGAATCCCCCGCCCGTCCAGCTTCGACCGCGGCGTTCATCGCCAGGACGCGCGTCTGGAACGCAATCTTGTCGAGCCCTTCGATGACGCTGTCGATGCCCTTCGCGCTCTCCGAAACACGCGTCATCGCCTGAACCGCCTCGTCGGCAATTCCGCGACCACCCGAGACCGTATTGATCGCGCCATCGGCCCGCTCGAGCGTCAATTGCGCGGAGTCGGCCGTCGCCTTCAAGCGCTGGTCCATTTCTGTGATGGCGGCAGACGTCTCCTCCAGGCTCGCGGCATTCCCTTCCGTGCGGCGAGCCAGATCTTCCGAGGCCTGCGCGATTTCGGATGAACCCGTGCGAATTGCACTGGTCGATTCGATCACCGAGCCGATCAATTCGCGCAAGCTGGCGATCGCCTGATTGAAGTTGGCGCGCAAAGCCGCATAGGCAGGCGGGAATTCGGCTTTGATCTCCACCGCAAGGTCGCCCGTGGCGACGCGGTCCAGATTTTCCGAGATCATGTTCGTCACGAACGCCTGTTCTTCGACCGCCTTCGCGGCAGCTGCGTCCGCGATCTGCTTCGCGCGGGCGTTCTCGCGGAAAACGAGCAAGGCCTTCGCCATCTCTCCGATTTCATCAGCGCGCTCGGTTCCAGCAACGGCAACGTTCGTATCCCCGTCAGCAAGGCGTGTCATCGTTCCCGTCATGCCAACGAGCGGACGGACGATCGCGCGCGCCAGCGACCAGGCCATCAATCCAGCGACGACCACGGCGCCCAACGCGCCAAGCGCCACCGCCATTATCGCATCGTTTTTTGCATCCATCATTTCAACGCGCTGCTGGGCGATGATGGCCTGCTGGCGATCCCGAAGGGCGGCGCTGATCGCACGGACCTTGGGAAGCTGCTTGAGCCCGGAAATTTCCTGAGCACGGCTGCGCGTCGCCGGATCCTGCGCGAGCGTGATCAACTCGGCGAAACGCTTGTTGTTGAGATCGTCGACTTCCGCGCGCAACTCTTTCAGACGATCGCTTTGATCCGCCAACGGATGGCCATTTTCGAAACTCTTCGCAGCAATCTCGAACGCGGCGATATTCTGCCGATATTCGACAAGAAGCTCGTCCCGACCGAGCATCGCGTACCCCCGCAGCGCGTTCTCCTGCTGGATGATCGCGCCCAGCATTGCCTCGCCTTCCTGAGCAAGGTGAATGTTGTTCGCATTGGATTCTGAAATGACCGCGACTTTGGTCAAGCTCACATACGTATAGGCGCCGGACAGGATCACCACGAGGATGACCGCGGCAAATGCCGCAATGAGTTTTCCGGAAAGCTTCAGTTGACCGATTAATGACATGCTTGGTTTCCTTAGAGAACGATTTGGGCGCGTACGGTGACCGTCGTCCCGTGATCAGACCGCGCGTTGGTAAAGGGACGGTCGGGGTCGGGCCGCCACGCCGCCCAGTTCGACACCGCGACCGCGATCTCCGCGCGCGCGGACGAGCGGCGGAAATCGGAGGACCGTGGTATCGTTGAGACGGTTGCCCACGTTCGCCACCGGGCGCAGCGTTCTCCGACCACAGGAGAAGCGTTCGTCAAAACCAACCGTCAACATGAACGAAATGGTGCGACGTCTTGATCGGGTTCCAGTTGCCCCACATCAGAATGGTTCTATCGCCGCTCCGGGAAGCGGAAGCATCCACATCGTGGCCGGTGATCCCATTCTGAGCCGAGGCGACGGCCGCGTATGAGGTTGGTATCTCGATCGCCGACCAAGCCGACGAGGTGTTGACGGCCAACAAGACCCAACAAACGCGTAGTATCGACATTGATCCGTCCGAGCATGTCGCTTGGACGATGTCCTAACGCGCTCCCCTTCATCAATAAGTATAGGATAGGGTTCAGCAGAGATGTTCCTCGGCTCTGCAAACGTTTGCTAAGCGCACGCGTAGGAGAGAGTTTTCACAAGCAAAAACAAGCTGTCAGAGAGACAACGGTAACTGAATATTTATTTATAGGATCTTGCGGGACCACGGTGATGCTCGGGTGACGGATCCCTTCGCGGTATCTCAGAAGCCGCCTTTACGCCGCGAACCGCCGGGCATCGAAGTCGGAGCGAGGCCGCCTCGTCTAAACCGCACGACCGTGCTCGGCCCGAGTTGCCACAACGGTTGATCGAAGCGACCCCAAGCGATAACCCCGGCGCGCAACTGGGTCCCCGGCCGTCCGTCGGGGAAGGAGACCATCGCATATGCCAACGCTCGTCCTGATCCGCCACGGCCAGTCCAGCTGGAACCTCGAGAACCGCTTCACCGGATGGTGGGACATCGACGTGACCGAAAAGGGGATCGAGGAAGCGCGCGCGGCAGGTCGGTTGATGGCGGAGAAGGGGCTCGATTTCGACCAGTGTTTCACCTCGCTGCAGACCCGCGCGATCAAGACGCTCAATCTGGCGCTCGAAGAGATGCACCGGCTGTGGTTGCCGGTGGAGAAGGACTGGCGGCTCAACGAGCGGCATTATGGCGGGCTGACCGGGCTCAACAAGGCGGAGACCGCGGAGAAGCACGGCGAAGCGCAGGTCCATATCTGGCGCCGCAGCTTCGACGTGCCGCCGCCGCCGATGGAAGCGGGCAGCGCCTATGACCTGTCGCAGGACCGCCGCTATGCAGGAACCGATATTCCGGCGACCGAAAGCCTGAAAGACACGATCGCACGCGTCCTGCCCTATTGGGAGGAACG
The DNA here is from genome assembly GCF_029623395.1 of Sphingomonas echinoides. Lineage (GTDB taxonomy): Bacteria > Pseudomonadota > Alphaproteobacteria > Sphingomonadales > Sphingomonadaceae > Sphingomonas > Sphingomonas echinoides_A. Next base: position 176,424 of record NZ_JAPYKK010000002.1, read on the forward strand.
GATCGTGCCGGCGCTGAAGGACGGGCAGCGCGTGTTGATTTCGGCGCACGGCAATTCGCTGCGCGCGCTGGTCAAGCATCTGTCGGGCATTCCGGATGATGAGATCACCACGCTCGAAATTCCCACCGGTCAGCCAATCGTCTACGAACTCGACGATGGCCTGAACGCGACCGACCGGTATTACCTGAACGAACGCTAAGACGAACGACGCCACCCCGAACGGGTTCGGGGTGGCTCTCGCCGGGCCAACCGACGGTTGGAACGCGTCCGTTCGCTCCGTCTCGACTGGCCAATTCGCGCCGTCCCGATAATGTGCCGGGATCCGTTGACAGCAATACAAACGCTACAACAACTGGCTATCACCGCATGCGGAGAGACCTCCCGCACGGCCGAATTACGCGCTACGCCTTTGGCAACCACACGCCAACGCTTCTACTCGCTGTATTCGTCGATATCCCCGCTGGGCGGTTACACTGGTCTGGCACGCGACCTGAAAATCGACGAACCGGACCCAATACCCGGGTCCAGAGCGTTGATAAAACGTGTCTCGCCTAGAATTGTTCCGGGCCCAACGGTCCCCTCGCCCATGGAGACGGTTGCTCTTCATGCGGCCCCCCGCTACCGCCGAGCGATGGAACCCTCGGTCGGCATCATCATGGGCAGCACCTCGGATTGGGAGACGATGCGCCATGCCGCCGATCTCCTGACCGAATTGCAGATTTCGCATGAAGCCAAGGTCGTCTCCGCGCACCGCACCCCCAAGCGGTTGTACGACTATGCCGGAGGCGCGGCGGAGCGCGGGATCAAGGTGATCGTCGCCGGCGCTGGGGGCGCGGCCCATCTGCCCGGCATGGCGGCGGCGCTGACGCATTTACCGGTGCTGGGCGTGCCCGTCGAGAGCAAGGCGCTCAAGGGCGTCGACAGCCTGTATTCGATCGTCCAGATGCCGGCGGGGATCCCGGTCGGCACGCTGGCGATCGGCAAGGCGGGCGCAAAGAATGCGGCGCTGCTCGCCGCCGCGATCCTTGCGCTTTCGGACGCCGAACTGTCTGCGCGATTGCAGGCGTGGCGCGCGGCACAGACCGAAAGCGTCGCGACCGACCCGGAATAATGCGACGCCTCCCGCTGTCCGCATCCGGACTGCGCGACGCCTTCCCGCCTCTCCCCTCCCGAACGGACCTTACGGCATGACCCCCCTTCCCCCCGGATCGACGATCGGCATCCTCGGCGGCGGGCAACTCGGGCGCATGCTCGCGGTGGCGGCGGCGCAACTGGGCTATCATGTCCGCATCCTCGCGCCCGACGAGGAAGCGGTCGCCGCGCAGACCGCATCGAGCTTTACCCGCGCGGATTATCACAGCCGCATCGTGCTCGACGCGTTCGCCGCATCGGCCGATGTGATCACTTATGAGTTCGAGAACATCGCGCTCGATCCGGTCGCGTATCTTGCGGCCAAGGTGCCGGTCCACCCCGCCCCGTCCGCGCTCGGCATCGCGCAGGACCGCGCGGCGGAGAAGGCGTTCGTCGCCGACATCGGCGGGCGGACCGCCCCCTGGGCAAAGGTGGAAACGCTCGAAGAACTCGAGGCGGCGGTGGCGCGGATCGGGACGCCCGCGATCCTCAAGACGCTGCGGATGGGGTATGACGGCAAGGGTCAGGTGCGGATCACCGATCCGGCCGATGTCGCCGCTGCATGGGCGGCGATCGGGCAGCGTCCGGCGATCCTCGAGGGGTTCGTCACGTTCAGCCACGAATTCTCGATCCTGCTGGTACGCCGCGGTGACGGGCAGATGGTGAGCTATCCGCCGCCATGGAACGAGCACAGCGACGGGATCCTCGCGCGGTCGACGCTGCCCGCGCCCGCCGAGATCGCGTCGCAATGGGGCGAGGCGGCGGCGCTGGCCGGGCGGATCGCCGACCGGCTCGATTATGTCGGTGTGCTGGCGTGCGAATTCTTCGCGTCGCCGGATGGCCCGGTGTTCAACGAAATGGCGCCGCGCGTCCATAATTCGGGGCATTGGACGATCGAGGGTGCGGCCTGTTCGCAATTTGAGAACCACATTCGCGCGATCTGCGGCCTGCCGCTGGGCGATACCGCGTTGCGAGCGCCGCGGGTCGAGATGGAAAACCTGATCGGGCATGATGCCGACCGCTGGGCGGAAATCCTGGCGGAACCGGGCGCGCACCTGCACCTGTACGGCAAGGAAACGCGACCCGGGCGCAAGATGGGGCATGTTACCCGGCTGGGGCGGTAGCGCGCGGCGCGGAACCGCTCAGCGCACCTGCTGCGGGTGATGCGGCTGGAGGATGAGCACGCCATCCTCGACGCGCCAGGATTTGAGGCGGGAGAGAAAGTTCATCCCGACGACGTTCATGTCGCCGAAGGCGGGCGACACCACCACCGGCACGTCGCGCGCGACGACGTTGCCGATCCGCAATTCCGCGATGGTCGCGGTCTGCGCCGCGATCGTGCCGTTGGCGGTCTGCATCATCACCGGCACCATCGCATCGCGCGGTTTGATTCCGGCGGCGGCGGCGGTGTCCGCGCTCAGCGCGGTGACGGTCGCGCCGCTGTCGACCAGCATCCGTTTCTCATAATCGCCGATCCTGACGCGCACCCAGAAATGCCCGTCGGGGGACATGCGGACATGCGTTTCGCCGCCGACCGCCTGTTGCTGCCCCATCTGGAACCGCTGCGCCATCCGCGCGAACATCGGGTCGAATTGCGCGCGCTCGGACAGGATCACCAGCACCAGCACGATCGCCCCCGCGGTCAACCCGAACGACAGCAATCGACCGATGAACGGCACGCGCCGCGCTATCAACATCACCACAACCACGGCGGCGATCAACAGGTACAGCGACGTATGACCGCCGAGGTCGGGAACAGCACTCACGATCGCAAGATAAGGCGCCGGCAGGTGATTAAAAGACTGGTCGCTCACGCTCGCCGGACACCGGGCGCACATTCCGTCTCGTCGGGCAGCAACCTGGGGCCCTTCGCCGCGGTTTCATGCTCCCACACAATCCCTTGATCCGGACACGCGGGGGGTAGGCCCACCGCGTGTCCGCGGATCACCGCGCGATGCCGCCCGCTGCCAGCACCGCCAGCGTCACCAGTTCGCTCGCGGTCGAGGTCATCGGCGCGATCTGGACCGACTTCTCCATACCGACCAGCATCGGCCCGATCACCGCGTCGCCGCCAAGTTCGCGCAGCAGCTTAGCCGAGATGTTGGCGGACTGTAGGCCCGGCATGATCAGCACGTTGGCCGGCCCCGACAGGCGCGCGAACGGGTAGTTGGCAAGCTGCTTGGGGTTGAGCGCGACGTCGGGGGCCATTTCGCCCTCATATTCGAACCCGACCTGCCGCCCGTCGAGCACGCCGACCGCAGCGCGGATGTTCTCGAGCCAATTGCCCTCGGGGTTACCGAAGGTCGAATAGCTGAGGAACGCGACCCGCGGCTCATGCCCCATGCGGCGGGCGACCAGCGCGGTCTGTTCGGCGATGTCGGCGAGTTCCTCGGCGGACGGCCGCTCGTTGATCGTCGTATCCGCCATGAACACGGTATGGCTCTGCCCGACCATCAGGTGGATCCCGAACGGGATACGCCCCTCGGCCGGATCGATCACGCGGCGGATCTCGCGCATCGTGTGCGCATAGGTGCGCGTGATGCCGGTGATCATCGCATCCGCTTCACCGAGCTGGAGCAGCACCGCGCCGAAGATGTTGCGATCCTGGTTGATCATCCGCTCGCAATCGCGGCGCAGATACCCGCGCCGCTGGAGCCGCTGGTACAGGAAATCGACCATGCGCGGGACGAGCGGCGAGTTGCGGCTGTTATGCAATTCGTAGCTGTCGGGATCGGCGACGCCGAGCGACCGCAGCCGGTCCGGCACGTCGTCACGCCCGACCAGCACCGGCGTGCCGTAACCGCCGTCCTTGAATGCGATCGCCGCGCGCAGCACGACTTCCTCTTCGCCCTCGGCGAACAACACGCGCTTGGGGTGCGCCTTCGCGCCCTCATAGGCGAGCGTCAGCACCGAGGTGGTCGGGTTGAGCCGCGCCTTCAACTTCTCGCGGTAGGCGTCGAGGTCGAGGATCGGCTTGGTCGCAACACCCGAATCCATCGCCGCCTTGGCGACCGCGACCGGGATGATCTCCATCAGCCGCGGATCGAACGGCGTCGGGATGATATATTCGGGGCCGAAGGTGTGGTGGACGCCGTAAGCCAGCGCGACCTCCTCGGGCACCTGCTGCCGCGCGAGCGCCGCCAGCGCGCGCGCGGCGGCGATCTTCATCTCGTCGTTGATCGTCGTCGCGCGCACGTCGAGCGCGCCGCGGAAGATGAACGGGAAGCACAGGACGTTGTTGACCTGATTGGGGAAATCCGAGCGCCCGGTGGCGATGATCGCATCGGGCCGCGCCGCTTTTGCTTCGGGCGGCGTGATCTCGGGGGTGGGATTGGCCATCGCGAAAATGATCGGCTTGGGCGCCATCTTCATCAGCTCGTGCGCTGGCAGCGCACCCGCCGCCGAAACCCCGATGAAGACGTCGGCACCGTCGAGCGCTTCGGCGCGCGTCCGCTTGGTCGTGTTGACGGCATGCGCCGACTGCCACTGGTTGATGTCGTCGCGACCCTGGTAGATCACCCCACCCAGGTCGATCATCGTCAGATGGTCGCTCGGCAGGCCCATCGTCTTGATCAGCTCGGCGCAGGCGATTGCGGCGGCACCCGCGCCGTTCATCACGACCTTGGTGGTCTTGATGTCGCGCCCGGTGAGGAACAGCGCGTTGATCAGGCCCGCCGCGCAGATGATCGCGGTGCCGTGCTGGTCGTCGTGGAACACCGGGATGTTCATCTTCGCGCGCAGCGACTGCTCGATGATAAAGCATTCGGGCGACTTGATATCTTCGAGGTTGATCCCGCCGAAGCTCGGCTCCATCAGCTCGATCGCGTCGATCAGCCGGTCGGGGTCCTCGGTCTTCAACTCGATGTCGATCGCGTCGACGTCGGCGAAGCGTTTGAAAAGGACCGCTTTGCCCTCCATCACCGGCTTGGATGCGAGCGCGCCGAGATTGCCGAGGCCGAGGATCGCGGTCCCGTTGGAGATGACCGCGACGAGATTGCCTTTGGCCGTATAATCATAGGCGCAGGAAGGATCGGCGGCGATCGCCAGTACCGGGACGGCCACGCCGGGGGAATAGGCCAGAGCGAGATCGCGCTGCGTTGCCATGGGCTTAGACGCGATGATCTCGATCTTGCCGGGGCGTCCTTCCGAGTGGAACAACAGCGCCTCGCGCTCGGAAAACTGGACGTTGGATTCTTTGGACATGAGGCGCGCACTCCTGGATGCGCTTGCCTTAAGCAGACTTTGCCCGAATGGGAACGCCCCTAGTCGTCGCTACGACCGCCGAACGCCGCAGAATAGCACCGGATTGCGTCGATCCTGTGCCCACCCAACGCCGGAATGCTGCAGAATGCGTCGGGTGGCGTCACGAAGACGACGTTGCTTTCGCTTTTGTGTCCGGCATTGTCCCGGCGAGGAAAGATGGAGCAAATCTGTAAAAGACCGATGCGGATGATAGCGGGGGCGCTGCGTGTAGGACATGGGGGTGAATCGGACCTCCCGGCGGCAAGGCAGCGAAGGGGGGACCACATGATTTTGAGCGAGCGGGAGAAGGAGGCACTGCGGCTGCTTCTGGTGGGGCACGATGCCAAGTCGATTGCCAACCTGCTCGGGCTGTCGTTGCATACCGTCAATGACCGACTGCGGGATGCGCGGCGCAAGATGGGCGCGACGAGCAGCCGCGAAGCGGCGAGACGCCTTGCCGCAACCGAGCCGGGGGCTCCCGATATCTTCGGGGCCAAGGAAATCGGGGGTGCTGAGGCCGCGGTTCCGGCGCCAGGGACCGAGGCGCCCGCACCACGCCGATCATCGGGATACGGCATTGCGTGGCTTACCGGAGGAATGCTCATCATGTCGCTTCTCATCGCAGCGGTTGCTCTCTCGATGATGGCCGGGACCGACCGCGCCGGACCGCCATCCCCGCGGAATGCCGCGACGACCCTCCAGAAGCCTGCCGAAACGAAGGCCGCGTCGATCGCGCGCGCCTGGCTCGAACTGGTCGATACGGGTCAGTGGGAGTCCAGCTGGAACGCCGCGGGCATCCTGTTCCAGACCAACCTTCCCACGGCGCAATGGACCGCGACGATCCAGTCCGTCCGGCAACCGCTGGGGCGGGTGTCGTCGCGCGTCCTGCAAAGCGCGGTGGAGACGAAGACGCTGCCGGGCGTGCCGGACGGCGACTATCAGGTCCTTCAGTTCAAGACGCGCTTCGCGACCAAGCCCGAGGCGGTCGAAACCGTCATCCTCGCGCGCGAACAGGCCGGCTTGCGCGTTGCCGGCTACTTCATTCGCTGATTGGGTAGCCCGCCAGACCATCGGGCAGCATCTGCCCGATGACGGGCGGGGGAATCTTCGCTACCCAGCGGCGATGCCATCCGCTTCCCCCGCCCCTGCCCCGACTGCCGCCGCTCCCACGCCGATGATGGCGCAATATCTCGCGCTCAAGGCGGAGGCGGCGGATTGCCTGCTGTTCTACCGGATGGGCGATTTCTTCGAACTGTTCTTCGACGATGCCAAGATCGCCGCCGCTTGCCTCGACATCGCGCTGACCGCGCGCGGCGAGCATCACGGCGTGCCGATCCCGATGTGCGGCGTGCCGGTCCATGCCGCCGACGGCTATCTCGCGCGGCTGATCAAGGCGGGGCACCGCGTCGCGATCGCCGAGCAGACCGAAAGCCCCGCCGAGGCCAAGAAGCGCAGCGGCAAGACGCTGGTTTCGCGCGCGATCGTGCGGGTCGTCACCGCGGGCACGTTGACCGAGGAAGCGTTGCTCGACGCGCGCAGCGCCAATTGGTGCGTCGCGATCGGCGAGGCGGGCGGCGCGGTGGCGATCGCCGCCGCCGATATCTCGACCGGGCGGTTCGAGCTGATCGCATGCGATACCGCCGGAATCACCGCCGAACTCGCGCGGCTTGGCCCCGCCGAGACGATCACGTCCGATGCGAGCGATTTTGCCGAGCTGGCGACGATGCAGCGCCCGCGTGCGGAGTTCGACAGCGCGCGCGGCGAGGCGCGGCTGAAGGCGCTCTACGCGGTCGCGACGCTCGACGGGTTCGGGCAGTTCGACCGTGCGGCGCTGTCGGCGGCGGGCGGGCTGGTCGCCTATCTCGACCATACCGCCAAGGGCGCGATGCCGTTCCTCCGCCCGCCCCGGCTTGGCGCGAGCGCGCAGCATATGGCGATCGACGCGGCGACGCGCGAAAGCTTGGAACTGACCCAGACCACCACCGGTGCGCGCAAGGGCAGCCTGCTCGATTCGATCGACCGGACCGTGACCGCGGCGGGCGCGCGCTTGCTCGGTGCGGATATCGGCGCGCCGTTGATGGCACGCGGACCGATCGAGGCGCGGCTCGATTTGGTCGCCTTGCTGAGCAATGACGGGGGATTGCGGGAGTCGCTGCGGGGGACGCTGCGGAGCATGGCGGATATCGGGCGCGCGCTCGGGCGGCTTGCGGCGGGGCGGGGTTCCCCGCGCGATCTTGGGCAGTTGCGCGACGGGCTCGATGGCGCGTGGCGGCTTGGCGAGCGGCTCGACGGGATTGCCACGCCGCCTGCGCTGCTGACCGACCTCGCGCCCCGCCTGCGCGGACATGGTGCGCTGATCGACCTGCTGACGCGCGCGCTGGTCCCATCCCCGCCGATCGATGCATCGGACGGCGGCTATATCGCGGCAGGCTATGACGCCGCGCTCGATGACCTGCGCGATGCGGGCGCGGGCGGACGGCGCGCGATCGCCGCGCTCGAGGCGGATTTCCGCGCGCGGACTGGGGTGGCGCAGCTCAAGATCCGGCATAACGGCGTGCTTGGTTATCATATCGAAGTCCCCGCGCGGTCTGCGGACGGGCTGATGAAGCCCGACAGCGGGTTCATCCACCGCCAGACGATGGCGGGTGCGGTGCGCTTCAATGCGCCCGAACTCCACGAGGTCGCGGCAAAGGTGACGCAGGCGGGCGCGCATGCGTTGGCTGCCGAGGCGGCGCATCTCGAGGATCTGGTCGCCGCCGCGCTCGACCGGCGCGAGGCGATTGCTGCCACAGCGGACGCGCTCGCGCGGCTCGACGTTGCTGCAGCGCTGGCTGAGCGTGGGTGCGAAGGCGGCTGGGCGCGGCCCGAGCTGGTCGACCACGCCTGTTTCGACATCGTCGGCGGGCGGCACCCGGTGGTCGAGGATGCGCTGGCGAAACGCGGCGAACGCTTCGTCGCGAACGACTGCCGCCTGTCGGAGGATTCGCGGCTGTGGCTCGTCACCGGGCCGAACATGGGCGGCAAGTCGACCTTCCTGCGCCAGAACGCCGCGATCGCGGTGCTGGCGCAGGCGGGGAGCTTCGTTCCCGCGACTGCCGCGACGCTCGGGCTGGTCGATCGGCTGTTCAGCCGGGTCGGCGCGTCGGACAATCTCGCGCGCGGTCGCTCGACCTTCATGGTCGAGATGGTCGAGACCGCCGCGATCCTTGCGCAGGCGACTCCGCGCAGCTTCGTGATCCTGGACGAGGTCGGGCGCGGCACCTCCACCTATGACGGGCTCGCGATCGCCTGGGCGGTGGTCGAGGCGATCCATGACGACAATCGCTGCCGCTGCCTGTTCGCAACGCATTATCACGAGCTGACGCGGCTGGCGGAACGGTGCGAGGCGCTGACGCTCCACCATGTCCGTGCGCGCGAATGGAAGGGCGAGCTGGTGCTGTTGCACGAGGTGTCCGAGGGGCCGGCGGATCGGTCCTACGGGCTGGCGGTGGCGCGGCTCGCGGGGTTGCCGCCGGTGACGATCGCACGCGCCAAGGCGGTGCTGGCGAAGCTGGAGGCGGGGCGCGCCAAGACCGGTGGGCTGGCGGCGGGGCTGGATGACCTGCCGCTGTTCGCCGCAGCGATCGAGGCGGAGGAAGAGGAATGCGACGCGATCCGCGCCGAGGTGGAGGCGCTGGATGTGGACGCGCTGACGCCGCGCGAGGCGTTGGAGACGCTGTACCGGTTGAAGGGGCTGGCGCGGGGGTAGGGTTTTCGGACCGCTCCCGAGCGGAGGAAGGGGCGCGCCCTCCCCTTCCGTCATCCTGAACGTGTTTCAGGATCCAGCCCTCCACGAGTCCGGACTGGGCCTGTTGCGCGGTGGATGCTGAAACGCGTTCAGCATGACGGCAGCTTTTGGGGCGCGGGTGACGATCAAACCACCGGTTGCCTATTTCGCAGAACGCACGCCTTCGCGGGAAGGACGGATCGGGGGATGCGCCGGGCCGGAACTCACCCCCGCGCGACCACCGTATAGGTCATCTGCCGCCGCACCGCGAACCCGAGCGCGCGGTAGAGCGCCACCGCCGGATTGTCCGGATAGGTGTGCAGGAACACCCCCTCCCCGCGCTCCAGCAGCGGTGCGAGCACCGCTTCCATCAGTGCGCGCGCGAAGCCCTGTCCGCGATGGTCGGGATGCGTGCACACCGCGCTGATCTCGCTGAACCCCGCTACCTTCATCCGCTCCCCCGCCATCGCGACCAGCCGCCCGTGGCGGCGCACGCCGACATAGCCGCCTTGCCGATGCGTGCTCCCGAAGAACGGTCCCGGCGCGGTCAGCGTCGCGAGCGCGAGCATTTCGTCCGCATCAACATCCCCCAGCGGCACCATATCGACCCCGCGCGCCGCGCGGTTCAGCCGGGTCGCGACCATCTGGTCGATCCGACGCTCCGACACCACGACCGTCCCGGGGAGCGGCGGCACCGATTCCGCCTCGAGCACCCCGAGCGTCCCGCCCTCCTCGATCAGCGCGGCCAGCGCCGCACACGCCGCCGGAGACGCGTCCACCGCCGCGCCGAACAGGTTGACCTCGGGTCGGAACCGCACGGCAAGCGCATCGCCAATGGCGAGGGCGGCGTGGCGTCCCGTCAGGCTGTGCCAGATCGGGCGGTCGAGCGGTGAGGCGGTGTTGGTCATGGCAGGGTTAGAGCATCAAGCGCAGCGGGACGCATCCCGCGGATTGCCGCCAAACGCATCGGAGCCCGCACGCGTGTTCAACCCGCGTGACGTGCGCCGCGGCACCCCCTATCACCCGGGAATGCCTCCGCGTTTCGAATCCCTCCCGCAGCGCCGTTCGATCATCGACCGCCGCACCCTCGCCGATGCGCTCGCCGCGCTGGAAGGGGACGCCAGCACGCTGCGTGCCGGGGCGTTTGCCTTGCTCAAACAGGCGCTCGATGCCGGACGCGCCGAGATCGGGCGGCGGCTGAACGAACATCCCTCGCGCGGGCTGGAAGCGGCGGCGGCGCAGGCGTTCCTGGTCGATCAGTTGCTGCGGCTGATCTACGATTTCATGGTCCAGCGGATCTATCCCAACCCCAACCCGACCACCGGCGAACGCATCACAGTCATCGCGGTCGGCGGTTATGGTCGCGGCGAGATGGCGCCCTATTCGGACATCGACGTCGGTTTCCTGACCCCCGGCAAGCAACCGCCCTGGGCCGAGCAGGTGATCGAGGCGATGCTCTACACGCTGTGGGACATGGGGCTGAAGATCGGCCACAGCAGCCGCTCGCTCGACGAGATGGTGCGGCAGGCGAAGGGCGACGTGACGATCCGCACCGCGTTGCTCGAGGCGCGCTACGTGTGGGGCGACCAGGCGCTGTACGACGAGGCCGCGCGCCGCTTCAAGGCGGAAGTCCAGGCCGACACCGCACGCCAGTTCATCGCCGACAAGCTCGCCGAGCGCGACGTACGCCACCACAAGATGGGCGACACGCGCTATGTCGTCGAGCCCAACGTCAAGGAGGCGAAGGGCGGGCTGCGCGATCTCCACACGCTCTTCTGGATCGGGAAGTACGCGTATAACGTCACCGAGCCGGGCGAGCTGGTCGAGGCCGGGCTGCTCAGCCGCGACGAATATCGCCAGTTCCACCGCGCGGAGAATTTCCTGTGGGCGGTGCGGTGTCATCTCCACGCCATCTCGAACCGTGCCGAGGACCGGCTGACCTTCGACCTGCAGCGCGAGATTGCCGAACGGATGCGCTTCGCCGATCGACCTGGCAAATCCAAGGTCGAGCGGTTCATGCATTATTACTTCCTCCAGGCGCGCACCGCGGGCGACCTGACGGGGGTGTTCCTCGCGCATCTCGACGAGAAGTTCGCGGCGCGTGGGCGGCGCTTTGGTTTCCCGGTGCTGCGACGCTCGCCGCGCAAGCTCAACGGTTTCACGCTGGTGCGCGGGCGGCTCGCGCTGCCGGCGGACGATTTTCTCGCAGAGAAGCCGGTGCGGCTGATCGAGCTGTTCGCGCTGGCGGACAAGCACAAGCTCGAGATCCACCCGCTCGCGATGCGCGCCGCCGCGCGCGACGCGAAGCTGGTCGACGACATCCGGCAAGACCCGACCGCGAACACGCTGTTCCTCGACGTGCTGACCAGCCGCCGCGACCCCGAGACGGTGCTGCGGTGGATGAACGAGACGGGGGTGTTCGGTCGCTTCGTTCCCGATTTCGGCCGTGTCGTCGCGCAGATGCAATTCGACATGTACCACCACTACACCGTCGACGAACATACGATCCGCGCGGTCGGCCTGCTCGCGCGGATCGAGCGCGGCGACCTCGATGCGGACCATCCGTTGTGTTCGGCGCTGTTCAAGCAGATCGTGTCGCGGCGGACATTGTACGTCGCGGTGCTGTGCCACGACATCGCCAAGGGGCGTGGCGGCGACCATTCGGTGCTCGGCGCCGAAGTCGCCGAGCGGCTCGCCCCGCGGCTGGGGCTCAACCCCGCGGAAACCGAGACGGTCGCCTGGCTGGTGCGGTGGCATCTGCTGATGTCGGCGACCGCGTTCAAGCGCGACCTGTCGGACTTCAAGACGATCCTCGACTTTACCGCCGTGGTGCAAAGCCCCGAGCGGCTGCGCCTGCTGCTCGTGCTGACGGTCGTCGATATCCGTGCGGTCGGGCCGGGGGTGTGGAACGGCTGGAAGCGGCAGTTGCTCGCCGACCTGTACGAATCGGCCGAGGAAGTGCTGCGGCTCGGCCACAAGCAGAAGGGCCGGACCGAGCGAGTCGCGACCAAACAGGCCGCCTTGCGCGACGTGCTGGGGTGGGACGCCGCGACGTTCGCCACGCTGGTCGCCAAATTGCCCGAGCCTTACTGGGTCGCCGAGCCCGAGGACGTGATCGCCGACAACGCCACGCTGATCGCGCAGGCGGGCGAAACTGCCTTGTCGATCGCCGCGCGGGTTTACCCCGAACGCGGCGCGACGCTCGTCACGGTGTATGCGGCGGATCATCCCGGGCTGTTCTACCGGATTGCGGGGGCGATCAGCATTGCGGGTGGAAACATCATCGATGCGCGGATCCACACCACGCGCGACGGCATGGCGCTGGATAATTTCCTCGTGCAGGATCCGGTCGGCCGCCCGTTCGACGAGGCGGGGCAGCTCGTGCGGCTCAAGAAAGCGATCGAGGATGCGCTCGCCAACCGCGTGAAACTGGTCGACCGGCTGCTGGCGAAGCCGCTGCCGCGCACCCGCGCAGAGGCTTTCCCGATCGCGCCGAACGTGCTGATCGACAACAAGGCGTCGAACCGCTTCACCGTGATCGAAGTGAATGCGCGCGACCGGCCCGCGTTGCTGCACCAACTGGCGCATGCGCTGTTCCAGTCGAAGGTGACGATCCATTCGGCGCATGTCGCCACCTACGGCGAACGCGCTGTGGACACGTTCTACCTGACCGATCTGACGGGGGAGAAGATCGGCGTCGGGAGCCGGTTGCGGACGATCGAGCGGCGGCTGCTGGGCGCGGCCGCGGGGGAGCGGATCGTCGAGGCGGCTTAGGCGCCTGCGATCCCACCCGCCCCGTTCGTTTCGAGCGAGGTCGAGAAGACTGCGCAGGTGCGGGGCTTCTCGACGTCGCTCGAAACGAACGGGAGGGGGGACGCAGTCGCACCGGTCATAACCGGCGCGGGCTTACTTCGGCGCGAGCACCATCAGCATCTGACGGCCTTCCATGCGCGGATAGGCTTCGACCTTGGCGGTCTCGGTCACGTCGGCCTGGACGCGCTGGAGCAGCGCCATGCCGAGCTGGCCGTGGCTGAGCTCGCGGCCGCGGAAGCGGAGCGTGATCTTGACCTTGTCGCCTTCGTCGATGAACTCGAGCACCTTCTTCATCTTGGTGTCGTAATCGTGGTCATCGATGTTCGGACGCATCTTGATCTCCTTGATCTCCTGCGTCTTCTGCGACTTGCGTGCGAGGTTCGCCTTTTTCTGCGCCTCGTACTTGAACTTGCCGACATCGAGGAACTTGGCGACGGGCGGATCGGCGTTGGGCGACACCTCGACCAGGTCGAGACCGACCTCGCGCGCCTGCTCCATCGCCTCGCGCGTGTACATCACGCCAAGGTTCTCGCCGTCCTGGTCGATCACGCGGACCTTGGCGGACTGGATGAATTCATTGAAGCGAGGGCCATTCATCGGCGGCGCCTGGCGGTTCATCGGGGGTCGGATAGGTGTAGCTCCTCTGGTCGTTGACAGGTGTATATAGGGGTTTTCGGGGGAAAACGGAAGATGCGCTAGAGCGCGGGGTAACGATCCGGGACGGGGCGTGTTTCGTTGATAGACTCCCCTCCCCTTCAGGGGAGGGGCTGGGGGTGGGGCCGTGTCTAACCGAGCGTTCGGCTCTGCTGGACTTCCCCACCCCAACCCCTCCCCTGAAGGGGAGGGGCTAAAAAGTAGAAGCGTTTACAGGTCCGGGGCCTTGGCCGCTTCGGTGAGCATCGCGATCGCGTCGTCGAGCGTCAGGAACTGCTGCCGGTCGCTGCCCAATTGCCGCAGCGCGACCTTGCCTTCCTCGGCTTCGCGCTTGCCGACGACGAGCAGGTTCGGGACCTTCGCCAGCGAATGCTCGCGCACCTTGTAGTTGATCTTCTCGTTGCGCAGATCGGTCTCGACGCGGATGCCGGCCGCCTTGAGCTTCTCGGCGACCTCGCGCGCATAATCGTCTGCGTCGGACACGATCGTCGCGACCACAGCCTGCACCGGCGACAGCCACAACGGGAAGCGCCCGGCGTGATGCTCGATCAGGATGCCGATGAAGCGTTCGAACGTCCCGAGGATCGCGCGGTGAAGCATGATCGGGCGGTGGCGTTCGCCATCCGCACCAACGTACGATGCGTCGAGCCGCTCGGGCAGGACGCGGTCCGACTGGATCGTGCCGACCTGCCACGTCCGCCCGATCGCGTCGGTCAGATGGAATTCGAGCTTCGGCGCGTAGAACGCCCCCTCGCCCGGCAGTTCCTCGAACTTCGCCTTGATCGATTCGCTGAGCTTCGAGCCGAGCACCGCCTCGCGCAATTCGGCCTCGGCCTTGTCCCACATGTCCTCGGTGCCGAACCGCTTCTCGGGCCGCAGCGCGAGCTTGACCGCATAATCCTCGAACCCGAGGTCACGGTACACGCTGTCGAGCAGTTCGCAGAATTGCTGCACCTCGGTAACGAGCTGATCCTCGCGGACGAAGATATGCGCGTCGTCCTGCGTGAACTGGCGGACGCGCATGATGCCGTGGAGCGCGCCGTGCGGCTCGTTGCGGTGGCAGCAGCCGAATTCGGCCATGCGGATCGGCAGGTCGCGATACGATTTGATCCCCTGGCGGAAGATCAGCACGTGCGCCGGGCAGTTCATCGGCTTGAGCGCCATCATGTCGGCATTGTTGCTGACGATCGCGGCGTCATCGTCGGTGTTGGGGATCTCGTCGGGAACGACGAACATGTTCTCGCGATACTTGCCCCAATGGCCCGACTGTTCCCACTGGCGCGCGTCCATCAGCTGCGGGGTCTTCACCTCGGCATAGCCCGCCGCGTCGAGCCGGCGGCGCATATAGGCCTCGAGCTGGCGCCACAGGATGAAGCCCTTTGGGTGCCAGAACACCGAGCCCTGCGCTTCGGACTGGAGATGGAAAAGGTCCATTTCCTGCCCGATCTTGCGGTGGTCGCGCTTGCCCGCTTCCTCGAGCATCGTGAGATGCGCATCGAGCTGCTTCTTGTTGAGCCAGCCGGTGCCGTAGATGCGGCTGAGCATCGCGTTCTTCTGGTCGCCGCGCCAATAGGCACCCGACACGCGCGTCAGCTTGAACGCGTTCGGGTCGAGCTTGCCGGTCGAGACCATATGCGGTCCGCGGCACATGTCGAGCCACTTGCCCTGACGGTAGATCGTCAGTTCCTCGCCATCGGGAAGCTCGGCGGCCCATTCGGCCTTGAACGTCTCGCCCTGCTGCTGCCACGTCTCGATCAGTTGCTCGCGGCTCCACACTTCGCGGACGAACGGCTCGTTGCGCCCGATGATGGCGCGCATTTCCGCTTCGATCGCGGGGAGATCGTCGTCGGTGAAGGGCCGGTCTTTCGGCGCGAAGTCGTAATAGAAGCCGTCGTCGGTCGCCGGGCCGAAGGTGATCTGCGTGCCTGGGAACAGGTGCTGGACCGCTTCCGCCATGACATGCGCGAGATCGTGGCGTGCGAGTTCGAGCGCATCCGCCTCGTCGCGCGCGGTGACGAGCGCCAGCGCGCTGTCGCCGTCGAACGGGCGCATGATGTCGCGCAGCTCGCCATCGACGCGCGCAGCGATCGCCGCCTTGGCGAGACCCGGACCGATCGCGGCGGCGATGTCCGCCGGCGTAGTCCCCGGGGCTACCTCGCGGACGGAACCGTCGGGTAGCGAGATGCGGAACAGCGCGGACATGAGGACAAGGACTTTCCGAGAGGGATGAAGGCCGCGGCTTAAGCCGGGTGCGCCGATATAGGCAAGCGCGCGCGATCCGTCACCCTGTCGTGGAAACGTACGGCCCATCCGCCGAAAGGGGCGCACCGATGGCGCGCCCCTTTGTCTTCCCAGTCGCCCTTCCCGGCCGTCCGCGCGTGATCCGAGTGTCTTGCGCGCGGTCAGGCATAGGCATGCCGCGCCGGCTCTACCCGGAACCGGTCCGCCTGTGCGGCAAGCTGGACCACTTCCTCGGAGAGGTTGCGCGCCGCCGCGGACGTCTGTTCGACCATTGCGGCATTTTGCTGGGTGGATTGATCCATCGCGTGGACCGCGGTGCTGACCTCGGTGATCGCGCTCGCTTGCGCGGCATTGTCGCTGGCAATCTGCTCAGCGAGCTGCGCGGCCTGTTCGCCCGATGTCAGGATCACGCCGAACGCATCGTCGACCTTCTGCACCGCATCGACCGCGGCCCCGATATCGACGCGAGTCGCGCTCAACTGGTCGCGGGCGCGCTTCGATTCTTCTTCCGCGCGCATTGCGAGCGCGCTGACGAGATCCGCGACGACCGCGAACCCGCGTCCCGCATCCCCGGCACGTCCGGCCTCGACCGCTGCGTTCATCGCGAGGACGCGCGTCTGGAACGCGATCTTGTCGAGCCCTTCGATCACGTCGTCGATGCCCTTGGCGCTATCCATCACGCGCGTCATCGCCTGCACCGCGACATCGGTGCGGCTGCGCCCTTCGAGCACCGCGACCTTTGCCTGTTCGGAGGTCTCGACCGATTGCGTCGCGGCGCGCGCCGTCGCCTTGAGGCGCGAATCGACTTGCTGGATCGCGGCGGCGGTCTGTTCCAGGCTGGCGGCGTTGCTTTCGGTGCGCCGCGCGAGGTCGTCGGAGGCCTGCGCGATCTCGCTCGATCCGGTCTGGATGTTGCCGGTGCTCGTCATTACCGAGCCGAGCAAGGCGCGCAAATTGCCGAGCGCGTCGTTGAAGCTCGCCTTGAGCGGTGCATAGACCGGGGGATATTCCTCGACGATGTCGGCGGTCAGGTCGCAGTTGGACAGGCGACCGAAATTGTCCGCCATGCGGCGGATGATCTGCGAGTTGATTTCCGCCTCCTCGTTGAGCGTGAGCTGTGCCTGCGCGGTCGCGCGGAAGGCGAACATCGCCTTGGTCATCCGCCCGACGCAGTCCTTATAGTCGGTAAAGTCGATCGGCGTCTCGAGGTCGCCCGCCGCGAGGCCCTCCATCCGCACCACGGTCGAGACATAAGGCACGCACACCGCCTCGCGAAACAGATGCGCCAGCACGACCCCGACGCCGGTCGCACCCAACGCGACCCACACCGCCATGGACGACGGCAACAGCACGGTGGACAGGGTCGTGATGCCCAGAAGCGCCACGAACGTCCCGTAGGACACCAGCATCTTCAAGCGAATGGGCGCATCGGCCCGAAACCAGTTCATAGGAAAACCCCGCGCTATAGGACGGCGTGCGACGCCTCGCTGGGACCATCATAGAAAGCCGGCGGTCCGGGCGGGACGCCGCAGGGATTTTTCGTGTCAGGCGACCCCGAACGGCACCACGCGGTTGTTGCGGACATGCCCGATCTCGGCGCGCCCGAGATAGGGCACGCGCATCTCGCCGCACCAGCGCTGGATCATCGTCTCGATCGTCTCGCCCCATTCGGGTTCGTTCGCCTGGACTTCGCTGATCTGCCCGAGCCGGACACCGGCGATCCCCTTGAGCTGCGTCGCATGTGCCATGGTGAACAGCATCCGGTCGATCCGGTAGAGCGGTTCGGACACTTCCTCGACGATCAGCACATGATCGGTCAGGTCGGGGAGCCACGGCGACCCGATCAGCGCGGTCAGGATCGCGAGGTTGAACGCCGCCGCCGGTCGCCCATCGAGCCCGGGCTCGAGCACGGAACGGTCCTTTTTCGTCAACCACAGCAGGCCGCGACTGAAGCCGACGCCCCCGTCGCCGCTCCCCGCGGTCGAGACCATCGGCCCATGCACCGGCCGCCCGATCCGCGCGGCGTAGAGCGCGCCGAGCACGAACCCCATGTCGGAGAACCCCATGTACGTCTTGCGTCGCGCCGCCTCGCCCAGCGCGGGGATTGCCGCTTGCAGGATCCGGTTCGACCCATAGCCGCCGCGCGCGAACCACAGCGCGTCGATCGTCGGATCGTTCGCCATGTCGACGAAGGCGGCGGTGCGCTCCGCATCGGTGCCCGCGAAATGCCCGTTGGACAGGAAACATTGCGGGTGGACGACCAGATCGACCTCGGGCGCGATGATCGCCGCGAGGCCCTGCGCGCGTGCCGCCAGCGCTGCGTCGATCCCGCGGGCGGGGGCCACCACTCCGATCTTCATACCATTTCCTGTGGCGATTTATGCTGCCCCGCGATAGCGCCGGGGAATGACTAACGGCAAACCCTACTTCTTCGTCGGCATCGGTGGCAGCGGGATGATGCCGCTCGCGATGATCCTCGCCGGGCGCGGCGCGACCGTGGCGGGATCGGACCGGACACTCGATGCCGGGCGCCTGCCCGCCAAGTTCGACGACCTCGCCGCCAAGGGCGTCACCCTGTTCGCGCAGGACGGCTCGGGCGTGACGTCGGCGGAGCAGATCGTCGTGGCGTCGGCTGCGGTCGAGGCGAGCGTCGCGGACATCGTCGCCGCTGAACGCGTCGGTGCGGCGCGGTTGAGCCGTCCTGAACTGCTCGCCTCGCTGTTCAACGCGAGCGCGTTGCCGATCGGGGTGGCGGGGACGAGTGGCAAGTCGACCGTGACCGGGATGATCGGCTGGATTCTCCACGCGTGCGGGCGGGACCCGACGGTGATGAACGGCGCGGTGATGAAGAATTTCGCGAGCGACGATGCGCCCTTCGCGAGCGCGCTGGTCGGCGATGGCGAAGCGTTCGTCAGCGAAGTCGACGAAAGCGACGGGTCGATCGCCTTGTACCAGCCACGGATCGCGGTGCTCAACAACGTCAGCCTCGACCACAAGTCGCTCGCGGAATTGCGCGCGCTGTTCGGCGCGTTCGCGGGCAAGGCGGAGACGACGATCCTCAACGTCGGGGATGCCGAGGCGGCGGCGCTGGCGCGGACACTCGATCCCGCACGGCTGGTGACCTTCGCGATCGACCAGAGCGCGGACTTGCGCGCGACCAACCTCGTCCCAGCCCCGTCCGCAATCACGTTCGACCTAGTGGCGAAGGGTGTGACCTATCGCGTGCGCTTGTCCGTGCCCGGGGCGCACAATGTTTCCAACGCGCTCGCGGCGCTCGGCGCGGCGCGCGCGGCGGGGGTGCCGCTCAAGGAGGCGATCAAAGCGATCGAGGGGTTTACCGGCCTCAAGCGGCGGTTCGAGTTGGTCGGCGAAGCGAACGGCGTGACGGTGATCGACGATTTCGGACACAACCCCGACAAGATCGCGGCGACGCTGGCGACGCTCCACGCGTTTCCCGGGCGGTCGCTCGTGCTGTTCCAGCCGCATGGTTATGGCCCGCTCAAGGTGATGCGGGACGAACTGATCGCGATGTTCCGCGAGCAATTGCACGACGACGACCGGCTGGTGCTGCCCGATCCGGTCTATCAGGGCGGCACCGTCTCGCGCGAGGTGACCAGCGCGGACATCGTCGCGGGGATCGGCGAACGCGCGCTGCACATCGCCGATCGCGCCGACGCGGCGACATGGCTGGTCGAGCAGGCGTGCCCCGGCGACCGGATCGTGGTAATGGGTGCCCGCGACGATACGCTCAGCCAGCTCGCCGCCGATGTGCTGGCGCGGATCGCGCAGAAACGCGGCACGCCCGCCGCCTGAAGGAGACGCCGATGTTCCGCCGCCTGTTCCTCGACCATCCCGCCACCGTCGGCGAAAGCTACACCGAGCATTTCGGCGTCGCGTCGCGTTTCGGGATGACGATGATCGTCGGCGGTCTGGGCGCGGTGGTGCATGCGTTCGTACCGGCGTGGTGCAAGACCAGCGGGAGCCGGACGGTTGCCAAGCTCCACCGCCAGATGGTGGTGAAACGTGGCGAGGTCGCACAGGTGCGCAGCGTCGATTACGTGATCTGACGCGTCTTATTATCCAAAACTTTGGTTCCCCCGCGCAGGCGGGGGCCCAGAGTTGCCGAGCCCAACGCGCGTAACCCTGGTCTCCCGCCTTCGCGGGAGAACGATGGTCAGTGCAACCATGCCCCACCCTATCCGCGAGTAATTTGATGACCACCCCCAAAGCCGAACGCCCCCGGCTCGCCTTCAAGCGCACCAAGGGGACTGGCCCGACGGTCGTGTTCCTCCCCGGCTACGCCTCCGACATGACCGGCAGCAAGGCGCTCGCGCTCGAAGCGTGGGCAGTCGCGCAGGGCCGTGGGTTCGTGCGGTTCGATTATGGCGGGTGCGGCAAGAGCGAGGGCGCGTTTGCGGACCAGACGCTCGCCGACTGGCGCGACGACGTGCTGACCGTGCTCGACCAGCTCGTCACCGGCCCGGCGATCCTCGTCGGGTCGTCGCTTGGCGGCTGGCTGATGCTGCTGGTCGCGCGCGATCATCCGGCGAAGGTCGCAGCGCTGGTCGGCGTCGCGCCCGCGCCAGACTTCACCGACTGGGGCTTCACCACCGAGGAGAAACTGGCGTTGCTCTCCGACGGGCGGATGGAACGTCCCTCGCCGTATGGCCCCGAACCGACGCTCTATACCCGCGCCTTCTGGCAATCGGGTGAGGCCAACCGGTTGATGTCGGGCGGGATCGCGGTCGATTGCCCGGTGCGCTTCGTGCAGGGGATGAAGGACGCCGACGTCCCCTACAACCGCACGGTCCGCCTCGCCGAGCTGGTTCGTTCAGCCGATGTGCAGGTGCATCTGATCAAGGACGGCGACCACCGCCTGTCGCGCGACTCCGATATCGCGCTGCTGATCCAGGCGATCGAGGATGTGACGCCCGCCTTATGATCCTGTTCCTCCTCGCCCAGGCTGCTACTCCCACGCCGATGGGCCCGGTCGGCCCCGCCTCCAGCGAACGCGCGCGCTACGAGCATTGTCTGGACCGCGCGACCTCCGACCCGGCGGGGGCGGAAGCCGAGGCGGGCGCGTGGCGGGTTGCGGGCGGCGGGTTCCTCGCAAGCCAGTGCCTCGGCATGGCGTATAGTCGCGAACAACGCTGGTCCGCCGCGTCCATCGCATTCGAATCCGCCGCCACCGCCGCCGAAAAGGCCAAGGATGCGCGCAGCTCCGGCTATTGGGCGCAAGCGGGCAACGCCTGGCTCGCGGCGGGCGACGCCAGCAAGGCACGCGCCGCGCTCGATGCCGCGATCGCGAGCGGGACGCTGACCGGCATGGACCTTGGCGAAGCGCATCTCGACCGGGCGCGGGCGCTCGTCACCGCGAACGACATGGAGGGCGCGCGCGACGATCTCGACCGGGCGTTGAGCGAAGTTCCGAAGGACCCGCTGGCGTGGCTGTTGTCGGCGACCCTCGCACGGCGCACCGGCGACATGCCGCGCGCGCAAAAGGACATTGCCGAGGCGCTTCGGCTGGGTGGCGACGACAGCGACGTCCAGCTCGAGGCGGGCAATATCGCCGCCAAGGCGGGCGACGCGACCAATGCCAAGGCGGCGTGGCAGCAGGCTGCCAACCTTCGCCCCGACAGTCCATCGGGCAAGGCGGCCGCGGCGGCGTTGCAACAGTTCAGCGGCGCGCAATAGGCGCTCACAAGCCCGCGACGGGGTGCGTGGGAAAGCGTCCCGATTGCGTCGCCAGGGTGGCAGACCACCCAGCGCACTCCTATCTGACGAGGCAACCGCATGGGAGCGCCTGTCGATGAAGTACCTCCACACCATGATCCGCGTCACCGACCCGGTCGCGACGATTGATTTCTTCAAGGTCCTCGGCCTCGAGGAAGTTCGCCGGATCGACAATGAGAAGGGCCGCTTCTCGCTGATCTTCCTCGCTGCCCCCGGCGATCACGACGCGCAGGTCGAGCTGACCCACAATTGGGACCCGGAAGCGTATGACGGCGGCCGCAATTTCGGCCACCTCGCGTACCGGGTCGAGAATGTCTACGAGACGTGCCAGCGGCTGATGGATTCGGGCGTGACGATCAACCGCCCGCCGCGCGACGGCAACATGGCGTTCGTTCGTACTCCCGACAACATCTCGATCGAGCTGCTGCAGGAGGGCAACCCGCTCCCGCTCGCCGAGCCGTGGTCCTCGATGCCCAATACCGGCGTCTGGTGATGGCGACCGATCTCGAGATCGTCTGCGTCCCTGCGCTCAGCGACAATTATGTGTGGCTGATCCACGACCCCGTCTCGAACGAGACGGTGGTGGTCGACCCGAGTGAGGCCGAACCGGTGCTCGCGGCGGCGGAGCAGCGCGGGTGGACGATCTCGCAGGTCTGGAACACCCACTGGCATGGCGATCACACCGGTGGCAACGCCGCGATCAAGGCGCTCGGCGCGACGGTCAGCGGACCTTCGGCCGAGGCTGACCGGATCCCGACGCTCGATTATGGCCTGCGCGAAGGCGACAGCGTGCGGATCGGCGCGCACGTTGCGCGCGTGATCAAGACGCCGGGGCATACCGCCGGGCACATCGTCTTTCACATGGCGGACGATGCGCTGTTGTTCAGTGGCGACACGCTGTTCGCGATGGGCTGCGGGCGGTTGTTCGAAGGCAACGCGGCGCAGATGTTCACCAACATGCAGCGGCTGGCGGATCTGCCCAGGGACACGGTCGTCTATTGCGCGCACGAATATACCGCGTCGAACGGTCGCTTCGCCGTGGTGGCTGAGCCGGACAATGCCGCGATCACCGAGCGGATGCGCGACGTCGATGCAAAACGCGCGGCGGGGCAGCCGACCGTTCCCACGACGATCGCGCTGGAACAGGCGACCAACCCCTTCCTTCGTGCGTCGTCTGCACAGCAGCTTGCCGAGCGGCGCGCGGCGAAGGATGCTTTCCGGGGGTGAACGGTGTAGGATCACGGCAGGCAGGGGACACGCCAGCCAGAGGATGATCTGATGATTCGTCTGTTATTACCCGTCTTGCTGCTAACCGTCGGCAGCGCGGCCTTGTCCGCCGACAAGCGGACGACCAGCCAGGAACGCCAGGCCGCCAAGGACTCGGCCGAACTCGACAAGCGTCTAGCCGGGCTGGTGCCGGGCAAGCCCGAGCAATGCATACAGCAGACCCGCTATCGCGACTCGACGCGGATCGGCGATACGATTCTGTATATTTCGACCAAGAACGATCTGTACCGCACCGACACCAATGGCGGCTGCTTCGGGCTGCGGCGTGGCGATGCGATCGTAACCCGCACCTACACCGGGCAATTGTGCCGGGGCGACATCCTCCAGACGGTCGATCTCGTCTCGCGTATTCCGAGCGGGAGCTGCACGTTCGGTGCGTTCACGCACTATCGCAAGCCATGATCCGGCTCACGCTCGCCGCGCTGGCGCTGGGGGCGGCGACGTCCTCCGACACGCGCGATCTCGATGCGGCGCTCAAGGATCGGACGCCGGGTGCGCCGCAGAATTGTCTGCGTGGTTTCGGCAGCCAGACGCAGAACCCGCAGATCATCGACGATCACACGCTGCTCTATCCCGACGGCAGCCGGATCTGGCGCAACGACTTGCCCGCGGCGTGTCCGGGGCTCGATTCGAACGCGATCCTCGTCACTGAGGTGCGCAGTGGGCAGCTTTGCCAGAACGACCAGATCTATACGCTGCAGCGTGGGGGGATCGGGATACCCGGGCCGCGCTGCCGGTTGGGGATGTTCACGCCGTACAGCAAGGTGAAGCGGGCGCGGTAACCCCGCGCTGCGTTCGCCCTGAGCGAAGTCGAAGGGTTCCTTTCACAAGGAACGTCCGCCCGTGCTGGGCGCGGCTTCGACTTCGCTCAGCCCGAACGGATGTTGGGCGGAAGGCCCCCTTACAGCACGAACCGGCTGAGGTCGGTATTGCGCGCAATCCCCGCCAGATGCGTCTCGACATAGGCCGCGTCGATCGCGATCGTCTCGCCGCCGCGGTCCTCGGCGTTGAAGCTGATGTCCTCGAGCAGCTTCTCCATCACCGTCTGCAATCGCCGCGCGCCGATGTTCTCGACGTCGCCGTTGACCAGCGCCGCCATCTTCGCGATCGCGCGGATGCCGTCCTCGGTGAAGGTGATCGTCACGCCCTCGGTCGCGATCAGCGCCACATATTGCTGCGTCAGCGACGCCTTGGTGTCGCTCAGGATCGCAACGAAATCGTCCTCGGTCAGCGCCTTCAATTCGACCCGGATCGGCAGGCGACCCTGCAATTCGGGGAGCAGGTCGGACGGCTTGGCAACATGGAACGCACCGCTTGCGATGAAGAGGACGTGGTCGGTCTTCATCGGCCCGTATTTGGTGGCGACGGTCGTGCCCTCAATCAGCGGGAGCAGGTCGCGCTGGACGCCCTCGCGGCTGACCGAACCGCCGCGCACGTCGCTCACCGCGATCTTGTCGATCTCGTCGAGAAACACGATTCCGTTCGCTTCGGCATCCGCGAGCGCGACGCGGCTGACCTCGTCCTGGTCGAGCCGCTTGTCGGCTTCTTCCTCGACCAATTTGTCCCACGCCTGTGGGACGGTCAGCTTGCGGCGCTTCATCTGGCCGCCGCCGAACGCCTTGCCCATCATTTCGGACAGGTTGATCATCTGCGCGCCGCCGCCGGGCATTTCGAACGGCATGTTGGGCGCGGCTTCCAGTTCGATCTCGATCTCGGTGTCGCGGAGATGGCCGTCGTGGAGGCGCTGGCGGAACGCTTCCCGCGTCGCTTCGCTCGCGCCCTTGCCGGTCAGCGCGTCGAGCAGCCGCGCGAGCGCGGCTTCCTCCGCCTTGTCCTTGACCGCGCTGCGGCGGCGTTCCTTTTCGAGCCGGACCGCTTCCTCGACCAGGTCGCGCGCGATCTGCTCGACGTCGCGGCCGACATAGCCGACCTCGGTGAACTTGGTCGCCTCGATCTTGATGAACGGCGCGTCGGCGAGCTTGGCCAGACGGCGGCTGATCTCGGTCTTGCCGCAGCCGGTCGGCCCGATCATCAGGATGTTCTTGGGGCTGACCTCGTCGCGGAGGTCGTCGCCGAGCTGCTGCCGCCGCCAGCGGTTGCGCATTGCGACCGCGACCGCGCGCTTGGCGTCGGCCTGCCCGATGATGTGCGCGTCAAGCGCGCGGACGATGGCCTTGGGGGTAAGGGAGTCGTTCATTTGTCTCTCTCA
>NZ_JAPYKK010000020.1 GCF_029623395.1 Sphingomonas echinoides
GATGTCGCGGGAGCGGATCGTCGCGATCTCGGTGTTGACCAGCGCCTGGTCGAGCGGCGGATCCTTCGCGGTCTCGAAATCCAGCGGCGCCTGTCGCGCCGGGGTGATCCGGATCCGCGCCACCGCATCGTATTTCGGCGTGATCAACACCGCGACCGAAACCGCCGCCAGCATCGTTAGCAGA
Source organism: Sphingomonas echinoides (assembly GCF_029623395.1). GTDB lineage: Bacteria > Pseudomonadota > Alphaproteobacteria > Sphingomonadales > Sphingomonadaceae > Sphingomonas > Sphingomonas echinoides_A. The sequence goes on from NZ_JAPYKK010000020.1 coordinate 185, forward strand.
ACCATCGCGCCGATGATCCGCCAGCGACGGCGAAGCCCCCCCCCCAGCGATGCCAGCGTGACCGGTTTCCGCCCGATATGCCGGCTCTGATCGAGGCGACTGCCTTGCACCAAAACCGTTGATTCGGTCTTCATATCCATGCGGGCGCTTTCGTCATGGCGGCCGTTATCGCTGCGCGACGATCGACAGGAGCACCCGCGTCTCGTGATAGGACGGCCCGGAGCCTGTGCCATGCGCGGATCGCAGATCGTGCAGGACCGACCCCCCGACCCCGAACACGCGAGTCAGCACATAGCGCGCGCCCGCGCTCGCGCGGACGATGTCGAGCGTGGCGTTGGTGCCTTTGAAGGTGTCATGCTCATACCCGACCTGTGCGTTCAGCAGGAAATAACGCAGCAGCTCGTGGTCCATCCGCAGCGCGACCGTAGTGTTGACGAACCCGCCGGAATTGAAGAACGACGCATCCTCGATCAAACGCCGCCCGGTCAGTGTGACGGTGGTGAGCGCCGTCGGGAAATACTCGACCCGCGCTTCCGCGGTGATCCCGCCGATCGGACGGTAGAGCGCCGCGTCATACCGTCGCCGAATATAGCCAACCCCCAAGGACCCCCGCAGCAAGGTACTGAGATCGAACGTCGCGCCGCCCAGCGCGCGGAACGTGTCGGAACTCCGGTTCGGGATGCCGGTCGCCAGTGGCCGGGCATAGTCGATCCGGTCGTAGCTGCTTTGCACGAACACCGACGTGTCCGGGCTGATCGCATATTCCACGCGGCCCGATCCGCTCTTGGTGTGCGAATTGCGGTTGCTCTGGCTGATGATTCCATTGCCGAACGTGAGCACATCCTCGAACGCGAGCGCAGCGAACGTGAACCCGCCTTGCAACCGCAGCCGGCCAGCAGAATAGCCAGCGTTCGCCTGAAGCTGCGTGCTCTGATATTGCGATGCCGCTGCGGCGGCGCTGGGATAGGCGGCGGAGGTCGGCGGCTCGGTCGCGCGTTCGGTCCGCGCCGACCCCGACACCGTGATCTGTCCACCCACGTCGTAGCGCCCCGTTCCCGCGACGCGCCAACTGTCCTGGTTGCGCCGGGTCTCGGTCAGGAACCGCTTGATGTCGGCCCCGCCCTCGAGCGTCAGCGAATGCCGCGACCAGGTGCTGGTCAATCGTGCGGAGGGCGCCACCGTCGCGCTGGCATCGGCCTTGCGGTTGGACGGCGTCTGATAGACGTTGTCCTCATAGCCAAACGCGGTTTCCACCCGGGGAAACAGCGTAAAGCCGCCGAGCTTGAGGCCGAGCGCGTCGAATTCCGGCCGCGAACGATCGAGCACGCCGGTGTTGCGCCCGCGATCATAGTCGATCGGCAAGTTGGGGACGACGAAGCTGTCGCCAACGTTCTGCGCCACCGCCGGCGTCGCCCCCAGCGCCCCGATCAGGCCGATTCCCGCGCCGAGGGAGCGTCCCCAAGACGGCGCGTACCAGGTCACGCGCCTCCCCCGCCGGTCGTCGCGGTCTGCGGCGGGGTGTAGTTCGAGCTTCCCCCGGACAGGCCCAGCGTCGTTCCCTGCTGGAGGACGGATTGCGCATCGGCGAGTGCGCCGGTGCCTTCGGTCTCGCAGCGTTCCAGCGCGCCCGAGATGTTCTTGAGCGCGACCTTGGCCGCATCGTTCAGCGCCCCGGCCTGCCCCGCCGCCTGGGTCAGCGCGGATTTGGAATCCCCGCAGCCCGACTGGGCCTGGCCGATCAGCAGCGACAATTGCGCCTCGATCTGCGCGGTTTGCGTGCCGCCGGCTTTCAGCGCGGCGAGCAGCACCGCGGCCAATGCAGAAACCTGCCGCTCGCGATCGGCTTGCGTCGGCGCCGCTGGCACCGGGACGCCGGGAACCGGCGCTTCCTGGTCCTGCAGACCCGCGGCGGTGGCGGGAAGATCGCTGCCAAGCCACGCACCCGACAGAATCAGCAGGAGAGCTCGGACTGCCGTCGACCTGATCACATTGCCCTCCATCGATGAGTGTCTTCGCGCTGTCGCCGCATCACAGATACCGTTCCCCGACCCTGATCGTGTCGCCCGGACGCACCTTGAGATCGGGCGCGATCCGGGCTTTGACCGACTGCGCCGCACCAGCGTGCTTGATGAAGACTTTCCGCTTGTCCGCGCGGTACGTGTAGCCCTGCGCGGTCGCCACCGCGCCATCGATGGTGAGCCCCGACGAGTAAGGATACTCCCCGGGCTTGTTGACCTCGCCAAGGATGTAGAACGGTCGGAACGTCAGGATGTCGATGCTGACGCGGGGCTGGAGCACATACCCGTCCATCAGGTGCCGCCGGATCACCGTCGCCACTTCGGTCGCGGTCTGGCCGACCGCGCGCACGTCCCCGATCAGCGGCAGCGACAGCGCACCGTTGGCGTTGACCGTGAACTCTCCGGAAAGGGACGGCTCGTCAAACACGATGATGCGGACCTTGTCGGCGACCCCCAGCGGATAATCGGTTTCGGGTGGATCCTGCGCAACGGCGGTTTCCATTTGCGCCGCAAAGGACGGCGACGTCGCTGGCGATGCCGGCACGGCCAGACTTATCGACATCGCAACTATACTTCCTCGGAAGAACCCCACGACGCACCACCTCGTGCGCTCCATTTGGGATATCCATGCCCCGGATGACAATACTGCGTTTAGATTACTTCGTACCCGTTCCGAGCAACTTCATGAGATTGTCGCGTCTATAGCCAGATTTCGTGAACACCTCTTCTTGCTCGACTGCTGCTGGCAACTTTGCGACACTTCCTAAGGAAGCGACGCCCATCGATGTACGTATAATAACATGAGCTATAGTCGTGACTAACGAAAGAAAAACCATCCTCCTTCAAACGACCTCATTCTCAAGAATGAAGCTATATCTTTTGGACGATCGGGATCTTCATCCATAGGTCTGTCCCGCCGGTATTTAGAATTAGGCACTCGCACCGCATAACCAAATCCTAAGACCCGCCTGAGCAAGGCTCCGCCACTTTCAACGGTGGAGCAGGTGTCGTGAGGATCTTCTGGTTATGCGTCGCCTTTCTGCTGTTCGGGGCGAACATCGCGCACGCGAAGACCGCGCCCCGTCCGTTAGTATCCTTCGGCGCCGCGACCGCCATGCCGACGGGCCTCGACGAACTGTGCCGGTCGCAACCCGCGGTGTGCGCGACGATGGCGGGCGCAGGAAGCGCCATGCTGACCGCTACCGCGACCGATCCGGAGGCGGATCGCGCGCGGCTACGCCTGCTGAAGCGCGTCGACGCGACGATCAACGCGCATGTCCGCCAGCAAAGCGACCGCGCCAGCTATGGCGTCGGCGACCTGTGGCGCCCCAGTGGCGTGGGCCGGAACGCGGTTGGGGACTGCGAGGATCTGGCGATCCAAAAGCGGCTGGAATTGCTTCAGGCCGGCTTCCCGCCCGAACGTTTGTTCCTCGCGATCGTCTATCGCACCGATCTCGGCCTGCACACGGTGCTGGTCGCCCGGCTGGATGGTGGCGACATGGTGCTCGACAGCCGGTCCAGCTTCATCGAGTCCTGGGCCAGAACTCCCTATCAATGGGTAATCGCAGAACAACCCGGCTCCCCAACGCAGTGGAACGCCGTATCGTGACCTGTTCTTGGCGATCACGCCAAGGATCGCCTACTCGTTTCATCGCATAGACTGGCGCACCAGGGGTTTTACACTGTTTCGGTCCTGGGGGGGGGCTCGAAACACGGTGCGTGTCGCGATCATTCATTACTGGCTCGTCGGCATGCGCGGCGGGGAACGCGTGCTCGAAATTCTATGCCGGATGTATCCCGACGCGGACATCTTCACGCATGTCGTCGATCGCACGGCGATGTCGTCGACGATTTTACACCACGACATTCACACCACCTTCATCGCCAAGCTCCCGTTCGCGAAGCGGCACTATCAGAAGTACCTCCCGCTGATGCCCCGCGCGCTCGAGCTGATCGATCTCGAAGCCTATGATCTCGTCATCAGTTGCGAGGCGGGGCCGGCGAAGGGGGTCATCACCCGCCCCGATGCGATCCACCTCACCTATTGCCATTCGCCGATGCGCTACGTCTGGGATCAATATGCGCAATATCGCGCATCCGGAGGCTGGGCCGTGCGGATGATGATGCCGCTGTTCGCGCCGTCGCTGCGGCAATGGGACACGACCAGCGCCGCCCGCCCCGACCGCATCATGGCCAACAGCGCGTATATCAAGGCGCGGATCGCAAAGAGCTGGCGACGCGACGCGACGGTCGTCTATCCCCCGGTCGACACGGCGCTGTTCACCCCCAGCCGCGACGTCACCGACGAATATCTGCTGGTCGGGCAGCTCGTCCCGTACAAGCGCCCGGACCTCGCGGTCGATGCGTTCACGCGCACCGGTCGCAAGCTCCACGTCATCGGAGACGGCGCGATGCTGGCGGCGTTGCAGGCCCGCGCGGGGCCGACGATCCGCTTCACCCGGCGCGCGGATTTTGCGGCCCTGCGCGCCGCTTATGCGACCACGCGCGGACTCGTCTTCCCGGCGGAAGAGGATTTCGGGCTGATCCCGGTGGAGGTCATGGCATCGGGACGCCCGGTGCTCGCCTTCGGGCGCGGCGGGGCGTTGGAAACCGTCGTCGCCGGGGAAACCGGCCTGTTCTTCGACCGTAAGACGGTCGACTCGCTGATCGCGGGGCTCGACCGGTTCGAGGCGTGGCTCCCGCACTTCGACCCCCTGACGGCGATAGCCCGCGCGCTCCAGTTCGATCCGGAACGGTTTCGCCAGGGCTTTGCCGCGGTCGTCGCGCAGGCGGTTGCGGATCGTGGATGACCGGTCCGCGCGCGGATCAGCGCCACTCGCGCGCGACCTCGCGCAGCACGTCCATCAGGCTTTCCCCGGCGCGCGCCCACGTGAAGCCCGCTGCGCGAGCTCGCCCCATCGCCGCATATTTCGCCCGCTTTGCAGGATCGTCCGCCAACGCGCGGATTGCGGCGATCCAGACCTTGGGGCGATCCGGATCGGCATAGAGCGCCGCATCGCCGCACACTTCGGGCAACGCACCCCGGAGGCTGACCACGGCGGGGCAGCCCGACAGCATCGCCTCCAGCGGCGGCAAGCCAAAGCCCTCGGTCCGCGACGGCATCGCGTAACACAGCGCGGCCTCGGTCAGCGCGCGCAACGCGCCATCCGAGACACGCCCCGCAAAACGCACGTTGGGCGGAACCACCAGCCCCGCCGCCAGTGCCTCCGCGCGACCCGCTGCGCCGAACAGCACGAGCGTCAGATCCGCCAGACGGTCGGAGGCGAACGCTTCCAGCAGCACCGCGAGGTTCTTGTGCGCCTGCACGTTCGACAGCGCGAGAACGAACCTTCGTTCGCCAAGCCCAAGGTCCCGCAGGATCGCGGGATCGCGCGTCGTCTGGACGGCATGGTCGACGCCGTTGTGCACCACCCGGATCCGCTCCGCGGGTGCCACCTTCCAGCGGACGAGCTGTTCGGCGGAATAGCGCGACACCGTCAGGATCCGCACCGCCCGCGCACCGAGCAGCGGTTGCACCGTGCGATAGAAATGCACGAACGCGCGTGAATAGGAGTCCGGGCTGGTAAACACCTGCGTATCGTGAATCATCGTGATCGCCGCCGCCGATGCCACCGGCGCAAGATTGCAGAAGTTGAGCAACAGTTTGCCCCGCGTTCGCACGGGAAGCTCCAGCTGTTCCCAGGCCTGTCCGCTCAGAACGCTGCGCGAATCGATCGTTATCCCCGGAAAACGATCCGATTGCACGACCGTGCGCGGCGCTACGATCGTGGCACGCGTCCCGAACATCTCTTCGATTTCGGCCTGACGGCAATGGATCTGCTCGACCAGACCGGTCGCCACCCGATGAACCCCGGTCATCGGTGCAGACAGGAACTTCCCGTTGATGACGACCGCCTCTTTCACGGAAAGATCGGTAAAGCTTAGTAGCGCTCCTGGATACACATAATATAGATCCGATCTCTAGGCGTCTATATTTGTAATACCTCATTTGCACCAAGAGTAATATCGGATTTCATCCCATACCACGTTAGCCTTTACTCGAATCTGCCCACAGGACTTTATTATAGGGATCGAGACCGTGACGTGACACACTCCCCCGAGACGCAGACGACCCCGCCTGTTCGCCGATGACGGAGCAACCGCACCCCGCCATGGCGCACCGCATCGCGGCCGGTGCCGCGTGGTTGATCGCCGCGCGTCTGGCCACGCGCGCGATCGATTTCGTCGGCCTGCTGATCCTCGCCAATCTGCTCGTCCCCGCCGATTTTGGCCTGATCGCCGTCGCGATGACCGTCGTGCAGATCGTCGAGGCGGTGTTCGAACTCCCGGTCAACCAGGTCCTGCTACGGTCGGATGCGGTCACCCGCGCCTTGCTCGACACCGCCTTCACGATCGGCCTCCTGCGCGGAGTCTCGCTGGCGGCGGTAATCGGAATCGCGGCGGAACCGTTCGCGCGCCTCTATCACGATCCTCGGCTGGTGGTGCTGCTCTGCGTGCTGAGCGCGGCACCGGTCGCGCGGTCGCTCCTCAGCCCAGCGATGACTCGCTTCGCCAAGGCGATCGATTTTCGCCGGGACCTGATGATCGAACTGCTCGGGAAAAGCGCGGCATTGAGCTGCTCGGTCGCCTTCGCGCTCTCGACGCGCAGCTATTGGGCGCTCGCGATCGGCACCGTCGTCAACCCGACCGTCATGATGCTGGCAAGCTATGGGTTCGCGCCGCACCGCCCCCGTCTTTCACTCAAACACTGGCCCGACTTCGCGCACTACGTCGGCTGGTCGACCGCGGCGCAACTGGTCAGCGCGCTCAACTGGCAAGCCGATCGGTTGTTGCTCGGCCGGATCGTGTCGCGCGCGGACCTCGGCGCTTATGTCCTTGCGGGGGAAATCGCCGCGGTGCCCGAACAAGCGCTGCTCAAGCCGATCGACCGACCGTTGCTCGCGGCCTTCGGCACGATGAAGCGGGATCCGCACCGCTTGGTCGCCGCCTATCTGCAGACGGTCCATTCAGTGCTCGCGGTCGGGGTCCCGGTCATGCTCGGGCTCAGCCTGCTCGCCGAACCCGCCATTCGGCTCGCGCTTTCCGCCAAGTGGCAAGCGAGCGCGCCGATGCTGCAATGGCTTGCGCTCACGCTGATCCCGCCGCTCCTCACCGCCCCGCTCGGCGCGCTGTCGGCGACGCTTGGCCGGACCGACATCTTCCTGAAGCGCAACCTGATCGAACTGGCGGTCGGGCTGCCATCGGTGATCGTCTGCGCCTGGCTGTACGGGATTGCGGGCGTGATCGCGGCCCGGCTCGCGATCGCCCTCGTCATGGCGCTGGTGACGATGCTGTTCGTCCGCAGGCTGCTCCACGTCTCGGTCGCCCGCCAACTCGCCGGCCCGTGGCGCGCAATGGTCGCGGCGGCGGGATTGACGCTGGTGCTGCTCGTCATGCGCGATCGGCTGCACGGGCTCGCGGGGGTTCCACTCGCCGCCGGGCTGACCGTCTGCGCGGGCAGCGCGCTCGCGGTGTACGGCGCGATCCTGCTGCTGTTGTGGACATCGACCGGTCGACCGAAGGGGATCGAGACGATGCTCGCCACCTGGGTCGCCGCCGCTTGGTCGCGGCGCCAGACCCGCAATCCCGCTTAAGGCAGCACGAAGCGCAACGTGAACTTCGCGCCCCCGTCGGGGTCGTTCTGCGCGGCGATCCCGACGCCCATCGCCTCGGCAAAGCCCTTGGCGATCGCGAGGCCTAGACCGCTCCCGCCATGCCGGTCCCCGCCGCGCCCCTGCGCGAAGGTCTCGAACACCTGTGCTTCCGATCCCGCAGGCAGGCCGGGTCCGTGATCGCGCACCGACAAGGTCACCCCATCCCGAATCCGGCTTCCCCCGATCTCGATCGCCCCGGCGCCGCCGTGGACCGCGGCGTTGGCCAGCAGGTTGATCAGGATGTGGTGCAGCAGCGTCGGGTCGGCCTGCACCAGCGGCAGATCGGGCGGAACCCGCAACGCGATCCGGTTGGCGAGCAGCAGCGGCTTCAGGTCGTGCACCGCGCTGGCGACGGCATCGGTCAGGTCGATCGCCTCGGGCGCCAGCCGAAGCGCGCCCGAATCGATCCGGACCATGTCCACCAGATTGTCGAGAAACCGCCGCAACCGTGCGACTTCGCTCCGCGCGACCGGCACCGCCGGAGACTCGGGATGATCTCGAGCGATCGCGTCGATCGCCGCCCCCACCGACGTCAGCGGGGTGCGCAGATCGTGCCCGATCGACGACAGCAACGCCGCCCGCAACCGATCGCGCTCGCGAAGGACCGATACTTCGCGCACCTGGTCCTCCAGCTTGAGCCGTTCGTGCGCCAGCGCCGCCTGCCCCAGCAGCGTCGCCAGCAGCACCGCCCGCCCCGCCCCGACCGGATCCCCGCCATCGGAGGCGGACAGCCCCACCACCGCCAGCACTCCAAGCGACGTCTTGAGCGGCTGGAACTGCCAGTCGGACGAGACCAGCGTACCCGTCCCCGCGCCGGTCGCCTCGCCCTTGCTCCAGCACCAGTCGGCAGCGGCGCGATCGACCGGGCCGAGGGTCGGAAGGACTTCGGTCGAGGCCGCGTTGCACACGAGTTGCCCCTCGCGATCGTCGAGCACGATCACGTCGAGGTCGAGCAGGCGGGCCATCTCGATGCTGACGGTCCGGCTCGTGGCTTCCCAATCGGATACGCGCGTCAGCGCCTGCCCGAAGGCGGCCACCGCGGCGTTCTCCAGCGCACCGCGCACGCCCAGCGTCGCCCGCGCCTTCAGCCGTCCCGTGAGGTTGGCGGTGAAGGTGGCGATGCCGATCAGCACGAACATCGTCAGCAGGCTTTGCGGGTCCGCGATCGTGAAGGTGTAGAGCGGCGGCAGGAACAGGAAATTGTACGTCAGCCCCGCCAGCACCCCGGTGGTCACGCCGGGCCACAGGCCGAACACCCCCGACGCGATGATGACCGGCAGCAGAAAGATCAGGTCGATCCCGCCGACCCCGATCACCGGCTCGACCAGCGTGCCGAGCCCCGCCGTCAGCGCGATCAGCGCGACGATCGCGGCGGCCTTGAGCGCGGTTCCGCGATCCGCGAGCGCCACGCGCCGCGGCTGGTTCGGCGGTGCGGCGCCCGCCGGAATGACGTGCACCGCCAGCCCGGCATTCCCCGACAGCATCGCCTCGACCACCGAGCCATGCCGGAGCCGGAACCACCGGCTGCGCACCGATTTGCCGATCACCAGCTGCGTCGCGCGCATTTCCTCGATCTGGGTGCGGAGTCCCGCGGCAACGCTTTCGGCGGGGATCGTCGCGATCGTCCCGCCCAGGCTGGCGGCGAGGCTCAGCGTGTCGGCGATCTGGCGGCGTTGCTGGTCGGTGAACCCCTCGCTGCGCGGCGTCTCGATCGACACCGCTTGCCACGGCGCCTTGAGCGCATCCGCCAGCCGCTTGGCGGTGCGGACCAGCGCCTCGGCGCCGGGGAGTTCGCTGACCGCGACCAGCACGCGCTCGCCCCCGGCATAAGTGCCGCCGACCGCGTGGATGTCGAGATGCTCGAGCATCGCCTGGTCGACGCTCTGCGCCGCGCGGCGCAACGCCATTTCGCGCAGCGCGGACAGGTTCGCCTTGGAGAAGAAGCGGTCGAGCGCGCGGGTCGCCTCGGCGGGGATATAAACCTTGCCCGCCTTGAGCCGTTCGATCAGCTCGTCGGGCGGAAGATCGACCACCTCGACTTCGGCATCGTCGAACACGCTGTCGGGCACCGTCTCGCGCACGCGGACGCGGGTGAAACTGGCGACCACGTCGTTGAGGCTTTCGACATGCTGGACGTTGAGCGTGGTGTGGACGTCGATCCCGGCGTCGAGCAATTCCATCACGTCCTGCCACCGTTTGGGGTGGCGGCTGCCGGTGACGTTGGTGTGTGCGAACTCGTCGACCAGCGCGAGCTGCGGCGCGCGCGCGAGCAGGCCGTCGATGTCCATCTCGTCCAGCGTCTGCCCCTGATAGGCGATCTGGCGCCGCGGAAGCACCTCGAGCGGCGCGACCAGCGCCTGCGTCTCGGCGCGGCCGTGCGTCTCGACGATCGCGATGACGACGTCGGTCCCGGCCTTCAGCCGCTCCGCGCCTTCGCGCAGCATCTCGAACGTCTTCCCCACCCCGGGCGCCGCGCCGAGGAAGATCTTGAGCTTCCCGCGCGACTCGCGCCGTGCGGCGCGCAGCAGCGCCTCGGGGGATGGGCGATCGTCGTTTACCGGCACGCGGAAGCCCTTTCGGCAGGACGCAACGCCCTCGTCATTTCGTCAAGGCCCGCCCCTACCCCCGCGGGCCAACGGAACGAAGGGATTCCCGCCTGCGCGGGAATGACGGTGGCGGGGCAACGGGCAATCACGAACAAAGCCTAGGCACCCCATCCCGACAACGCCACCGCCACGCCGCGATCCTTATGCTTTCTTAATGCCGCGCGCCCGCCTTACCCGGCGCACCTTAATGCGGCTCGCGCCTATCTCGCCCCTCGGAAGCCGCCATTCGGGGCGGCATCGCCGGGAAAGGCCCCAACATGCCCGATCTTCTCTGGCTCGCCATTCTTGGCGGGCTGTTCCTGCTGACCCTCGCCTTCGTCCGCCTGTGCGACGAAGCCTGAAGAAGGGGCTGCCATGACACTCCACCTCGCCATCGCCGGGCTGACCGCGGTCGCCCTCCTGCTGTATCTCGTCGCCGTGCTCGTCCGGCCCGAGCGGTTCTGAAGGACCTGCATCGATGACCATTCAGGGATGGGCGCTGATCGCGCTCTTCGTCGCCGTCCTGGCGGCGATCACCAAGCCGATGGGGATATGGCTGTTCGCGCTCTACGAGGGGCGGCGCACCCCGCTCCACGTCGTGCTCGGCCCCGTCGAGACCGGCTTCTACAAGCTCGCCGGGATCGACCCGACGGTCGAGCAGGGCTGGCGCCGCTATGCGGTCCACATGCTGCTGTTCCAGCTCGTCACCGTGCTGCTGACCTATGCCGTGCTGCGCCTTCAGGCGTTCCTGCCACTCAACCAGAGCGGGTTTGCCGGCGTCGGTGCCGATGGCGCGATGAACACCGCGATCTCGTTCGTCGCCAACACCAACTGGCAATGGTATTCGGGCGAGGCGGTGATGTCGAACCTCAGCCAGATGCTCGGGCTGACGATCCACAACTTCCTCAGCGCCGCCACCGGCATTGCGATCGGCTTCGCGCTGTTCCGCGGCTTTGCGCGGCGCGAGAGCAAGACGATCGGCAATTTCTGGGCCGATCTGACGCGCGTGACGCTGTACCTGCTGCTCCCGATCTGCGTCGTCTATGCGCTGTTCCTGATCGTCAGCGGCGTGCCCCAGACGCTCGCCATGTCGGTCGACGCGACGACGCTGGAAGGCGTCAAGCAGACGATCGCGCTCGGCCCAGTCGCCAGCCAGGAAGCGATTAAGATGCTCGGCACCAACGGTGGCGGCTTCTTCAACGCCAACAGCGCGCACCCGTTCGAAAACCCCACCGCGCTCACCAACCTCGTCCAGATGCTGTCGATCTTCGCGATCGGCGTCGGGCTGACCTGGACCTTCGGCAAGGCGGTCGGCAACACCCGGCAAGGCTGGGCGATCCTCGGCGCGATGACCGTGCTGTTCCTCGCCGGCATCACCGTCTGCTACTGGCAGGAAGCGCAAGGCAACCCGATCCTCCAGCACATCGGCGTCGCCGGTGGCAACATGGAGGGCAAGGAAGTCCGCTTCGGCATCGTCGCGTCCTCGCTGTTCGCGGTCGTCACCACCGCCGCCTCGTGCGGGGCGGTCAATGCGATGCATGACAGCTTCACCGCGCTCGGCGGGATGATCCCACTGTTCAACATGCAGCTCGGCGAGATCGTCATCGGCGGCGTCGGCGCCGGGATCTACGGCTTCCTGCTGTTCGCGATCCTCGCGGTGTTCGTCGCCGGGCTGATGGTCGGGCGTACCCCCGAATATGTCGGCAAGAAGATCGAGAGCCGCGAAGTCAAGCTCGCGGTCCTCGCCATCGCGATCCTGCCCTTGTGCATTCTCGGGCTGACGTCGCTGAGCGCGGTGATGCCCGCGGGTCTCGCGGGGCCGCTCAACAAGGGGCCGCACGGCTTCTCGGAGATCCTCTACGCCTTCACCTCGGCGACCGCCAACAACGGCTCCGCCTTCGCGGGGCTCTCCGCTGGCACGCCCTGGTACAACGGGATGCTGTCGATCGCGATGTGGCTCGGGCGGTTCTTCATCATCGTGCCGGTGCTCGCGATCGCAGGCAGCCTCGCCGCCAAGAAGCACATTCCTGCCGGCGCGGGCTCGTTCCCGACCACGGGCGGGCTGTGGATCGGATTGCTCGTTGGGATCATCCTGATCCTCGGCGGCCTCACCTTCCTGCCCAGCCTCGCCCTCGGCCCGATCGCCGATCATCTCGCGATGATCCACGGCCAGCTCTCCTGAAGGTCCTGACAATGGCAACCGCATCCTCCATGTTCTCGGCGAAGCTGATCGTCCCGGCGATCGGCGACTCCTTCAAGAAGCTCGATCCGCGCCAGCTGGTGAAGAACCCCGTGCTCTTCACCACGGCGGTGGTCGCCCTGCTGCTCACCATCCTGCTGGCGATGGGGGGCGAGCCGCTCGCTGCCGCGTTCCAGATCCAGCTGATCGTCTGGCTGTGGCTGACGGTGCTGTTCGGCACGTTTGCCGAAGCGCTCGCGGAAGGCCGCGGGCGCGCGCAGGCGGCCAGCCTCCGCGCCGCCAAGTCCGAACTGACCGCCAAGCGGCTGATCGGCGTGGCGGGCGCGTGGGAACTCGTCCCCGCGACGCAGCTGGCCAAGGGCGACACGGTCCTGGTCGAGGCGAACGACCTGATCCCGGCGGACGGCGAAGTCATCATCGGCGTCGCCTCGGTCAACGAAGCCGCAATCACCGGCGAGAGCGCACCCGTCATCCGCGAGGCCGGCGGCGACCGGTCCGCGGTCACCGCGGGCACGCGCGTCCTCTCCGACCAAATCACGGTGCAGGTCACCGCGGAACCCGGCCAGGGCTTCCTCGACCGGATGATCGCGCTGGTCGAAGGCGCCGAACGCCAGAAGACCCCGAACGAAATCGCGCTGACGATCCTGCTCGTCGGCCTGACGATCATCTTCCTGATCGCGGTCGCGACCATCCCCGGCTTCGCCAACTATGCCGGGGGCGGGATTTCGGTCGCGGTGCTGGCAGCGCTCCTCATCACGCTGATCCCGACGACGATCGCAGCCCTCCTGTCCGCGATCGGCATTGCGGGGATGGACCGGCTGGTCCGCTTCAACGTGCTCGCCAAGTCGGGGCGCGCGGTCGAGGCGGCGGGCGACATCGACGTGCTGCTGCTCGACAAGACCGGCACGATCACGATCGGCGACCGTCAGGCGAGTGAATTCCGCGCGCTCGCCGGGATCGACGTCGCGACGCTGGCCGAAGCGGCGATGACCGCGAGCCTTGCCGACGAAACCCCCGAGGGCCGCTCGATCGTCGTGCTCGCGCGCGACACGTTCCACCAGACCGCCACCCTGCCCGACGACGCCGAGATCATCCCGTTCACCGCGCAGACGCGCGCCTCGGGCGTGAAGATCGGCGGGGTCACCCTGCTGAAAGGCGCGGTCGATTCGATCCTCAAGACGCTCCCCGCCGACGCTGCGGGTGCGGTCGAACTCAAGCGCATCACCGACGAGATCGCGCGCGGCGGGATGACCCCGCTCGCGGTGCTCCGCGACGGGCGGCTGCTCGGCGCGGTGGCGCTCAAGGACGTGGTCAAGGCGGGCGTGCGCGAACGCTTCGTCGAGCTGCGCCGGATGGGAATCCGCACGGTGATGATCACCGGCGACAACCCGCTCACCGCCGCCGCGATCGCCGCCGAAGCCGGCGTCGACGATTTCCTCGCCGAGGCCACCCCCGAGGACAAGCTTGCGCTGATCCGCAAGGAACAGCAAGGCGGCAAGCTCGTCGCGATGTGCGGGGACGGCACCAACGACGCCCCCGCCCTCGCCCAGGCCGATGTCGGCGTGGCGATGAACACGGGAACCCAGGCTGCGCGCGAGGCGGGCAACATGGTCGACCTCGACAGCGATCCGACCAAGCTGATCGAGATCGTCGGCTTGGGCAAACAGTTGCTGATGACGCGCGGCGCGCTGACGACCTTCTCGGTCGCCAACGACGTGGCCAAATATTTCGCGATCATCCCCGCGATCTTTATCGCGCTGTACCCCGGATTGGGCGTGCTCAACGTGATGGGCCTGTCCAGCCCCAACAGCGCGATCCTGTCGGCGATCATCTTCAACGCGCTGATCATCCCGCTGCTCGTCCCGCTCGCGCTGAAGGGCGTCAAATACACCCCGATGGGGGCCGGCCCGCTGCTCGCCCGCAACCTCGCGATCTACGGCCTCGGCGGGCTGATCGCGCCGTTCATCGGGATCAAGCTGATCGACCTCGTCGTCGCCGGCCTCCACCTCGCCTGAGGATCTGCACCATGCTGACCGATTTCAAATCCGCGCTTCGCCCCGCGATCGTGCTGACGCTCCTGTTCGCGCTGCTGCTGGGCATCCTCTATCCGCTCGCGCTCACCGGCCTCGGCCAGGTGATCGCGCCGTCCGCCGCCAACGGCAGCCTGCTCCGCAACGCAAAGGGGACCGTGATCGGCTCCTCGCTGATCGGCCAAGGCTTTGCCGGCGCGGGCTATTTCCACGGCCGCCCGTCCGCGGCCGGCAAGGGCTATGACGCCGCCGCTTCGTCCGGTTCGAACCTGGGTCCGACGAGCAAGGCGCTGGTCGATCGAGTTTCGGCGGACATCGCCGCTGCAAGAGTTACGGCACCAGGTTCAACTGTTCCCGCCGATCTGGTGACGACCTCCGCCTCGGGGCTAGACCCCCATATCAGCCCCGAGGCGGCTTTTTATCAAACCGCCCGCGTCGCCAAGGCGCGCGGGATCGCGGAAGCCCAGGTGCGCGCGCTGGTCGCGCAGACCGCGGAGACGCCGTTGCTCGGGTTCCTCGGCGAACCGCGTGTCAACGTGCTCGCGCTCAACCTTGCGCTCGACCGAATGACCAAGCGGCCGTAACACGCCTGCCATGCCTGCCCAGAAAGTCCTGATCGTCGAGGACGACGCGCACATCCGCCGGTTGCTGCGCGTCGCCCTGGAACGCGCCGGTTACGGCGTGTCCGAAGCCGGCACCGCGCGCGAGGGGCTGTCGCTGGTCGACATCGCCAAACCCGACGCGGTGCTGCTCGACCTCGGCCTGCCCGACCGCGACGGGCTCGAGCTCATCCAGCTGATCAAGACCCGCTCGCAAGCGACGGTCATCGTCGTGTCGGCGCGCGACGACACCAGCGAAAAGGTCGCCGCGCTCGATCTGGGCGCGGACGACTACGTCTCCAAACCGTTCGATACCGAGGAATTGCTGGCGCGGCTGCGCACCGCTTTCCGCCACCGGCTGTCGACTCAGGCCGAACGCGTGCTGGTCCGGGCCGGCAATGTCGAGATCGACCTCGACCATCGCCGCGTCCGGCGCGGCGACGACACCGTCCACCTGACCCCCAAGGAATATGACGTGCTGGCGGAACTCGCCAAGCGCCCGGACCGCGTCATCGGCCACACGCAGTTGCTCCGCACGGTCTGGGGCCCCGCGCACCAGATGCACGTCGACTATCTGCGGATCGTGATCCGCGGTCTGCGCCAGAAGCTGGAGGAAGACGCCGCCGCGCCGCGCTTGCTGATCAACGAACCCGGCGTGGGGTATCGGCTGGCGACGGGGGAACGGTAGACGGTGCCCGGTACCCGTTCTGCTAAACCGTCCGTCATCCTGAACGTGTTTCAGGATCCAGCCCTCCGCGAGTCCGGACTCTGCCTGTTGCGCGGTGGATGCTGAAACGAGTTCAGCATGACGGCAACCTTTGGGGCGCAGGTGACGATCAAGTCGCCGTTCGCCTTCATACGAAGATTGCGCCTGCGCGGCGATGCCGGAAGAGCAGGCGACACCAACCACAAGCCCGCCCCCGTCGAATATCCTTGTCGAACCATCTTGGTAGCGTTACCTTTGCCCCAACCCGCGCCAACGAGCGCGAGATTCGGGAGAAGTGCGATGAAGAAAGGCCTGTTTTTAGCCGCGGCAAGCGGCTTGGCCGTGGTTGGCCTGGCATCCGGTGCGGCGCTGCTCGCGCAGGATCATTCCGCCGCGACGCCGTCCGACCCCAAGGGTTTCCTGTCGCAGCCGCTGGTCACCTCGATCTACACCGCCGACCCTTCGGCGCACGTGTTCGGTGGCAAGATCTACGTCTACCCCAGCCACGACATCCCGACTCCGACCGCGGACGATGATCTCGGCAACCAATATGCGATGCGCGACTACCGCGTGCTGCGGATGGACCGGATCGGCGGCAAGGTCACGATCGGCCCGGTCGCGCTCGACGTGAAGCAGGTCCCCTGGGCCTCGCAGCAGATGTGGGCGCCCGACGCCGCCTATAAGAACGGAATGTACTATCTGTACTTCCCGGCGCGTGACAAGACCAAGGACAAGAACGGCCTCGGCAAGTTCATGATCGGCGTTGCGACCTCGAAGAACCCGATGGGTCCGTTCAAGGCCGACCCCAAGCCGATCGCGGGTGCGTTCTCGATGGACCCGGCGGTGTTCACCGACACCGACGGCAAGGCGTACATGTACTTCGGCGGGATCTGGGGCGGCCAGCTCCAGCGCTGGAAGGACGGCAAGTTCGATCCCAACGGCAGCGATACCGATCTCGGGCAGGACACGCAGCCCGCGCTGACCGGCAAGGTCGCGCGGATGAACCCCGACATGAAGAGCCTCGCCGAAACGCCACGCGACGCGGTGATCCTCGACGCGAACGGCAAGCCGATCCTTGGCGGCGACCATGAGAAGCGCTTCTTCGAGGCGTCGTGGGTGTTCAAGCGCGGCGGGCAATATTACTACACCTACTCGACCGGCGACACGCACTTCCTCAACTATGCGACCGGCACCAACCCGTACGGTCCGTTCACCTATCGCGGGCATTTCCTGCTGCCGGTGCAGGGCTGGACGACGCACCATTCGATCATCCAGACCGGTGGCAAATGGTGGCTGTTCTATGCGGACACCCAGCTGAGCAACAAGAACCACCTCCGCAACGTCAAGGTCACCGAACTCCGCTTCAACACGGACGGCACGATCCAGACGATCGATCCGCTGGTAAAGTAAGGCAGGCGATGTTTCTCGGAATCGATATCGGCACGTCGGGCGTCAAGGCCGTCGTCCTCGACACCCATGGCGCGGTCGTCGGTCAGGGCGTCGCCGCGCTGACCGTCCAGCGTCCCCAGCCTTTGTGGTCCGAACAGGACCCCGAGGATTGGTGGAAGGCGACCAGCGCCGCGGTCCTCGCGATCGATCCGGGCGTCCGGCGTTCGGTGCGCGGGATCGGGCTCGCCGGGCAGATGCACGGCGCGACCCTGCTCGGCGCGGACGACAAGCCCCTGCGTCCCGCGATCCTGTGGAACGACGGACGCTCCTTCGCCGAATGCGCCGCGCTGGAAGAGGCGACGGGGGACTTCCGTACGGTCGGCGGCAACATCGTGATGCCGGGCTTCACCGCCCCCAAGCTCGAATGGGTCCGCCGCCACGAGCCCGAGATCTTCGCGCAAGTCACGACCGTCCTGCTTCCCAAGGATTACGTCCGGCTGCGGATGACCGGCGAGAAGGCCTCCGACATGTCGGATTCGGCGGGCACCTTGTGGCTCGACGTCGCGGGCCGCCGCTGGAGCGAGACGCTCCTCGCCGCGTGCGGGCTGACCGAGGCGCAGATGCCGCGGCTGGTCGAGGGCACCGACGTTGCGGGCACGCTGCGCGCCGACATCGCCGAAGCCTGGGGCATTCCGCAGGTCCCGGTCGCGGGTGGCGCTGGCGACAATGCCGGTGGTGCTGCCGGCGTCGGCGTCGTCACCGATGGCAAGGCGTTGCTGTCGCTCGGCACGTCGGGGGTGATCTTCGTCGCCAACGATCAGTTCCGCCCCAACCCGGCGCGCGCGGTCCATGCGTTCTGCCACTGCCTGCCCGACATGTGGCACCAGATGTCGGTCCACCTCAGCGCCGCCTCGTGCATCGACTGGGTCGCCCGCCTCACCGGCGCGACCGGCGCCGCCGAACTGTTCCAGCGCGCCGAGGCGGCTGGCGTCGCGAACGGTCCCGAGGGTTTCCTCCCCTATCTCTCGGGCGAGCGCACGCCGCACAACGATGCGCAGGTCCGCGGCGCGTTCTACGGCCTCGACAATGACACCGACGCCAACCGGCTCGCGCAGGCGGTCCTCGAAGGCGTCGCCTTCGCGCTCGCCGACGGGCTCGACGTGCTGCGCGAAGCGGGCACCGAAGTCGCCGAACTCGCGGTCATCGGCGGCGGCGCCCGCTCGCGCTACTGGGGCGAGACGCTCGCGGCGGCGATGGACGTACCCCTCGTCTATCTCCAGGGCGGCGAAGTCGGCCCCGCGCTCGGCGCGGCGCGGCTCGCGCAACTCGCGGTCGACGGCGGCACCCCAGCCGAGGTTTGCGTCGCCCCACCCGTTTCGCACCGCATCACCCCCAATGCGGAATTGACCGCACGGCTCGCCCCCAAGAAAGCTGCGTTCCGTGCCGCCTACGCCGCAATTTCCCCCCTCACCGCATCCAACTGACCTTTCGAAGGAGCGCCCCAATGGCCAATGATTTCTTTGCCGACATCCCCCAGATCAGCTTCAAGGGGCCCGAGACCGACGACGAGCTGGCGTACCGCTATTACGACAAGGACCGGGTCGTCATGGGCAAGCGGATGGAAGACCATCTGCGCTTCGCCGCGTGCTTCTGGCACACCTTCTGCTGGCCGGGGTCGGACGTGTTCGGTGGCGGCACGTTCAACCGCCCGTGGCATGCAGGCGCGAACGACGCGGCAGCAGCGGCGGCCAAGCGTGAAGTCGCGTTCGACTTCTTCACCAAGCTCGACATCCCCTTCTACGCGTTCCACGACGTCGACGTGATGGCGGATGCCGCCAACATCACCGAGCATCGCCGCAACTTCGCAGAAGCGGTCGATCATCTCGAGAAGCTCCAGGCCTCGTCGGGCCGCAAGCTGTTGTGGGGCACCGCCAACCTGTTCAGCCACCCGCGCTTCGCCGCCGGTGGTGCTACCAACCCCAACCCGGAAGTGTACGCGTTCGGCGCGATGCAGGTGCGTGACGCGCTCGAAGCGACGCATCGCCTCGGCGGCGCGAACTACGTCCTGTGGGGCGGTCGCGAGGGTTACGAGACGCTGCTCAACACCGACATGAAGCGCGAGCTCGACAATTTCGGGCGCTTCCTGTCGCTCGTCGTCGAGCATAAACACAAGATCGGCTTCACCGGCACGATCCTGATCGAGCCAAAGCCGTTCGAGCCGACCAAGCACCAGTATGATTTCGACACCGCGACGGTGTACGGCTTCCTCAAGCGCTACGGCCTCGAGAATGAAGTGAAGGTCAACATCGAGGCGAACCACGCGACCCTCGCCAGCCACACCTTCGAGCATGAGATCGCGACCGCTGCCGCGCTCGGCATCTTCGGCTCGATCGACGCGAACCGCGGCGATCCGCAGAATGGCTGGGATACCGACCAGTTCCCCAACTCGGTCGAGGAACTGACGCTCGCCAATCTCGAAATCATCCGCGCGGGCGGCTTCACCACCGGCGGGTTCAACTTCGACGCCAAGGTCCGCCGTCAGTCGATGGACGCGGTCGACCTGTTCCACGGTCATGTCGGCGCGATCGACGTCGTCGCCAAGGGCCTGCTCAATGCGGCAGCACTGATCGAGGACGGTCGCCTCGATGCGATCAAGACCGAGCGCTATGCCGGCTGGGATGCGGACTTCGGCCAGAAGGTCGGTGGTCTCGATCTGGCAGGCATCGCGGATCTCGCGGTCGAGCACAGCATCGACCCGCAGCCGCGCTCGGGTCGCCAGGAGCGGATCGAGAATCTGATCAACCGCTTCATCTGATCGGTCGCCCCGATCGGGCAAACGGAAAGGGCCGCGAGCAGACATGCTCGCGGCCCTTTTTTTGCGGTGGTCGGCGAGCGAGGACTTCAGCTTGACCCGTTCGTTTCGCGCGGATGAACGACGATGGGCGTTTCCTACCCGTCCGCACCGTATCCTCGCTGCCGACTGAAAAGGGACGCGAGCTGGTGGAGGCTGGTCGGTGGTCGTGCAAAAGCGAACCATTATACGATAACTATATATTGTTAATTGGACGTCCGAGGGACAATTTGTTCAGCGACGCAGGCTGGCCCGGGTCCGGTTCGTAGTTCGTCAATTGCACCTGTTGCCCCGGCTCAAAAGCCTGAGATACGGGCGGAACGCCACGCACGACGGCGGTTCGCAGCAGGAGATCCTTTAAATAGATAATCGCTTCTTCACGCGGCATTGGATCGGGGACGACATTGTAAGCTTTAGCATGCCGGAAGCTATTCGCTGTCCGGGTCAATTGCTTGATGCGCTTCTGTTCCGCCTTGAACGCCCGATGCATCTTATGTTCGCCGCCGTGGAAATCTTTGAGGGACTCCCACGACCGATAGATGTCGATCCAAGGTGTGTCTGGTGTCAGGTCGGAAAAAGCTGCTCGGAGCCTGCGATCGCTTTCTGCTTTTGCGAGCAGCTCGCTGAACTCGTCCGGGCTAGCCCAGTCCTCCATCCGCTTGTGGGCAAAGATCGATAGTAGGTGTGTTTGCCGAGACATGTCGTAACGTCCATCAGCTTTAAACCTATACACAGTGCCGGGCTCGATCGCATGGCATCCGTCGATAGCGTCTAAACAGCCCCTAATTAGGTTTATGTCACCGACCGCCAACTGGAACGCGTCTATTGCCGTCGCCGCCCCGCCCCACCTTTGAGTCCGAAGAACATGAACATTATTTATCATCGCGAAAAAGAAGCTGGCGGGGGATTTGATCGAGTGGTTGATCTTGCTCGCGAGGTTCGTGAGGTTGAATGTATCCCCTTCCAGTTGAACGCCCCATTTTGATGACATCGTAACGATCTGCATTCTGCCTCCTACCTATTTAGGCGTTGCAAAACAGACTTCATTGCAACTTCGCGGACAACCGCTTTCGGGCATCATGATTTTGGGCGACGACGTCCGCATCTGGGCGTTTCCAGTCAGAACGCCTCATTCCCCGATCCGCCAATTCCAGACGTCGTGACGAGCTGTTCGGAAACCGTCGCGCGCAAAACGCGCAACGCCCGTCTCACTTCCCTCGCCGCGCGGCTGTTGCAACCATCGCCGAACCCGTTTGCCCCCCGCCCGAGGCCGAAGCCCCCGGCGCACCCCCCATGCTCGCCATGCGGTTGGCCGGCACGCTTGCGGCGCGCCACGCGTCATAGGCGGCGAAGAAATCCGTGAAAGGCTTCTCGAGCACCGGCAGACGGTCCGAAGCAAAGGACGGAAAGGTCGCTGGCGTCGATGTCGCGCTGTCGGCGAGGGTGGCGGCGGCGGCGCGGCAGAAGGGCTCGCGGACCTGGGACTGGGAGAAGAAATTGTAGAGCCGCGTCATCTGGTCATCGTAGCGGTCCTGCCACGCGCCGCCTTGCGCCTTATACTCGGCGGACAGCCGCGCCTGCGCCGTCTGGAGCAGCGCTTTCTGACGGGTCAGCAGCGCATTGTAGCTCGCCACAATCCTGTCTTCGTCCGCCCCCCGGCACGCGAGCGCGGCGACGTTCAGCGCAGCCCGCAAATGCCAGACCGTGCCGTCGGCGGAAAGATTGCGATTGGGCGTGAGATAGCGGCCATCGCTCATGCGCGGGGGAGTCCGCATGCCGACATAGGCCCCGGCCGGCATGGTCGGTTGCAGCGGCGCAGGCACGGGCGGCGGTGGGAGCGCCGTGACGATCCGCGGCTTGTGGCTGCACGCGGAGAGCAGGGCGAGGCTGATCGCGGGGAAAGCAAGAAAACGGCGCATGGCATACTCGTCGTTGAGACCGTCGGCATCGCGCGCCTGTGGGATCGCCATCGGCCGCGACACGGGGACCCTACGGCATCAGGGTCGCGATCGGCTACACCGGAGTTACGCGGCCTACCTCACCGCAAGCTGCGCAACCGCGCCAGATCCTCGGGCCGGTCGACGTCGAGCAACTCCGCTTCGGGCGCGATCACGTGCCGCCCCGCCCGCACCATCGCGCGCGCGCCTTCGTCGCCTTCCAGCGTCAGCAACGCCTCGAACTGATCCGCCCCGAACACCGCAGGCGGCGTCGGATGCACGCCGTTGCTCGATGCGATCACCGCATCCCGTCCCGCGGCCGCCTCCAGCAGTCGGTAGATGTGCGTTGCGGTCACGCGCGGCATGTCCGCTAGCGCGATCACCACCGCCTCGCACCCGATCTCGCGCGCCGCCGCTACGCCGAGCTTGACCGAGCCCGACATGCCGTCCCCCGGATCGTCATTGTGGATCACGCGGTAACCACGGCTGGCAAAGTCGAGGTCCGACCCCGAGCAGACCGCCAGCCGCGCCTTGAACGGCATCGCTTCCAGCGCAGTCACGACATGGAAGGCGAGCGGCTTGCCGAGGAAGTCCTGCTGGAGCTTGTCCACATCCCCGAACCGCACCGATCGCCCCGCCGCGAGGAGAATCAGCACGCACTGTTCGGGGGTCAGCATCGCGGTCATCCCTTCTTGCGCTGATCCGCATTGAACGCGCCGACCATCGCCGCCGCGATCGACAGCGCGATTTCTGCCGGGCCGACCGCGCCGATGTCGATCCCGACCGGTGCGTCGATCCGGTCGAGGTCCGCCTCGGACACGC
Source organism: Sphingomonas echinoides (assembly GCF_029623395.1). GTDB lineage: Bacteria > Pseudomonadota > Alphaproteobacteria > Sphingomonadales > Sphingomonadaceae > Sphingomonas > Sphingomonas echinoides_A. The sequence continues at coordinate 23,036 of NZ_JAPYKK010000020.1, forward strand.
CCGCCGCCGCAAGCCGCTCGCGCCGCGCGGCATGGCTTCGGCGCGAGCCGAGCGCCCCGACATAGGCGGTCGGATGCGCCAGCGCCGCGATCAGCGCGGGATCGTCGATCTTGGTATCGTGGCTGAGCGTTACCACTGCGGTTGCGGGGCCGGGATCGAGTGCCTCGACCGCCTCGTCGGGCCAGCGATCGTCGAGCGTGACGCCGGGGAATCGCTCCTCGGTGAGGAAGCGCGCACGCGGGTCGATCACGGTCGTCGCGATCCCCATCTCGCGCGTCAGCCCCGCGAGCGCCTGCGCGATCTGCACCGCGCCGACGATCAGCAACCGGCGCGGGGGATCATAGCGGTTGACGAACGCCGCGCCCTCCTGCGGGCGCAGCGAGCTCTGGCCCGACGCGAGATCGGTCACGACCTGCAACGCCTTGCCGTCATCGCGCGCTTCGGCGATCCGGTCGAACAGTTCGGGGTCGAAGCCTTCCGCCGACACCGGCTGGACCAGCACCGAGATCTCGCCCCCGCACGGTAGCCCGACTTCCCACGCGGCGGCATCCGCGATGCCGTAGTTCTTGAGCTGGAACGGCGCGCCCGCGATCACCTCGGCGGCGGTCGTGAGGATGTCGTTCTCGACGCACCCGCCCGACACGGAGCCTTCAAACCGCCCATCCGCATGGACCAGCATATGGCTCCCGCGCGGACGCGGCGCGGAGCCCCAGGTCGACACTACGGTGGCGAGCGCGAGCGGTGCGCCCTTCCACTGGGTGGCGGCATTCAGCACGGAATCATTGTCAGCCATCTCTACTCCCTCTCCCGCTTGCGGGAGAGGGCCGGGGAGAGGGGCGTGCCGGTTACCCACCGTCGCCCTTCTCGCCCTGCCCTCTCCCCGCCCCTCTCCCGCAAGCGGGAGAGGGAGAAATCACATATCCGGCAATCCGCCGAGGATCTTGTCGAGCGTCAACGGGAAATCGCGCACCCGCACCCCGCACGCATTGTAGATCGCGTTGGTCACCGCGGCCCCCGCGCCCGAGATCGACAATTCGCCCAGCCCCTTCACCCCGATCGGGTTGGCGTGCCGGTCGATATGCTCGACGAACAGCACGTCGAGCGGCGGCACGTCGGCATGGCTGGGGATGTGATACTCACCGAGGTCATGATTGACGAACGCGCCGTGCCGCTGGTCGAGCACCGCTTCTTCCATCAGCGCATAACCGATCCCCCAGATCATCCCGCCGATCGCCTGGCTCCGCGCAAGCTTGGCGTTAAGGATCCGCCCCGCCTCGAACACACCGAGCATCCGCCGCACGCGGACTTCGCCGGTCACGCTGTTGACCGCGACCTCGGCGAATTGCGCGCCGTGCGCGGCCTGGCTGAAGGTCTTGGCATTGCTCCCCTGGCTAATCTTGCCGAGCGCCGCGAGCGGCTCGCTCCCGACCAGCTCGGACAGCGGCACCCGGCGGTTGCCCGCGATCGCATGGCCGTCCTTGAGCGTCATGTCCTTGGGGTCCGCCTGCATCCGCTCGGCGAGCGTCGCGACGATATCCTCGCACGCGAGCGCGACCGACGATCCGGCGCTCGCCGCGCCGAACGACCCGCCCGATCCGGCGCCCGGCGGCAGATCGGTATCGCCCAGAATCACGTCGACGCAATCCATCGGCAAACCGAGCGATTCCGCCGCAATCTGGCCGAGAATCGTGTACGTTCCGGTACCAATATCGGTCATATCGGTCTCAATTCGCGCGCGTCCGTCGGGCGAAAGCGTCACGCGCGCCTGTGAATCGACCAGCAGGTTGATCCGGACCGCGGCCGCCATCCCCATCCCGATCAGCCATTCGCCGTCGCGCACTTGCCCCGGCTGCGACGCACGGTTGGCCCAGCCGAACCGCTCCGCGCCCTTGTCGAGACACTCCACCAGCGCGCGTGTCGAGAACGGCGCGCCTGTCATCGGGTCGACCGGCGGCTCATTAAGTTTGCGAAAATCAATGGGATCGCGCCCGAGCGCCTCGGCCAGCTCATCGATCGCGGTCTCGAGCGCGAGCATCCCGACTGCCTCACCCGGCGCGCGCACCGCGCCCGCCTGCACCATGTCGAGCGTGACGATCTTGTGCGTGAAGTGCCGCACCGGCGCATCGTACAAGGCGATCGACCCCAGCGCGACCGGCTCCATGAACCCGCCATCCGGCCCCTGGCTCACCACGCTGTCATGCGCCAGCGCGGTCAATTTGCCATCCTTATCAGCGGCTAAGCGGATCCGCTGATGCGTATCGGTGCGACGATAGACGTTGTGGAACAGCTGTGATCGCGCCATCGCGATCTTCACCGGGCGCCCGACCTTTTGCGCCGCGATCGCCGCAAGCACCGCCTCCGGCCCGAGCATTTTCCCGCCAAAACCACCGCCAATATAAGGCGATAGGATACGAACCTTGTCCGCTTCGATCCCGACCGACTTTGCCAGAATGCCCTTGGCGGCATGCAGGATCTGCAAGCTGGAATGGAGCGTGAGCGTGTCGCCCTCCCACACCGCGACCGACGCGTGCGGCTCCATCGCCGCATGTACCTGATTCGGCGTGGTATAAACCTGGTCGATCGTCACCGCGGCATCGGCCATCGCCGCGTCGATATCGCCCTTGGCCATATCCTGCAGGCGCGAGTCCTTCGGCGGACCGCTGGCATCGCCGACCCCCGCCATCGTATCGAAATGTCCCTGTTCGGGCGCGATCGTCATCGTCACCGATTTCGCCGCGTCGCGCGCTGCCTCGAAGCTGGTTGCGACTGCGACGCCAACGATTTGATCCCAATGGTCAATTTCGTCGTTGCCGGCGTGCGCAGGGACGAAGGCGGCGGCCTGACGCGGAATGCGGGGGTCGTCGACGATCACGTCGAGAACCCCCGGCAAACCCCGCGCGGTATCGGTATCGAAGCCGGTGATCCTACCCTTGGCAGCGGGTGCGGTGATCAGATAGCCGTACGCTACCTCCCCCGCGAGCGGATGTTCATAGCCATAGCGCGCGACACCGCTGACCTTGAGCGCGCCCTCGCTCCGGTCGAGCCCGGCGCCGAGCACCCCCTGGACGCCACGCTCCAGCGCGAGACCGGAGTGATCGGCGTCCATTTTGAAATCGGCCATGATGTTCCCCGCGCGCGGCCTGCCCTTACAGTTCGGGCAGGCCTTCCAAGATCTTATCGAGCGTAAGTGGGTAGTCCCGCACACGGATGCCAGTGGCGTTGTACACCGCATTCGCGATCGCCGCACCTGCGCCCGAGATCCCCAGCTCGCCGATACCCTTGGCGTGCATCGGGTTGGCATGGATGTCGCGTTCCTCGAGGAACTCGACTTCGAGCTGCGGGACGTCCGCGTTCACCGGCAGATGATATTCCGCCAGATCGCGGTTCACCAACTTCCCGTTGCGTGGATCGTGGATCAAATCCTCGGTCAGCGCAGTGCCGATCCCGAAGGTCATGCCCCCAAGGCACTGCGATCGCGCGGTCTTTGCATTGAGAATGCGCCCAGCCGCGAATACCCCGAGCATCCGGCGGACACGGACTTCGCCCGTCACCGCATTGACGCCAACTTCGGCGAAATGCGCACCGTAGGACGACTGGGTCTTTTCCTTCTCCTGCTTGCCCGGCTTGATCGAGCCGATCGCGACGATCCCCTCGCCCGCCAGCTCACCGAGCGGCACGCGCCGATTGTCGGCGACCGCATGGCCGTCCTTGAGCGTCAGCGCGTCGACATCGACCCCCATCGCCTTGGCAATCTTCTCGCGGATCGCTTCCGCGGCGAGATACACCGAGGTCCCGCTCGACCCGGCGCCGAACGATCCGCCCGACCCCGCTGCGGTCGGGAAATTGGTGTCCCCCAGCTCGACGTCGACATGTTCGAGCGGAAGCCCGAGCACTTCACCCGCGATCTGCCCGAGGATCGTGTACGTTCCCGTCCCGATGTCGGTCATGTCGGTTTCGACCGTCGCACGCCCCGTCGCGGACAAGGTAACCCGCGCTTCCGAAGGCTGGAGCATGTTCGCGCGCGCTGCTGCTGCCATGCCGATGCCGACGAGCCACTCGCCTTCGCGGCGCGTTCCCGGGGTCGCGTTGCGCTTGTCCCAGCCGAAGCTGGTCGCACCGACGTCCATGCACCGCACGAGTTCACGCGACGAATGCGGCACACCCTTTTCGGGGTCCATCTCGGGCTCGTTGATCTTGCGAAACTCGATCGGGTCGATCCCGAGCTTTTCCGCCAGCTCATCCATCGCGCCTTCCAGCGCCAGCATCCCGACCGCTTCACCCGGTGCGCGCATCGAACCCGACAACAACCAGTCGAGCCGGACGATGTCGTGGTTGATCTCGCGGTTTTCGGCCGCATACATAAAGTGCGTCGCCTGACCCGTCGGCTCGAAATAATCATCGTCCGGCAGGTTCGACGTCAGCGTTTCATGCCCCATCGCGGTCAGCTTGCCGTCCGCGGTCGCAGCGAGACGAATCCGCTGCTCGGTATTGGACCGGCGCACAGTCGCATCGAACACTTGCTGGCGCGCCATCACCGCCTTGACCGGGCGACCGAGCGCCTTGGCTGCAAGCGCCGCAGCGACCGATTCCGGCGCAATGCCGAGCTTCGACCCGAAGCCGCCGCCGACATAGCGCGCGACGATCCGCACCTTGGACTTGCTGACACCCAGCGCCGCCGCGAGCTGTTCCACGTCGTTCCCGGGCATTTGATACGAACCGTGAAGCGTCAGCATTCCGCTGTCATCCCAGGTCGCGATGCTGGCATGCGGCTCCATCGCCGCGCTGTTCTGGCTCGGCGTGGTAAAGGTGACGTCGAGCGTCACCGGCGCATCGGTCATCGCCTTGTCGAGATCGCCCTGCGAGAAATGCGAGGGAATATCGCCCTTGGCGGGCTTTTCGGCCTCGCCCTTCAGCGCCTCGAAATCATACCGGCCATCGTCCGCCGCTTCGTGGTTGATCACGACCTGCTGCGCTGCATCGCGCGCGGCTTCGAAGCTCTCCGCCAGTACGATCGCGACGATTTCGCCGAAATACTGAACGTTCTCCACGCCCTGAGGTGCCTTGGGGGCCAGTCCCTGCGCGGGCGTCGTGAGGAACTTGTCGAAATCCGTCACCACGTCGATCACGCCCGGCAAGGCCTTGGCAACATCCGAATCGATCCCGGTGATCTTGCCCTTGCCGAACGGCGCACCGACCAGCACGCCGTACGCCAGATTCTCGATCTGATATTCGGCGGCGTAGGTGGCCGCGCCCGAGACCTTGAGCGGCCCCTCCTTGCGGTCGAGCGGCTTTCCAATGATCCCCTGCGTGCTCGTATCGAGCAAGCTGTCGGGAACCGGCTTGTCCATCTTCAGTGCGTTGGTGGTACTCATGCGGACACTCCCGTCAGCTCACGCAGGCTCGCAATCAGGGTGCGGCGCGTAAGCGGAATCTTGAAATCGTTGGTGCCATAGCCCTTGGCATCCTTGAGCAGCGCATCGGCCGCCGCGGCGAACGCGGCATCCGAAGGCGCCTGCCCGATCAGCGCAGCCTCGACCGCAGGGTCGCGCCACGGCATCGGGCCGAGACCACCGAACGCGAGCGCCGCGGAAGCAATCTTGCCGTCCTCGACCGAGACGATCCCGGCCACCGAAACGAGCGCGAACGCATAGGACGCACGATCGCGCACCTTGCGGTACAGCTGCTCACCCTTGGGCGGCGTCGGCAATTCGACGTGGGTGATCAGTTCGCCCGCCTCGAGCACGTTCTCGATCTGCGGCGTGTCGCCCGGAAGCCGGTAGAATTCGCCGATCGCGATCCGGCGGCGATCACCATCTGACTTCAACGTGACGATCGTCGCATCGAGCGCCCGCATCGCGACCGCCATGTCGCTCGGGTGCGTCGCGATGCAATGCTCGCTCGTGCCGAGGATCGCCAGAATGCGGTTGACCCCGCCGATCGCGGAGCAACCGGTGCCCGGCTCGCGCTTGTTACAGGCAGTCGCCTTGTCATAGAAATAATAGCAGCGCGTCCGCTGGAGCAAATTACCCCCGGTCGACGCCTTGTTGCGCAACTGACCCGATGCCCCTGCGAGCAGCGCACGGCTGAGCACCGGATAGCCCGCGATCACGCGCGGATCGGCGGCAAGGTCGCTGTTGGGAACCAGCGCGCCGATCGTCAGACCGCCATCCTCGCGCTCCTCGATCTTCGCAAGGTCGAGCCGGCTGATGTCGACCAGCGATTCCGGCGTCTCGATCTGCAGTTTCATCAGGTCGAGCAGATTGGTCCCGCCCGCGATGAAGCGACCACCCGCGGCGACCGCGGCTTCAGGGCTTTCCGCCCGGCTATAGGCAAAGGTTTTCATGCGTCCGCCGCCTCTTTCTGCGCGGGCGTCAGCCCGGAAACTTCTGAAATCGCATCCACGATGTTGGGATAGGCCGAGCAACGGCAAAGGTTGCCGCTCATCCGCTCCGAAATCTCGTCGTTGCTAAGCGAAACACTGTCGAGCTTGTCGCTGACATGGCTCGGCCAGCCCTTCTTGACCTCGTCGAGCATCCCGACCGCCGAGCAGATCTGCCCGGGGGTGCAGTAACCGCACTGATAGCCGTCATGCTTGACGAACGCCGCCTGCATCGGATGCAGATTGTCCGCGCTGCCAAGCCCTTCGATCGTCAGAATGTCATCATCCTGATGCATGACCGCGAGCGTGAGACACGAATTGATCCGGCGCCCGTTCACCAGAACGGTGCACGCACCGCACTGGCCATGGTCGCAGCCCTTCTTGGTGCCGGTCAGACCGACGTGTTCGCGCAGCACGTCGAGCAACGATGCGCGGATATCGGGTTCGACGTCGTGGGTTTCGCCGTTGATGGTAAATTGCATGGGGCAGCGCCTCCTTTTCAGTACGGGTTAACGAACATGAATGAATTGGTTTCCGCAGAAACGCGCGGGTTTCGGCTTTATTCTCGCCCCGTTCGGCGCGGGGTGACGCGGCTGGCGGCACTGTCGCTGCTGGCGGTGGCATCCGCAATGGCGCACGGTGCGCCAATGCAATCTCCTGCGCCGCAACCGCTCGCCCGCCCGCTCTCCCCGCCAATCGTGATCGCGCATCGCGGCGCCAGCGGGTTGCGCCCGGAACATACCCTCGCCGCTTATACGCTTGCGATCGACCAAGGGGCTGATTTCATCGAGCCCGACCTCGTCCTCACCAAGGACAATGTCTTCGTCGCGCGCCACGAGAATGACATCACCGGCACGACCAACGTCGCGACCCACCCCGAATTCGCCGCGCGCCGCACGACCAAGCTGATCGATGGCGAGAGCCACACCGGCTGGTTCACCGAGGATTTCACGCTTGCCGAGCTCAAGACGCTCCGCGCGGTCGAGCGGTTGCCGAAGCTGCGTCCCGACAACGTCCAATATGACGGCCAGTTCGAAGTCCCCACGCTGGCCGAAGTGATTGCGCTGGCCAAGCGGCACTCGGTCGGCGGGCGGGTCGTCGGCATCTATCCCGAGACCAAGCATCCGACCTATTTCGCGAGCATAGGCCATCCGATGGAAGCCCTGCTGATCGCGCAACTCAAGGCCGCCGGATGGAGCAAGCCGACCGATCCGGTGTTCATCCAGTCGTTCGAGGTGGACAATCTGAAACGGCTGCACGGCATGACCGGACTGCGCCTGATCCAGCTGATGGACGCAAGCGGCGGCCCCGCCGACCGCGCCACCCCCAGCTATGCCGCGATGGTCACCCCCGCCGGGCTCAAGACCGTTGCAAGCTATGCTTACGGGATCGGTCCCGGGCTCGCGATGATCCAGAATGGCGATGCTGCCCCGACGACGCTGGTGGCAGATGCGCATGCCGCCGGGCTGCGGCTCCACCCCTGGACCTTCCGCGCGGAGAATGTCTTCCTGCCGAAAAGCCTGCAAAACGGCGTCGATCTGGCCACGCATGGCAAGATTGAGGAGGCAATGCGTCGCTATCTGGCGCTCGGTATTGACGGTTTCTTCACCGATTTCCCCGGAATTGGGGTAAAGGTCCGCGACGCCGTGAAGGAAAACCGATGAACTACCGCCTGTTGCTCGCCACCGCGATGCTTCCGTTGCTTGCCGGAGGCTGCGTCCGCACCGCCGCCAGCATCGTCACCTTCCCGGTCAAGGCCGTCGGCAAGACCGTCGACTGGACGACGACCAGCCAGTCCGAAGCCGACCGCAATTACGGCAAGAAGATGCGCAAGCAGGAGGAACGCGAAGGCCGCGAGCGCAAGCGCGCGCAGCGGGAATGCCGCGAGGAGCGCCGGAACGACTGCTGATCGGGATCAGGCGGCGGACGTACGCACGCTCTCCCCAAGCACGCGCGCAACCGCGAGCAGCACTTCGGGGCGCAGTTGCACCAGCACATGGCTGCTGCGAACCTCGATCGTCCGCCCGTTTGCATCGTGACAGATCATGCCGTTGACGAAGCCGTCGCTGCGACTCCAGATCGCGGTCGACGGCATCGGAAGCGGCTCGGCCACCAGCTTGCGTTGCGCCAGCACCGAGGGGGAATCGATCTGCTCGCCGGTCAACAGCTGGAACGTGCGCCACACGTTGGTCGCGCGGGGGGATCCCGCGAAGGGCGAGCTGATCGTGATGACTTCAGCCACTTCCGATGGAAGACGGTGCGCGGCATAGCGCGCCATGATCCCGCCCAGACTGACCCCGATCAGCGTGACCGGCTTGCCGGTTTCGGCATGCAGTGCACGGATCCGGTCGAGCAGCAGCGTCCCCTCATAGCCGATCGCCCGCACCCCGAGGTTCCGCCCCAGCCCCCAGCCCTCCGCGCGATAGCCGAGGTGGCGCAGGTACCGCCGCAGCACGGCCATCGACCGATCGCTGTTGATCATCCCCGGAAGCAGCAGAACCGGCCGCCCGTCTCCGCGCGGCGCGGTGCCGAGCTTGCGGCGCGCGCCCAGCAACGACGCCAGCCCGAACGCGGCGCGCGGCAACTCAGCTGCCCAGAGGAAGCGAGAGGGCGGCTTCACGCCGGGAACCATTCGAGCACCGTCATCGCAAAGGGCGTCCACGCCCCGATCCGCACGCCGGCCGCGCGCAAGGCGTCGCCTGTCCAGTCGTTGCAGGTGTGGATTGCGTCATAATGGCCGACCGCGGCGTAAAAGGCATCATCCATCCCGTATCCCGTCCGATGCCAGCCGCGTGGCGCGAAGCTCGCGCGAATGAACGCGGCCAAGCGGCGATATTCCTCCGGGCGCAGCAAGACGACGCGCGAATCGGCCCCTGCTTGAGGCGGGGCGATATGCTCGACGTGCATGACGGTTTGCCCGCTTCCAAGCGCCGCCCATAGCACCGTCATCGGCCGGACGTCCGCCCAGGTCGGCGTCTCGACGTAGAATTTGCGGTCGCCCCAGCCGATCGCGACGTGGTCATAAGCGGCATAACGCGGATCGGCGAGATCCCCCGCCGGCAACACACCGCGCCAATCCACACCCGCTGCGACCTTGGGTAGAACCAGCCCGGTATGGACTCCGTTGCTCTCGACGATCACCGGAATACCGTCCGCCGGGCGCACCGAGCCGCTATTGGTCGCGATCATGCCGCCGACCAGACCCGCGATGCCGTAACTCCCCAGCGCAAGAAGCAGGATGAGGAGGCCGGCTCCGACCGATAGGCGTAACTGTCGCATTCGCTTCCTGTTTCAACCGCAGCAATCGCTATGATAGAGGCGATGTATGACCGATGATACGCATGTTCTCGACGCCCCTCCCGCGGGGGCCAATGCCGACTGGACCATTCCGCAGAACTGGAGCGCGTTTACCGACGAAGACCACCGCGTGTGGGATACTTTGTTCGAACGCCAGGCAAAACTGCTGCCGGGACGTGCTTCCAACGCGTATCTACGCGGGCTTGATGTACTGAAGCTGTCCAAACCGGGCATCCCCGATTTCGAGGAACTGTCCGAACGGTTGATGGCGCTCACCGGCTGGCAGGTCGTCGCGGTGCCGGGCCTGGTGCCGGACGACGTGTTCTTCGACCATATGGCGAACCGTCGTTTCGTCGCCGGCAACTTCATCCGCCGCGCCGATCAGCTCGACTATCTCCAGGAACCGGACGTGTTTCACGACGTGTTCGGCCATGTGCCCATGCTCGCCGATCCGGTATTCGCCGATTATCTCGCGGCCTACGGCCGCGGCGGGCAGCGCGCGCATGGGCTCGACGCGCTCAAATATCTCGGGCGGCTCTATTGGTACACGGTCGAATTCGGGTTGATCGCCGAGCCTGAGGGTTTGCGCATCTATGGCGCGGGAATCGTATCGAGCTTCGCCGAAAGCCGCTTCGCGCTCGATGACGCGAGCCCGAACCGCATCGCCTTCGATTTGGAACGCGTGATGCGCACGGACTATCGCATCGACGACTTCCAGCAGAATTATTTCGTTATTCCGAGCTTCGAGGAATTGCTGCGCGTGACGGTGGAGACCGATTTCGCACCGCTGTATCGCACGCTCGCGACCTTGCCCGACATTCCCGTCGCAGAAATTCTGCCGCAGGATACGATGATCACCACCGGAACGCAGGCTTACGCGTTAGGAAAAAAATGACCGATACGCACAAGGAAACCACCATGATCGTCGTCAGCGTGCTGTACGAATCGGCGGGCCGGTTCGACGAGGATTATTATCTCGACCAGCACATGCCGCTGGTCCGCGAACGCTGGAAAGCCGAGCTGTCGGGCACGCGCGTGCTCAAGGGCATGCCGGGGCCCGATGGAAGCCCGCCGCCGTTCATCATCGTCGCCGAACTGTCCTTTGCCACGATGGGCGACGTCCAGCAGGCGATGACCGGCCCGCATGCCGCAGAAATTTTCGGGGACGTCGCCAATTTCACCGACGCCAAGCCCAAGCAGATGATCAGCGAAGTGATCGGCTGACGGTCTGATCCGCGTCCCGCCAAAGGGGACGCGGAGCACGCCTCCGGACGCTACAGGTCCAGCGCCCAGCCATCGCGACCCTTGGGGTCGATCGGCGCGGTCGGAACATGGCGCTCCGCCCCTGCCACGAGCCGCAGGACGCTCCAGTCGCCGCGGCGATCGGTCTCCTCCAGCGTGCAACCGCACGCCGTGAACGCAGCCACCACGTCGGCACGTTGCGTCTCCAGCAGCCCCGCCAGCACGATCGTCGCGCGCGGCGCGGCGATCGCGGCGATCTCGGGCGCCATCGAGACGAGCGGTCCCGCCAGGATGTTGGCGATCACCAGATCATACGGCGCCCGCGCAACGATCCCGTCGTCGAGCGTCCCGTCCGCCACGATCAGGTCGATCGCTTCGACCGCGTTGCGCTCGGCATTCTCGCGCGTGACGACGATCGCGCGCGGGTCGATGTCGGTCGCGACGATCTCCGCCTGCGGCCACAGATGCCGCGCCGCGAAAGCGAGCAGACCCGTCCCGGTGCCGATGTCGATCGCCCGCGTGACGTCTTGTCCCGCCATCCGGTCGAGCATCGCGAGACAGCCCGACGTGGTCGCGTGATGGCCGGTTCCGAACGCCTGCCCGGCGTCGATCAGGAACGCCCGTCCGCCGACGGGCACGTCCACCGGATGCACGCTGGTATGGACGACGAAGCGCCCCTCGGTGATCGGCTCGAGTCCCTGCTGACTGAGCGTTACCCAATCCTCTTCGGGCAGCGCCTCGATCTCGGGCACCACCGCCACCGCACTGGGGACGAGCGCCTGAATCGCGGCGATCGTCGCGGCATCGGGCTCGGCCTCGAGATAGGCGTCGAGCCGCCAATGCTCGCGATCGTCCTCCTCGAGTTCGGTCGTCATCAGCACGACGCCGTCCGCAATGTCCTCGGCGGCATCGATCGCCTCGGCCTCGGCGCGGGTGCAGGGCAGGCTCAATTTCCAGCTAGTCATTGCCCGCTCCTGCCCGCGCACGAACCGACGCGCAAGCGTCCCCAACCCCCTTCTTCTCTTAGCGCCTTTGCGCCTTTGCGTGATCAATCCTTCTTTTTCTTCCCGGCGAAGGAGAAGAAGAGGGACTCGCGCAAAGGCGCAAAGCCGCGAAGAGAAGCGGGAGAAGGTTGTTGCGCTGCGCGCGGCTATTCGTGGCGGAGGGCGTCGATCGGGTTGAGCGCGGCGGCGCGGCGGGCCGGGAAATAGCCGAACACCACCCCGATCACCGCCGAGATGGCGAAGGCGATCATGTTGATCTGCGGGTCGAACAGATAATCGACTTTCATCACCCCCGTCAGCGACAGCACCGCGACCTGCGCAACGACCAGCCCGATCACCCCGCCGAGCATCGACAGCGCGATCGCCTCGACCAGGAACTGCAACAGCACCTCCCCTGCCACCGCGCCGATCGCCAAGCGGATGCCGATCTCGCGCGTCCGTTCGGTCACCGAGACGAGCATGATGTTCATGATTCCGATCCCGCCGACAACCAGGCTGATCCCCGCCACCGCGGTGACGATCCCGGTCAGCAGCGTCGTCGATTGCGTCAGCGTCGCCGAGATCTGCGCGGTGTCGAAAATGTTGAAGTCATCGTCCTTGCCGCCGGTGATGTTGCGACGTTCACGCAGCAGATCTTCGATCGACGCTTGCACCGCGGATGTCGCATAGGCCTGGTCGACCCCGACCAGCATCAGCTTGAGATCGGTCGACCCGGTAAAGCGGCGCTGCACCGCCTTGAGCGGCATGATCACCACATCGTCCTGATCGCCGCCGAACCCCGCCTGCCCGCGCGCCGACAGGCGTCCGATCACGTCGCACGAAATCCCGCCGATCCGCATCCGCGTGCCGAGCGGGGAGCCGCCGCGATAGAGGTTGGTGTTGACGGTATTGCCGATGATGCACACCGATTTGCCCGCGGCTTCTTCCGCCGGCGTGAAATACCGGCCTTCGGTCAGCGGCCACGGCTGGACCTGGAAATAGGCGTTGGTCGTGCCGTTGAGCGTGGTCGACCAGTTCGCGCCCTCGTAGATCGCGGTCGCGGTGGTCCCCGCCTGCGCGGCGACCGCGGTGACGCCCGCGATCTGATCGCGGATCGCGATCGCATCCTGTGGTTTGAAATCGGGCGGACGCGGGCCGCCGCCACCGCGTCCGAACCCCTGTCCGGGACGGACCTGGAGGATATTGGTGCCGAGCGAAGAGATCGATTTCTGCACGGCAGCGGTCGTCGCCTTGCCGAGCGTGACCATCGTCACGACCGCCGCAACGCCGATGATGATCCCGAGCGTGGTGAGGAACGAGCGCAGCTTGTGCCGCGCGATCGAGCGCAGCGCGAGGGAGAGGGTTGTGCCGAACATTACTCTAGCCCCTCCCCTTCAGGAGTGTCGGGTCGGCCATGCCCCCGGCATGGCCTGAAGGATGCGGGGCATCCTTCACCCGACACTGGGTTGGGGGTGGGGCAGTCCAGCATCCACATCGCTCTAGGCTCGCGGAACGGCCCCACCCCAACCCCTCCCCTGAAGGGGAGGGGCTTTTGCGTTGCGCACGTCACAACGCCACCTCGCCCTGATGATGCTGCGTGTCGATCCGCTCCACCAGCCCGTCCTTGAAATGCACGATCGTCCGCGCGAACGCCGCCATGTCGGGCTCGTGCGTCACCATGATCACCGTAATCCCGCTGTCGCGGTTGAGCCCCGCCAGCAATTCCATGATCTCGACCGAACGCTCCGAATCGAGGTTCCCCGTCGGCTCGTCCGCCAGCAGCACCGCCGGACTGGTGACGATCGCCCGCGCGATCGCGACGCGCTGCTGCTGCCCGCCCGAAAGTTCGGCGGGCGTATGGTCCCACCAGTTCGCGAGGCCCACCTTGTCGAGCGCCGCCATCGCCGCCGCCCGCCGCGCGCCCTTGGCGTCGCCGCGATACAGCAGCGGCAGTTCGACATTCTCGAGCGCGGTGGTCCGTGCGAGCAAATTGAACCCTTGAAACACGAACCCCAGATACTTGCGCCGCAACAACGCGCGCTGGTCGCGATCGAGCGTCTCGACATGGACGCCCTTGAACGCGAACGTCCCCCCCGTGGGGACGTCGAGACAGCCGAGGATGTTCATCGTGGTCGATTTGCCCGATCCGCTCGCACCCATCACCGCGACGAAGTCGCCCTGCGCGATGTCGAGGTCGATCCCCTTCAATGCGAGGAACGCTGTCGCGCCGTCGCCGTAGCGCTTGGTAACGTCGCGGAGCGAAATGATCGGCGCGACCGCAGCCGCTTCCGACACCGCCGGGGAGGCGGAATTACTGGCCACCGCCCTGCCCGCCCGATCGCCGCCGTTGCCCGCTCGCCCCGCCAGTGGAATCCTTCGCAAGCTGTCCGGTGATCACCTTGTCGCCGGGCTTGAGCGCACCGCCGAGGACTTCGGTCATCGATCCATTGCTTTCGCCGGTGGTGATGTCGACCGCCTTTGGCGTCCCGTCTGCGGCAAGCACATAGACTGTCTGCGCGCCCCCGCGCTTGACCGTCTCGCCCTTGCCGCTGCCCGCGCCGCCACGACGGCGTGGACGGGGAACCAGCGCTCCCGCGATCCCGCTGCCGCCGCTCGACGCCCCGGTATCAGTGGGCTTGAACCGCAAGGCAGCGTTGGGGACGAGCAGGACGTTGGGCTTGGCGGTCGTCACGATATCGGCGGTCGCGGTCATGCCCGGGCGCAACTGCAGCCCGGCATTCGCGACCGAAAGCGTCGCGCTGTACGAAACGACCTGCCCCGCGGTGGAGGTGGTGGTCGTCGTGCTGCCCGACGAACTGGTCGACGCGCTGAGGTTCGACCCGAGATCGACGCGCGTGATATCCGCCGGGAAGGTCTTCCCCGGGAAGGCATCGACCGTGAAGGTCGCGTTTTGCCCTTCCTTGACCGACCCCACGTCCGCCTCGTCGATCGCGACCGCGAGCTTCATTCGGCTGAGGTCCTCGGCGATCACGAACAGCGTCGGCGTGCTGAACGAAGCCGCGACGGTCTGCCCCGGTTCGATCTGCCGTGCGAGCACGACGCCGTTGACCGGCGAGCGGATCACCGTCTTAACCAACTGCGTCGCGTTGGACGAGAGCGTCGCGCGCGCCGACACCACGTTCGCCTGCGCGGCGCGGACGTTGGCGATCCCGCGATCCCGGTCGGCGCGTGCCTGGTCGAGCTCGGTCTTGGCGGGCACGCGTCCCCCCGACAGGCGGCTGACTTCCTCAAACCGCGACAGCGTGGCATTCGCCTGCGCCAGCGTCGCCTGATTCTGCGCGACCGTGGCGACCGCCGCGTCGAGCGCGGCCTGGCTTTGATTGACCGCATCCTGGAACCGCGACGGATCGACCAGCGCGAGCGGCTGGTTCTTGGTCACCCGGTCGTTGACGTCGACCACCACCTTGGTGACGAGCCCCGACAATTCCGACCCGACCTGCACTTGATTGGTCGGCGCGAGCTTCCCCGTCGCCGACACGCTGACCGACAGCGCGCCGCGTTCGACCGCGGCGGTCGCGTACTCGGGCTTGGCGTCGCCGGCAAAGCAGCTCTTGAGCGCCAGCAGCAGCAGGATCACGCCGAGCGCGACCAGGACCCATTTGCCCCAACGCTTCCACGCGGGAACGAGCTTGGTGCCGAGGAAGGCATCCAGATCGGGGCTGGGTGCGGTCGGGGGCGTGGTGGCCATTTAGCGTTCCTGCCGGACGATGGGGTTGGACGCGGGGGGTGCGATCAGCGCGGTCGGATCGGCGCGGCTGTCCCACCCGCCGCCGAGCGCGAGAAACAGTTGCACCAACGCGGTCGCGCGGTCGGATTGCGCCTGGCTCAATCCGTTGCGCGCGTTGAGCAGCGCGGTTTCGGTCGTGTTGAGCGTGACGAAATCGGTCAGCCCCGCGCGATACTGGCTGCGCGACAGGATCGCGCTGGTGTTGGCGGCATCGAGCGCAATCGTGAACTGTTCGGCACGGCGCTTGGCCGAATCGAGCGCGACGACCGCGTTCTCGACGTCCTCCAGCCCTTGCAGCACGGTCGACTTGTACGCCGAGAACGCCCCGTCCGCCGCGGCTTCGCTGCTCCGCACTTGCGACCGCAGCCGCCCGCCGTTGAAGATCGCCTGCGTCAGCCCGGCGAACACCTGCCCGGCAATCGTCTGGAACAGATTGCCGATCTTGGAGGCGTCGGTCGACAGGCTCCCGCTGATCGCGAACGCGGGATAGAGTTGCGCCTTCGCTACGCCGATCTGCGCGGTGGTCGCGGCAAGCTGGCGTTCGGCGGCGCGAACGTCGGGACGCTGGCGCAGCGTGTCGAGCGGCACCCCAACCGCGACGCTGTCCGGGCCGGTCGGGATCGATCGCGTTGCCGCCAGCTCGGCCTTGAGCGCGCCCGGGGCCTGCCCGGTCAGCACGCCGATCCGCGAAACCGCGGCGTTGTAATTCTGCTCGATCGTCGGGATCGTCGCGGCAGTGGTGGCGCGCTGCGAACGCGCTTGTTCGGCGTCGAGCGAGGACACCAGCCCGGCCTGGACCCGGAAGCCCGCGATCTCGAGATTGTCGTCCTGCACGCGCAGCGACGCCCGCGCATTGGCGAGTTGCGCCTGATACAGCCGCGCCAACATGTAGTTGCGCGCCGCCTCCGCCTCGGTCGAGAGCAACACCGTCGCCAGATCATAGCCCGACGTCTCATATTGCGCGCGGCTCGCTTCGACCGTCCGCCGGACCTCGCCGAACAGGCCGACCTGATATTGCACGTCGAGCCCGAGCGACAGCGTATCGCCCGATCCGCGCCCGGTGATGACCGTCGCCCCGCCGGGCAAGGTGGTCGTCCCGCCGACGATGCTTTGCGAGCGGGTATAGCCCGACGAGCCATTCACCGTAGGCAACAATTGCGCGCGCGACTGGACCAGCGCCTCGCGCGCCTGCCGCAACCGCGCGACCGCTTGCGCGATATCGAGATTGTTGGCGCGCGCGCGCTCGACCACGCTGGTGAGCAGCGGGTCGTCGAACCGAGTCCACCACGCGGTCAGGTCGCCGCTCGCCTGCGCCGGAAGCGGGACCGAATAGGTATCGGGCACGCCCAGCGCCGTCGGGGTCGCCGGATGGTAATCCGGACCGACCGTACACGCCGCGATCGGCACCGTCAGCGAGAGCAACAGGAGGGATCGAAGCCGCATACGTCCTGTGTGACTAACACACCGGTCGCGGTCCATCGATTAATTGTCGCAATGTGTCGCGGCGGGGCCCGTTTCTGTCATTCCATTTCGAGAATGACCGCGTCGACCGCCAGACTATCGCCGGTCTTGGCGTTGACCGCCTTGACCGTCCCGGCCTTTTCGGCGCGCAGTATGTTCTCCATCTTCATCGCCTCGACTACCGCGAGCGGTTGCCCCGCCTCGACCTTGTCGCCCACGCCGACGTCGAGCCGCATCAGCAGGCCCGGCATCGGGCACAGCAGGAACTTGGACAGATCGGGCGGGATCTTTTCGATCAGATGCTGCGCAAAAGGTGCGACATGCGCGGGAAGTACGCGCGCATCATGGCTCGCGCCGCGCGTGGTGAGGCGGAAGCCGCCGCGCGTGCGGACGATCTTCACGCTCAGGTCGGTGTCCTCGATCTCGGCGTGCACCATCCGGTCGCCCGGGGTGTATTCCAGCGCGATATCCAGCTCTTCGCCATCAACCGTGACGCCGTCGGTCGAAATGTCGACGACATGCGTGGCCTCGCCGATCTTGACCGCCCATTGCGCGGGCGGGCGCAGCCGCTTGCCGAGTTGGCCGTCGATGCGGCGCGCCCGATCCGCCTCGGCGGTCGCGGCGAAGGCAGCGATCGCGGACAAGTCGCGGATGAGCTCGGGCGATGCAGGCGCGCCGTGGAAGCCGTCGGGATATTCCTCGGCGATGAACCCGGTCGTGATGGTGCCCGACCGGAAGCGCGGGTGCTGCATCAACGCGGATAGGAAGTCGATGTTGTTGCCGGGGCCGGTGATCTCGAACGCATCGAGCGCGGCGATCTGCTCGTCGATCGCTTCCTCGCGCGTCGGCGCCCAGGTGATGAGCTTGGCGATCATCGGGTCATAGAAGATGCTGACCTCGCCCCCCTCGCGCACGCCATCGTCGACACGAACGTAAGCTCCCTCTTCTCCTTCTTGCCCCTCCCCTTCAGGGGAGGGGTAGGGGGTGGGGGCGGTCTCACCGAGACTGCCGGTGGTAGAGTCCGCTGCACGGCCCCACCCCAACCCCTCCCCCGAGGGGGAGGGGCTAAGCGCGGCATACGGCGTCCCCACACTTTCCGGCGGCTGATACCGCACCAGCCGCCCCGTGCTCGGCAAGAACCCGCGATACGGATCCTCGGCATAAACCCGGTTCTCGATCGCCCACCCCTTGAGCGTCACATCGTCCTGCGAAAACGGCAGCGCCTCACCCGCCGCCACCCGGATCATCAGCTCAACCAGATCCAGCCCGGTCACCGCCTCGGTCACCGGATGCTCGACCTGCAGCCGCGTATTCATCTCGAGGAAGTAGAACCCCTCGCCAGTCGTATCCGCGCCCGAGACGATCAGCTCGACCGTCCCCGCCGAAAAATACCCGACCGCACGCGCGAGCGCGACCGCCTGCTCGCCCATGCTTTTACGCATCTTCGGCGTGACGAACGGCGACGGCGCTTCCTCGACCACCTTCTGGTGCCGCCGCTGGATCGAACATTCGCGCTCGCCGAGATAGACGATGTTGCCGTGCTGATCGCCCATCACCTGGATTTCGATATGGCGCGGCGATTCGATGAACTTCTCGATGAACACTCGATCATCGCCGAACGACGCCAGGCCCTCGCGCTTTGTCGCCTCGAAGCCCTCGCGAACATCCTGTTCGGCATAAGCAAGCCGCATCCCCTTGCCGCCGCCGCCCGCGCTGGCCTTCATCATCACCGGATAGCCGATGTCGGTGGCGATCTTCACCGCTTCCTCGGTGTCGGCGATCTCACCGAGGAAACCGGGGACGACGTTGACGCCGGCCGCCTTGGCGAGCTTCTTGGACTCGATCTTGTCCCCCATCGCGGCGATCGCCTTGGGCGGCGGCCCGACGAACGCGATCCCGGCATCGGCGCAAGCGCGCGCAAAGCTCTCGCGCTCGGACAGGAAGCCGTAGCCGGGATGGATGCAGTCCGCGCCGGTTTCCTTGGCCGCAAGCAGGATCAGGTCGGCGAGCAGATAGCTGTCGCCCGCCGGCGGCGGCCCAAGACGCACGCTTTCGTCCGCCATCAGCACATGCGGGCTGCGCGCGTCCGCGTCGGAATAGACCGCGACCGTGGCGATCCCCATCTTCTTTGCGGTCCGCATCACGCGGCAGGCAATTTCGCCGCGGTTCGCAACCAGGATTTTCTTGAACATCGCTCGCCCTAAACTGTGCCGTCTCCCCGACCGGATGCCGGGTGCGGACTGATCGTTATTGGTACCAGATCATCGATTTGAGCTGCGCGGTGCGCGCCCGCGTCATGCTGGTCCGACAGGCCGCCATCGTCATGCCCTGCGCCGACCCGCCCGCATATTGCCCGCCCTCGATCACGCACTGCGTGTCGCGAAACTTGAGCCAAGCACGCTGGCTCTCGAGCAGCGCGCCCGCATAACCGAACCCGCCGCCGCGCGACGTGTCCTGCGCGTCGCGGCGCTTCATGTACGCGTAGGTCCGCTTCCACTGCGCGGTCATCCCGGCATCCGCCTGCGCATAGCTCGACCCGGCGGTGCGGTTCATCGCCGCCTGAGTCTGGACCGGCGCGGCCGTGGCCATCAGCAACGTGATCAACAGCATGTCTTTTCCTTCCGCATCGGTTCTTCCCCAACCATCGGGACAAGCCCGAGCTTGGCCAGCAACGCGGCGTCCTTGTCGTCGCCGGCATTGCCCGTGGTGAGCAGCTTGTCGCCGGTGAAGATCGAGTTCGCGCCCGCCATGAAGCACAGCGCCTGCGTCGCATCGGACATGCTCTCGCGCCCAGCGGACAAGCGCACCATGCTCAGCGGCATCGTGATCCGCGCGACCGCGACGGTGCGGACGAACTCGATCTCGTCGATCGCGGCGAGCGGCGTATCGGCGAGCATGTTGCCGAGCACCGTGCCCTTGACCGGCACCAGCGCATTGACCGGCACGCTCTCCGGGTGGCGCGGCAAAGTGGCGAGCGCATGAATGAAGCCGACGCGATCGCCGCGCGTCTCGCCCATCCCGACGATCCCGCCGCAGCACACGTTGATGCCAGCTTCACGGACGTGCTCGAGCGTATCGAGCCGGTCCTGGAAGGTTCGCGTGGTGATGACCTCGGCGTATTTCTCTGGGCTCGTGTCGATGTTGTGGTTGTAATAATCGAGCCCCGCATCGGCGAGCTGCTCGGCCTGGGCGGGCGTCAGCATGCCCAGCGTCATGCAGGTTTCCATCCCCATCTGGCGGACGCCCTGCACCATCTCGATGATCGCGGGCATGTCCTTGTCCTTGGGGTTGCGCCACGCCGCGCCCATGCAGAACCGCTGCGACCCCGCGTCGCGCGCCTGCGCGGCGGATTGCAGGACAGCGCGGACGTCCATCAGCTTGCTGGCCTTCAGCTCGGTGTCGGCGCTGGCGGACTGGTTGCAATAGCCGCAATCCTCCGGGCAACCGCCGGTCTTGATCGACAGCAAAGTGCACAGCTGCACCTGCCCCGCGGCATGATGCGCGCGGTGCGTGGTCTGCGCGCGGAACATCAGTTCGTCGAAGGGAAGATCGAACAACGCGGCGATTTCCTGGCGCGTCCAGTCGTTCCTGGTCCGCCCCTCCCCTTCAGGGGAGAGGATGGGGGTGGGGGAAGTCTCACCGAGCCCGACGTCGGTTGAGTCCGCTGCACGGCCCCACCCCAACCCCTCCCCCAAGGGGGAGGGGCTTCGAACGGCGGTCAGTCCATCAGTCATTCCACATTTCCCTCAACCGGGGGCATGTTATGCCCCAGCAATCGCAACACTTCGCCCGCCGCCTCGACCAGATTGGTCCCGGGCCCGAAAATCCCCCGCACGCCCGCATCGCGCAGCACCTGATAATCCTGCGCGGGGATCACCCCGCCTGCGATCACCTTGATGTCGCCGCGCCCCGCCTCGCGCAGATGCCCGATCAGCTCGGGGATCAGCGTCTTGTGCCCCGCCGCGAGCGACGACGCGCCGACCACGTCGACATCGCGCGCGATCGCGAGCGCGGCGGCCTCGGCGGGCGTCTGGAACAACGGCCCCGGCACCACCTCGAACCCGAGATCGCCGAACGCCGACGACACGAGGTTCGCGCCGCGGTCATGCCCGTCCTGCCCCATCTTCGCGACGAGCATCCGCGGGCGACGGCCATTGCGCGTCTCGAGCGAGACGACGCCTTCCTTCAGCCCCTGCCACGCCGCGTCGAACTCATGCGCGCCGCCGTAGATGCCCGAAACCGGCGTCGGCACGGTATCGTAGCGTCCGAACACATCCTCCATCGCGGAAGAAATCTCACCGAGCGTGGCGCGCTGGCGAGCGCATTCGACCGCCAGTGCGAGCAAATTAGATCCTCCCCCAACGGGGGAGGGGGACCGCCCGGCTTCTTCAGCCGGGTGGTGGAGGGGTTCTGCCGCAGGTGCCGCGCCCGGATCGACCCCTCCACCGTTCGCTGAATGCTCACGGTCCCCCTCCCCCGCCATGGCGGGGGAGGATTTGCGCGCACCCTCGCGCAAAGCGTTCAGCGCCGCCTGGCACTTCGCCTCGTCACGCCCGGCCTTCGACCGTGCAATCCGCGCAATCTGCGCCTCGCGCACCGCAACATTGTCGACGTCGAGAATGTCGATCGGGTCCTGCTCGGACAATTTGTACTTGTTGACGCCGACGATGACGTCCTCGCCCTTGTCGACCCGCGCGGCACGACCGGCAGACGCTTCCTCGATCATCGCCTTGGGCCAGCCCGCCGCGACTGCCTGCGCCATCCCGCCCTCGGCCTCGACGCGCTGGATGATCTCCCACGCCTTCTCAACGAGTTCCTCGGTCAGGCTCTCGATATAATAGCTGCCGCCCAGGGGATCGACGACCTTGGTCATCCCCGTCTCTTCCTGCAGCACGATCTGCGTGTTGCGTGCGATCCGTGCGGAGAAGTCGGTCGGCAAAGCGATCGCCTCGTCGAGTGCGTTGGTGTGGAGCGACTGCGTCCCCCCCAGCATCGCCGCCATCGCCTCGACCGTGGTGCGGATCACGTTATTATACGGGTCCTGCTCGGTCAGCGAGACGCCGCTCGTCTGGCAGTGCGTCCGCAGCATCTTGGAGCGTTCGTCCTTCGCGCCGAGATCGGTCATCACGCGGTGCCACAGCTTGCGCGCTGCGCGCAGCTTGGCGATTTCCATGAAGAAGTTCATGCCGATCGCGAAGAAGAAGCTCAGCCGTCCCGCGAACGCATCGAGGTCGAGCCCCGACGCCATCGCCGCCTTGGCGTACTCGCGCCCGTCCGCGATCGTGAACGCCAGCTCCTGAAGCTGCGTCGCGCCCGCTTCCTGCATGTGATAGCCGGAGATCGAGATAGAGTTGAACTTCGGCATATGCGCCGACGTATAACCGATGATGTCCGAGATGATCCGCATGCTCGGCGCAGGCGGATAGATATACGTGTTGCGGACCATGAACTCCTTGAGGATGTCGTTCTGGATCGTCCCGTCGAGCAGATGCTGCGGCACGCCCTGCTCCTCGCCCGCGACGATGAAGAAGGCGAGGATCGGGATCACCGCACCGTTCATCGTCATCGAGACCGACATCTTGTCGAGCGGAATCCCGTCGAACAGGATCTTCATATCGTCGATCGTGTCGATCGCGACCCCCGCCTTGCCGACATCGCCGGTCACCCGCGGATGGTCGCTGTCATAGCCACGATGCGTCGCCAGATCGAACGCGACCGACAGCCCCTTCTGCCCAGCGGCCAGGTTGCGGCGATAAAAGGCGTTGGACGCCTCCGCGGTCGAGAACCCCGCATATTGCCGGATCGTCCACGGCCGCCCCGCATACATCGACGCGCGCACGCCGCGCGTGAACGGCGCGAAGCCGGGGAGACCGGGGTCGATCTCCGCCACGTCCGCCGCGGTGTACAGCGGCTTGACGTCGATCCCTTCGGGCGTGTGCCAGGTCAGGTCCCTGCCCTTGACCTCCTTCGCCGCCGCCGCCGCCCAGGCGTCCAGCGTCGGGCGCGTGCTCGGCTCGGGAAGATCGCGCGGGGCCGGCGTGCTGCCGGCATCCTCACCCGAATTGGTTTCAATCTCTACCATCAGGTTCCTGTGAACTGTGGCTTTCGTTTCTGCAAGAAGGCCATGCCGCCTTCGATCGAATCGGCGGTCCCGCGGACATGCCGCTGGTTTTCGGCCTCTTGCAGCATCGCCGCAGCGTAATCGGCTTCGTAAGCATGCCGGATCTGGCGCCGGATCAGCCCCATAGCGACGGTCGGCCCGGCGGCGAGCCGTTCCGCCAATGCGACCGCTTCGGCATCGAGCACGTCGTCGGCCACGACCTTGTGGATCATCCCCCAATCGAGCGCCTTTTCAGCAGGAACGCGTTCGCCGAGCAGCATCATCTCGGTCGCGCGCGCACGGCCGATCAGCCGCGGGAGCATCCACGACGCGCCGCCATCGGGGACGAGCCCGATGTTGACGAACGCCTGGAGAAAATAAGCGGCCTCGCTCGCGACGCAGAAATCGGCGGCGAGCGCGAGGCTGCACCCGATCCCGGCGGCGGGCCCGCGCACCGCGCTGACGACGGGGACGGACAGGTCGGCGATCGCGGCGATCGTCGGGTTATACGCTTCGGTCAATGCCTTGAAGGTAGTGTTGCCGGGGTCGTCGCTCCCGAGCGCGCCGCCGCCGACGTCGGCGCCCGAACAGAACCCCCGCCCCGCCGCCGCGATCAGCACCGCGCGTGCGCCGTCGAGCGTGGCGAGCGCGGCGCGGAGGTCCGCGAACATCTGCGGCGGGGCGGCGTTGAGCCGGTCCGGGCGGTTGAGCGTCACGATCAGCACATCGCCGCGCCGCTCGGTCTGGATCATCGGGTCGGGCATCGGTTTGTCCTTGGAAACGTTGGCCGCGTGGTAGCGTAAGGCGGGGCTTTGTTCACGCAAATCCATTGGTTGAAGAAAACGGGATCGCCGCCTCCTTCCGTCATCCCGCGAAGACGAGAGGTTTGCAAAACTGTCCGTCATCCTGAACTCGTTTCAGGATCCAGCCCTCCACGAGTCCGGACTGAGCCCGTTGCGCGGTGGATGCTGAAACAAGTTCAGCATGACGGCAGCTTGTGGGGCAAGGGGGCACGATCAAACCTTCGATTGCCTTGCAAAGGTCTCGCCTTCGCCGGGGGGCAGGGCGGACGACACGCACCCCTCACCCCGCCGCCGCCAGCGCCGCGAGCAACAGCAACGCCACGATATTCGTAATCTTGATCATCGGATTCACCGCCGGCCCCGCGGTATCCTTATACGGATCCCCCACCGTATCCCCCGTCACCGCCGCCTTGTGCGCCTCGGACCCCTTGCCGCCGTAATTGCCATCCTCGATGAACTTCTTGGCATTGTCCCACGCGCCGCCCCCCGACGTCATCGAGATCGCAACGAACAGCCCGGAAACGATCACGCCCAGCAACATCGCGCCCAAGGCAGCAAACCCCTCGGCCTGCCCAGCGACGAAAGTAATCACGAAATACACCAGGATCGGCGACAGCACCGGGAGCAACGACGGCACGATCATCTCGCGGATCGCCGCGCGCGTCACGAGATCGACCGTCCGCGCATAATTCGGGCGGCTGGTGCCGAGCATGATCCCCGGATTGTCGCGGAACTGCGCGCGGACCTCCTCGACGACAGCGCCCGCCGCGCGCCCGACCGCGGTCATCCCCATCGCGCCGAACAGATAGGGCAGCAACGCGCCGAGCAGCAGCCCGACGATGACGTAAGGGTTGGACAAAGCAAAATTGACCGTAAGCGTCGGGAAATCACGCGCCAGATCCGACGTATAGGCATTGAACAGCACCAGCGCTGCTAGCGCCGCCGACCCGATCGCATACCCCTTGGTCACCGCCTTGGTGGTGTTGCCGACCGCGTCCAATGCATCGGTGCGATGCCGCACGTCATCGGGCAGCCCCGCCATCTCGGCGATCCCGCCCGCATTGTCGGTCACCGGTCCATACGCATCGAGCGCAACCACCATCCCCGCCTGCGCGAGCATCGCGGTCGCGGCGAAGGCGATCCCGATCACCCCCGCCAGTTGATACGCCGCGATCACCGCGACGACGATCACCAGCGTCGGCAGCGCGGTCGATTCGAGGCTGATCGCGAGCCCCTGGATCACGTTGGTGCCGTGCCCCGTCTCGGACGCCTTGGCGATCGAGCGGACCGGGCGGAAGTTGGTGCCGGTATAATATTCGGTGATCCACACCAGCAAGCCAGTCACCGCCAGCCCGATCATCATGCACCAGAACAATTGCATGCCGGTAAAGCTCGTCGCCGCCATCCCCGCGATCGCTTCGGGGGTGGCGGCGTCAAGGAAGGCGTTGCCGCCGATCCGCGCATCCATGTCCCCAAGTGTGTAGCGCGTGACGATATAAATCGCCGGGATCGACAGGCCCACGCTCAGCCAGAACCCCTTGTAGAGCGCCCCCATGATCGTGCCCGACCCAAGCCGCACCGCATAGGTGCCAAGGATCGAGGTCAAAATGCACACCCCACCGACGATCAGCGGCAGCGTCATCACACTCAGCAAATGATCCGCATTCTTGAGCGCGAGCGCGACCGAGATCATCGTCACGCCGATCGTGACGACATAGGTCTCGAACAGATCCGCCGCCATCCCCGCACAATCGCCGACGTTATCGCCGACATTGTCCGCGATCGTCGCGGGATTGCGCGGGTCGTCCTCGGGAATTCCCGCCTCGACCTTGCCGACCAGATCCGCGCCGACGTCCGCCGCCTTGGTGAAGATGCCGCCGCCCAGCCGCGCGAAGATCGAGATGAGCGATGCGCCGAACGCCAGCGCGGTCAGCGCCTTGACCACCACCGGCGCGCCCGCGTCGGCACCGTTCGGCCCCGCGAGATACAGGAACGTCCCCGAGATCGACAGCAACCCGAGCCCCGCAACGAGCAACCCCGTCACCGCGCCCGAGCGGAACGCCATCGTCAGCCCGCCCTGGAGCGAGGTCCGCGCCGCCTCGGCGGTCCGCACGTTCGCGCGGACTGAGATGTTCATCCCGACATACCCCGCCACGCCCGACAGCACCGCGCCCAATGCAAAGCTCAGCGCGGAGACGGGCGTCCGCATCCCGTCGAGGAACACCCACACCAGCAGCAGGACGATGACACCGACCACCGCGATCGTGCGATATTGCCGCCCGAGATAGGCCTTCGCCCCCTCCTGGATCGCGGCGGCGATATCCTGCATCTTTTCGTTGCCCGCGGGCGCTCGGAGGACCTGCTGGCTGGTGATCGCGCCGTAAGCGACGGCGATCAGGCCACAGATGATGGCGGCATAGACGATCGTCATGCGTTTCCTTTCCCTGAGGGTTGGCAAGGATCGTGACTGCGGTCTCGTCCCCGCTCTTGGGGGTCATCCTACAGGTGGAGGACGGGTTGGCAAGCGCGCGCGGCTTGGGCTTACCGGTTGTGCTGAAACCCAAGATTGCCGGGGATCGGAACGGCTTCGGTTTCATCGACGAGCATCAGGCCATTGCCGGCGGCGAACAGGCCTACGCATGTCGCCGCACAAGGGACAGCGACGCCGGGGGGGGCTGCGAACAACAGCTGGTAATCGTCCCCCGCCGTCGCTGCTGCGAGCCTGGCGGCGCGGTCATCCCCGGCAAAGGTGCGATAGGCGTCGGAGAGCGGGACTTTGGCAAGATCGACCGTGACGGCAAGGCCACTTGCCGCGCCCATCCTTTGCGCGTCGATCAGCAAACCGTCGGAAACGTCCATCATCGCGGTGACGACGCCGGCCAGAGCACGACCTTCGACGAGACGTGGCTCCGGGCGGCGATAAGCGGCGAGCAGCGCGGCGGGACCGACCGTCCCTTGCGCCACGCTGAGTCCGGCCCCGGCGTCCCCGATCGTACCGGTCACGTACAGCATGTCCCCGGCGCGCGCGCCGGTCCGGATCGGTGCGGCGCTGGCCTGGCCAATCGCGGTCAGCGTGATGACTCGGGGGGCATGCGCCGGCAGCGATACGGTATCGCCACCAAGGAGCGGCGCGGCGAGCATCGTCAGGGCGTGCGCGAAGCCTTCGAGGAAAGCGGCGTCCCAGTGTCCCGCCCCCTCCGGCGAAGACGGTACCGCCCGCAGCGGATAGTTGAGCATTACCCCCAGCGGCACCGCCCCCTTGGCGGCGAGATCGGACAAGTTGGTCGCGACCAGCTTCCACGCCACGTCCCCCGCCGGATCGTCGGGAAGATAATGCACTCCCTCCACCAGCGTATCGGTGGTGAGCACCAGATCCCCCAGCCGCGCCGCATCGTCGCGCAGGTCGAGCGCGCCCGGATGGAGCGGGAGGCGGCGCAGCGCCACGAGGAATTCGGCTTCGGTCATGCAATGGGGTCTAGCGGGAGTGCCAGCCCTGCAGGTACGAATTTTTCGGGGTAGCCGCGCCACGCCCCGCAACTAGGGTCTTCGCCATGACCATGACGGCAAGAGACGGAATTGGCACGCTTACCGAGAAGGAGAAGCAAACCCTTCGGCTGATCGTGCGCGGTCATGACGCCAAGTCCACCGCGCGGAGCCTCAACCTCTCGGTCCACACGATCAACGAACGCCTGCGCGATGCGCGCCGCAAGATGGCGGTGTCGAGCAGCCGCGAGGCCGCGCGAATCCTGTTCGAAGCCGAGGGCGAGCGAAGCGCGCCGCCCACCCCCGAATTGTCCGGGGACACGCAAATCGGGGAAGACGCGCCCTCCTCCGCGCCGGATCAGGACGAGGCGCCCGGCAAGGGCGTCGGGCCGGCCGTGCGCCGCCCCGCAATGCTGATCGGAGTCCTCGTCATGACGCTTGCCCTCGCGCTCCTTGCGCTTCTCGCAATGCCGCACAGTGCGCCCCCCGTGCCGCCCCCAGCAGATAGCGCCAAGGCACCCAATGCAGCGGTGGTCGACACCGCGCGCAACTGGCTGGCGCTGCTCGACCAGTCCCGCTGGGACGACAGCTATCGCCTGACCGGCAAGGCCTTCCGCAAGGTCAACTCGGTCCAGATGTGGACGGCGGCGTCGAACACGGCGCGGGTCCCGCTCGGCGGAATGGTTTCGCGTGTGCTGGAGAGCCAGCAATATTTCCCGGCGCCGCCGGAAGGCTATCAGGTGGTCAAGTTCCGCACCGCCTTCGCGAACAAGGCGGAGGCGATCGAGACGGTCACGCTCGAACAGGAAGACGGCGGCTGGCGCATCGTCGCAGTGACCATCGACTAGCGATCGCTGGCAGATCGGGCGCGAGGGCTCACTCCTCGCGCTTCGCTCCGTCGAGCAGCCGCGCCTGCCGCTCGGCCTCGACCGCCGCGGCATCGCGCTCCGCCTTGGTCCGCCCGAACGCGGCGCGGTTGACGGCGGCCCCTTCCGCCGCCGCATCGCGCGCGCGGGCCTTGCGCGCGCGGCGGAGGTTGATCACCTCCGCCATGCTCAGCCGCGCACGTCCTTGGCGATCGCGTCGAGCAGGCCGTTGACGAACCCCGACTCGCGCTTGTCGAAGAACGCGTGCGCGACGTCGACATATTCGGTGATGACCGCGCCGGTCGGCACGTCCGCACGCGCCAGCAATTCATACGTCCCCGCGCGCAGGATCGCGCGCATCGCCTTGTCGAGCCGCGCGAGGTTCCACCCCGCCGCCAGCTTGCCCGCGATCGCGGTGTCGATCTCGGACAGGCGCGCGGTCGTGCCCTTCACCACGTCGTCGAAGAAATCGACCTCGGGCTCGGCATATTCGGCATCCTCGATCGTCGCGCCGAGGCGGTGATTGTGGAATTCGTGGAGCAGCACCGGGATCGCGGTGGCTTCCATGTCGTGCTGGTACAGCGCCTGGACGGCGGCAAGGCGAGCGGCGGCACGCGCCTTCGAGCGCGGGGCGGTGCGGGGAGTGGAATGGGAAGACATTGCGCGGCCCTTAAGCGAAAAAGCCGCGGACGGGAACCGTGGGTTTTACGCGGGGGGCCAAGCGCCCAAAGCCCCCCGCATCGGCGGCGTCGTCAGCGCAGGATCTGCATCAGCGTCGGCAAGTCCAGGATGGGCGTGAATTGCAACCCGACGTCGCCGTCGCGCGCCCAGCGGATGAAACCCGGGCGCGGCGCGATGTGATCGAAGATCAGGCTGGCGGGCGTATCGCAGCGAAGCCCCTCGACCCCGCGGAGCCGCGCGCCACCCGCGCTCAGATCGACCAGCTCGACCGCGACCGTCGCCCCCGCGACGCGCAGGTGCGCGAGCCGATCGGTCGCGAAGCGCGGCGCACGCGCGCAATAGCCCTGCCGCGTTCCGCGATCCGACACCGTGGCGAGATCCTGCGGCGTATCGAACGCCAGCCCGACCAGATGCTCCCGGTTCCACACGACGCGCGCGCTACACGGGCCGAGCCCACGCATCTCGAAGACGAGCCGTTGCCCGATCGGCGGCACCGTCAGCGTCTCGATCTTGGCGCCGCCGACCGACAAGTCGCGGACGAAGCAGAACATCTCGCAATCGTTGAGGATCAGCTTGCCGGTCGCAAGGACACGCCGGTAGCGCTGGTCCTCGCGGCGTTCGGCGACAATGCCCATTTTCGCGATCGGTGGCATGTAGGTCATTGGATTTTCACCCTGTATCGGATCTGGAAGGAACCGTTGGTTGCGAAAGTGGTGACCGGCTTGACCCGGATCGCGCGGACCCGCGCGTCATAGCCGTCGGCGTCGGGGCTCGGGACGTAGCTCCAACTCGTCCCGTCGAAGAAGTCGATGCAGTCGGTCGTGCTGGCATAGGAGGTGAAGCCGCAGCTCAGCCCGCTGCCCCCCAGCCCGAGCCCCAGCAGACTGCCGTCGAGAAACTCGACCGGCCCCTTCCCCGCAGCGGCAATATCCGCGACGCGCAGCACCACGCGCGTCGGCAAGACGTCGTCGATGGTGATGTTGCGCACCGGGGTCAGCAGGTTGCCCGACGGGTTGCTGAACAATACGCGATAATCGACCGTCGCGCCGGGAAGCGCCTTGGGCGCGACGGTGCTGATCTGGTCCGAGACGACCGCCGCGGTCTTGGTCACGGTCAGCGGATCCGCGCGTGCCGCAGCGGGCAAGATGGCAACACCCAGCGCCGCGAGACCGGCCATCATCCGCCGCATCACTTCGCCCCCCCGAAGATCGTGCGACCCGCGCGCCCGAGCGACCATTGGTCGAACTTGAGCCGCGCGGTGACATAGGCACCCGAGCGGGTGTAGCGATCCGCCTCGAAATCGCGGTCGCGATAGCCGGTGATGTTGTAGCCGACCGAAACCCACACGTTCTTGGCAGGGGATACGCCCGCGGACGGCCCGCCGCTGAACGCGATGCTACCGCGATCCCAGGCGTGCTGGACCGAACCCTGCACCCCGATGTCGAAGCGGCGGCCCAGGTCGCGGCGCAGATCGAACCCGATCACGTCGATATAGCCGGTGTAATCGTCCTCGCCGAACGCGCCCCGCACCCATTTCGCGCCATAATAGACCGTTGCCTCGAACCCATGGCCCGCGCCTTCCGGCCCGGTGCGATAGTTGACCGCGACGTTGTTGATCAGCCGCAGCGTCGACTGGAAGCCGCCGCCGAAGGCGGGCACGCCGATCACGTTGGTGCCGGTGATCCCGGCATCGGCATGTTCGTTGCGGACCTGCAGCCGCTCGAGCAGCGACCAGCGGCTGTCCTGCGGGCGCAGCGCGAGCGCAAGGTCGGCGGTGCCGAAGGCGGCGCGCGCGCCGCGCGTGTCGGTCAGGTCCGAATAGCGCACGCTCGCCGCCAGCGTCCGGCCCTGGCCGAGCGAGCGCAGCGCGTCGGTGTTGATCGTCCAGCGGTTGCTCTGGTCAGACCGGCGATATTCGACACGGCCGTTCCACGACCAGCGTTCGGCACGATAGCCCGCCCCGAGCGTCGCCGCGACATAGTCGCCGTCATTGCCGTACTGCCCCGCGATCGGCGTGTTGGCGGTGCTCGCGAAGGCGTTGACCAGCGCGCCGGTCGGCACCCGCCCGCGCAGCGTGCTGTTGGCGTCGAGCGTCAGGTCCATGGTCCAGCGCTTGCCGAGCTTGATCGATTGGTTGAGGCCATATTGCGCATAGGTCCGCTGGCCGTTCTCGCCGCCGGTCGACGCGGTGTTGCCGACCGGCAGCTCCGCCTGGCTTGCGGCCTGCTGGTTGAGCGTGCTCATCAGCTTGGCGCCCGACCAGGGGGCGACGTCGAACCCGACGCGTGCGGTGTTGGCGGTGAAATCACGCCCCTGCGAAATCTCGTAGCCGGCGAGCAGGCGGATGCCCTCGCGCACCCGCAACGCGGCGGTGAGTTGCTGGCGGAGCGGGAAGTCGACGCTCTCCTTGTCGCCACCCGGCGCGATCTGCGCCTGCGCGCCGATCACCAGCTTGCCGCCGAACAGGTCCTGCGTCCCGCCGAGCGTCAGCAGCCGCGAATGCCGCGCTTGCCCGTCGATCCCGCGATCGTCGGCATAGGTCCCGCCGATGAACAGCGTCCCGTGCGTCCGGCGATATTCGAGCCGGGTCTCGGCGGCGGTGCGCGCGCCGGGGGTGTCGAGCTGCGTCGCGTTCCACGCCGTCAGCGTCAGCGCGAGCTTGTCGGCAAGCGCGACGCGCCCGTCGATCCCGAACTTGCGCGTCCCCGCCTCGACCACGTTCTGCTGGCCGAGCCCGAAGCTCCGGTCCTGGCTGCGGCCATAGACGAGCACGTCGGCGCGCCGGACGTGAACTTCGCCCTCGGCCAGCCACGCACGCCCGGATCCGATGCCCAGCCGCCCGCCGGTCGCGATTTCGCCGCGGATCTCGGTGTTGGCGGTCGGCTTGGCCTTGAGGTCGATCCCGGCGACGGTCGCGTTGCCCGCACTCTCGTCGCGCAGCAGGCTCGCGCCGATCTGCGCGCGCCCCTTCGCCAGCCGGATCGCGGCGCGCCCGCCCGCCGCAAGCTGGCGCGTGCGGCCTTCGGTTTCGTAATCCACGACGATGAACACCGGGTTGTTCGCGCCGTCGCGGCCCAGCACGGGCTCGCGGAAGCGGATCGTGCCTGCGCTCGCGTCGATGTCGTAATCGATGTGGCGAGTCAGCGTCTTGGCCGACAGGATCAGCTCGGGCCGGATCCGGTCGCGCGTCTCGATCCGCAGCTTGTCGCTGTTGGGGACGATGTCGCGGCCCGACAGGCGATACGGGCCGGAGAGGCCGTTGCCCTGGATCTCGTCGCGCGCATACAGCTGGTCGGTGTTCGCCGCGAACGCGCTGAACAGGATGCGATTGCCCTGATATTCGGCCTTCACGCCGTTGAGCGTGCGGCTGTAGCGGGTGAGCTGCGTGTCGGTCAGCCCGGTCTCGAAATCGCCGAGCATGGCGTACAGGTTGCGGCGTTCGAGCCGCAGGTACAGCTTGCGCTGGGTCGCGGCGTCATAGCCCTGCTGCGAGCCGTCGCCATAGACGGTGTAATAGCGATCCGGGTCGATCGTGCCGAGCAGCCCACGGCTCCGGTCGATCTTGCGGTCGCTGTCATAAGCGATCGTCGCGAGCCACGAGCCTTTGATCCGGCCCTTGGCGTAGAAGGCGAGCTGCCCGTCGGTGACGACCCCGCCGCGCATCCCGCGTGGGAGCATGCGGCTGTGCGCCTTGAGCGTATCGTAGCCGAGCGTCCCCGCGCCGAAGCCGACCACCATCCAGTCGCGTGCCACGCCCGACAGCCAGGCGCGGATGTCGCTGGTGTGGACCTGCTCCTTCTCCGCCAGCGCGACCGACACATGCACCGCGCCAGCCTGCGTCGTCGGTTCGAGCGCGATGAACGCGAGGCCGTCGTCGCCGGTGACGCGCGCGGTCGCGGCGGCGCGGCCACGGCTTTCGAGCGGGCGCTGCTGCGCCAGGTCGGCGTCGAGCGCGGCGATGTAGGGCTGGTCGACGGTGAAGGGGACGACGGTCCCGTCGCGGACCGGGCGGCCGTCGCGATCGGTCACCCGCACCGCGATCAGCGGCCGCGTCAGCCCGTCCGCGACGAGCCGGCTCTGCGCGGCGGCATAGGTCGCGCGGACGGCGGCGGTCGACGAATGGACCGTGCGTTCCAGCGTGGTGACGAGCCGCCCCGAGTCGTCGAGCACGCGCGCGACGATCCGGTTGTCGCCGTCCTTGAGCCCGAGCCCCGACCAGCGCGACACCGCGAAGGTCTTGTCCGGGCTGGTGTCGGTGGTGTCGAAATTGAGCACGTCGGCCAGCGTCCCGTTGACGCTCAGCGCCACCCGCTGGCCGGGAAGATGCTTGATCGCGACCCGCGTCACCGGTGCGCGCGGGTTGGTGTCGGCGGTCGGGAACAGGATCTCGGTCCCCGCCGCTTGCCCGGTCAGCCAGTCGCGGTCACCCGCCGCCACGCTGTCGCTCGCCACCGTGATCGGCAGGGCATTGGCGGCGGCGGCCTTCACGCCGGTCAGGCGGAGCTGGAAATCGACGCGCTTGAGCAGCCCACCTTCGGCCTCGACGAAGCGCGAGATCGCGCTGCCGGCGGTGCGCGTGTCGCTGTCGCAGGCGACCGGCTCGTGCGAGGCGGGGAGGCTGTTGGTGTCGAGCTGGACGACATGCCGGCCCGGGCGGATGCCCTCGACGTGATAATAGCCGTCCTTGTCGGTGACGACGAAGGTCCCGTCCTCGAGCACCAGCCGGATTCCCCGAATACCGACGCGCCCGCTGTCGGGATCGCCGCAGCCGCCTTCGGTCACGCGGCCGATCAGCGTGAAGCCGCTGGTGAACAGCAACGGCGTGATCCGCACCGATGCCGCCGCCTCGTTGCTGGTCGCGCCCGCGCTGCCCGCCGCAAGGACGCGGTTGAGCGCCTCGCCGGTCGGCGCGCCCGGCGCGATCGACACGACGTAACGAATGTCGACGCGCTGCCCGACCGGGATCGGCGGGATCGCGAAATCGAGCGTGCGCCCGTCCGCACCGGGCACGGCCTCGCTCGCGCCACGCGTCGATCCGCGCTCATAGCGCAGGCCGGCGGGCAGGATGTCGGTCAGATGAACGTTGCGCGCGGTGTCGGTGCCGCGGTTGGTCACGCTCACCAGATATTGCACGAAATCCCCCGGCGACGCCTCGCGCACCGATGCGGTCTTGGCGAGCAACAGCGCGCTCGGCCCGGCGCGATCGAGCGGAATGTCCGAATAGAAGGGGTTGGGGGTGTCGATCTTGAAGCGTTTGCCGAAGGACGCGTCGTTCAGGATGAACGGCAGCCCCTTGGGGTCGCGCAAGGCGGTGAGGTCGGTCAGCGACCGCGTGGTCGGCGCCGTATAGACCCCGGGCGGGACGATCCGCAGGTGATAGACGCCGGGCGCGACAAGCGGGAAACGGTAATTCCCCTGCGGGAAATCGTAGAGACGACCGCTCGCATCGGTCGCCTGCGCACCGCTGATGACGGTCGCCGGGTAGCGGCTGACGCCATCGTCGCCGAACACCATCGCGAGCTGGTCGTTGTCGTCGAGCAGCGACACCGTCGCGCCGTCGATCAGCGCGCCGGTGGCCGAATCGAACACATAGCCCGCCGGATCGACCAGGACCGACGCGCTCGACGCGAGGCTGAAGTCGTCTTCGGTGAACGACAGCGTGAAATTGACACCGCGCCCGCGGGTCACGTCGCATGGCGCGAGTTCGGGCGAGCCGCCGCCGCTTTCGGGAACACCACCCGCGAACACACCGGTGTCGACGTCCGTTTCGAGCAGGTCGATTTCGCCCGTCGTGGTCGACGTGGTCACGGTGATGTGCGAGGTTTCGCGCACCTTGGGGTCGCGATTGCCGCCGACGTTGTCGAGCACCAGGATGAGCGGTGACGTGATGTCGATCGCGGCCACCTTCGGCGCCGCGGCCAGCGTCGCAACGTCGATCGGCGCGGGCGTGAATTTTCGCGGTGACGTTTCGCACTTCAGCCCGGTCAACTGATACCCGATGGGCAACAGGCGGAAACTGAGCGTCGTCGGACGCTTGATGCGCGTCACGTCGAGCGCGACCGTATTCGAGGAAATCGTTTGTCGGCCGCTCGAGGCATCGAAGCCGAGCGTCGCCGTATTGGCAATGCGCGTCACATCGGCCGCTGTCCCGGGGACGGCGGCGGCAAGCCCTGCAAGGGCGCCAAGGTGCGCGATATGCCTGAATCTGGACATGGCGGGGCGTTCCCCGGCGCGCGGGTTTCGCGCGCCGGAGGGACGTTTCTCCTGTAGTATTGAGCGCGAGGGCGGCTAGTTGATCGTCACCTTGAACGCGACCGCGACGGTACCGCCTCCGCCGACGTTCCCGACGATCGCGTTGACGTTGCGGTTGGTGCTGTTGAACGAGGCGGTGACGCCGTCGGTCTCGGCCGCATCGTCCGCATCGTCATCCTCGGTCGACCCGAGCGACACGCAGGTGCCGCCTGGCGTACCGATCGTGATCGATCCCGGAACATAAGTGGTATTGGCGGGGACGATGTCGTTGAGCTGGACGCCGTTGGCCGACGCCGTCAGCGTGGCGTTGCGGACGAACAGGCAATATTGCACCAGCGCCCCCGGCAGCGCCTTGGGGTTGAGCGTACTGACCCCGTCCGACAGGACCAGCGCGGACTTGGTCACCGTCAGCGCGACGTTGCGCGTCCCGATTTCATACGAGGCATAGGCGCGTCCCTCGCCGTTGCGCGGAAGATCGACGCCGATCCCGTCATTGTCGTCGTCGGCGAAGACGATGTCGACGGTGGCGTCGCTGTTGAGCACGGTCGGCACCAGCAGATCGCCGCGGGTATTCGCCAGGCCACCGGCCGCCGCGATCACCTGCAGGTTGACGTTGGCCTGGCTGAGCGTTCCGGACGCAGGCACGTTGCCGACGATGAACACCGCGACCGACGCATCCGGCGCGAGCTCGTCGACATAGGTCTTGGTATCGACCCCGGCATCATACACGCCGTTGTTGTTCGAATCGACGAACACCCGCAGGCTGCTCATGTCGAAATCGTCGATCCCGGTGACCAGCCCGTCGGCGATCAACGACTGACCCGGATCGAGGTAGAAATCCTGGATGCCGTTGGTCGTGTTGGTCACCTTGAACTTGGTGACCGCATCCACCTGCCCCAGGTTCACCTGCGTCTTCGTCCCGCCCTGGTCCGCGATGACGGTGAAGTTGACCTTGCGATCGACCACGAAGGTGGCGGTGGTCGAGTTGGTCGTCTGCGCGGTGCCGTTGACGGTGTAGGTCACCGACGCGGTATTGCTGATGCTCGTGCCGGCCGTCGTATTCTGCGCCGCAGTCTGCGCGTGCGCGGTCCCGACGGTGGCGACCGCGGCCGACCCCGTCAGCAGCAAGGTTCGAACCCTGTTTCGAAACATGTTGTATACTCCCTGTTACACGGTGTTTTTATTGGACGGTAGTGTGGTGGATCATCGCAGGACGGCGTCGAAGGCGAGTTGGCCCTGCGCGCCGGCCGTGATCGGACGCTCGAGCCGCCACCGGACGTGGGTGACATCGTCGGGGGTCGCGGCGCGCGTCGTGCCGTTGGCGGCGGCGACGCGTAGGCTCGCGAGCGGCCCAAAGGTCTTGCCGTCGACCGAAAGATCGGGCGCGGCGGAAGTGGCGGCGGGCGCGCGATAGGCGATGCCCTTGGGGACCGGGTTGTCGAGCACGACATTCCCGATCGGCTGCGCGCCGGTGTTGCGGTACGCGAGCACGAAGGTGACGCGGTCGCCCGGAACGATCCGACGCGCCGGCACCAGCGCGACCCGCACCGTGCCGTCCGCCGCGCGAGTCTTCTGTTCGGTCAGCACCTTGGCTTCGACCTGCAACGGGCCTGCCGCGAACGCGGGGGCAGCGCACAGCATCGCCGCGAGCGGTATCGCGATCGGCGCGATCGTACGGATTGGGTTGGGCATCGACTTGCTCCTCACTGGATTTTCACACTGAACTGGATGTCGCGGCTCGCCGCCGCGGGCACGTCGCCGAGCGCGACGCGGATCGCGCTGGCGCTTGCACTCCCCGCGTCGCCGTCGCTCGCGTCGGACAGGCTGACGGTGTCGAGCTTGAGGCTGCCCGCGACGTACGTCGTGCCCGCCGGGATCGCGTCGTCGATCACCACGCCGCGGGTCGCGGTCGGGAAGCTCGCGAGCAACCGATAGGTCACGATCGCGCCCGGCACCGCGCGTGCACCGCCGTCGGGGGACAGCACGCTCTGCGACTTGGCGAGCATCGGCACGCCCGCCGTCGGGCCGAGCTGCGTCGTCGCGCTGGCGGTCGCGCTGGTCGCGCCGACGACCGCGTCACCGCCCGCGTCGCCCGCGGCGGGATAGACCGTCCCCGGAGCACCGCTTCCGGTCCGCGCAGTGGCGGTCGCGGTGATCGTGGCGGCGGCGCCGACCTGCGCGCCATCGAGCAGGACGAAGATCCGCGTCTTCTGCCCCGGCGCGAGCGATACCGCAGTGCCCGGCGCGAGCGGCCGATCCGTCGCTGCGGTATAGACCCCGTCCCCATCGCTATCGATGACGAGCCGGTCGACCGCCACGCCCGAAGATCCGCTGCCGAAAACGACGGTATAGTCTTCCTGCCCGTTACCCGTGTTGGTGACGACGAAGCCGACCGCAGCCGTCTCGCCGCCGCGCGTTTCCGCCGTCGCG
Organism: Sphingomonas echinoides; assembly: GCF_029623395.1. Taxonomy (GTDB): domain Bacteria; phylum Pseudomonadota; class Alphaproteobacteria; order Sphingomonadales; family Sphingomonadaceae; genus Sphingomonas; species Sphingomonas echinoides_A. Next base: position 60,761 of record NZ_JAPYKK010000020.1, read on the forward strand.
CGGTCGGCGGCGATCGCGACGTCCAGGATCTCTGCGGTCGTGAGGGTAACGGTATTGGAACGCAGCGATTGCGGCGCGCCGCCGTCGGTCGTCGCGGTCAGCGTCGCGGTATTGGCAATCGCACTGCCGGCCTGCGTCGCGGCCAGCGCGGGCGTTGCAGCCAGGACGGCGGCGGCGGCGGCAGACGCGACAAAGCAACCCGGCGCGTACCGCCTGTTATTCCTGTCGCTGCCCTTCCCGAGTTGCACGTTCATCGCCCACCGTTGCGCTAACGGCACTCAAGCTGGGCGAGGTTAATGCGATCCTACTTGCGGATGATGCGGCCGATGATCTGCGACCAAAGTCTAACGCCTGGAGAAGGTTTGCTATTCTTTTCGATCCCGGCGCCCGGTCGAAACGGGACGAAGCTTTCGTGCGGATGCGCGGTGTTGGTAAGGCGTCGTGCTTAACGGGGGCGGTTAAGCGCGTGCAGCGCGACACGCGCGTCGCGCCTAGCGGAATCGCGCATCGTTTCGTCGCCTTCGGAGACGGCAAGCCAGCTTTGCCCGAGTCGGTGAAACCCCAGCGTTCCGGCAATCCCGGCGATCTGATGCGCGGTGGTGCGGTTGGTGCGATGGTCGAGCTCGGCAACCGCCTCACCGATCTGGGTATGGAAGGCCGCGACGATCGGGGCGATTTCGGCAGCACCAAAGGCAGCAGCAAGCCGCGTGATCCCATCGAGCCATCCGGCCGGGCTCCAACCGGCAACCCTATCGGCGATTTCCGCGGCGCTGCACCGGGCCGGCAACACGGCATCGATCCCATTGTCCCGCAGCACCGTGTCGTCGAGGTCGGCAGCAGCGTACGCCAGAACAGGAACCGTGCCGATCGGGCCCGGCAGCGCGCGGATCTGTCGCGCCAGCAGCAGATGGTCGCGGGGACGCTCGTCCAGCATGACGATGACGAGGTCTGGCACCGGCCGCACAGCCAGATCCGCGATCGCCGAGGCAATGGTCGAGCAGTCGGTCGCAAACCAATCTGCTACCACTTCTTGCAGGAAATCCGTGGACCGGACCCTTTTACCGACGCCGGGAACAATAGTGCAGACCGGCCACTCAGCTTTATCAACTTCTTGCTTCAAGACATTGATCTCGGTTTACGAAGTGCGTACCATCATTTACCCGTACCGAAAAGTTCACCCTCATACGAGGACTATCCCGGGAGATCTTACGCGCAATGGTGGCGGGGCATGTACTGATCGCGGACGATCATCCGTTGACACGCGAAGGCTTGATGCTCGCGGTCAAGCTCGCGGTTCCCGGTGTCATGATTGATACGGCCGGATCCATCGCAGAAGCTGGCCGCGTGATTGCGCAGCGCCGCAAGGGATACCGGCTCGTTTTACTTGACTTCATGCTTCCCGACTCGCGCGGCTTCTCGGGAATGCTGCAGTTGCAGCATTTGCTGGGCGCGACGCCGATCGCGTTCGTTTCGTCGAACCGCGAGTCTTCGGTCATCGAAGCGGCACGGGCGCTCGGCGCGATCGGGTTCCTGTCGAAGAGCTGGCCGCTCGACCGGCTGACCGCCGCCCTGCGCGAGGTCGTCGCGGGGAAGCCGGTCTTTCCGGAAAAAGACCACGCCACCGGCGATCATGATGCCAGCCCCGCCCGACCCGCGCGCGATCTGATATCGACGCTGTCGGGCGCGCAATTGAAGGTGATGCTCGCGCTGGCGGACGGGCGGCTCAACAAACAGATCGCGGGGGACCTCGGCATCACCGAAGCGACCGTGAAAGCGCACATGTCGGCGATCTTTCGCAAGCTCGGCGTCACCAACCGCGCGCAGGCATTGCTCGCGATGCAGCCGTTGCTGGGGGCCGCCGCCGCGGCCGAGCCTCTATGAGCGCCCCGCGCGACCCCACGATCCCCGCACCGCCCGATGCCACGCGCTTCATCCTGGCCGCGCTGACCGGCCCGCTGCTGCTGATGCTGATGGCGGCGGGGCTGCACTATCAATATTCGACCAGCGATACGCTGCGCGACGCCGCGCGGACCGCCTATGAGCGGCGTGCCATCGCCGCAACGTTGATCCCGCGGATCGCCGACGCCGAATCCGGGCAACGCGGGTTCGTCATCACCGGCGAGGATCGGTTCCTCGCCAATTACACGGCAGCGCGCGGATCGGTGTTCGCCAGCCTGGCAGAACTCGATCACGATCTGCGAAGCGACCCCGCGCAGCACGACCGGCTCCACGCCATGCACAAGCTCGCCATGGCGAAGTTCGCGGAAATGGACGGCGTCATCGCGCTCCGTCGCGACATGGGCCTAGACGCGGCGGCGCAACGGGTGGCGCGCGGCGACGGCGCGACGCTGATGGGGCAGATGCGGGTGCTCTCCGATGCTATCGTCGCCTCTGCCGGGGAAAGGCGGGATCGTAGTCTCGCGGCGTTCCAGCGCGGAACCGACGCGAGCCTGATGACCATCTGGGCCGGCATCGTCGTCCTGGCCTTCATCGCGCTCGTCACGGCGATCGCCTTCTGGCGGCAGAGCGGCGCGCGCTATGCGGCACGGCGCGAGGCGTATGACGCGGCCAGGCGCAACCGCACGATCCTGGACAGCACGATCGATGCGATCGCGATCGTTGATCCTGCCGGTCGGTTCGAGACGATCAATCGTGCCGCGTCGACCCTGCTGGGTTATGCGCCCGAGGAGCTGATCGGCCGCGACGTCACGACCGTCACCGGCGGCATCCGCGGGTCCGGGACGATCCTGGAACGGCTGCGCTCGACCGGCGATCCGCTCGCGCAGCCGTATCGTCCAGACCGTACCGTCGTGCACCGCGACGGCCACGCGATCACGGTCGACGTCACGCTGGGCGTGATCCATCTGCCCGACGGCGCGCACATCGTGGTGTCCGCGCGCGACGTATCCGAACGCAAGCGGATCGAGCGGATGAAGGATGCGCTGATGAGCACCGTCAGCCACGAACTGCGGACGCCGCTGACGTCGGTGGTCGGCGCGCTGGGGCTGCTGCGCGCCGGTTCGGCGGGGGCGATCCCCGAACCCGCGGCGCGGCTGATCGAGATCGCCGAGAACAATTCGCGGCGGCTGATCCGGTTGATCAACGACATGCTCGACATCGATCGGATCCAGTCGGGCACGCTGCAACTCGCGCGCAGCGTGATCGATCTGGCGGGGGTGGTCGACCGGGCGGCGCTCGGCAGCCAGGGCCTCGCGGCGGCGGAATCGGTGCAGATCGCGTGCACGCTGCCCGAGACGCAAGCGCTCGTGCTGGGCGATGCGGACCGTTTGCTGCAGGTCATCACCAACCTCGTCTCCAACGCGGTCCGCGCGTCGCCGACCGGCGGCATCGTCCAGATCGGGCTGCGCATCGACGCGGGGACCGGCAAGGCGATCGTCACGGTGGATGACGAGGGCATCGGCGTGCCCGTCGCCTTCCGCGACCGCATCTTCGGTCGGTTCGAGCGTGCGGATGGCCAGCAGGGCGTCGGCACCGGACTCGGGCTCGCGATCTCGCGCGAGATCGTCGCGCGGCATGACGGGCACATCTGGTTCGAGGATCGCCCCGCCGGCGGGTCGCGCTTCGCCTTCGCGATCGCTCTGCAGCCTTCGACCGAAACAGCGGCGGAGCCGTCTTCGAAACCGTGCGTTCTGATCTGCGAGGATGATGTCACGGTGGGGCGTATGCTCGAGACGATGGTGTCGGAGTTCGGTTATGCCGCAGAGCGCGTCGAAACCGCGCGCGCCGCGTGCGATGCGGTGGCGACTCGCCGGTTCGCGGCGCTGCTGCTCGATCTCCATCTTCCCGACGAAAGCGGCCTCTCGCTCGCCCGGTCGTTGCGTACCGCCGACGGTACGGCGACCCTGCCGATCATCATCGTCTCGGCCTCGGACCGTAGCGCCGTCGACGATTCCGTTCCGCTGGATCTGGTCGACTGGCTGGTAAAACCGGTCGATCCGCGACGGCTCGGCGATGCGATCGACCGCGCGACCGGTCGGTCCGGCAGTCCGCGCGCGACGATCCTGCACGTGGAGGACGACGAGGACGTGCTCGCCGTCGCCGAGACCGCGCTGCACCCCGACGCGCGCGTGCTCAAGGCCACCGACCTCGCGACGGCCCGCCTGCTGATCGAAACCGAGCGCCCCGACCTCGTCATCCTCGACCTGCATCTGCCCGACGGCTCCGGGCTGTGCCTGCTCCCGATGCTCATCGATGCGGAGGGGCTGGCGATCCCGACGATCATCTTCACCGCGCATGAAATCGCGCCCGAAGCGGCGCGCAAAGTGGATGCCGTTCTGGTCAAATCGCGCGAAACGCTTCCCGATCTCAAGGCCACGGTCCGCCGGATTCTCGAATCGCGGATGGCGGCATGACCACGCCACTGCGGATCCTGTATGTCGATGACGACGCCGACATCCGCACGATCGTCGGCCTCGCGCTTTCGCTCGATCCCGCAATCGAAGTCCGCGCCGCGGGTTCGGGCACCGAGGCGCTGCGGACGATCGATGCGGATCCGTGGCGGCCCGACGCGATCATCCTGGACCTGATGATGCCCGACATGGACGGGATCACGCTGCTCGCCGCGTTGCGGATGCGATCAGGGCTGGGCCGCACGCCGACGCTGTTCATGACCGCGCGCGGACACGACAGCGATGCCAGCCGGCCAGAGCTGGACGACGCGATCGGGGTTATCCTCAAGCCATTCGACCCGATCGAACTCGCCGGAACCGTGCGGCGCCTGATCGAAGCCGCGCCGCGCTAGCCCGCTTACCCTAGCCGCAACGCGACCGACCGCGCATGCGCGGGCAACCCCTCGGCCTCGGCCAGCGCCACCGCCGCCGGCCCGATCGCCGCCAGCCCCTCCGCGCCAAGCTCGAGAAAGCTCGTCCGCTTCATGAAGTCGAGCACTGAAAGCCCGCTCGAGAAGCGCGCCCGCCGCCCGGTCGGGAGCACGTGGTTCGGCCCCGCGACATAATCGCCGATCGCTTCCGGGGTATGCCGCCCGAGGAACACCGACCCCGCATGCCGTACGCGATCGAACAACGCCTGCGGATCGTCGCACGCGAGTTCGAGATGCTCGGGCGCGAGCCGGTCGACCAGCGGGAGCGCTTCCTCGAGGGTCGCGGTCACGATGATCGCGCCGTTCGCATCCCACGCCGCGCGCGCGACCTTGGCGGTCGAGAGCGTACCGATCTGCAGGTCCACCGCCTCCGCGACCGCACGCGCGAAGGCGGCATCGTCGGTGAACAGGATCGACTGGCTGGTCGGGTCATGCTCGCTTTGCGACAGCAGGTCGGCGGCGATCCAGTCCGCGCGGTTCTTGCCGTCCGCCACGACCACGATTTCGGAAGGTCCCGCGACCATGTCGATCCCGACCACGCCGTACAACTGCCGCTTGGCCTCGGCGACCCAGGCGTTGCCCGGCCCGGTGACGACGTCCACCGCGCCGATCCGCCCGGTGCCATAAGCGAGCGCCGCCACCGCCTGCGCGCCCCCGATCCGCCACATCTCGTCGACGCCGGCGACATGCGCGGCAGCCAGCACCAGCGGGTTGACCTCGCCCTTGGGCGTCGGCGTGACCATCACCAGCCGCTCGACGCCCGCAACCTTGGCCGGAATCGCATTCATCAGCACCGAAGACGGATAGGCCGCGCGCCCGCCGGGCACATACAGTCCCGCCGCCGCGACCGCATTCCACCGCGCGCCGAGCCGCACGCCCGCATCGTCGGTCGTGTCGCTGTCGGCGGGCTTCTGCTTCTCGTGATACGTCCGGATCCGCGCCGCCGCGAGATCGAGCGCGTCGCGCAATTCTGGCGTCAGCGCTTCATAGGCGGCGAGCCATTCGGCGCGTTCGATCCGCCAGCCGGTCTCGTTGAGATCGTGCTGGTCGAACTTGCGCGTGAAGGCGTGGAGCGCGGCATCGCCTTCGTCGCGAACGCTGGAGATGATCGTCCGGACATCGCGCGCGACATCCGCGTCCGCCTCACGCCGCGCGTTGACGAGGGTCTCGAACGCCCGGTCGAAGCCGGGCTCGGAAGTGGAGAGACGGATCATACTACGCTCCCCTCCCCTTCAGGGGAGGGGCTGGGGGTGGGGCAGTCCAGCAGGCATGCCGCCGGGAAAAAGCACGGCCCCACCCCAACCCCTCCCCTGAAGGGGAGGGGCTTAAGCAAAGAAAGAACACTCACGCCGCAATCTCCTCCGCAACCGCCCGGCGAAACGCCTCGACCAGCGGCACGATCTGCCCGCGCGTCTTGAACGCCGCGCGATTGACGATCAGCCGGCTGGTGACCTCGCAGATCACCTCCACCTCGACCAACCCGTTCTCTTTCAGCGTCCGCCCCGACGACACCAGATCGACGATCCGCGGCGCCAGCCCCAGCAACGGCGCCAGCTCCATCGCCCCGTTCAGCTTGACGCACTCCGCCGACACGCCCCGCGCGGCGAAATGCGCTTCGGTGACATGCGGATATTTGGTCGCGATCCGCACATGGCTCCACCCGCGCGGATCATCATGCGCCGCGAGATCGGCAGGTTCGGCGACCGACAGACGGCAATGCCCGATCCCGAGATCGACCGGCGCGTACAGCTCGGAATAGTCGAACTCCGCCAGCACGTCCGACCCGACGATCCCCAATTGCGCCGCGCCATGCGCGACGAAGGTCGCGACGTCGAACGCGCGCACGCGGATCAGGTCGATCCCCGGGTTGTTCGTGGTGAAGCGCAAGGCCCGCGACTCCGGGTCGCGGAACGCGGCTTCGGGAACGATTCCAGCACGTTCCAGCAACGGAACCGCTTCGGACAGGATACGCCCCTTGGGGACGGCGATGATGATCGGATCGGCCA
>NZ_JAPYKK010000021.1 GCF_029623395.1 Sphingomonas echinoides
GGAACGTCCGGTTATGGGTCAAGTCGTCATCGTTTAGGCAGCTAGGGTTCGGTTGCTTTCGCCCGTTAGCTTAGTGCTTTTTGCATCACGGGACGGCGGGGAGCCGAACAGGCGGGCGTACTCCCGACTAAATTGCGATGCGCTTTCGTAGCCCACCGCAAAGCCAGCTGCGGCGACGTCGCGGCCGGCCAGGATCAGCCGACGAGCCTCCTGAAGCCGCAGGCTCTTCTGGTACTGCAGCGGGCTCATCGCCGTTGCTGTGCGAAAATGCCGGTGTAACGAAGCCGGGCTCATGCTGGCCACGTCAGCCAGCGCCTCAACGCGCAACGGCCTATCGAACTGATCGCGGATCAGTGCAATCGCCCGGCGTACCTGCGAAAGCCGGCTGTCAGCGCGCGCGATCTGCCGGACGATTGCGCCCTGCGGCCCCTGGAGTAGACGATAGAGGATCTCTCGCTCGCAAAGCGGGGCCAACATGGCAATATCCTTTGGCGCATCGAGAAGCCGTAAGAGACGTAGCCACGCGTCAAGCAGCTCCGACGTGACCGGGTTCACTGCAAACGCGGGTTCGGCTGTAGGCGAGGACACGTCCGCCTCGCTGAGAACGGATGCAAGCTGGTCACTGTCGAGGTCGAGGCTGACTGCAAGATACTGCTCGTTTGGCTGATCGAGTTTGACGCAGCCGGACGCGGGTAGCTCGACTGTAGCGATGAAATAGCTGGCCGGATCATACCGAAGCCGGCGGTCGCCGATCGCGATCTCCTTTGCGCCGCTTAGGATCAACGCCATCATCGGCTGGTAAACGCCTGATACCGGTTGTGGCGCGGCGCGGTCCTTGTACAGCGCGACTCGTGGCAACACGGTTGACTGATATCGGCCAGGTGTATGGCGGCTGACGATACCGCGCAGTTCTGTAAGCGTGTCGTGCATGCGACGAAGATGAGCGGTCACGTCGCTTCAGACAAGCGTCCTTGATCGGATCGGGCAAGTACTCGCGGCGATCACGCATGCGCAGATAGCCGCGGCGTCCATCTTGGGAGCACCAGATAAAGGAATAGGCATGACCCACAAGAAAACAGCACTCGTGACAGGAGCAAACAAGGGCATCGGCCTGGAGATAGCGCGCGGACTCGGCAGGATTGGCTACACGGTCTGGATCGGTAGCCGGAACGAGAGCCGCGGCGAGGCGGCTGCTGAGGCACTACGCCGCGATGACTTGGATGCCCGCTTCCTGCCGCTAGACGTAACAGACGATCGGAGCGTCGCCGCGGCCGCAGAAACTCTGGGAGGCGAAGTCGACCAGCTCGACGTTCTAGTGAACAACGCTGGCATCTCAATTGGCTGGGGACCGCCTAGCGAAGAGGCGGTCACGGATGTTCATGCAATCTACGACGTCAATGTCTTTGGCGTGATCCGAACAACGCAGGCTTTCCTACCCTTGCTAAAAAAGGCGTCCGAGCCGAGGATCGTCATGGTCAGCAGCAGCCTGGGCTCGCTTGCCTGGGCATCGGACTTTGAGGCGCCGATGGCCGAGGTAAATCTGCTTGGCTACAACAGCTCGAAGTCGGCGTTGAATGCGGTGACAGTGGCATTCGCCAAGGATCTCGCGCCGCTTGGCTTCAAGGTTAATGCCGGCTGCCCGGGCTATACCGCGACCGACCTGAACCAGCACACAGGCTCGCGCACTCCGGAGCAGGGGGCTGCGATCGGTATTCGACTAGCTACTTTACCTGACCATGGACCCACTGGTGGCTTCTTCGACGATGATGGTACGGTAGCTTGGTGACGTTTAAATTGACGTGGGACGCCTGATCGATTGTGGACAGGCGTCCACTTCGTTGATCCGGTTCAGGCCCGTGCATGACCGCAGTTGGATCAGCGCCGCCCGGTCGCCAAGCACTGATCCCCAGTATAAAGGGCAAGCCGCGATCACGCCAAGGAACACCATGGTCACAACCGAGCATCTCACACCTGACGACTATGGCCTTCTCATCCTCGCACCTGAAATTGCGCTCGGCAGTGGCTGGCTTGGCGGCGACAGAGTCGTCGGTCGCGGAGCTATCCGTGACCTGTTAAATAAGGCCACTCGCTTCAACAAAGGCGAGCAGCAGAGGTTGACTATCCATGTCCCCAGCAGAGTGATCACGCTCCGGTTGGATGAGATCGCATCATACTACGGAGAGGAACATCGCTCCGCGTTGGCTGCTGAGACGATGTTCCTTTCCGAATAGCGCTTTTGGTAAGCGAAGCGATCGGAGTTGGTGCGTCGTTTCGGAACCCGAACAGTAGGGCGCTTTGACTCAGATATTAGGAGCTACGCTACAAGAGCCAGCTGAAAGAATTGATTATGGGGGCTGAGCCGATAATCGGCGAACGCACCACACGGAGCGAACCCGGCACTACGGTAAAGTGATATGGCCGGCGCGTGTAGTGCGGCAGTTCCAGTTTCAAGGCTCAACCGAGTGTAGCCGCGCCGGCGAGCTTCCGCGATAATATGCTCAAGCATCGCTCGTCCTACCCCTGTGCCACGTGCGACCGGGGCCACCCGCATGGATTTCAGCTCGCCATGTGCGCAGTCCAGTTCCTTTAGCGCGCCGAACCCGGCCAGGTTTTTGTCGTTCCATGCCGTCCAGAAGGTGACGCTAGCTGCCGAAAGGCCAGACGCATCAAGTGCAAAAGCGTGATCGGCCATTACGCCCTGCAACTCTCGCAAGTGATGGTCCAATAGATCCGTGACGTATGGTTCTTTTGGATCGTCTACCCGTATTTGCATTTCACTATTGCCCCCAAGAGTGATGACCAGCGCTTGGCCGGTTGTGCCGGCATTCATTGTCAAAGCGTAGCCTTTCCGCTGCGCACGTTAGTCGCTCGGCCGTGCCGTTACGCATAGTATCCACGCCGCGGCGACAATCTCCTCCAATGAGCACTTATAGTTCTCGGCGCCCCAGGCGAGGGCAATGTGTAACAGCCCTCCTTCGACACCGCGTCGGAGCATCGCATTGATTTTGACGGGGCCGCGATCATCAGGATCGAGGGCCGCAAAGAGCGGCTCGGAGAGGTCATGCATCGAACGTCGAATTGCCTCGTCGATCAACGGATCTACGCCGACGATTTCAACCAGGAACACGCGTGCCGTGGTGGGATTAGCGCGTAGCGTCGCGAAATATGCGCCCAGCATCCGTCGGGTACGATCTTCAGTCGGTAGGGTGGGATCGTCGGCCGCAACGATCTGCGTCAACACTGCGGCGATCACCTGATCGAACGCGGCGAGTAGCAGCGCCTCCCCATGCGCAAAACTTTCGTAAAAATAGCGTTCGGTAAGGCCTGCCTCGCGACAGATCGCGCGCACGCCCGTGCTGTGGAACCCCTGCGAGCCATACAAGCGCACAGCGGCTTGTATTAGCATTGTCCGCCGCTCAGCCCGTCGAGCGTCAAGCGTCTGCCCGGTCCACCGTTTTGTTGTCGCCGTCATTCCAGCAGAGTAGCGATATTGACAATGACAACAAGCATTGTCATTCAGTTCGGGAATATGGTGGGAGTCGGGCATGACCGGTATGGAGCATCTGGACGTGCTGGTGGTGGGCGCCGGTCTGTCGGGGATCGACGCCGCGTTCTGGTTGAAGACTGGCAATGCCACGCGAAGCTGGGCGATTTTCGAGGGGCGCGATGCGATCGGCGGCACGTGGGATCTGTTCCGCTATCCGGGCATTCGCTCGGATTCGGACATGACGACGCTGGGCTTCCCATTCCGTCCGTGGCGAGGTGAGAAAGCGATCGCCGCGGGCGAGGACATCCGCGACTATATCCGCGACACTGCGGCAGAGTTCGAAATCGACGCCAAGGTGCGACTGCGTCACCGGGTGACCAATGCAGACTGGTCCTCGGCGGACGCGCTGTGGATCGTGTCGTATACCGTCGATGGCATAGCGAACCAGCTGACCTGCCGCTTCCTGTTCCTGTGTTCTGGCTATTACGACTATGCCGCGGGGCATTCGCCGACCTGGCCGGGAATGGACGCGTTCGCGGGACAGGTCGTCCACCCGCAATTCTGGCCTGACGACCTTTCGGTCGCGGGCAAGGACGTCGTGGTCGTGGGTTCGGGTGCGACCGCGGTGACGCTGGTTCCGGCAATGGTCGATCAGGGCGCCGCGCATGTTACGATGCTGCAGCGATCGCCAACATATATCGTCTCGCGACCGTCACGCGACGAACGCGCCGAGACAATGCGCCGCTGGCTGCCTGACAAGGTGGCGGAGGCGGCGGTGCGGTGGAAGAATATCGGCTACGGCATCTTCGTCTACGGTGTGTCGCGGCGCAAACCACATGTCTTGAAGCAGAAGATCAGGCAACAGCAGCGCGCGATGCTGGGACCGGACTTCGACATCGCCACTCACCTGACGCCGCGCTACGACCCGTGGGACCAGCGGCTGTGCCTCGTCCCTGACGGCGATCTGTTCAAGGTACTGCGCAACGGGCGGGCGTCGGTCGCGACCGATGAGATCGCGGAGTTCACGCGTGACGGTCTTCAGTTGAAGAGCGGCGAGGCCATCCCCGCCGACATCGTCGTGACCGCGACGGGGCTCAAGGTGCAGCTCATGGGCGGCGCACGACTGACGGTCGATGGCGCCCTCGTCGATCCGGGCAAGCGGCTGCTTTACAAGGGAGCGATGCTAGACGGTGTGCCCAATCTCGCTTTCGCGATCGGCTACACCAATGCGTCCTGGACGCTCAAATGCGACCTGACGTCGCAGTTCGTTCGCCGCCTGCTCGATCATATGGATCGGCGCAAGATGGACAGGGTCGTGCCGGTCGCACCGTCATCGTCTGCGGGCAACGAACCGATCCTCGACCTGAGCTCCGGGTATGTGCAACGGGCGGCAGACCTTCTCCCTCGACAAGGCGCGAGTGCGCCGTGGAAGGTGAAGCAGAACTACCTCCGCGACCTGTTGGCGTTCCGTACCGGTCGAATCGACGACGGTGTTTTGCGCTTTGGGCGGCGTGATTTGACTGCAGAGAGAGCGGCATGAGCGCCCGGATGGAGCTTGCCGGCAAGGTGGCGGTAGTGACTGGCGCAGCGGGCGGAATAGGCCGTGCGATCGCGCAATCGCTTGCTACGCGTGGCTGTCACGTTGCGCTGGCCGACGTGAATGAGGATGGGCTGGCTGAAACCGCCGCACTGATCGCGAACAGCGTCCGCGTCACCCGTCACAGGCTCGATGTTGCGGACCGCGATGCTGTCGCCGCCTTTCCGACTGTGGTTCTGGCAGCTCATGGACACGTCGACGTGGTCGTCAATAACGCCGGTGTCGCCCTGAGCGGTTCCTTCGCACAGCTCACCGAGGCGGAGTTCGATTGGCTCTTGGACATCAACCTGCACGGCGTCGTCCGCATGTCACGCGCGTTCCTGCCGCTGCTACAGCAGCGTGAGCAGGCACAGCTGGTCAACCTTTCCAGCCTGTTCGGAATCATCGCACCACCGGGACAGAGCGCTTATGCCGCCGCGAAGTTTGCCGTACGCGGCTTCTCGGAAGCTCTGCGCCACGAACTGATCGCAGCACATTCCACGGTTGGTGTAACCGTGGTGCATCCAGGCGGTGTGAAGACCCGTATCGCCACCAACGCACGCGCCGGTGCTGCAGTCGGAGTTGAAGAGCGCGAGCGGCAGCAGGCGCACTTTTCGAAGGCGCTGAAGCTCAGTCCCGAACAGGCCGGCGAGATCATTGTCACCGGGATCGAGCAGCGGCGAGCCCGGGTGCTGGTCGGACGGGACGCAAAGATCGTCGCGATGATCGAGCGGATCATGCCGGTCGCTTACTGGCGGCTGCTCGGACGCGGACGGTGATGGTTGCCTGTGAGCGTTACGATGGGGGAGGGGAGCCCAGCAATTCTTCGAGCGTGCCGTTGGGTGCGAGGCGCTCAAGCATGTTCGAAAGTAGAATCACGGAATCTCGCATCGCGTCGGGATCGTCGATGAAATCACGACCTATCGACATGCCGTGCATCGCCCAGACAACCAGCCGGATGGCGGTTGTATCGCGGACCTTGGCGCCGAGACGATCTAGAAAAGCGGTCACCGCCAGTTCCTCGATCTCGGCCTGAACCGGCTTGATCAGCGCGGCGAGCTCGGGATCGCTCCGCGAAGCGACGAAGATCTCCAGAACCGCGACGCCGGAGGGCCGCGAAAGCACCTCCCACGAGATTTGAGGCCAGTCCGATACGCGTGATCCGGTACCCCATTCACGTTGCAAGTCCTGGTAGGCGACCACTTCCTGTTGGAAGACCCATCGTACGACTTCCGCAATGAATGCGGTCCGGGTCGTGAAATGATGTGTGATTGCACCGCGGCTGACGCCCGCCTCGTCGGCAATTTCAGCGTTACTTGCGCGACTGTAGCCCAGCCGGCTGATTGCGCGCACTGCTGCCTCGAACAGCGCGCCGCGCGTTTCTGCGGTGCGTTGTTCCTGCGTGCGCCTTACAACCTTGGTCTCGCTCATCGTCACTCCTGCCGCCCTACTGACCGATCGACCGCGTGCCGACAAGCGACACGCGGTGCGATGATCAGAAGCGCCATTCGAAGGCACCGCCTATCCGGCGGAAGGCATTGTCCGGCAGCGTCTGGACATATTGTCCGACCGAGAAGTTTCCTGGGAAGATTGCCGCGGCGTAGCGCTTGTCGAACAGGTTGCGGACGAACACGCTGAAGCGCGCATGATCGCTGATATCGCCGATACCGATCGTCGCATTGACCAGCGAATAGCCCTCCTGGATCGTGCTGGGATCGTTGATCGCGTAATAGAAGCGGCTGCGATAGCGCCAGTCTGCGTTGAGGAAGACCTTGAGATCATTGCCAATGGGCTGGTCGACATTAGCAGCAAGGCTTGTCGTCCACTTCGATGCGCCGACCAGCGGGGACCCTGCCGCATTGAAGCTGGGTCCGGGTAGCGAACAGCCCTGTGCAGCGGTCTGCCCGAAATAGCAGGCCACGTTGTAGTTGCCATATTCGGTGTCGAGATAGGTAACACCGCCCGACAGGCTGACACCATGCAGTGGTCGTACGACAGCCTCGGCCTCGACGCCGCGCGTCTTCAACGTGCTGGCATTGCCGGTTCGGAAGGTACCCAGGCCACCGTTAAGCGTGGGGTCAAAGACCTGAGCCTGGAAATCCCGGAAGTCGTTGATGAAACCGGCGAGATTGAGGCTGACCCGGCGGTCGGCGAGGTCGAACTTGGCGCCGATCTCATAGGCGTCGACCTTCTCGGGATCGACGTTGAACGCGACGCCCGCGGCTGAGCTGACTGCCGGCCCTTTGTAGCCTCGAGTATAGGTCGCGTAGACGTTCGCGGTGGGCGCGATCGAATATTCGATGCCACCGCGTGCTGAAAAACCGTCGGCATTCCGGTTGGCGACGATCGGCGCGGCAAGAGTACCAACGCAGCGCCTACCGCCACTCAGCAGGAATGTGACGAGATTGCAGACGCCCGAGACGGCAGTAACGGTTGTCGTGGAGTCGATCTCGTCGCGCGTGTACCGGCCGCCTGCGATCAGGTGGAGCGACGGCGTCACGTTGAACGTGAGCTGCGCAAAGCCTGCATAGCTCTTCGTCCCATAGTCGAAGTTCGACTGGCCATTGACCGGTGACAGTCGGACCGGAGTGCTTGCGGGCAAGACGCCGAACGTGCCTGCCTGCAGGATTTGCGCGTCGATATGCTGTTTGAAGAAATACAGCCCCGCCGTGTAGTCGACGAAGCCGTGGCCATTATTGGCAACACGCAGTTCCTCTGAGAACTGGTGAGATTGCGAGTTGGCGATATTCGTGTCGAAGAACGCGACCGGCGTCTGATCGACGTCATTGTTAGCGCGAGCGCGCAGGTCGCGGTACGCCGTGACCGAGGTGACGGTGAGCGGCCCTGCATCGTAGCTCGCCGAGAATTGTGCCCCGAGGCTATGTTCGTCGCGGAGAACGTCGGTGCTCCCGATCGCAGTCTTGTTATTGGTCGGCGAGGCGACAACGCCGAGTGCACTGTTCTGCGTGAACACAAAGTTGGCGGGCGCGAAGGGTCGGAAGGCGGCGGGGATCGGCGTCGCATCGTTGCCGCCGAACTTGCGGATCGTGGAATAGGCTTCGATCCCGCTATTGTTCTGGTAATCGACGATGCCGTACAGCGAAAGTCGGTCGGTCGGTTCCCACAGTAGCTTGGCCGTGCCGAAGTACCGGCGGACTGGATCGAGACGACCTGGTCCAACAAGCTGCGTCGACGGCTTCTGGTATTGATAGCCGCCAACGACACGCAACGCTGCGGTGTCGCCGATGGGTACGTTGACGACGGCTTGCGTCTGGACCTGGTCACGGCTGCCCGCCTGGACCCTACCGCTGCTGCTGAACTCACCGAGTTGTGGTTTGGTGGTGGAGATCGAAATAAGGCCTGCAGTCGTGTTCTTGCCGAACAGCAGCCCTTGTGGCCCGCGCAGTACTTCGACACGTTCGACATCGGCGAGCGAGTTGAGCGGGACGTAGCGCGGCAGCGTGATGTTGACGTCGTCGACCGCTATGCCGACGGCCGACTCGATGCCGTAGTCGAACGAGTTGGTGCCGACGCCGCGGATTGCGAAGTTCGGCACACCAGGCGTCGCCGTGAAGTTCAGACTAGGCGCACGCTGGGTAATGTCGGCAAGCTGATTGGCTCCTGTCTCGCGAAGCGACTGGCCGTTCACGACGGTGATGGCGATCGGCACGTCGCGGAGATTCTCGGTCCGTCGCTGAGCCGTCACGACGATGTCGCCTTCGGTGCTGGTAGGGTCCGAAGCTTGAGCTGCCTCGCTCGCTCCGTTCGGTGTCACCGGGGTTCCGGTCTGTGCCTGAGCCGTTCCCGCCCAAGCCAGAATGCTCGAGCCCACCAGCAGTGCCAATCCACGCATTGTCGTTATCCTCACCCGTCCAGCGATCCCTGCCGCTTGACAACGATCATTGTCTGTTAGAAACATACTGTCAAGCACGCACGTAAAGCGAAAATGCTGCGTCGGGGAGTGGTGATGATAAGGATGACCCATCGGTCGGTATTGCTTGGTGGCGTGCTGATGACCTGTGTGACAGCAGCCTTTGCTCAGGAACGGCCATCGACCGGTATGGCAAGGCCAGCCACGGCAGATACGCGTGCGACCGCTACCGAACGCGCCATGCAAGGTGATGAGAGGACCGTGCTGACGCATGGCCTTTGGGCGATTCCGTTGATCCCTAACGTTCGCATTCCTGCTGAGGCGATATTGGGCGCTGGCTACGTCACTGGGATCCCCCGGCTCGGCGTGCCAGCGCTGGTTGAGACCGATGCGAGTCTCGGCGTCTCGTACATCGCCAATCTTCGCAAGGACGGCGCAACCGCGCTGCCGTCGGCGACCGCAATGGGATCGACGTGGAACCCGGATTTGATCCGCCGCGGCAATGCGATGATTGCGAGCGAGGCCCGCGCGAAGGGGTTCAACGTGCTGCTTGGTGGTGGCATCAATCTGATGCGAGACCCACGCAATGGGCGGACGTTTGAATATTTTGGCGAGGATCCACTTCATTCGGGGCTTCTCGGGGGGGCGGCGATCGACGGCGTCCAGTCGCAGCACGTGCTGTCGACGGTGAAACATTTTGCGCTCAATGCGCAGGAGACGGGGCGTCACGCCGTCGATGGTAAACTTGGCGACGATGCATTCCGCATGAGCGATCTGCTCGCCTTCGAGATCGCGATCGACCGTGGCCAGCCCGGCTCGGTGATGTGCGCCTATAACCGCGTCAACGGTGCGCCGGCATGCGGCAGCGATTACCTGCTCAACCGCGTGTTGAAGCGGGATTGGCGCTACCCAGGGTTCGTCATGTCCGATTGGGGTGCGGTCGGCGCCCTCGACTTCGCGCTTGCTGGGCTGGACCAGCAATCGGGTGCGCAGATTGACAAGAAGATCTTCTTCGGCGTGCCGCTCGCCGAGGCGGCTGCGCGCGATCCGGCTTATGCCGCACGCGTCGCCGACATGAACCGGCGCATCTTGCGTTCGATCTACGCGGTCGGGCTCGATGCTTATCCGCCGGTCAAGGCCGAGATCGATTTCGCAGCGAACGCCGGCATTGCCCGGAGCGTCGCCGACGAAGGGATCGTCCTGCTGCGCAACTCTAACGCGTTGCTGCCGCTGTCAAAGGACGTGCGGTCGATCGCGGTGATCGGTGGGTATGCGAATGCGGGCGTGCTGTCGGGCGGCGGATCGACGCAGGTGCAACCGCTTGGCGGCCCGTCCGTCTCACTGCCGATGGGAGGCGAGGGGCCACTCGCGAAATACAATAACCAGACCTATCATGGCACCGCGCCACTCGCCGCGATCCGTGCGCTGGCGCCAAACGCCAAGGTGACATTCCATGACGGGCGCTATCCGGCGGAGGCTGTTGCGGCAGCAAAAACGGCGGACGTGACGATCGTCTTTGCGACGCAGTGGATGGCCGAAGGCGCAGACGTGCCGGATCTGTCGCTGCCGGGTGGGCAGGACGCGCTGATCGCTGCGGTGACCACCGCTAATCCTAAGACGATCGTCGTTCTCGAAACCGGTGGGCCGGTCCTGATGCCATGGCTTAATCGCACAGGTGCGGTGATGGAGGCGTGGTATGGCGGCGTGCGTGGTGGCGATGCTATCGCCGCAACGTTGTTCGGCGATAGCAATCCATCTGGTCGGTTACCCGTCACTTTTCCCGCATCGCTTGACCAGCTGCCGCGCCCGGCGCTGCCCTATGCCGGGATGATCGACCGGGACTTTGCCGCCGGAACCGCGGCTGGGACGCGCTATCCGATCGATTACGATATCGAGGGCGCAGACGTCGGCTACCGGTGGTTCGCACGCAAGAATTCTACGCCGTTGTTCCCGTTCGGCTTCGGGCTTAGCTACACTCAGTTCCAATCCGGCCCAATGAAGGTCACTGGGGGCACGCAACCAAAGGCGACGGTAACGATCCGCAACACCGGCACGCGCGCGGGTAGCGACGTCGCGCAACTCTACCTCGTCTCGACGCCTGCCGGACGTACGCTGCGGCTCGCTGGCTTTAAGAAGGTCGCCGTGCAGCCAGGGGTTGCGGCGAACGTCACGGTTCAAATCGAACCGCGCATACTTGCCGACAGCAAAGGTGGACGCTGGACGATGCCGGCAGGACGCTATGGCTTCGCGCTCGGGCGCTCGGCAACCGATCTTGGGCCTGTCGTCACTGTCAGCCTGCCAGCGCGCCAGTGGCGCTGACCATTCACTCTAGGAGCATGCCCGTGAACCGCTTCAGCCTGTTCGTCACTGCCCTTGCCTTTGCCCTCCCCACGGCGGTGACGGCGCAGGGCATCCCGGTCGAACCGATCGCGACACCCCCGCAAAGCGGTGCGATTGCACTGGGCACTGGCGGCATGCCCGGTATGCCGGCGGAAAGCTGGTTCACGCTCGCCGGTCGTCCCACGGTCCGCAACGTCGCAACCGCGACACTTTTGCCGGTGCTGCCCGACAAGGCAAAGGCGACAGGCGCTGCGGTCATCATCGCGCCGGGCGGCGGTTTCCTGATGGAGTCGATGGAGGCCGAGGCGATGAAGCCGGCACGCTGGCTTGCCGATCACGGCATCGCCGCCTTCGTTCTCAAATACCGTCTCGATGCGACACCGGCTTCGCTGGATGCGTTCAAGCAGGCCGCGCTGGCGCGTTTCGGTGCTGCCGCAGCGGCTGGAGCGAAGGGCGGTGCCGTAGTCCCCGCGCCTGCACCGGCGCTCGCCGATGCGCAGGCGGCAGTAAAGCTGGTGCGGGCACGTGCGGGGGAATGGGGCGTCGATCCACGCCGCGTCGCCTATCTTGGCTTTTCCGCCGGCGCGATCATGGGAGTCGATCTGGTAAAGACCGCAGAACCTGGCACCACGCCTGACCTGTTCGCCGCCATTTATCCCTCGATGGCACCAACGACCGTCGCCGCAGGTGCGCCACCGCTGTTCGTTGCGGTGGCCAACGACGACGAGCTGTTCGCCAAGCAGGGCTATGGACTACCCGACAGCTGGCGCCGCGCCGGGCGGCCGGTCGAACTGCACGTCTACGAACATGGCGGCCATGGCTTCGGCTTCGACGGCAAAGCGGGCACGACCAGCACTGGCTGGAGCGTAGCGCTGCTTACCTGGCTCGGCGCGCACGGCTGGCTGACGAAATAGCAAGAACTGCCGGGAGGCTGATCGCTACTCTTCGAGGAGACGGAACGATGCGTTGGTCGATATTGGGCGCGATAAGCGCGATGCTGCTCATGCAGCCGGCAACGGCTGCGACATACGAGGCCAAGGGGCCGATCGAACGTCATTATGCGGCGGACGGTCCATGGGCCACGACGACAACCGTCTCGACCCACGCCTGCGACCGCGAGGGCAATGTTTGCGACATCTGGTATCCGACTGACCTCGGCGCCAACCCTCTCAAGGGGCGGACCAGCGGCTTTCGTCATCCTGTGATTGTCTTCGCCAACGGCACGGCGGAAACGGTCCCGGCGGAGAAGAATGCCTTTTTCCTGCGCCATCTCGCGAGCTGGGGCTTCATTATCATTCGATCGCGCGACGGCTCGACGGGGCAGGGCGAAACGGTCACCGACGCGAAGGACTTCCTACTCGCTCAGTCCCGCGATCCGGGGAGTGTCTTCTACGGGAAGGTGGACGCCGACAATATCGGTCTGGCAGGCCATTCGCAGGGTGCGGCGACCGCGGCTTTACTGTTCTCGCGGAACGATCCTGCGTTCAAGACCTACGTGCCGATCGAGACCCCACTACGCGCGGTCTGCGTGGTCGCGAACTGCTCGATCGACCTTGGCGCGCTTTCAAAGGTTACCCGTGGTTCCATTTTCTATGTTGGTGGCGACGTCGATGTGATCTCAAGCCTGCCGACTAATCTGGGCTATTACGTGCCGACTTCAGATGCGGTCGACAAGGCGATGGGGATGATCGCGCTTGGCGGCCATACCGAGATCGAGGGCAATCCTGGTTGCGCGAGCGGCGGTATCCCGGCGTCGTGCAATCTCGGTGTTTATCCCTTGCTCGGATATCCCACCGCCTGGTTCATGTGGAAGTTGCAGGGAGCGGCCGATGGGCCGGCCGCGTTCGCTAAAAACGGTGAACTGAGCAACGCGGCACCCGGATGGCTCGGCGTCCTTAGCAATATCCAGCGACCCTAAGATGCATGATCTCACGATGGTGCGGTCGCGTCATTTGTGGTGGGGCCTGTTGGCTGTTGGCACCTGTACCGCACTGCTCGTCGCCGTATTCGTGTTTTATTCGCCGCCCCCGCTCGGGCTCCCGCCTGATAATGTCCGCGTGGTATCAGTCCCGGCAGTTGGCGGTCATGCCTCAGGCAGCAACGTATCCGCCGGACTTGTCGACCGAGGCCCAGCACGGTCTGATTGGATGGGCTCTGACCGCACCGTTATACTGCGCGCGCTTGCCTTGCCGGCGGATGCCCGATTGCGCGAGGTGATCGGCTCGAATTCCAGGCATCAGGTTATTTGCGGACAGGTACAGCCTGGGGCGGGGCAGGCCTTCCGTCGTTTCTTTTACGCGAAGACCGCAAGGATGGGGGCCATAGCTGACGGTGGCGCCGAGTTCGATGAAACCTTCGCCGAGTTATGCGCTGAGGCTAAATGATCCCGACGTCCATTCAGGCACTACGACTCCGAAATAGACAGAGATAATTTATGGATGAACCGTTAGGGCTTTTAAAGACAAGCTTGAGGAGGCTTTGAAACTTGCGGATGATCTTGAACTTAAATTTGTTGGTGCCTGGGTGTCAATTGCAATCGACACTATATCCATTGAAGGCGAGACGGCTTGAGTCACCGGGGCTTGGGGAAGGCCTTTATAAATCTACAGCCTGGTATCAACCAGATTGGAGACCTATTGACTTAACATCAAAGAAGCAGATGATTGGACCTCCGATTTCATATTCGAATGGCCGAATTTTGGCTGCCAACATACTAAATTTCGATCTAGTCGTATAGTTCAAAGCGTCGAATTGCAGACACTCTGCGCGACTTATAATCTTCCTACAACCGGTCATCCATTTAATCTCACATATCGGTAGGTGGTGTTCTGGCGGAAAGGTCGAAGGGTGTCCTGTGTCAGCAAAGCGTGAGGACGAAGAGATGGAATATGTGTCTGCTTGAGCAGTAGCCGAAATACTGACGCTGGCCGTTTTCATCATTGCGACCCTTGAATGGTGGGTCAAGCGTTCACCGCGAATGCTAGCCATCGATCTACTTCTAATCGGGCTGTGGCTAGCAATCCGCCGTTTGAAGCCGTTAGATTACGATCCCGCGTGGCCGCGCAAGTTAAAGAATGACCCGTAGCGCCGTAGCTCAACTGAATTGTGTTAGGCCAGGCAGTCGGGCCGCTTTCCTCCCCCCACCACGACATTCGCGAGCGGATAGCCAGGCTCGAAAATCGGTCATTCGCAAAGATGAACCAGTGTCCGAAGTTGGGAAGCGAGGAAAGGCGCTCGAACGTCTGCTTGTGGGTCTTAGTCACCAACGCTGTCCGGTCTGCTAAGGCCCAATTCCGAGACCTTCTTGGAGCAGCACTTGGTGGCTACGAAATTACGCCAGGGACATCGAGGACATCATCCTTCGATCGTAATCTCATCTCCGCCATATTCTTCGAGGACCCCCTGCACGAATTCAGCGGTTTCCTCGCCATCAACTGTTACAGAGAGTGAGATGCGGCCGTTCAGGGCAGCTTCGTCTCCTGTGCCGTCCTCAAGCTCAGTCTCTTTGTCCGAGCCGCTAGCCTCGACCCCAGCGCTGTTTTGGTCGCCCTCCGCACCAACCTCTACGTCGTCGCGGTCTATCCCATGCTCTTGCACTAAGTGCTCGACTGCCAGCTCGGCTTCGCGCCGCGTCTCGAAGGTAGCATTGATTGTAGCCATCGCGAGATCTCCGTTAACCCAGACGCGCTCAACGCATGTACGCCGCTTATGGGGCAGCGATTCAAATCAGAACTCGAGATTACGTGCGATAGGTGAGGAGGTGAACGGAGGTCCACTTCCGGGAATGGGCTGAGTGCTTTCTTATGCCCGGTTCTGGCCCTTTCCGTCCGCCAGCTGGAAAGGCCGGTTCATCTCGACGCGCGGTCGCTAAGTAGGAGCAAATAGCTTTGACACGAGCCAATCTGCCAGTGATGACCCTTTCCAAAGTGGGAGATCAGCATTTATGCTAAATCGTCGCGAAACGCTGTTGGCCGGGATGGCTACTGGTTTCCTCGGCTCTACGGCGCGTGCTGCCGTACCTGGCACCTGGCCCGCTTATCCTGCAGAGGAGATCGATCTGTGGCCTGGCACCCCGCCCGGGGCACCCGCCGTCCTGCCGGTCGAGCAAGTAATTGAGACCGGGAATGAGCAGCATCACGGCCGTATGGTAAAGGGCATCGTTCGCCCGCGCATGAAGGTGTTCCGTCCGACCAAGCCGAATGGCGCTGCGCTGCTGGTGACGCCTGGCGGCGGCTATTCGGTGATCGTTATTGACGTAGAAGGCTACCAGGTTGGGCCCTGGCTTAGCAAGCGCGGCTGGACAGTTTTTGTCCTATACTATCGGCTCCCGGGCGAAGGCTGGGCGAACCGGGCGGATGTGCCGCTGGCCGATGCGCAGCGTGCGATGCGGCTGATCCGGTCGCGAGCGGCTCACTATGGTGTTAATCCGGACAAGGTTGGCGCGCTTGGCTTCTCTGCTGGAGGCCATGTTTGCGGCGATCTCGCCACCCGTTACGATGCAAAGGTGTACGCCCCGGTGGATGCTGCCGATAGGCTGAGCGCGCGCCCCGCGATTGCGGCACCCATCTATGCGGTCCAGTCCATGAGTCTGCCGTTAGCGCATGGAGGCTCGCGCGATATGCTTCTCGGGCCAAATCCTTCGGTCGAAACGCAGCGGGCGCACAGTCCCGCGCATAACGTCACCGCAGCCGCGCCGCCCTTCTTCATGGCCCATGCAGAGGACGACACGACCGTATCAGTCGAGAACACCGCCGAGATGCGCTCTGCTCTCAAGGCGGCGGGTTTGAACGTAGAGACGCACCTATTTGCGGCTGGTCAGCACGGCCTTGGTCTTGCAGGTCTGGCGGGGGAGCCAGCGCGGCGCTGGAAGGAAATGTTCGCCGTCTGGGCACAGGCGCAAGCACTCGGCTGAGGTCCTGAAACCTCACCAAGTGCGAGCATATCGGCACCGGAGTGCATGTCGTGCAGCTTGTTCAAACTTCAGAGTTTTCATTGAGCAGCTGTGCCGCCGAATGAACGAATGGCCGATATCCGAACCTGAGACCTCTCCTGAGCGGCCGACTTTGAGGCAAAATCTATGTTCCGCTATGGGTCAAAGAAGCGCGTTCCCGCTAACCAACCAACCTACATCAGCTTATCGAGCGTAATCGGCAGATCGCGCACGCGCTTACCCGTCGCGTTGTAGACTGCATTGGCAACGGCCGCCGCTACGCCTGTGATACCGATCTCGCCGATACCATGGGCACCCATCGGTGTGTGAGGGTCGGCGATATCGGTCCAGATAACGTCGATCTCCGGCACATCGAGGTGCACGGGAATGTGATACTCGGCGAGGCTGGGGTTCATGATCCGGCCACTGCGTTCGTCGAACTGCGTCTCTTCCATCAGCGCCATGCCCAGCCCCATGATGATGCCGCCGCGAAACTGGCTCTTCGCCGTCTTGGGGTTAAGGATTCGACCGCAATCGAACGATCCGAGGATGCGGCTGACGCGTGTTTCGCCGGTGATCGCGTTGACGCGCACCTCGCAGAAGATCGCGCTGTGCGAATGCATTGACCAACGCATCAGTTCGAGAGGCTGTGACGCCGCCTCGGTGACGGTGATACTGTCGCGCTGCGCGCGTGTCAGGATCGACGCGTAGCTCTCCCGCCGTGTCAGATCGTCACGCTTGGCGAGCCCGCCGTCCTTGCTGTCGACTTCGTCCGCCGACAGCCCCGCGAGAGGCGAATCGTTGCCGGCGAGCTTCAGGAGTTCGGCGACGAGCGCGTTCTGTGCGGCGATGACTGCGGCGCCGATCGCTGCGGTCTGCTGCGATCCACCTGCCATAATCGCCCCCGGGATCGAGGAGTCGCCGTAGCCGATCTCGATACACTCCATCGGTAGCGCCAGGCGCTCCGCTGCGACGATGGCAGTAGTTGTCGACGTCCCCATGCCCATTTCGGCCGCCGCGACCTCGATCTTTGCGCGCACCGTGTCACCTTCGCGAGTGAGGGTGATGCGCGCCTGAGCACCTGGCATCCGGTAATAGGGATAGGTGCCCGTCGCGCAGCCCATGCCGACCTGCCACTCGCCATCGCGGCGCTCGCCCGCCACGGCGGGGCGATCTGCCCAGCCGAACTGCTCGGCGCCCGACCGCCACGCTTCGACGATGTGCCGCGAGGAGAAAGCCAGACCCGATGTCGGATCCTTGTCCGGCTCGTTGCGGATACGCAGTTCTACCGGATCCATGCCGAGATCGACGGCGAGTTCATCAATCGAGCATTCCAGCGCGAAAGTACCGACCGCTTCTCCCGGCGCGCGCATAAACGTGTTCGCCAGCATGTTCATCCTGGCGACTTCGACCTGCAGGGTAATGTTGGGGCAGGCATAAGCCGCGCGCGTCCCCAGGATGACCGGTTCGGGCATGTTGTTGTGCGGGGTCATGACCGACAGGCCGGTATGGATGAGCGCGTCGAAGTCACCATCCGCGGTCGCGCCGATCGCGACGCGCTGCTCGGTAAGGGATCGCCCGCCGACGACCCGGTACACGCCCTCGCGCGATAGCGCGATGCGCACCGGTCGCTGTGCAAGCTTGGCGGCAGCGGCACCGATGATCTGGTGGTCCCACAGGCCCTTGCTGCCAAAACCACCGCCGACATAGGGGGAGGTGAGACGGACTTGCGCAAGATCGAGATCGAACACCTCGCCGATCGTCTGCGCCTGCGCCGTGACCATCTGGCTTGCGTCGTGGATCACCAGTTCGCCATCGACCCATGCGATCGTCGCAGCATGCGGTTCGATCGGATTGTGGTTGTGGCGCGGCGTGCGATAGACCTGATCGACGACGTGCGGCGCGGTGGCGAGCGCTGCCTTGGCATCGCCGATCTCGTTGAGCAGCGGCTGGCCCATGAACAGGCCCTGTTCGATGCCGTTGGCCTTCGCGCCCTCGAGGCTGGTCGTCGATGGCTCCTCGTCATAGGTGAAGCGGAGAAGGGACGCGGCGTGATCCGCCTGGTCCTGCGTCTTGGCGAGGACGCAGGCGATTGGCTGGCCGTTCCAATGGATGCGGTCGTCCTGCAGGATCGGCAGGTCGGCAGGACCCACTGCGGTCGGCGACGAGCCGAACACGCCCGGCTTGTTCATTCGCGGCGCGTTGCGGTGGGTCATTACCAGTACCACCCCCGGCGCGCCTTCCGCGGCCGCGCTGTCGACCGCCGCGATGCGCCCGCGCGGGATCGTCGCATAAGCGAGCGCCGCATACGCCATTTCGTCGAAGCGGAATTCCGCCGCGAAGGTCGCTTCGCCCTTGACCTTCAGCGCGCCGTCGAGCCGGGATATGGGGGTGCCGATCAACCCGTGCTTGCGCGCGATCAGCGGGTCAGGACGACCGCCGGGAATCCAGCTGTCGGGCGCTAGCGGCACGAGCTTCTCCATGGCCCCTTGCATCACTCCTTGCACCGCCTGCTTTGCGGTCTCGACAATGCTCATGCCACTTCTCCCTTCACCAGGTCGGCCAGCACCGCGGCCAAGGTCCGCGTCGCCAGTTCCGGCTTAAACGCATTGTCGCGAAGCGAGCGCGCGTCGGCGAACTCCGCCGCCGCCGCCGCGCGGAATGCGGCTTCGGTGGGCGATGCGCCGCGCAGTGCGGCCTCCACCTTGGTCGCGCGCCACGGCTTATGCGCGACACCACCGAACGCGATCCGGACGTCGCCGATCCGGTCGCCGTCCATCTCCACTGCCGCGGCGACGGAGATCAGCGCGAAGGCGTAACTCGCCCGGTCGCGTACCTTGCGGTAGGTAGAGCGAGCCGCGAAGCGGAGCGGCGGCAGTGCGATCGCCGTGATGAGCTCGCCCGGCGACAGCACCGTGTCGAGGTCCGGTCGGTCGCCGGGCAACCGGTGGAGGTCGCCAAAGGCGAGCGTCCGTGCGCCATCGCGTCCCTCGATATGCACGGTCGCCTCTAGCATCGTCAGCGCAACGCACATGTCAGATGGATGCGTCGCAACGCAGGCGTCAGAAGCGCCCAGGATCGCATGGATGCGGGAAAATCCCTCGCGAGCGTCGCATCCCGTGCCGGGCGTGCGCTTGTTGCATCGTGACCCGTCCGTATCGTAAAAATAGGTGCACCGCGTACGTTGCAACAGGTTGCCGCCCACCGTCGCCATATTACGGATCTGTCCCGAAGCGCCTGCCAGGATCGCACGCGATAGCACCGGATAGCGTGTCCGCACCGCCTGGTGCTCGGCCAGCGCGGTATTGCGGACGGCCGCGCCGATCAGCAAGCCGCCGTCGGCAGTCTCGGCGATCGCGTTGGACAGGCCAGTCACGTCCACCAGCCGGTCCGGCTGCGCCACGGTCTCGCGCATAAGGTCGACGAGGTTGGTGCCGCCGCCGAGAAAGGCCGTTGCATCGCCTGCGCCCAGTCGCACCGCATCCGACACATCTTCGGCGCGCGTGTAGCTGAAGGGGGTCATGCCGTTACCTCCGTGACGCGTTCCGACGTGATTGTCGCCTGGATCGCATCGATGATGCCGTTATGCGCGCCGCAACGGCACAGGTTGCCGCTCATCCGTTCCTGAACCTCCTCGCGGGTCAGCGTCACGTTGTCGGATAGGTTGGCGCTGACGTTGCTCGGAACGCCGCGGCGCGCCTCCGCCGCCATGCCGATAGCCGAGCAGATTTGCCCCGGCGTGCAATATCCGCATTGGAAGCCGTCATATTCGATGAAGGCAGTCTGCAACGGGTGAAGCGTCCCAGCCTCGCCCAGCCCCTCAATCGTCGTGATCTGACGGCCATCATACTGGACCGCCAATGCGAGGCAGGACAGGATTCGCTCGCCATCGACCAGCACCGTACACGCCCCGCACGCACCTTGGTTACAGCCCTTTTTCGTGCCAGTAAGATGCAGCGTTTCTCGGAGGTGATCCAGCAGCGATACACGAGGATCCGCCGGTCCTGTGACGGCGTTTCCGTTGACGATGAACGACATAACGATCTCCTTCGGCGCACCGCACAATGCCGACTTATACCAATTTATCTGTCGTGCTGATGTCTTTTTCCGCGTCGAAGCGCCGAGCCGTTTAACGTCAGGATCGTCACGCCTATGCAGCGCTCGTCGTCGCCGCGGGAACGAATAGTCGAAGTTGAGGAGCTGAAAACTGTTGGCAAACGGCTGCTTTGGGTTCTGCCGACCAGAATGGTAGGTGAAAGACCTGAATTTTGAGCACCGAGAGCTAGTCGGCACGCCGAGCAACATGCCAAAATTCACCAAGGATAGCGGTTATTTGAGCGGAGAGTAGATCTATGAAGACGCGCCTGTTCTCGCTTCTGCTCGCGCTTATGGCCACGCCGGGTTGGGCCAGCCCCGTCGTGACGATCGCACAGGGCAGAGTATCCGGAACCACAAACGAGGGTGTCTTAACGTTCAAGGGAATCCCTTACGCTGCGCCCCCGGTCGGCAAGCTTCGTTGGCGGCCGCCAGCGCCGGCACCGCGATGGCCGGACGTCAGAGAGGCCTCGGCTTTTGGGCCGGTCTGCCCGCAGGCTCCGGTCACGTGGGCCGGACACGACCTCGATCGTACCAGCGAAGACTGCTTGACGCTCAACGTCTGGACTCCGCGCACGGTAGCTGGCGCACGCCTGCCTGTGCTTGTGTGGTTTCATGGCGGCGGCTACACGGCAGGCGCAGGCTCTCAGGGCACGTATGAAGGCAGCAAGCTCGCCTGTCGCGGCGCCGTGATTGTTACCGTTAACTACCGATTGGGCGTGCTCGGCTACCTTGCTCATCCGGCACTGAGTAAGGAGTCGCCGCTAGGCTCGTCGGGCAACTACGGGTTGCTGGATCAGATTGCGGCATTGCGGTGGGTTCACGCAAACATTGCGCGGTTCGGCGGTAATCCGGCCAACGTGACCGTTGCCGGACAGTCGGCAGGAGGAGGTTCGGCGATGCTGGTCACGGTATCACCAATGGCGCGCCGACTGTTCCAGAAAGCGATCTTCGAAAGCGGTGCGGCGCTCGACCTGCCCGGAACTAGAGCGGGCGATAGTCTCGAACGAGCGGAAGAGGCTGGTGCAGCGTTCGGGCAAAAACTCGGCGCGAGGTCGCTTGACGAGCTCCGTGCTCTCCCAACCTCAGCCCTTATCGCGCTCGGCGCGCCGCGTTCGATTACTAGCCCCATACAGGATGGGACGATCGTTCCCATCGACATCACGGCTGCGTACCGTCGCAGAGGGGAGCCGGGCTTTCCTCTCCTTCTTGGCTGGAATAGCAACGAAGCAGCCCGCTTCATCGATCATGCGACACTCGCCGGCTACGCCGCCTCCGCCCACGAGAGCTATGGCCCGGTCGCCAGTGCGCTGTTGCATTTGTACCCTGCCGCCACCGAAGCCGGTGCCACGCATGCTGCACAGGACTTGATGAGCGATGTCGGGTTCGGGTGGCGAAGCTGGAGCATTGCGGAGGCCCGAAAGGACGGGGAGGGTCCTCCCGTATTCCTGTACCAGTTCGACAACCCGCCACCGGGAGCGAACGGGTCGCGTACAAGCGGGGCGGTGCATTCCGATGAACTCGGGTTCGTGTGGGGAAACGACGACCCGGAGCGCCGGTGGTCAGCCGCTGACAATGCATTGAGCGACAAGATGCAGCGCTACTGGATTAATTTCATGCAAACGGGCAATCCGAACGGCGTCGGTCTGCCGCGATGGGCCCCTTACACCAAAGCGGCGACGGCGCTTTGGTTCCGCAGCAGCGGACTGACGAACGAGCCGCCAAACCGGCTGCAGAAAATGCAAGCGATTGATGCCATTGTTCGTAGGAGTGCTCCGAGCGACAAACGAGCGCGAAACTAAGGCGTTTGGTTCTTGCGTAATCGTAACCGACCAGCATTTTGAGGTGGCCTTCCTGGTGGTGCGGGCTTCACGCACTCCCCATTGCTTCTTGATGTAGGGCTCGCCAATTTGGAAGCCTGAACCATACCAAGACGCCGGAAAGGTTCGTTAGTCAGTACTGAGTGCCAAGCCGGCAAGTGAGATAAGGAAAACTGCTGAGTTGCCAACGTGTTGAACAGTCCAGGCTTAGAAAGCTTTTTAGGCTAGACATGGCGCAAGACAAACCGAAAATTTGTGAATGAGTCCAAGGTGATCAGAAAATTGAACGATACAACTCGTCTGGAGTTTGCGTGCGGCGAGCACCAGGCGGCGAATATTTTATATCAATGAGCAAAACGCGCTCCCAACCACAAGGCGTTGTCCGGGGCGGTCGTGCTTGGGGAGAATAGACTGTCCAATCCCATTGCCTCATAAAAGCCAATTGCTGGAGTGTTCCTGGGATCGACGCCAAGGTGGAATCCGGTCGAGCCCATTGCTTGGCATCGCCCATACCAAGCAGTTAGCAGACTGCGACCGTGACCCCGGCCTTTGAGGCGAGGCAGGAGGTTGATATGAAGATGGGAAGGGTAGGCCTTTACCAGCCAACTAGGCGAACGGGATGGATGATGAATCATCTGGATGATGTCAGCGTCCCCGATCAGGCGCTCATGTGAGCCGCCGACGGGTGTTAATGGATAGCGCTGCTGCAACGCTGGCCACCACCGTAGATTTAACAGACGCTCAAATACACGGGTGTCTAGTGCGCCAAGGCAGTATCCGGCAACTTCGTGGCTATCCTCGATGACCAATGCGAGTTCCGGCTCAAAAATCGCATAGGGAGCCGCATAAACATGCCCTAGAAGTTCTGCGCCATGAAACTGGCGAGAGGCGTCCGAGCCGCAGTCGCCGGTTGCGAGAGCGATTGCGTACAGCGAATTGAGGTCGGTCGATACATAATCGCGGATAATAGGCATACGATACGCGTAGCAGTCCCAGCATGCGTTGGAACACAGTAAATAAGAGCGTCAGTACTTGTTCAAAACTCAGCAACGCACCTAATTTCTGCTCCAACATTCCGACAGGTGTGGTGTAGGCGACGGTGTCAGAACTGGGGACCGTCACTGGCGATTTTTCCAAAGGATAACGACGCAAAAATGCAGTGCGGGAGAAAATTTTGAACAGCTGTGTCGTAACGGTTGTTCGCACTCGTCCGACGATCTCCGTTTCTCGTGGGCATCTAAAAATGTGCCGGTTGGGCCGCGTCAGGCACGTGCGGCTAGCGAGACTTCCCACCCTATAGCGCTACGACGTCTTTTCCGCGTAATTAGGAGCATGATTGAGCACGCGCACGCGGTCGTGGATGCACTTGCCAAGCTCCTAGAGCTGGTTGGGGCCGCAATAATTCTGGGTGGTGTAGTACTCGCTTCGGCGAGGTTCGCAGTCGACGGCAACAGGACAAACTGGGAAGACGCGTACCAGCGTTATCGTGCAGGCTTGGGCCGTGGTATTCTCCTAGGTCTCGAGCTACTTGTCGGAGCCGACATAATATCGACGATTACCGCGCCTCTAACGTTCGCCAGCGTTGGACTGCTTGGTGCTATTATCGCGATCCGTACCTTCCTAAGTTTCTCTCTCGAAACTGAGATCGAAGGGTGCTGGCCGTGGCGGCGAAAGACGCGTGACGAAAAACGCAGCAGGGTGCGCGAGCAGTCGCGCGGTTAAAGCCCGGGGCGGTCTAGTCACGCAGTTGGCTGGAAACGGAAAGTTGAAAGCGTCAAAAAGCGCCAGTATCGTACGCAAATAAAATGATAATTATCTGATTGCTGCGTCTGCGAATTGCGATGGCGGCAGAGGGCGGCTTCGTGGCCTAGCTGAGATGTTGATAGTCTTGCTGAGCGCATAAAAAATAAGGTGTCGCCGCGGACAACGTGTCCGGCCATACTGTAGCTGGCAACTAGCATTTGGGTAGCCAATATCGACGGACTGCCCTGTCGAATGCCGGCACCGAAGCAGTCATGGAGGGCAGCGATGATTGGCAAACGTGTTTGCATTGGACTCATTGTCGCGTTCTTTGCGTCGGCATCGTTTGCGGCGACGCCTTGGACGGCGGAGCAGGACCATGCCGACATGATGCGCCAGCTCGGCATCACAGAGCTCCGGCCGGGCGCGAATGGAGATCCTACTGCTCAAAATGCGGCCAATTACGATCCGGCGAAAGCCAACCCCTATCCCGTCTGGCCAGACCTGCTGAAGATGGCGGATGGACGGCCAGTGACGAGCGCGGCGATGTGGCGGGAACATCGGCGACCCGAGTTGATCGGCTTGTTTGAACGAGAGGTCTATGGCCGCATTCCATCGGGCGTACCCGGCGTAACGTGGCGGGTCGAAACGGTAGATCGCGAGTATTTCGGCGGAAGACCGGTGGTAGCGGAGCAGCTTGTCGGTCACGTCGACAATCGTACAGCGCCAGGGATAGTCGTCGACATCCGGGCGACTTTGGTGCTTCCGACCAACGCAAAAGGGGCCGTGCCGGTGTTGGTGATGTTCGGGCCGGCGCGGTATCCGTCACCAAGCCAGCCTAACCTCGCCGAGGCGGCGCGGCTTGATGCGGCGCTGAAGGCGACCTTGATTGCACGCGACCCGTCCTTCGCTTCGATCTTTGCGGCGCACCCGGGCTTCGAGCTCGTCAAGCCAGGTGGACTTTTCGCGCCCCCGCCCAATGATGACCGGGTAACCAAGCTGATCGCGGCTGGCTGGGGTGTCGCGCTTCTTGATACTTCCACCATTCAGGCTGACGACGGGGCTGGGCTACGCGAGGGGATCATCGGCCTTGTCAACAAAGGGGCGCCTCGCACGCCAGAACAGTGGGGCGCGCTGCGCGCGTGGGGGTGGGGTGCCAGTCGGCTGCTCGACTATCTCTGCACGCGCTCGGAAGTTGACGCTGCGAAAGTCGGTATTGAAGGCGTTTCGCGCTGGGGCAAAGCGGCGTTGGTAACGGCGGCGTTCGACGAGCGCTTCGCCATGGTGCTGATTGGTTCGTCGGGGGAAGGCGGGGTCAAGCCCCATCGACGAAACTTTGGCGAGCAGGTCGAGAACCTGACGGGGACCGGCGGCTATCATTGGATGGCAGGCAACTTCCTGAAGTACGGGACGGAGAGGGGACGCCTCGGCCGTAAGACAGCAAACGATCTGCCAGTCGATTCTCACGAGTTGCTCGCGTTGGTTGCGCCGCGGTTCGCCTTTGTCAGCTACGGCATACCCAAAGAGGGCGACGCTCTTTGGCTTGATCAGCAAGGCAGCTACATGACAACAATCGCCGCCGGGCGCGCATGGACCCTCCTGGGTGGACGAGATCTTGGCCAAGGCAACGACTACCGGGCGGCGATGATGCCGCCACAAGGGACTGATCTGCTAAACGGCGACCTTGCTTGGCGGCAACATGACGGCGGTCATACCGATGGGCCGAACATGAGTTACTTCGTTAAATGGGCTGATCGCAGGATGAGCGATTCAATTCGCAAATGA
Source organism: Sphingomonas echinoides (assembly GCF_029623395.1). Taxonomy (GTDB): domain Bacteria; phylum Pseudomonadota; class Alphaproteobacteria; order Sphingomonadales; family Sphingomonadaceae; genus Sphingomonas; species Sphingomonas echinoides_A. Next base: position 25,645 of record NZ_JAPYKK010000021.1, read on the forward strand.
TGCAGTCCCGTTGTGTCCGAGTAAGGCGTGCCGCCCTAACGTAGTATCGAGCCAGGCCGGCACCATTCTAACACGCGAGCTTTTATACAGTAGCGGTCTCAGCCACGCCGGGCAGGTGCGCGTGAAACCGACAGCGGCATAGTACAGTGTGGTCAGTTTGAGCGTGACGGGTGCGCGGAAGTGGTACCTTGGTTCGCCTCGCTAGCTCAGCCATAACGAGACGTCGCCTTTCCAGATATGCGCACACCCCAACGTCGGCTTGTCCATTAAGATACGTTAATGCGAGTGTTCTTTGCGCGCCGATTGTTTGAACTGATCTGCCCCCCCTGAGTGGCCCAGAGACTATGATAGTCTGGACCACAAAAGGGACGACAGATGCCATTCAAGAAGCACAAGCCGGAAGAGATCATCGGCAAGCTGCGTGAGGTTGAGATCGTATTGGCGCAGGGGGCATCGACGGCCGAAGCGTGTCGGCGGATCGCTGTCAGCGAGCAAACGTACTACCGCTGGCGCAAAGAATATGGTGGGCTGAAGACCGACCAGGCACGGCGGATGAAGGATCTGGAGAAGGAGAACCTGCGACTACGGCGGGCGATCCCGGACCTGACGTTGGATAAGCTGATCTTGCAGGAGGCAGCGCGGGGAAACTTGTGAGCCCTGCGCGGCGACGACGCTGCATCGATCATGTGCGACGAGAGCTTCCGGTGTCCGAGCGACGGATCTGCCGGGTGCTGGGCCAGCATCGATCGACGCAGCGTAAGGTCCCGCGCGGGGCGGATGATGAGCAGGCGCTGAGCGAGGACATTATCGCGCTGGCGAAGCAGTACGGTCGCTACGGCTATCGCCGAGTGACAGCATTGCTTTGCCATGCCGGGTGGACGGTGAACCATAAACGGGTCGAGCGGATCTGGCGGCGCGAAGGGCTCAAGGTGCCGCAGAAGCAACCGAAACGTGGGCGGCTATGGCTCAACGACGGCTCGTGCATCCGGCTGCGCCCGGAATATCCGGGGCATGTATGGGCGTACGACTTTGTCGAAGGCCGCACGCATGATGGTCGCAAGTTCCGCAGCTCGGCCAGATCGGCGTGAAGACGCTCTACATCGCGCCGGGATCACCATGGGAGAATGGCTATAATGAGAGCTTCAACGGGTCCCTGCGCGACGAATTGCTCAATGGCGAGATCTTCTACAGCCTCGCCGAGGCGAAGGTGCTGAATGAAGCCTGGCGGCGGCATTACAACACGGTCCGTCCGCACAGCAGCCTTGGCTACAGACCACCGGCCCCGGAAACGGCGTCACCGCCATATCCGGCCTCCGGTTCCGCTTCGCTCCACCTCCGCCCAGATATGGCGGGGGCGAGCATAATCCACTAACAATCAACCCGGCCCACTTGGCGGGGGCAGGTCATATCCGCGCGCGAACACCGAAGAAGAAGGCACGGCCAGTATATTCGTAGAAAGCTGGTACGTTGTTATACGTCGAGTATCGCTGTGTCGCCGAATCCAGCAAGTTGGATCCCTGAACATACACCGTTAGTTGCGGCATGATGTCATAAGATATGCTGCTGGCCAGCTCGTGATACGGGCGCTGTTTAATCGAAAGCGTGTTGATGTAGCTGTATTGCGACGATGTGAAGCTCGACTGATACTGGTATGACAGCGACGCGTTGATTCCGTGCTTCTCGTAAAAGACCTTCGCGTTCGCCGAGAACGGCACCGCGTCCTGAAGTCCGGTAGTCGGCAACCCTTCCCGCTTTGCGCGGGAGCGGTTGTAGGTCGCGTTGGTCTGGAAGCCCAAGCCGTTTTCGAAGAAGTACTGAGCGCCTGCCTCGATGCCGTAAACCGTCGCACTGTCGCCGTTGACATAGGTCAGCTCGGTGAAGGGGAAGCTGGCTGGCGCCCCCGCAACCTGATTGGTTGGTACCAGGTTAAATGCCACAGCTTGCGTCGTCACGAAGTTGGTCAGGTGTTTGTAGAACCCGGCCAGTGTTAGCGCGATGCGCCGGTTGGGATAATATTCGAACGAGATATCTGCCTGATCAGCCGAGACCGGTTGCAAGTTCGGGTTGCCTGCATCGGTGACCACCGGCGTATTGGACTGCGCCGCGGAATAGTCTTTGGCGGAGGACAACTCGCCGAAGGTCGGCCGCGAGATCGCCTGCGATGCCGCCAGGCGTACTCGGAAGCCCTTGGCGATGTCGTAGGAGAAGTTTGCTGAAGGCAACAAGCGTTGGTAGCTGCCGCCGCCGGTGATCGGCGCTATCGGGTTAAAGACGACATTGGCCGTCCCGACCCCGATGACCTGATAGCTGCGAACGCTGGCACCATAACCCAGCGAATCCACCGTGGTATTCACATAACGCAGGCCAAAGTCGCCTTTCCATCGGTCGCCGCCGACGTTGATCTGCGTGTAAGCGTTAAAGGTGCGCTCGGTAATCGCGTACGACGCCAGCTGATCGGGTACGACCTGCTGCGTTGCATAGCCGGTGGGGTAGATCTCACCCGTGCGCGGGTTGATGACGTTGGGGTTGTTCTCCGCCTTCGACAGAGACGACAAATAGGTGTCGATGTCGAACGTCGGAATCGCGCGCGGGAAGTTGCCCGACAGGTTGGGCAGGATGTTGTTGTACTGAGGAGCCTGTACCACGTTCGCGCCGATTGCTGAGAACGAGAAGGGATAACCACCAAAATTGTTGGCGGTGGTGTACTGGTTGTCGATCACGTCGACCGTCTTTTTGCGATCGCTGTAAGCACCGCCAAAGGCGATCGAACGCATTAGGCCGTTGTCCACGTCGTACAGCAAGTCGAGCTTGGCACTCGTGCTGCGATCCGAGATGTTCTGGCCCTGGATGCCGATATAGTGAACGCGCAGGTCGTCATTTCCAGCCTGGTCGATCGATCGGTTGGTCAGTGTGCCGTCAGCGTTCGGGATGATCAGAGTCAGGTCAGGAATGCCGCCATCCCGCGTTGCGACCTGTGCGCTGGATCCGGGAATGCCGGCTACGACGAACCGGTTCTGCCCGCCCGTATTGTTGGTGGCCTTGCCGTAGGAAAGATCGGCTGCAACCTTTAGGCGGTCGAGCGGCCGCCAGTCGATGTGCCCGCCAACCTGATACGTCACCGAATTGCGTGGTTCATTGGTCGCCAGCACGTCGATCGTTGCTGGATTAACGGTGTAGTTGGTGACGACGTTGTTGCTGTCGACCTTCACGTTGTTAAGATCCCAGCGTACGCTACCATCGTCAGCAAACGGCGTCAGTCCGACCGAAACACGCTGGTTCTGCTGGTTATCGGTATAATTGCTGTAAATGCCATCGACGCGAAGCTCGAACTTGTCAGAAGGCTTCCACTGATAGGCGGTCGATCCGCCCCAGCGTTGCCGGTCCCCCCGGACATAGCCGACGCTGTAGAAGTACGGGACAATGACGCCGCCGCCGTTCGGCGCATTGACGACGCTGCGCTGACCATTTGGCGCCGTCACCAGATCATAAACGTCGTTGCTGGAGTATTCGCCGAGATTGTCGGTACGGAACTTGTACTTATTGTATGTACCCGACAGCAGTATGCCCATCGTGTCGTTGGCGAAAGTCGTGCTGACTACGCCCGACGCCTTGATGCCGCCCTTTTCCGCAAACTGGTTATACTGCCCTTCCAACGACCCCGCCGCATGAAAGCCTCGGTGGTCGAACGGGCGTGCCGTGCGCAAGTCGATATTGCCGCCGACGCTGCCTTCGAGCTGTGAGGCTTGTGCCGCTTTCTGGATCTCCGCGCCCGAGATAACTTCGGAGGGCAGCACATCGAACGCAAACGACCGGTCGGGGCCGTCGGTAGGAAGAACGCGCCCGTTAAGCGTCGTCAGGGCGAAGTTTTCGCCGAGACCACGGACCGTGACGCTGCGGCCTTCACCGCGCCCGTCGCGTCCGACCGTCACGCCTGGAATATTGGAGAGTGCTTCCGCCACGTTGCGGTTGGGGAACTTGCCTAGTTCTTCCGCGGATATCGCGTCAACGATGGTGGATGCGTTGCGCTTGGTATCGATCGAGCGCAGCAAGCTGCCTCGTACGCCTCGCACCACGATGTCGGCGCCGGTCGTACTGTCTGTCGCGGTGGTGGCATCGCCACCGGTACCGGGGCCGGACTGAATGGTAGAACCTAGGTTCGTTTGGTCGGTCGGTGCTCCGGCGACTGGTCCGTTTTGCTCAGTCTGGGACTCATTGGCCGGACCTGGTTGCGAGCTTTGTGCGAAAGCCTGCGATCCGGCGACTAGCGCGGTGATGCTGACACTCGCGCCTACAAGCTTCCGCCAGTGTTTACGATCGACCATGCTAAGTCCCCTCATCTCGAGCCTGCCTGCCAGTCATCTCAGACTGTGCGAGCACTTTGTTGCGCTTTGCTAGCGTGCGAACGTTTTAAATGTCAAACGCTTTAAAACGAAACCAATGCATGTGACAAATTTGATATACTATCGTCGTAAGAGGCTATGGACATGGGGCTATAGGACGTCGACGATGCCGCTGGGCATACCGCGATAAAGAACGTCAGCTGTTTCGTTTTGCTTCGTTAGGTTGCACTAGCCAATTATTCTGATAGCTTGGATCGTGAGTGCCGCACTGGCGCCATGTTCTGGGGAGTTACATCAATGCCAACGCCGTCAATCGTTTTACGAAAATCTGCGCGGTCGTTGGTCGTTTCCTTTAGCACCCTCATGGTTGCCGGCCTTCCGCTTTCCGCGCGTGCGCAAGACGCGTCCCTTGCCCCGTCAGGGCAATTCTCGGTTTACCGCACGACGGCTGCGCAGACGCCGCCAATGGGTTGGAACCCGTGGAACGCGTTCCGCACGGACGTAGACGAAACCAAGGTCCGTGAAGTGGCAAAGGCTATGGTTGACAACGGACTGGCAGGACGTGGCTATCGCTTTGTCAATGTCGACGACGGTTGGGCACTCAAGCGTCTGCCCGACGGGCGAATCCGAATTCGTGACAGCATGTTCCCGTCCGCTGCGGCTCAAGGTAGCGTGACCGGCACGTTCAAGCCGTTTACCGATTATATCCACGCCCTTGGACTCAAGGTAGGGCTTTACACAGACATCGGACGCAATACTTGCGCGCAGCGATGGGATGCCGAAAGCCCGAACCTACCTGTCGGTACCGTGGCCGAGCGGCAGGTAGGTAGTTACGGCCATGCCGTGCAGGACATCCGGACGATCTTTGCCGACTGGAATTTTGACTACATCAAGATCGATGCGTGCGGTGTCGCTGATTACACGCCTGATGTAGCACCGGTGAAAGCAGGGCTTTACCAGGTAGCTGCACCGCTGATCGTACGCGGCAACATTCCCGCGTCTGATCCCGGCGAAGTCGAGCACCTTTATGCCGTACTGGGAGACGCGGTGCACAAATGGGGTGGCGAGGATGCTACCATGTCAATCTGCGCGTGGGGCGAAGCGCTTTCGCCACTGTGGGGCAAGGCGCGGGGCAATTTGTGGCGTACAAGTCCGGATATCGAGTTCACGTGGCAAAGCATGCTGGGCAATATCGACAGTGTGATCGACGGCGCACTCTATGCCGGGCCCGGCCACTGGAACGACCCTGACATGCTCGCGATCGGGCATGGCGATTTCGATGCAGCGCATTTGACCGAGGCACGGGCTCATTTCACGATGTGGACGATCATGGCATCGCCACTGTTGCTCGGCTATGATTTGCGGAAGTCACCTACCGCGCTGCTTGATATCGTCGGCAATCCCGAGGCGATCGCGATCGACCAGGATCCGGCGGGCAATCAGGGTGTCCCGTATCGTAACGGGGCGGCAATGGTTGTTGTACGGACGTTGAGTGGTCAGGGTGCGCGGGCGGTTGCGTTCTTCAATCGCAGTGCCGTGCCAATCGCTGCAAGCGTCTCCTGGGCTCAGCTCGGGCTCAAGCCTGGGACGGCCGCGACTGTCCGTGACATTTGGACCAAGAGAGATCGTGCTGCCGTCTCCGACAAGATTAGCGTTAACTTGCCCGCACATGGCGCTGTCTTGCTTAGAGTAACGGGAAAGCCCAGCGATCCCGCCGCGGCATGGCTCGACGAAATGCCCGCGCGCGTAAATGTCGCCGTCGACGGACTTACGCAGGCAACGGCTTTGCCGATGGGACAGTTTCCGGTGCGAGTTGGTGCCACCCCGGACGGGTTGCCGATCCGCGCGAATGGAAAGGAAGTACAGCGGGGCATCGGCGCGTTTGCCAATTCGCGGCTCGAAATTCGTGCCGATCGCGCGTTCCGCCGTTTCGTGGTCGCGCCTGCAGTGCTGAGCGGGCAGCAACCCGTACGCTTTCGCGTCTATGCCGATCGCAAGCTTGTGCGAGAGGTTGTCGCGGGGCCAGCGCAGGCCGCCGTCCCAATCGATATGGACGTGACCTCTGCTAAAATCGTGGAGTTGGTAGCACTTGCGCCCAGTGGGCCGGCGCGTCCGCCGATGATCGCATGGGGCAACGCGCGGTTCCTGCGGTAGGCAGGCGTAGTGGTGGAGACATAACGAAACGTAAGTTCGATTGAAGCCGTCACACGGCACTGATACCGCCACCGAAATCGGCAAGGGAAAAGACGCGATGATCCGGGACACCAGCGAGCGACGGCAGAGGATCAGTACGCTCGTACGCGAACGCGGAAGTGTTCAGGTAGCGCCACTCGCCGAGAGTTTCGGAGTCTCGATGCAGACGATCCGCAAGGACCTTCGCTTTCTTGCAACACGCGGTGTCATGGAACGCTCTTATGGCGGCGGGATCAGCGCGGAAGCAGTTAACGTAACGGCCGAACCACCGGTCGAAGTAAAGCGCTCGAGCCATGCCGACGAGAAGGTGCGGATCGGCAAGCTGGCCGCGGCAATGGTCTCCCCGGGCGAGTCGATTGTGCTCGATTCAGGAACGACGACGTTGCAGATCGCGCGCTTCCTGCCCGATGACGAGGACATCACCGTCCTCACAAACGATCTTGATATCCTATCGGTGCTGGCCGCCAAGGAACGCCTCAACATCGTGATGCTGGGGGGGATGTTGCGTCGCAAGAACCGCGCGTTCTACGGTGCGCAGACCGTGGCGGCGCTGGAGAATCTGCGTGTCGACAAACTGTTTCTCGGGGTCGACGGGTTCGATATCGAGTGCGGTATCACGACGCACTACGAGCCGGAAGCGATGCTCAACCGGAAGATGGTGGAGGCAGCGCGCGCGGTGATTGCGGTCACCGATGTCTCCAAATTCGGGCGGGTTTGTCTGCATCGGATCGTCACTGTGGAAAACATCCATCATCTCGTCACGGACAACGCGGTGCCGAGCGAGATCGCCTCCGCGGCGCAACGGCTGGGATTCAAGATACACGAAGCCTGATTCGTCGAGCGGCAGATATGTGCATTGGTCGTTATCGTAGGTCCGGGCGGTCGAAAACGAGGGCGGTCCGGAAACGCCCAAGGTCGGTCGTTTCGGGCCGATTGTTACAACCTCAAAACCTGCCCCTGCGTTGATGCAAAAGTCCAAAGTTTGCATCAGCAGGCTATGCCCTGTCCAGGCACACTGTTAGGCATAAGTGATGTTCCAGCTCATCGCATTCATCGCTGTCGCAGCTGTATCCACCATGCCTATGCCTACGGTAACCGGGCCCAGCGCAGCTTTGAACCGGGCGACGAGAAGCCTCGACACCAAGTCGCAGTGCGTGCCGTTTAAATGGATTGCAAACGACAAGGGGTCGGCCCGTGGCGCGATTACCGTGCCTGTGGCGGTAAACGGTCGGTCGCTGCAAATGCAGCTTGACACGGGTGCTGATGTCATCAGCCTCTATGGACAACTAGCCGAGCAATCGCACTGGTCGAAAACAGGAATAGAGACGTTCAAAGCTGCGCGGTTTAGAATCGCTGACACTGGCCTCGACCGGCCGACTATCTACGTCAATTCTGACATGGAAGCCGATGCCGACGTGCAAGGGACGCTCGGCCTTCCAGCGCTTCTTGGTAAAGTCGCGGTCCTCGATTATCCACAAAAACGCTTCTGCTTGTTTGCCGAGGCGGATGTACCCGCAGCGATCGCTGAAGCACCATCTGTTCGCGCGATGCTACGCAACTCCAAACTCTACGTTCCCCTGTCGATCGGTACGTTCACCAGCGACGCCTTCGTGTTCGATACCGGGTCTAGCGAATTACCGCTTAACGTCGACTTAGCGACCTGGCGCACACTGACCAGCCGCGTGACCACCGAAGGCGCGCCGACAAACTATCGGGGCAGTGCTTGGGGTAAGCCGCTTTTTATCCCAGGTGCACCTTCCACAGGCCTGGTTTCAGTCGGCAAGGCCACTCTTGGTCGTGTTACTATCTTCACCAATCCTGCTCAGCCAACCGGTTTTGCCGACTGGCCCGTGCAGACCGTCGGCGTGCTTGGCAATGCTCCCGTCTGGGATGGAATCGTTGTTCTGGACCTGACCGCAAAGGTGAGGTTCGCCATCATCCATTGAAGATGGGAGCGGCATCAGCGTCGTCGTAATGCAAAACTCACAGGTATCGCATCAGTCAAAAAGCGTCTAAATACCGCGCAAGTGCTGATGCAGCAGTGCGATGCGTTTTACGCGGGATCCGCTGTTGCCTCTCCCATGGTAAGGTCACGAAAGCAGTTGGACCGCTCACCACCAAAACCGGACCCAGGCATGAGGTGATAAGTGCTCAGATGGGGTGCTGATAACGCCCGATGGCTTGAGCCGAATTCGAGGGCTTTAAATCGCAAAGTTCGGGCGTGGGTTTCCCCGTTCGGGCGAACATAGTCTACCCGAACGGGGGAAGGTGTCGGGCTACCCCTTCAGGTGAAAGAACCGCCGGGCGTTGGTATAGTAAATCTTGTCAATCACGCCACGCGGCAAAGCCAGTCCAGGCGCGTCCGCTTTGATCGCAGCGACTGGCTGGGACAAGGGCGTGGCAAGATAGCGCCAGTCGGAGCGCCACGCATCGTCCGCCTCTTTCTTGAAATTGCCGGTGGTCGGCGGGTTCTGTGCACGGGCCTTGGGATCTGCCGGACTGTCTGTCAGATCCGTACCGTACAGCAGACGATCCTGATATTTCACGAAGAACGCACGGACCTTGGCGTGGTTTGCGTTGGACTGAACCTGCACTTGGCTCATTCGCGCGGCGAGATCGACCACAGCATCGGGGTAACGGTCAAGGAAGCGCGCAAGTTCGTCCACGCTCCATTCGAGGCTGGCCATATGCGCACCATCAAAGGCAAGCTTGGGATGGCGCGCCACGAACCGGTCGCGCACCGCCGTCAGCTGCTCATAGCTCGGCTCCTCGGGATGGGTATACATGTAATATTCCGGATGCTCGCGGAAGTAGGTGCGGTCATTCTCGGTCGTCATCTGGTCCAGTGGAAGCCAGCAATTTTTTGGCTCGGCCTGATGGGCGATTAACGGGACGCCACGCGCCTGAATATGCGCCATGATCGGATCGAAGCGCGGGTCGTCGAGAAATACGCGTTTCCCGGCGGCATCCTTCGCGATCATGCCGATATTCTTCCATACCTTAACCGCCACCGCGCCATGGGCGAAACCAGCGTCCACCGCGCGTTGCGCGCTTGTAGTCCAGCCCAGAGTGCCAAACCCGTCCATCGAGAAGGTCGTGGCGAAGTGGAAATGTTTCGGGTCGGCAGCATGCATCTTGTAAGCAATCGAGGCTTGCTGCGCGAGCGGCGGAAAATCCGGGTAATCGACGTTGATCGACAGCAGTTCGAATCCATCGTTGCGTGCTATCTCGGCAAAGTCGGTGCTGTCGCGATTGGCGTGGACGTGCGCATCGAGCTTGGGGACGCGCGCGAAATCGGCCTCGGTATAGGTCGGCGGCGGAGCGGCGCCGACCAGCGCGAGCGCTGCGGTTGCCGTGAGGACTGCTGTTAACGCGCGCATCAAGTTCTCCAAATGAAACGTAACGAAACGATACTATGTTGCGTTTTGGTTTGCGCAAGCGATAACGATCGGGCACATCGTGTTCAAGGTCGCTCCCGTTTTCATGAGGTGGCCTAGTTTTCGGGAGGCTGCCGTGCAGAGTTTCATCCTTTCTCGCCGGCGCCTGCTCGCGAAGTTTTCGGGCACTGCCGCCACACTGTTAGTCGCGCCGCAAGCCCTAGCGTGGGTCGTGACCAAGGGCGGATCGGCAGTCCGTCTGAGCGATGGCGTGCTGACGATCGAATTTGATTCAGGCCTCCATTCGCGGATTTCGCGAGGCGGCACGGTCCTGACCGCGATGGAACCGGGCGAGGCGATCCGGCTCGGCGATGAGCAGGTCATCGACCGATTCCTGCTGCTCGACCAGACTCACGAAAACGTATCCGGTGCGCACGGCACGGGTCGCGTCCATCATCTTCGTGGAACATCAGCCGGGCGTATCGAGAAGCGTGTTTCGGTGACGTTCCTCGATCGCTACCCCGGTCTCGCGCTGCTTGACGTACGCTATCGCAACACCAGCGCCGCGCCGGTCGTCGTTACGGGATGGCAGGCGGCGACGCATGATCTACTCGCGCATACCGATGGCGCCTGGAGTTTCTCGGGAGCGTCTTACCCCGATCGAAGAGACTGGGTGCAGCGCGTTTCGCCGGGCTTCGGGCAGCACAACTTCATGGGGATGAACGCATCGGATTATGGCGGCGGTACGCCGGTCGCAGTGGTGTGGCGTCGCGATGCCGGTCTTGCCGTCGGGCATATCGACACCGTGCCACGACTAGTGTCGCTGCCGGTCTCGGGTCAGCCAACGGGCACCCGCATCGCGATCTCCGGGGACCAGCCCGCGCTGCTTGCACCGGGGGCGTCGCTCGATCTGCCGCCGGTATTTTTAATGGTACATGAGGGCGATCATTTTCGTCCACTCGACGCCTATCGTCGACTGATGGCCGAGCGCGGGCTTGCTGCTCCCGCAATCCCCGACGCGAGCTACGCGCCGGTATGGTGCGCCTGGGGATACGGCCGCGACTTTACGACCGCTGAAGTTCTGACGGCGATGGGCAAGGCTAAGGAGATTGGCCTTGAATGGGCGGTGCTCGACGATGGCTGGCAGACATCGGAGGGTGACTGGAAGCTGAACTCGAAAAAATTCCCGCGTGGCAATGCCGACATGAAGGCGTTCGCCAGCGCTATGAAAGCGGGGGGGATGCGCCCCCGCCTATGGCTCGCACCACTCGCGGTCGACCCCGGCACGGATCTGCTGCGCGATCATCCCGACATGCTATTGCTCGATGCAACGGGTGCCGCGCAGAACGTCAGCTTCTGGAATGCTTATACCATGTGCCCGGCGTATCCGCCGGTGGTCGATTACTTTCGCGGGCAGGTTCGCCGTATCCTGGGGGAATGGGGGTTCGAGGGGCTGAAGCTCGACGGCCAGCATTTGAATGGGGTCGCGCCTTGCCATAACCCTGCGCACAACCATGCGCGCCCCGAAGAATCCTACGAGAAGCTGCAGGATTTCTGGAAGGCGCTCTACGACGAGGCAATGGCGATCAACCCTGACGCGGTGATCGAGATTTGCCCGTGCGGCGATTCCTTCGCCTTTCACAACATGCCGGGAATGAATCACACCCCGGCCTCTGACCCGACTTCTTCATGGCAGATCCGGTTAAAGGGAAAAACTTTCAAGGCATTGATGGGGCCGTCCGCGCCTTATGCTGGAGATCACGTCGAGCTAAGCGACCGGCACAACGACTTTGCCACGCATTACGGCGTCGGTGCGATCGTCTCGACCAAATTCACCTGGCCGCACGATCCAGTCAACACCACCGATCCACTGCCACCCGGCGGAATCGCGTTGACTCCGGAACGTGAGGTGCTGTGGCGCAAGTGGATCGCACTGTACCGCGCGAATATGCTGCCCAAGGGGGAGTATCTCGGCGGCCTCTACGACATCGGCTTCGATAAACCGGAGAGCCACGCGATCCGCGCGGGCGGGGCAATGCACTATGCGTTCTACGCCGATACATGGGCCGGAACCGTCACGCTGCGTGGCCTCCCGCCGGGGCGTCATAGATTGATCAACAGCTTCACCGGACAGCCGCTGGGCACCGTCAGCGGTCCTGTTGCCAGCCTGCCGGCACGCTTCGAGCATTTCCTCGTGCTTGCCGCCACACCGCTCAATCAAAAGGCTACAGCATGACTAACAGCGCGACGTCGGGTAGCCGGGTATGGCTGCTGAACGCCTTGGCAACCGTCGTTCTGTGGGGAATCTGGGGGGCGTTTTCGGGCTTGTCGCCGCAGCATGGTTTCCCAGAGACGCTGGTATATTGCGTATGGGCGCTGACGATGATCCCGCCCGCGGTAATCGTACTGGCGCAGGCCAAATGGAAGCTCGACACCAACCCGCGCGCTGTCGCTCACGGCCTTGCGGTCGGATTGCTCGGCGCGGGCGGACAGATGGTTTTGTTTTACGCCGTAACGCGGGGGCCGGCGTACCTCATCTTTCCGGTCATCTCCTTGTCGCCGGTTGTTACGATTGCACTCTCCTTCCTGTTCATGGGAGAACGCACCGGGCGCCTTGGTGCGGTCGGAATCGTGCTTGCTCTGCTCGCGCTGCCGACCTTCGACTTCGCGCCGGGTGGTGCTGCGTCCGGCGGGAGCTGGATGTGGATGGCGTTGATCGTCATGGCCTGTTGGGGGCTTCAAGCCTATTTCATGAAATCCGCCAATCGCGTCATGACGGGCGAAAGCATCTTCTTCTACATGACCGTCACCGGTCTCGCGCTCGTGCCCGTTGCGCTGATGCTGACCGACTTTAGCCGGCCCATCAACGATGGTGCGGACGGTCCATGGTTGGCTGCGGGAATCCAAGTTTTGAACGCTGTCGGTGCGCTGACGCTCGTCTTCGCCTTTCGCTACGGCAAGGCGATCATCGTGGCGCCGCTGACGAACGCCGGCGCGCCGCTCGCGACTGCCATCATCTCATTAGTCGCGCTGGGCGTGATGCCGGGGTCGATCAAGCTCGTCGGAATCGGGCTCGCCTTGGCCGCATCGCTAATGTTGGCGTTCGAGCCCGACGCCACAGGCGGCGATGATCACAAAGCCGACGGTATTCTCGTTAAATAGGTTTCGTTTTGCTTCGCTTAGTTGCGGGTCTGAGAGTGATGCGCTAATGCATATCGAAAGGAGAAGTTGGTGGAACTGATTCGAAACATCGTCGCGCGTCACAAGCACGGGGAAGCGATCGGCGTAACTTCGGTTTGCTCGGCTCACCCGTTGGTGATCGAGGCGACCTTTGCGCATGCGTTGCGGCACGATGCGCCGGTCGTGCTAATCGAAGCGACCTCGAACCAGGTCAATCAGGACGGCGGTTACACCGGCATGGTGCCCGCCGACTTCCGCCGCTTTGTCGAGGCGATCGCACATCGGTTGGGCTTTCCGCTTGAGCGGTTGGCGCTCGGCGGGGATCATCTCGGTCCTAATGCCTGGACTAGCCTGTCGGCGGACAACGCGATGGCCAAGGCCGAGACGATGATCGCCGACTATGTTCGCGCGGGCTTTTCGAAGATCCATCTTGATTGCTCAATGACGTGTGCGGGTGACCCGAACCCATTGCCCGAGCGGACTATTGCGGAACGCGCCGCGCGACTGTGCCGCGCAGCGGAAAACGCCTTTTTGGGAGATACAGCAGACGCCCCGGTTTATGTGATCGGCACCGAGGTGCCGGTGCCCGGTGGCGCAGCAGAAGACCTCGAAACGCTCGCGATTACGACGCCCGAGGCTGCACTGGCGACGCTCGACATGCATCGCGTGTTATTTGCGGAAAGCGGGCTCGCGGCTGCCTGGGATCGCGTGATCGCAACGGTTGTGCAACCGGGCGTCGAGTTCGATCACATGAAAGTAGTTGATTACCGACCTGAGGCGGCACGCGCGCTGAGCGCCGCGATCGTGCCTGTCGACCACGTCGTGTTCGAGGCGCATTCGACCGATTATCAATCCGCTGCTTCGCTTGCCGCGTTGGTGCATGATCATTTCGCGATCCTCAAGGTCGGTCCCGGCGTGACCTTTGCGTTGCGCGAAGCACTGTGGGGGCTTGATGCAATCGAACGCGAGACGGTTGCGCCCGACGAGCGTTCCCATCTCCGCGACGTTGCGGTTGCGCGGATGAAGGCCGAGCCGGGCAATTGGCGGAAATACTATCACGAGACCGGCGGAGCGCTCGATCTCCAGCTGCAATACAGCCTGAGCGACCGCATCCGCTATTACTGGCCCGACCCCGCAATCGTCGAAGCGGAGACCAAACTGTTCGACAATCTGCGCGCGCACGCGCCGCCATTGCCGCTGCTCAGCCAATATCTCCCTGTCGCTTATGCCGCTGTTCGCGCCGGTACAGCGACGTTGGACCCAGTGGATCTCATTGTCGCGCACATCGCCGCGACGCTCGACGCCTATTATGGAGCGTGTAACCCCAATGCCTGAAACCCTTGTTGCGTCTGACCGACCGGCCACCAGCGACAATAGCTGGACGCGGCGCGAAATCCTGCAGCAACCCGCCACGCTGCGCGCTACGCAGGCCGTGCTAATCGCGACGCGCGACGCGATCGACGCGTTCCTTGCGCCGCTCCTTGCTAAGGCGGACTTGCGTATCATGCTGTGTGGTGCCGGCACGTCGGCGTTTATCGGCGAGTGTCTCGCGCCGTGGCTGACCGCAACGCTTGGCCGTCCGGTTGAGGCGGTGGCGACCACCGACATCGTTGGTGCGCCACACCTCTATCTGGACCCGAAGCGACCGACGCTGATGGTGTCGTTCGGTCGATCGGGGAACAGCCCGGAGAGCATCGCCGCGGTCGATCTGGCCGACGCGCGCCTGTCGGTCCATCATCTTGTCATCACCTGCAATGCCGAGGGTGCGCTGGCGCAGCGCGCCGGCCCGCACGGCCATGTCGTCCTTTTGCCGGAAGAAACACACGACCGCGCTTTCGCGATGACTTCGAGCTTCAGCGCGATGATGCTGGCGGCGCTGTCGATCTTCACGGGCGTGGATACGATGGATGCGCGAGTAGAGGCGATCGCGACCGCCGTCGGTAACACTTTGACGCAAGCCGATGGCATCGCCGTGGATCTCGCCGCACAGGATTTCGAGCGGGTCGTCTATCTGGGCAGTGGTGTGTTCCAGGGCCTCGCACGTGAAGCCGCGCTCAAACTACTCGAACTGACTGATGGCGCCATTCCGACGGCGTTCGATTCCGCGCTAGGTTTCCGTCATGGTCCGAAGACGATCGTTACTGCTCGAACGCTGGTGGTGGTGTTCGTTTCGAACGATCCGCTGACCCGGCTATACGATCTCGATATCCTTGCCGAACTGCGCGCGGACGGACGTTGCGGTGCCATCTTCGCGATCTCCGCGCAGGATGGCGGCGGTGACACGCTGCTGGTGGAGGGCGCATCCGCGTTCACCGAATCGGACCTGCTGTTCCCCTACATCGTTCCGGCGCAACTGTTTGGTCTGCACTGCTCGCTGCGACAGGGTCGTACCCCCGACCGGCCCAATGCAAGCGGCACGGTCAACCGTGTCGTGCAGGGCGTCCGCATCCATACGCCGGCAGCATGACCTTTTATCTCGGCGTCGATGGCGGCGGCACCAAGACCGAGTTCGTGTGCAGCGATGCAAGCGGTGCGGTCGTAGCACGGGCTTTGACGGGAACGACCTATCATTTGCAGGTTGGGCTCGACGAGGCAGTCGCCCGGATCGCGCACGGGGTCGGCGCAGTATGCGGCCAACTCGCGGTGGCGCCATCGGAACTGCGCTACGCGTTTTTCGGACTGCCGGCCTACGGGGAGGACGCCGCAGTGGATCCGTTGCTGAACGCTGCATGCGGGCGAATTCTCGGACACGACCGCTACGCCTGCGACAATGACATGGTGTGCGGCTGGGCGGGCTCGCTAGCCTGTGCCGACGGGATCAACCTCGTGGCGGGGACGGGTTCTATTGGTTACGGTGAGCGGCAGGGGCTGTCCGCCCGGGTCGGCGGCTGGGGCGAAATGTTCAGTGACGAAGGTTCTGCCTATTGGATCGCGATCCAGGGTCTCAACGCCTTCACCCGGATGAGCGACGGTCGCCTTGCTGCCGGGCCGCTGCACAGTGTCTTTGTCGCTGCGCTCGATCTCGGCAGCGATCTGGATATTTGTGCGCGGGTAATGGGGGAACAGGGCATGACCCGCGACGCAATCGCTGCGCTCGCGCCGATCGTCGTGCAGGCGGCGGGTGAGGGGGATGCGCACGCCGCCGCCATTCTCGATCGAGCAGGCCAGGAACTGGCACAGTTGGCACAGGCGCTGCGCAATCGGTTGAGGTTCTCGGAAAGCGAAACGGTGCTGCTCTCCTGGTCCGGCGGCGTCTTGACCAAGCAGGATACGGTGCGCAAGTCCTTCCTGCGCGCGCTGGAGCAGCAGTCGCCTTACGAACTAATCGCGCCGCGCCACGAACCGGGCGTAGGAGCAGCGCTATACGCAGCGTTGCTGGAGCGATCGCTTGCTACTTGATCGACGCGAAGCGCATTAAACGGCCGTGCTGCGTTACGGCAAGATTGCTTTAGTCGTGGATCTGCAGATATTCAGTCGCCATCAAGAGTGTACGCGTTGGGTGACAGCAACTACTTCTGCGCCAGCGGCGCGTCCGGACTGGATGCCGGCTGGGGCATCCTCGAAAACGACACACCGCGTCACATTTTTACCGAGCCTTAGGGTCGGCTCGCTGTAGCAATTCGGCGCCGATTTGCCGACGGGAATGTCCTCTGCGGTAATGAACAGGCTAGGTGCGTTCAGCCCGGCGGCTTCCAGTCGGGCCTCGGTAAGACGGCTGGTAGCGGCCGTGAAGATTGCCCAGCCATCGTGCGGCAACGCTGCAGCCCGTCCCCATCAAGCAATCGTCGCGTCCTGCGCTGCCCAACTCAGTGGCCAGTCCGTATCTAGCAGCTTGCGCGGCGTCAGCGCTCTGGCTTGCCGACCTTCTACGATAGCGGTGGCGATGCTGGGAGAGAGCCATGACAGCCGAATGAGCTTGGCGATGCGGTGGCGGCAGCGCTGCTGGTCCGCTGCAATTTCTCGGATCGAACGGTCAGGCGATGCCAACACCAGATCGCGCATGGCACGCGCTTCCGACAGCAGCGCGACAAGCTTTGGGTCGCGGGTTGATGTCTGCCCGCCGGGGCCTGTCAGAACCAGCTTGGTTGCCTTACCTTCACGGACCTTGGTTGCAGCGGCAAGCAGGACTAGCGGTGCGGCATCGGTGGGTTCGGCGAGGCCATGGGCGGCGGATGACGCCGAGCCACGCGGTTAAGAACGGCCGCCGCTATCGCTACTATGTGACGCATAGCGCCGATCTGCGGCCGGAATCCCCGCTGGCATGGCGTATGCCGGCGCACGATGTCGAAGCCGCGCTCGTCGCTAGGCTGAGCGATTACTTTCGCGACTATCGCGAGATCGCGGTCCTCGCCGGTAACGGCGCATCTGCTGCTGCGATCGGCGTGCTGGTGGAGCGGGCCGAGCACGCGGTCAAACATTTGGCGGAACCAGCGAAGATTCGCGTCATCATCGCAAAGCTCGTCAGATCGATCGGCATGGCGGACGACGAGCTGCGGATCGAGCTCGACCGGCCTGCCCTCGCTCGCCTGCTTGGCGCCCTATTACGGTTACGAGGTTGCCGGCGTGGATGAGCGCCGCGAGCGGGTTACGCTGCGGCTCGCCGATGGCCTGCGAGGCCGTCACCCCGAGTTCGGCGCCCGGACGGTGATCGAGGCCACAACCAGCCGCGTCGAGGTGGCCGCGGGCCGCTCCCTGACGCTCATCGACTTCGGTTCGTCATTTCTGCGCGAACTGGTCGCGATGTCAGGCTCGCCTGAATTCGGCGGCGGCTACGCCTCTCTGGGGCTTCCCGGTCCGCAAGGCCAGATCGCCGCTTTCCTTGGCCGCTGGCAGTCGGAGCAAGGCGAGACCCTGGGAGAAGAGCTGCACCTCGTGCGCTGCGCGCCCGATGGCCGTCCCGCCGCGGTCGAAGGCATGGTCGCAGCGCTCCTTTTCGCGCCGGTCGTCAGCGTCGAGCCGCCGCGTGCCAACGACGCCGCCGCTCGCAGACAAATGCTGGACGGGATGCGAGCGCACGTCGAGGCCGCGGCCGCAGGGCAGGTAACCCGCCAGCGCATGCTGAATGACCTCGTACTTCTTGCAGCCGCGGACGTGGCGTGACGGCCCCCGTCTCGCCCGCGGCGGCGGATCCTGCCGGACCGTCCGACGCCGACCGCGACCCGGCGCTGAGGACGGCCATGATCAGGGAGCGCGCAACCATAGCTGCGACCGCGCCGATGCTCTCGGATGCCGGCAGGGCCGACCGCGATCGGCTTCTGGTCTCCGCCGCCGTCTGCCTCCTGCTCGCGTCGCCGATGCACCTGAACAAGGTGAGCCTGGGGCCGTTTGAAGCGTCGTCAATACCCGACATCTGGCTGCGGCTTTGCGCGCTCGGTGTCCTCGGCTATTTCGGCTTCTGCTTCGCCATGCAGGGGAAGATGGACTTCATGCGCTGGCGCTCGGCGCTCGCGCTCGCGCTGGTGGACATCCGGGATCGCATCGAGTTGCATCGAAGGCGTCAGGATGATCTCAAGGACCGAGCCGAAAACGCCTTCGTGCGCTTCCAGGACCGCGTGGCGGAACACCGGCGCATAGTCGATCCGCTGCAGGCGGAGTTCGAGGTGCTGATGGAAACGGGAGCGGATCCGGATCGCAAGCACGAACTGTTTGGGCTTATCAAGGCAGAGCATGCTCGCATGACCGCGTTCAACGAGGTGAATCCGCAGGAGGCGTTGGACTCGGATGACCTCGGAGTGATCGAGGTCGCCTCTCGGCGCGTTGCATGGTTCCGCCGATTCATGGGCTTCGGAAGGTGGTTTTCACTGATCATCCCCTTGGCCGTGGCTATGGTCGCGGCCGCGGTGCTCATCTGGACAATGGTATACCGTTGAGCGTCACAGCGCCTCTTACGCAGTATAGGCGATGCGGTCTCTACAGATCCTTTTTGCGGCGTCGGAGACCGATGCCGCGCGGTTCGCGATCGAGAATGGCGCATCAACGCGGTTGGGGCGGCAAGTAGGCCGCCCTCGCTGTCACTTTGTTTGATGAAAGGCTTGCCAATGTTCTTACCGTGGCACCCGATCGTAACCGAGTTTCTGACCGGTCGCCCGCCGAACGAACCAGATTCTTGTTAGTCTGACAGTACCATTGCCAAGTGTCGCTCAAAGGATGTTTGGGCGGCGAGTTCCGCCACCGGCCAAGCATCGCTATCTCGTCCGCGGCTTCTGGAACCGGCCAAACGGCTTTTTAAGGCGGGCGACTTTGTAACCTGAACGAGCGGCCAGTTTCGAAAAGCCGCTAGCGCGTCGTAAATGTCTGCAACTGGGTCCCCGCTGCCTCCACCCGAACGCTCCGCTGAAGTGCGATTTTGGGCGGCCCCTGTTCACCGGACAATGGGCGGTCCCATCTCTATAAGCCGAGCGCCGATGTGACTGAGGCGAACCTTCATGTCCTGTTCGGCGGTCAAAAACTCCGCCCGACGTGCATACTTTGAGGGGTGTGCCAGTGCGCACGCAAGGACCGGCCGCGGCAGGATCGAGCACTGGATCTCTTTAACGGCATAGACGAGTGCTGAGTACCGACCGTTAGGCGTGGTCACCGGTGCGACGAGCGAAGGCCCGAGAGGCGCGGTCCCGAATGTCTTATGGAACATCGCAAGCGCATCGTGACCTGCGAAAATAATGACCTCTGGTGAGACGCGGCCGACGATCTGCGCAACGACCGGGATCGACTCCTGCAACGCCCTCGCCATCGACATGCCGCCCTGCTGCTTGCGAAACTTGGCCATGCCTTGCGAGCGGCGAAACACCATATTCGTCTTGGGCACGCGGCGGAGAGCCTAGAGCGTGCTCGGTACTCGTTGTCGAGAACCTTCATGAACTCGAGCTCGGGTTCCGGAACGGTAGTAGGCATGGCGCCTTCGGTTCTCGTCACGGCCGCCCCTACGATCGAACGAGGTCGAGCAGCCGCCTGAACTCGCCGTCTGGAATCGCTCCCTTCCACATGTTCGCGAAGCGGCAGACCACCTGCAGATTGCCATCGCAATAGTGTCCTTCGCTGTCGATGCGGTCGAGGGATGCGAGCATCGCCGAGTCCTCGGCCTCGCCACGCCACTGCAGCGGCAGCGAGGTTAGCGCACAGCGTCCATCCTGCTCCGCGATCAGTCGGGCTATGATCGCCTCGAGCTCAGTCCGCGTTTGGTGGACCTGCTTGGTTTTGCGAATGGTCGTCGTGGTCTGACCGGACTGCGCGGCGGCAGCCATGGCGTTCATCGCCATCTCGACTACCGACTTCTTCTGCGCGCTAGCATAGCGCACAGTGCCGGGTCCGGTGCCGTTAGCGCGCCTTTCCTCGTCCATCCGGACCAGCATCCAGCAGAAGGAGTGTGCGTCGATGTGCTTTGCGTTCGACAGACCTGGCTTGGTGGCGAGCCGTGCCCGTACCGCTTCCAGAACGTCGTTGAAGCCGGCGTAGTTCGCCCACGAGCAGTGCCCGCTCGTCCTGAGATCGATACCGAGCCGCCTGAACGCCTCGTCGAAGGTGCGTGGAGCGATGGGAGCGAAGCGATCAATGTCGATCAGGAAGAAGAGATAGGCCGCCAATGGGTAGCAGTCGCCAGCCAACTCGCGCAGTCGCTCGAACAGCTCGCCTGGCTGGCTACCGGTGCGGAAGGCGCCCCAAAGCCACCGTTCGAACGCCTGCCGCCGCTGCGAATTAGTCCGGGCCGAGACGAGGGAGGCATGGCTCGCCGAGCCTGGACCGTAGCGTCCTTCCCACGAGACGAGGTTATTGCGCGTTCGGTCGGTGCCCTCAATCTCGATCGCGGCTATGGCGCCGTCGAGCATCTTGCCGCTGCCAATGTCCCCTTCGGTCCATGATCCCGCGTCGAGTTCCGCGAGCGCCCGCTCTCTTAGCTTCGGCTTGTACCCTTCCCAGCCGTCCGCGGCGCCTGACGTGAAGCTGGTGAACGGGCCATCGTTGAAGTACCGGTAAGTCGAGCCGCTGAAGGTCTCGAACTCGCGCTCAAAGTGCGGAACGTCGAACGTCACTTCCTAAATTCCTTGAGATCAGTTCCTGTCCGCAGACAACCTATGCTCCGATGAACAAACGTCCGCAAGCGGGAGCGGCCAGACGCGAGTTGAACGAACGTTTCTGGGTCTCAACGGCCGCTACCCAACCGACAAGTATGATCACCAAATCAGGACTAGAACTGACAACGCTACCAGCCCGAAGATTCCCATGACGATCGTTGGTATGCGGACGTAGCGAGACAGCCATATGATCAGTGCCACTCCACCAATGACGAATGCGCCAACGATGAAAAAGAGAGCCTCGAATGCGCTTGCGAGGCCTTGCCCTGCCGCATCGCCGCTACTGTCCCGTCCACCGAAGTTGAACGCTCCGAAGAGGGCAATGCTGCCTATGGCGACTAAAAAAATGATCCATGTTCGACGATATGGTTTCCACCAAGGTCTACGCGGATGGGCCGCTGCGGCATAGTTCGCCGGCGTCATCGAGGTCTCAGCAGCCTCGGCTTTGTCGTCGTTCATCCACCATGTCGCCTTGAAAAGTTTCCGTGTCTCTACGCAACGTCGGTCAACTTATCAGCCTGATCGTTCATTAGTATCCGCCGCTGCCACAGTGGCGGCCATGGCAGATGAAAGCGGCGTCGGACCGTACGCCATCGATCGTTCCTCAACATTTGGAGAGAGATATGAAACGGAGTTTGGGTGCCGTAGGCCGTCCGAATGACGATGCGACCCGTCCCTTCGACCAAGGCGTCAAGCGCCTGATCGACGTCGCCGGGTATGCCCTTGTCGGGTCGTCCGATCTCGGCGCTTTCAAGATCCCACCCCTCGCCCCAACAGTGGACCGCGCCCTTCTCCAGCGCCATCGTGAACGCCAGCGAGAGGCCTAGCTGCACCGGATAGGTGGCAACCACCTCGAACGGTAGGTCGTCACGCCAGTGGATATCGAGACAATGACGGCTTGCCAGGTTCGTAAAGGCCGCCCGTGTGGCTGGATGATAGCTTGCCCAAGTGCGCCTGCCGTCCGCGATTACGCGCTGCGGCGAGAGTGCGGGTGGGATCTGCGACGTAACCGGCCATGCCAGGATCTGCGCCTTGCCCTGAGCGAACTCAAGGTCTGTTATCATTCCGCGCTGGCGCATGGCGTCTAGCGCGTCGATCTCGTCAGCAATAGAGCGCATCGCATAAGGCGGACGCCGGGGCGGGGCAACGGGCCGACGGGACGGCAGCCACACGACGACCGCGACGGCGATCGGGCCGGCGACGATCCCGAACACCGCCCAGAAGACGATGGAGCGGTCTTTTGCCGCGGCAATGATGCTACTCAGCACCGTACCGCTCAACATGTAGATCGCGATCGCGTTCATAACGTGGCCGACTTCAGCGCCTGTGCGCTTGGCGAGAGGGGAACGCCTGACGGCAGCGAAGCGATAACATGCGCAGCCAGCGCGACCGTGCCGACGTTGGCAGCGAAAGTAAATGCCGACCCGTGGAAGGTGAAGTCGAGGTTCACTGTGCGCCAGGCTTGGTGGACATCCACGCACGCGATCTCGGCAAAGGAGCGATGCTGCCGACGGATGACGCGGAAGCGTAGTCCGTCAGGCTCGATGACCAGAAGCGGTGCGGCGTTGTTCATGGCGATGCTGTACCACCATGGCAGACCTCGAACCCCCGTGAAGGTGACCAAGACGGGGATCGTGGCCTCGCCAGCTTCACCGAGTACGATGTTCTTGACGGTCGACTGCTCCCGTCGATCTCGCCAGCGCCGGCGGAAGAACCAGCCTGTCGCCGAAATGAAGCCTAATATTAGGATGAGAGGTAGGATGATCCGGGCAATCACGATTGACAGCGGCTCTCGCGCCGGCCTGCGCTGACTAGCCGCATCCGATTCAGAAACCGTGCTTTCTCGACCGGCGCACGGTCCAAGATACCGCAATGCCACGGTCGAGCGATGCGTTGGCTGGGTTGTTGCAGTTCCATCGATCCGGCTCGATGTCACGATCCGATAGCGTCGGTCCAAGTCGCCTGTCAGCTCCTGCCGCAGAAGCAGCGATGGACCGGTTCTGGTGTTGTCACATTTTGCCTCGCTAGTGATGCCTGACGTCGTGTGTTGCAGAGGCTTTGCGACACAACCCGCAGGCCATGTTTGCATGATGGCAAGTTGCGCGCCGGCTAGATGGCATTCTCTGACGGGAGAGCCGAGCGGCGTCCCGTCAACAACGGCCTGCGCTTCCCAAATACCTGCTCTCTGCGCATCCCCGCGGCCGGACGCACCGGCGAGCAGCAGCGGCAGGATCAGTAGGCGACCTATTCGGCATTTCATCCTGCGATATCGCCCTTCAACTACAGCGGTGCCAAAGAGAAAATCGAGCAGAGCTGTTGCAAATGCCTGACCACCTGAATTCGCTTCGGCTTTATGCAATCAGCTGAAAACCCAACTTCAACCGCTTCAAGTCCATACGTTCAAGGTGAACAAACGGCCTGAATCGGGCAGCGAGCGGGTCGCCATGAATGACCGAGAATGGGTCTTGCCAGACCCACGACGGCCGGGCGGCTAACGCCCAGTTCGGACCCATGCCAGCCAACCAATCTTCTGTTCATCGCTCTCAGCGAAGCGTAGAGTGTCTTTGAGGCGATTACCGCCGAGCGAAGGATCGATCGTGCTCATCACGATTTTCGCGCCGAACAATGTTCATCTTTTGGAAATCGCTGGCGTGCGCGATGCGCTATTCGAAGCAAACTGCAAGATCGCGAATGGGCAGTCGTATAACGTTCAGCTAGTGACCGAAGATGGGTTTCCAGCGAAAAGCGCATCGGGTGTCCGTTTCCTTCCCGACGCCGGGATTGCAGATGCGTTCGGCCCTCCCGATACGCTGATTGTGGTCGGTCCTTACGGTTTACCCCAAACCCCAAGCGAACCGGTCCAACGTTGGTTGCGTGAGCAGGCTCGGCAATCACGGCGCTTTGGCTCAATCTGTACTGGCGCTTTCGTGTTGGCTGATACCGGGCTCCTGTCGGGGCGTTCCGTTACTACGCACTGGGAATATGCAGATCGCTTGGCGGCAAAGTTTCCTGAGATCCAAGTCCAGGCAGACCGAATTTTCGTCCGCGACGGGCCGGTGTTCAGCTCGGCTGGGGTCGCAGCGGCGATCGACCTGACATTCTCGCTTATTGAGGAGGACCACGGTCGTGCCTTAGCCTTATGGGTCGCGCGTCGTCTCGTAGTGTTCCTCAAACGGCCGGGCGGACAATCGCAATTCAGTGCCGCCCTTACGGTGCAAACGGGTGCTAGCGGTCCGTTCGATCGAATCCAGTTGCATATCCTGGAATATCCCCGGGCCGATCTCGGTGTAACGGCGCTTGCCGCCCTAGTAGGGTTGAATCCGCGCACCCTGACGCGTCTATTCCATAGCGCATTGGGCACGAGTCCGGCCGCCTACGTTGAGTTGACCCGGGTAGACATCGCGCGAGGGCTGCTGGAGGACAGCCGATCCCCCATCAAGTCGATCGCGCATGCAGCGGGCTTCGGATCGAGCGCAACGCTGCGCCGCGCTTTCCTCCGCCGGATAGGAGTTACGCCAGCTGAATATCGCAGCCGTTTCCGTACCTCCGGTTCAGGGGCGGGCGACCAGGACGGAAATGACGTTTCTTTGTCCTGAAGTGTCGCCAAGCCGACGTTGAGGAGACGCCCCGGCTGCCGCATTCTGGCACCCGGAGGCTACCATGCTGTTCGCTGCCGTCATCCTACCTCAAATTGATACTGTTGCAGGGCGTCTTCTCATTCGGGAACGTCGCAGCATTGAGCGGAACGCTTCGCTATGCTCGTAGATCGGTTGAAGTCCTTGCTGAACGTCGGGAAGGCAGAGCCATCCGACCGTCGTGGCGCCCCACGCAGCCGAGTGCTGCTTAAAGCGGACGTGCTGCCGGTGGTAAGCTATGCCAACATGCGCATTGTGAACGTCTCGCGCACCGGCTTTGCCGGAGAGACGATGACACCGCTCCGCGCTACGGACCTTCTTATCTTTTCGATCGGGGGCAATCGTTTCCATCAGGGAAGCGTTCGCTGGGTCCGCGGTCCCAAATTCGGCATCGACCTCGTCGATGCCCTTCATATTTTTAGCTGTTCGGACGCAGTCGATCCCGGTTTTCTCGTATCCCATGCGTCGCGGTCCAAACGGTATCCGGTTGATCTGACGGGCCGGATTGCGATTGGATCGTTATGCTATCACTCAACGGTACGCGACGTCTCGCGCTCCGGCATGCGGCTTGAGATCGACGCGGTTCTCGAAGTGGGCCAGCAGGTCATTGTTCGGCTGCCCGACCGCCCACTTATCCTCGCGTCCGTCCGCTGGGCCGCCAGTGATATGGCGGGAATCGAGACGGCGGACCAGATTCAGACGTTGCGTCTCGTATGCGCTGGCGTTTCATGAGCCCGCGTCAGCGCAAATCGACCGCAGCCTTGCCCCCGGTGCCGTTTAACGCTGGGGTGGAGCCCGCGTCTGATCCTCCTCACACGCTCCTTGCTCCGGCGGCCGAGCCTCAGGTGGACCGCAACCGCGAACAGACGTTGCTCCAGACGGTGATCGACAGCGTCGACGATCTCATTTTTGCAAAGGATCGTCAGGGACGCTTCATCCTCTCCAATCGCGCATTGCGCGAGGGATGCGGGCTCGAGACTGGCCTGCGGACAGAAGATCTGTTCGAACCTGATCTCGTGGTCGGTTATCAGGGCACCGATCGTCAGATCTTCATGACGCGGAAGCCCGTGACTGCGGACGAGATCATCCCGATTCATGGCGAACCGCGGCATTTCCAGACCGTGAAGGTCCCGTGGATCGTCAACGGCGACATATGCGGCGTAATCGGCGTATCGCGAGACATCACCGCCCGGAAGGAGGCCGAGGACGCGGTTCGCGAAAGTGAAGCGCTTTACCGTAGCATTCTAGATGCGAGTGCCGATTGTATCGTGGTGATCTCGCTTGATGGTGGGGTGGAATTGATCAACGAGCCCGGGTGTCGGGCGCTGCAAATGCGTAGCGGCGATACCGTACTAGGTCGGCCTTGGTCAGACTTTTGGCCAAAGCGAGTTCGATCGAGGATGGGTGCCGCGCTAGAAACGGCGCGTTCGGGCGGGGTCGCGCGCTTCAGCGCTATGCGCCCGACGAACGGTGGGGTCGCGAAATGGTGGGACGTCTTGGTCACGCCGATCAAAGATCCGGACGGCACTGTCTTGCGGTTGCTGTCGATTTGCCGCGATGTCACCGACAGCAAGGCAGCGTCAAACCGACTGAAGTGGACGAGCGAACACGACGCGCTCACCGGCCTCGCCAACCGTAGCGCGTTTCAAGCACATCTTGAGGCAGAGACGATTCGCGCCGCGAGGACTGGCATTCCGTTCGGGCTGCTGTTGCTCGATCTAGATCATTTCAAGCATATCAACGATACATTGGGTCATGCCGCCGGCGATCTGCTTCTTCAGGCCGTGGCAGACCGGCTTCAGGACGGTACCCGACCAACTGATTTCACGGCCCGACTGGGCGGCGATGAATTCGCGATCATCGTCCAGCACTTTAGCGACGAGGAACAGCTGCAAAAGACTGGCGATGCCATCGCCGTGCGTCTCAACACACCGGTGACGATTGGCGGACGAGTATTGAACGCAGGCGTCAGCATCGGCGGGGCCCTTTTTCCGCAGGATGCCACGACCGCGCTCGAACTTTTTAATAACGCCGATACAGCGCTGTACGCCCGCAAGCGGTCCGGCCGCGGCGGGCTCAGCGTTTTCCGCAACCAGATGCGCCATCAGGCCCAGTGCGCCGCTTCCCAGCTCAGTCTTGCGCAGACCGTGCTCCGCGACGATAGCATCGTTCCACACTACCAACCCAAGGTCGACCTGCGCACCGGAGAAGTCACCGGGTACGAAGCCCTGCTTCGGTGGATCCATCCGACACGCGGCGTGCAGGGTCCGGATACAGTGGAGGAGGCCTTCAAGGACTATGAGCTTGCGTCCAGGATCGGCGATCACGTGCGGAGGCACGTCCTTGCCGACATCCGGCAGTGGCATGGGCAGGGCTTGCGGTTCGGACGGGTCGCAATCAACGCCGCCCCGGTCGAGTTTTTGCGCGACGATTATGCCGAATGCTTGCTTCGACATGGGAGCGATGCTGGGGTCCCGGCGTCCTTCCTTGAGGTGGAAGTTACCGAGCATGTATTCTGCGAACGCGGCGCTGGCTATGTTGCGCGAGCACTTAAACTGCTGAACTGTGCGGGCGTACGGATCGCACTTGATGATTTCGGCACAGGCTATTCCTCGCTTTCTCACCTGCGAGACTTTCCGGTAGATGTGGTCAAGATCGATCGCTCGTTTATCCAGCGAATGGCCGACAATCAGGAAATTTCTGCCATCGTCTCCGCGGTGATCGGGCTTGCCGACAGCCTGTCGCTAGAGGTCGTTGCTGAAGGTATCGAAACCGAGCTCCAGCGCCAGCTGCTTCGCCAGAAAGGGTGCAGCCATGGACAAGGCTATCTGTTTGGTCCGGCGCAGAGCGGTGCCGCACTGCACCGCACTGGGTAGCTGCGTCCACCGCAATCGATCCGAAAGTTTGGCAATCGCAGAGTTCGAAGTAAGGGGAAGCAGCGTTGGAAACAAAACCACAGCTCCTGATCGTCGACGATGAACCACTGATCCTCATGACGCTGGTCGATGCATTTGAGGAAGCGGGGTTCTCTATTTTGGCGAGCAGCAGCGGAGCGAATGCGATCACGCATTTGGCAACACGGAATTTTGCCATCGTCGTCACTGATATTCGCTTGGGTGCCGGGCCAAGCGGATGGGATGTCGCACGCATGGCTCGCCAGTGCGATCCGGGCGTTGTCGTCATTTATATGACGGGTGACAGCGGTGCCGATTGGGTATCGGAAGGCGTGCCGAGCAGCGTGATCGTACAGAAACCTTTCGCGCTCACGCGGATGCTGACTGTCGTAGCCAACCTCCTACACACTGTCGTCCCGCCTAAGCACAGCGTCCTCACCTGTTTCTGAAGAAGGGCGACATTACTCTTCGAAGTTGGATCGAAGGAGCATGCGCCCGTCGCAGTCAGAGCGCAGGTGAATGAATGTCTGAAGTTGGGAAGCGGGGAAGGGTGCGCGAATGTCCGGGTTTGGGTCTGAGCCGTCACTCTGAAGGTCGACTTTGCCTATTGAGATTTTGAACGCTGCTGCCGGCATGATGCTGAAGCGCTCGTCGATCAGCGCAATACCGCCTCAGCATCGACTACCGTCATGTCATGCATCTGGTTGAGATAGCTTTCAAGATACGGCTTGTGTGAGGCACCGACGACGACGAGCCCGCGGATGCCTGGTTGCATGGCAAACATGTCGCGGATATTCGACGCCATACGCAGGTTGCGTGTCTCCCAATACCCGACATAGTCACGTCCGAAGTGTTCCGGCGAAGGTTCTTCCAGCGCGGCACCGAAATCGCTGGCAAAAGTCAACTTCGCCTGGTCGGCGCGATTATAGGCGCGGTACATTGCAAGCATGGTTCCCGGTTGCCCTAGCCTAGCCATGAACGCCGCATCCATTACCTTTCGCTTCGTGGTAGCGGGATTGTCCCAAGCCTTCGAGATCACGGCTTCGTAGCCCTTTTCATCGGTGACCGGCGCGTCGGCGGTGTGGTCGTCCATTGCGTAAACGCGTTCCAGTCCGAGCCGGGCAGCCAATGCGGCTGCGATCAATAGGCTTTCGTCGTTCCGCGTGCGTAGCCGCTCGAGCCGCGCAACCAGGGTCGCGTCGATGCCCTCGCCGACGTGGCGTTCGTTTTCCGGAAGGCGCAGCCATTGGACCAGCGCGCTAGCTCCTTCGCCGCCGGCAAGAAATAACGCAGCGAGGCGGCGACGATCGGCAGCCGACGGCGTCGCGGGCCAGGCGGCGAGTAGGCGGCTCCAGGCGGCCGTCGCCGACGGCACGTCGAGCCCGGTTGCCTTGGCGGCGGGTGTCGGGTCCCAGCAGTAGCTTTCGATGCTGTCTTTGTAGTGATCGGGGTAGTGCCGCATGAAATCGCACTGCGAGCCAGACACCGCCTCGATGGCGATCGCCTGCGGGCGCCAGCACGTCAGCTTGTCGAGGACCGGGGTCAGTTGCTCGGGCCTGAATGCTGCGGGCAAGCCCGATAGATGCGTGCTGCCGAGCACGAGCAGTTGGTTGTGTGGTCCGGAACGCGGTCCCTTCAGCTGACTCGTATCGAACGGACGATAAGCTTGCGCCGACGCGATTGACGCGCCTGCGACCGCAGCGATGATCGCCGCCAACCTCCATAACTGCGCCATACATCGCCCCTTAGATCACAGCCGTGCTAGTATGGTAATACAGCAAGTGAGCCGATGGAAGTAGATTACTGTCCCCGCATCGTAAGCTTTTGAGCGAGACAATGCAGCCTACATCCGCCCGCAAGCCGCCCGGCTGGCAGGCGGCCGACCTAAACTGTTGAGGGCATCGAGGCTCTGACGCCGACGCTTTGGTGTGAGCCCACTTTCGACAAGGCAGGCTAGGTTCGGACGTGAACGAGTGTCTGGTTTTGGCGAGCCGCTTGGGTGCCCTGAACGTCCGCATCTGGGTCTAATCGGTTTTATTAAGCCACTTGCTCATGAGTATGCGGGGCGCCTCCTCGTAGCCGAGGCGCTCATAGAAGGGCACCACCGCCGTATTCGTGTCCCGGATCATCAGCTGGACCTTGAGTACGTTTCTCTCCCGAAGCCACTGCTCTCCAGCTTCGATCATTGCCTGACCGGTGCCTTGCCGTTGCTGATCAGGGGCGGAGGCGACATAATAAAGCCAGCCGCGGTGTCCATCGTGTCCAACCATAACGCTCCCGCAAATACGGCCTCCCGCGTCGCCAACAAGAACGGTCGAGTTGGCGCCTAGCATCGCAAAGCGGAAGTCTGTTGCAGGGTCGTTGTAGTTCGCCACGAGATTGCAGGACCGCCACAACCGAGTAACGTCGGTTTCGTCTTCTAGCGTTGCGCTGCGTACGATCATCGACATGCCGCCTTTGTAGTCTTCTACCTCATGACGGGGAAGGCGCTGGCCGAAGGCCTCGATCCACAGCGCTGCGTGACCTGCCCATTGTGACCGATCACAGGCTAACATAGCAGCCCAAATCGGCCAAGCGGTTAGCGCTCAGGACCGGTCGGTTATTTGCGAAGATCACAAGGTATTAGCCTAGTATTCGCTATCGGCACTGCTGCTGTTTGAATGATCCCGTGCATAGCTCGGCATCTTGCGGCCTCGCGCTGCAACGCAGGGGAGAGCGCGTATTTGCTTTCGTCAGTCTGCTGATTTGCCGCTAGCGCCCTCCCCTGCGTCCTCGAGAACATTTAAAAATCGCTGCACCAGAAAAGACGGCACGTCGGTGTGCACCAGCCACATCTCCGACGTCGCCCATTCGTCTAGTAGCGGAATGTAGGCAAGTCCGGCCGACTGGAGCGACGACAGTGACTCGGCGATGATTGTAATACCAATTCCAGCAGCGACTAGGCCTAGCAACGTCGATACTTCGCGAACGCTTTGGGTGATGCGAGGCTCTACTCCAGCGGTACGCATCAGCTCAAGCAGGGTTTCAGTAAAACCGCCGCTTTTGTCGCTAGAGTAGACTACCAACGACTGATCGGTGAGGTCGGAGAGGTGCAACCCCGTTCGAATGGCAAGAGCATTATCCGTTCGGGTGGCAACCAGCAGCCGTTCCTTTAAGATCAGCCTTGTAGTCAGGCCCGCAGGTACCGCGGGCCGCGCCGGACTCCGCAGAAAGCCGAGATCAAGAAGGCCGTCACCGATCGCGGCGATCTGTGCCGCGCCAGCGACTTCGGTCAGGGTCAGATCGACGTCGGGATGACCTTCGCGGAAGGCGAACATAGTTGCGGCAATCAGCGGAATGAACGGCGCAGACGCATTAAACCCTATGCGTAAAGCGCCGAGCTCGCCAAGGGCGGCCCGTCGCGCGATGAGAACGGCGCGGTCCGCTTCTGACAGGGTACGCCTCGCCGCGTCGAGGAACAGCACGCCTGCTCGAGTTAGCGAGACACGCCGGCTTGTCCGTTCCAGTAACATCACGCCAAGCTCCTCTTCGAGCAATCGTATCTGCTGACTGAGTGGTGGTTGCGAAATGCCAAGGTGCGCAGCTGCGCGTCCGAAATGCAGATCGGCAGCGAGCTGGACGAAGTACCTTAGGTGGCGAAGCTCCATGATTGATAGCTAATACCTCTCGATCCGGCGGGAAACAATATTAGACACGTCAGAAACAAAGGTCGAATGGGGCAGCGCCGCATCGTACATGATGAAGGCGTACATCGAGCTGAGGTCTCCTCCCCAAGCATGAATGATCGCTCCAAGCGCGGTTCCGCTTACCGCCCGATTCATCCGAGAGGCACTGCATGATCGGGATCGTCCGTGTGGCCCTGATGCGTCCGCTCACCTTCATCGTCATGGCGATCCTGATCGCGATCGTCGGCGTGCTCGCGACGATCCGCACGCCGGTCGACATCTTTCCCGACATCCGCGTGCCCGTTATCGCGACCGCATGGCAGTACAGCGGCCTGTCGCCGGACGAAATGTCGGGCCGGATCATTACCCCGTTCGAACGCGTGCTGACGACGACCGTCAACGACATCGACCACATCGAAAGCCAGTCGCTACCCGGTATCGGGGTCGTAAAGATCTATTTTCAGCCTGGCGCCGATGTCCGCACCGCGACTGCGCAGGTCACCTCTGTCTCGCAAACCGTACTTAAGCAGCTTCCGCCCGGCGTCACGCCACCGCTGGTGCTCAACTACAGTGCTTCGACCGTGCCGATCGTCCAACTTGCCTTGTCGGGAAAGGGGCTATCCGAAGGCAAGATGTTCGACCTGGCGGTCAACCAGGTGCGCCCTGGGCTGGTAACCGTGCCCGGCGCCGCAATTCCCTATCCCTCAGGCGGCAAGACGCGGCAGATCCAGATCGATCTCGACCCTGAGGCACTCCAGTCCAAGGGGCTTTCCGCGCAGGACGTCGGCAACGCGATCGCCGCACAGAACCAGATTAACCCAGCGGGTTTTGCGAAGATCGGCGGGTTCCAGTATAGTGTCCGGCTCAATAACGCGCCGGGATCGATCGAGGAGCTCAACAGTATCCCGGTCAAGGTGACGAACGGCGCGACGATCTACATGCGCGACGTGGCACATGTCCGCGACGGTTCCGCACCGCAGACCAACGTCGTCCATGTCGACGGATCGCGTTCCGTCATCATGACCGTGCTGAAGAACGGCGCGACCTCGACGCTCGCGATCGTGCAGGGGATCAAGGATGCGCTGCCCAAGATCCAGGAGACGCTTCCGCCTGCGCTCAAGATTGTGCCGATCGGTGACCAGTCGCTGTTCGTGAAGGCGGCGGTTGAGGGCGTGGTCAAGGAAGGCGCGATCGCGGCGGCGCTGACGTCGCTGATGATCCTGCTGTTCCTCGGCTCGTGGCGCTCGACCGTGATCATCGCGATCTCGATTCCGCTCGCGATCCTCGCGGCGATCATCGGGCTGGCGGTGACGGGCAACACGCTCAACACGATGACGCTGGGTGGCCTGAGCCTCGCGGTCGGCATTCTGGTCGACGATGCGACGGTGACGATCGAGAACATCAACTGGCATCTCGAACAAGGCAAATCGGTGACGCAATCGATCCTCGACGGCGCCGCGCAGATCGTGACCCCGGCGTTCGTGTCCCTGTTGTGCATCTGCATCGTGTTCGTGCCGATGTTCTTCCTGCCGGGGGTGGCGGGGTTCCTGTTCGTCCCGCTTGCACTCGCGGTGGTGTTCGCGATGATCGCGTCGTTCGTCTTGTCGCGCACGCTGGTGCCGACGATGGCAATGTACCTGCTCAAACCCCACGCGCCGGGGCACGAGCATGAAGCGGGCGCGCCTGGGTCGCGCAACCCGCTGGTCCGCTTCCAGCGCGGGTTCGAGCATCGCTTCGAACGTTTTCGTCTCAGTTATGGCGGAATGCTGGAGCGCGTGCTCGCGGGGCCCAAGCCGTTCGTGATCGGTTTCCTTGCGGTCGTTTTGCTGTCGTTCCTGCTGGTGCCGTTCCTCGGGCAGAACTTCTTCCCCGCGGTCGATGCCGGGCAGATGGCGCTGCACGTGCGGGCACCGGTGGGGTCGCGGATCGAGCAGACCTCCGCGCAGTTCGACCTGATCGAGCGGCGGATCCGCCAGATCATCCCGGCGAACGAGCTGGTTTCGGTGGTCGACAACATCGGGCTGCCGGTGAGCTCGATCAACACGACGTACAACAATTCGGGAACGGTCGGACCGCAGGACGGCGACATATTGATCCAGCTGTCGAAGGAGCATGCCCCGACCGCGGCGTACGTCCGGCAATTGCGCGAGCGGCTGCCACGTGATTTTCCCGGCTCGACCTTCTCATTTCTGCCCGCCGACATCACCAGCCAGATCCTCAACTTCGGCGCGCCCGCGCCGATCGACATCCAGATCTCGGGGAAGGATGCCAAGGCGAACCAGGCCTATGCGCGGATGATCCTGCGGCGGATCGCGGCTATCCCGGGTGTGGCGGACGGGCGGATCCAGCAATCTGCACGCTACCCGCAATTGAACGTCGTGGTCGATCGCAGCCGGATCGGGCAATATGGCCTGACCGAGCGCGACGTTACCACCAGCGTCGCGAGCTCGCTCGCGGGGACATCGCAGACCGCGCCGGTGTTCTTCCTCAGCCCCGAGAATGGCGTGTCTTATCCGGTCGTCGCGCAGGCGCCCGAATATCGCGTCGGGTCGATGGACGATCTTGCGAGCATCCCGGTGACGGGCGCGGACGGGACGTCGCAAGTGCTCGGCGGGATCGGCACGATCGTCCGGTCGAACGGCGCGGCGGTGGTCTCGCACTACAATATCGCTCCGGTGACCGACATTTACGCAACCCCGGCGGGGCGGGATCTCGGCGCGGTGGCGGGCGATATCAAGGCGGTGCTGGCGGAGCTGAAGGACAAGGCCCCCAAAGGCGCGACCGTCACGCTACGCGGGCAATATGCGACGATGAACGGCGCGTTCTCGGGACTGGGCTTCGGGCTGCTCGGCGCGATCGTGCTGATCTACCTGCTGATCGTCGTCAATTTCCAGAGTTGGCTCGATCCGTTCGTCATCATCACCGCGCTTCCCGGTGCGCTAGCCGGGATCGTGTGGATGCTGTTCGCGACGGGAACGACGTTGTCGGTCCCGGCGCTGACCGGCGCGATCATGTGCATGGGCGTGGCGACCGCCAACGCGATCCTGGTGGTGAGCTTTGCGCGCGAGCGGCTAGCGGAGCTGGGCGACGCGACCGCGGCGGCGCTCGAGGCGGGGATGACGCGTTTCCGCCCGGTGCTGATGACCGCGCTCGCGATGATCATCGGCATGTTGCCGATGGCGCTTGGGCTGGGCGAGGGCGGCGAGCAGAATGCGCCGCTTGGCCGAGCAGTAATCGGCGGGTTGCTCGTCGCCACGTTCGCGACACTGTTGTTCGTGCCGGTAGTGTTCAGCCTGGTTCACCGGCGCAAAGCCGACGCTGCAGCGTCGGCGCCCCCCGAAATGGAGAGAGTGCATGTCTGAGCCCGGCCAGGGCCGATCGCTGAAAACGGTCGGGATCGTCGCTGCGGTGGTCGCGGTCGGCGTCGTCGGTTTCGGCATCGCCAACCGTTCGCATTCCCAGCAGCAGCTCGCAGGGTGGACCAAGGCGCAGGCGACGCCGACCGTCACGGTGATCCACCCCAAGGCGGCGGGAAGCGCCGCCGCACTGACACTCCCTGCGAACCTGCAGGCGCTCAACAGCGCGCCGATCTTCGCGCGGACGAGCGGCTATGTGCGCAAATGGTATGTCGATATTGGCGACAGCGTGCGCGCGGGCCAGACCCTCGCGGTGCTCGATGCGCCCGAGGTCGACCAGCAGCTCGCCGCCGCGCAGGCGGATCTCGAGACGGCACGCGCCAACCAGATGCTCGCCGCCTCGACCGCGACGCGGTGGCGTAACATGTTAAGCAAGGACGCAGTGTCCAAGCAGGAGACCGACGAGAAGATCGGTGATCTCGCCGCCAAGACCGCGGTGGCGAATGCGGCGCGCGCCAACGTCGCGCGCTATCGCTTCACGCAGGGCTTTACCCGGCTGATCGCGCCTTTCTCGGGGGTGGTAACGACGCGCTCGACCGATATCGGCGCGCTGGTGACTGCGGGGACGGCGGCGTCGACCCCGTTGTTCACCGTTGCGGACGTTACCCGCATGCGGGCCTATGTGCGCGTGCCGCAATCCTATTCGGCACAGGTCCATCCCGGGCTGCATGTCGGGCTGACACTTCCGGAATATGCCGGGCGCACCTTCGACGCGGTGCTGACGCGGACCGCGGGCGCGGTCGACCAGCGCTCGGGCACGGTGCTCGTCGAACTGCAGGCGGCGAATGGCGACCGCGCGTTGAAGCCGGGAGCCTATGCGCAGGCGAGCTTCCCGGTCGCCGGTGCTACCGGTGCGATGGCGCTCCCGGCAAGTGCTTTGCTGACGGGCGAGCGCGGTACGCAGGTCGCGCTGGTCGGCAAGGACGGCAAGGCACATCTCAAGACGATTGTGATCGGCCAGGATCATGGCGAGACGGTCGAGATCCGTTCGGGCCTGACGCCGCAGGACCGCGTCATCGACAATCCGCCTGATGCGCTTGCAGAAGGCGACGCGGTAGCGGTTGGCCGTAGCGGGGCGGGGGCTGCCAATGCCGCACGGTAAGACGTGGCTGGGGCGGGCTATCGCGGCGCAGGTGTTGCTGGCAACCGCGGCCTGTTCTGTCGGGCCGGATTATGCGCGCCCGTCGGTGCCCGTGCCGGCGGCGTATAAGGAAGCCGATGCGCCAGTTCCCGGCTGGCAGACCGCCGGGACCGCGGTCCCGCCCACCGGGCGCTGGTGGGAGGTGTTCGGCGATGCCGAACTGAGCACGCTCGAAACGCGGATCGAAGGGGGCAATGCCGATCTCGCCGCGGCCGTCGCGCGCTACGATCAGTCGCAGGGTCTGCTTCGTCAGGCGCGTGCGGATCGCGTGCCGCAGATCAGCGCGGGAGCTGATCTCTCGCGTCAGCGCGTTTCGGCGGGGCGGCCCCTGTCGTTGGGCAATCCGGCGACCTATTCGGTCGCGACTGTCGGCGCATCGCTTGATTATGAGGTCGACCTGTTTGGCCGGGTGCGCAATGCGATCCGCGCTGGGCGCGCGAACGCCGCCGCGAGCGCCGCCGATCTCGCGGGCGTCCGGCTCGCGCTGCAGGCGCAACTGGCAAACGTCTATTTCGATATGCGCGGGCTCGACGCGCGGATCGTGCTGCTGCGCCAGACGGTTGCGGCGTATCAGCGCGCGTTCACCCTGACCGATACACGCCACACCGGCGGGATCGCTTCGGGGATCGACGTCAGCCGCGCACAGAACCTGCTCTCCAGTGCCCGAGCCGAATTGCAGGCCGTGTCGATCGACCGCCAGCGCGATGAACATGCGATCGCGGTATTGACCGGCGAAGCACCGTCGGGCTTTGCCATTTCGGTGGTTGAGCGAC
The DNA here is from genome assembly GCF_029623395.1 of Sphingomonas echinoides. GTDB lineage: Bacteria > Pseudomonadota > Alphaproteobacteria > Sphingomonadales > Sphingomonadaceae > Sphingomonas > Sphingomonas echinoides_A. The sequence goes on from NZ_JAPYKK010000021.1 coordinate 62,328, forward strand.
AGACCGCGCCCCCTATCCTCACCGCCGGGCTGCCCTCGGCCTTGCTGGAGCGGCGGCCCGATATCGGCGCGGCAGAGCGCCGCGTCGCTGCCGCCAACGCGCGGATCGGCGTCGCGCGCGCAGCGCTGTTCCCCAGCATCACGCTCGGCGCGTCGGGCGGGTTCGAAGCCGCGAGCGGCGCGTTGCTCAGCGCATCGAACGGCTTTTGGGCGCTAGGACCGTTGTCGACCGCGCTCTCGTTGATCGATGGCGGGCGTCGCCGGGCCGGCGTGCAGATCGCGCGCGGAGAATTCGAAGAGGCGGCGGCGACTTATCGCCAGACCGTGCTCACCGCCTTCCGCGAGGTCGAGGACGACCTAGTGAGCCAGCGTTATCTTGCCGCGCAGGAGCGCGACCAGAGCCTCGCCGCGGCCGCGGCCGAGCATACGCGCGAACTCGCGCTGATCCGCTACCGCGACGGCGCGTCGGACTATCTCGAGGTGGTCACCGCGCAGACCGCCGCGCTGGATGCCGAGCGGTCGCTGCTCGACATTCGTACGCGCCAGTTGCAGACTTCGACGGATTTAGCGCGAGCGCTAGGCGGACGATGGTGAAGATCGCATCCTGCGGATGCCTCAAAGCGACGCGACGGCGAGGAAGCCTGCGCTATTCGCTCTCTGAGCAGATGTCTGGATCTGGGAAGGCGGAAAGCTACCCTGCTTTTACCTTATCGGTCTAATTGGCTGAGATCGGGGGGCTTGCCTCTCGCTCTGTGTCCTGCGCCGCGACACGGTGCGGGTCGCCGGCAGGAATATCATAACCCACGCTGCCGCTTCTAAGCCAGCCGCCACTCATACCACCACCGTTCCGGCCAGCATCGTCCTTGCCGCTTCTGCCTTTACCACCGACGGGCGATGCCGGACGGGTGGGTCCCTAGCGCGCGAAGGTCAGATCGGCTGGGATAGTATTGAGTGCCCGCGTACGAACGCACGCAGCGACATGACCAACTCGATGACCAACTCGTGCGTATGGACCGGGTGCCCCGCAACCAGTTCGCGAACGCCTTGTCCGCCAGCCGTACATGCTCGTCTGTACCAAGCAGGATGATGTCAGACATCGCTGCCTCGACCGCGTCTCGGATGTGGCGCGTGCGGTCCGACCGCGCTACGCCTTCCGCACGGAGATCCAACGCCGCCATTGGCTCATCTGCGACGCTGCTTAGCTCCCGCCGGCGAGCCGGATCCAAGGTCAGGTCCCCCGTAAACGATCCGCCAAGGACCCTATAGGCGGCGATAAGTGTCATGAGCAGCTCATTAATCTGTCGGTTCATTCGCTCACGGCGCTGCTGGAACGTCATTTGTGCGAGCAGACGGATGCCCAACCCCTAACAGCGTAACCAGCGTCAGCCGAGATGGTGACGAGCAGGCTCTGCCAAGAGCTGAAATCTAGACCGCGCAAATGCATTTCCTTAGTTACAAGTTATGGAACGCCCATCGCTCCCGCAGATTTCGCATAGCAGCACGACCGCGAGGGGGGCTCGTTGATACAGCGGGTACGGGACCGAGGATCTGGTACGGTCGAGCCGCTCACATCCCGGTAATTACTCGCAGTTCAACCGCGTCTGCCATAGCTTTGTAGCCCGCATCGTTCGGGTGGAGCTTGTCACCGTCATTGAAGGCGGAGGCGATCTTTAGCGGATCGGTCTTGTCAGCGACGGAAGATGCAAAATCAATTACGCCATCGAAGGCACCCGAACTGCGGATCCAGTTGTTAAGAGCCTGTCGCACCTCCTCGCCCTGCTTGCTAGCATAGCCAGCATCCTTGTACGGGGTGAGCGTACCACCGATTACGCGGATGCCGTGTTCATGCGCCCGCTCGATGATCTGCTTGTCCGCCGCGATGAGGGCGTCCGCCGTTACCGGATCGCTCGGTCCGCGGGGGCTGAAGCTGCGACCAATATCGTTGATGCCCTCAAGCAAGATGACGGTCTTCACGCCGGGCACGCTCAGCACGTCGCGGTCGAACCGCGCGAGTGCATTTGGACCTGCACCGTAGCCGAGCAGACGATTTCCGCCGATTCCTGCATTCAACACTGCCCACCGTTGTTTGCCCGGCCGCGCTGCCAGTCGCTCGGCCAGCCGATCGGTCCAGCCGCGGAAGGCATTGTTGGTCGAGCCATAGCCTTCGGTGATCGAGTCACCGAGCGCGACGATAACACTCGTCGGCTGGAGGGGTGCGATCTCGACTTGGGTAAGGATCACCGGCGCGCTCGCCAACCGCGCGTCGGGAAGGCTTGACATCGCACCGCTGTCGCCGCTCGTGCCGGCGACATACTGCCATAGCACTCGCACGTTCCGGACCGGCAGCCGCCCGGGAGCGTAGAGCGATACGGCGAGCTTATCGAGCGCCTTAACCGGGAGCGTGACGGGATCGCTCACCAACGGCGCTCCGGCCGGGATGTTGGTCCCAGGCAGGCCGGCGAAAGTGACAATGTGATCGGTGCCGGGCACAACCGATCCGTTCGGCCCCGCGAGGCCGACGTGCATCGCTCCAATCGCAAGCACGTCCACGCCGCCTTCGTTGGACAACCGCAGACGAACGGCGCTGCCTGCCGCGGAGACGCGGACCACCTGCCGGATGGTCGCGTTGACCAGATCACCGGTG
>NZ_JAPYKK010000022.1 GCF_029623395.1 Sphingomonas echinoides
GCCGCTAAGAAGGCGACGACCGCCCCCGAAAGAAGCACTTTGCCGAACGCCATCGTACACCTCATGGAAGCGAATAAGCGACGACCGCGTCGCTCGTCGCCGGTTGGAATGCGAACCCGCCGGTCGCGACGACCGCGACCATTTGCTTGCCGCCGCGCGGGCGGTAGGTCATCGGCGTGCTGTAGCTCGAGGCGGGCAGCGTCGTCGTCCACAGCGGCTTGCCGGTGCGCGTCTCGAACGCGCGGAACATCGCGTCGCGCGTCCCGCCGATGAAGGTTACGCCGCTCGCCGTCGTGATCGGCCCGCCCGCGCTGAGCACGCCGACATCCTTGAGCGCGGGATCGGCATTGCTGCCGAGCGTCGTCCGCCACGCGACCTCGCCGGTCGCGACCGACACCGCGACGAGCTCGCCCGCCTTGCCCTTGTGGCACGGGATTCCGCTCTCGGGATCGCTGAAATAGGCATAGCCGCGCTTCATTCCCCAACTGCCGTCGGGTTGCTGCGCGAGCTGTTGCGGGCTTGCGAGCTGGTTGAGGTTGATGACGTACAGCCCGGTTGAAGGATCGAACGACCCGCCGCCCCAATCACTCCCGCCGAGGCTTCCGGGGAAGAAGTTGACCGACGAGTCCGCGCGCAGCGGCTGGAACATCTTGCTGGGGACGATCGTCAGATCCTTGACCATCTTCTCGCACGCCGCGCGCAGTGCAGGCGGTCCGTCGACGATCTCGTCCGCGTTCCAGCTCAGCCGCGTCAGCGGCGCGGGCTTGGCGGGCATCGGCTGCGTCGGCCACGGCTGTTCGCCGGGAACGTCGGTATCGGTCGGCACCGGGACTTCGCGCACGTCGAACACCGGTTTGCCGGTGACGCGGTCGAGGATGAACATGATCGACATCTTGTTCATCACGACGATCGCGGGGATCGTCCGCCCGCCACGCTTGAGGTCGACCAGCGTCGCCACGGGCACGTCGACGTCCCAGATGTCGTGATGCACCGTCTGGAAATGCCAGAGATACTTGCCCGTCTTGGCATCCACCGCGACGATCGAATTGCCGTAAAGGTTCTTGCCCTTGCGGTCCCCGCCCCAGCGATCGAACGTCGGCGCGCCGAGCGGGAGATAGGCGATGCCGCGCTTGTCGTCGACGACGACGAAGGTCCAGGCGTTGACGCCCGAACGCCCCTTCCAGCTTTCGCCGTCCCACGTCCCGAAATTGGCTTCGCCCGGCTGCGGGATCGAATGGAAGGTCCAGACGAGCTTTCCGGTGGCGGCATCCCAGGCGCGCACGTCGCCCGCTGCGCCCTTGGTCGGCATCTCCTGGACGCGCGATCCGGTGATGATGAGGTTGCGATAGATTGCGGGTGGCCCGCTCATGCCGAGCGGCGCGCGCGTACCGTTCATCACCTCGGGGGTTTTCATCGTGATCGCGCCGTCGGTGCCGAAGCCCGCGGCGGGTTTCCCGGTCTTGGCGTCGAGCGCGTACAGTTTGCCCGCGCGCCCGCCGAACACGACGCGCGGCGCGATGCCCTTGCTCCCCGGCCAATAGGCGACGCCACGAGTCGACGGCTGGTCGTTGGCCGGAAGTGGGAACACCCACAGTTCCTTGCCCGTCGCTGCATCCAGCGCGACGACGCGACGGTACGGGGTCGCGAGATACATCACGCCGTCGACCACCACCGGAGTCGCTTCGGAGGCGGAGAAGCCGGTGCGAAACTTCTGCGGTACGCTGTCGGGCATCGGGATCGTTTCGCCCGTCGTTCCTGCGGGGCGCATGTGATACGTCCACGCGGGTTGCAGCTGCGCGACGTTCGCCGGGGTGATCTCGGTCAGCGGGGAATTGCGCGCATGCCCCTCGTCGCGTCCGTAGCTTGCCCAGTCGGTTGCGCTCTTGCCGCCCCCGCTTTGCCCGATAGCTGCAGCGATTGGCAACGCCAGCAGTGTCGCGGCAATGCCGACACGGGATGATCGTCGCACGGTCCGGTGGTTCAAGGCGATCTCTCCTATCATGCGCGTCCACCAGCAATTTTGGCAGCGCGCATTGTTTCGATTATGGGAGGATGCTAGCAACCTGTCGGATCATATACAATATGATCCGGAGCGTTCGTCGGCTAAAGGCGAGTTTCAAGGGGAGAAAACCGGATGCCAAACTTGCCGCTCGCGGGTCTGCGCGTACTCGACATATCGCAGGTCATGGCCGGACCGTTCTGCTGCATGCTGCTCGGCGACATGGGCGCGGACGTGATCAAGATCGAACCGCCGCGCGTCGGCGATTCGACGCGGCATTCCATGGGGTTCCGCCTGAAGGGCGAGGACAGCCCGGGTTTCCTGGCGCTCAACCGCAACAAGCGCAGCATCACGCTCGATCTCAAGGACGCGGCTGACCGAGAGGTGCTCTATGCGCTGGTCAAGACCGCCGACATCGTGGTCGAGAATGCACGTCCCGGCGTGTCGAAGCGGCTTGGCATCGATTACGATACGCTCGCGGCGATCAACCCGCGACTGATCTACGCGAGCATCTCGGGGTTCGGCCAGACCGGACCATGGGCGCAGCGCCCGGGGTTCGACCTGATCGCGCAGGCGATGTCGGGCGTGCTCAGCTCCAACGGCTTCCCGGGCATGGAGCCTGCCAAGAATTCGATCGCGGTCGCCGATCTCGGGGCGGGGCTGTTTTCGGTGTACGGCATCCTCAGCGCGGTGATCGGGCGGCAGACCTCGGGGCAGGGGCAATATATCGATGCGTCGCTGCTCGAGGCCGCGATGGGCCTGTCGATCTGGGAAACGACCGAATTGTGGGGCACGGGCAAGTCGCCGACTCCGATCGGTTCGGCCAATCGGATGTCCGCGCCGTATCAGGCGGTGCTCGCGTCGGACGGCTGGTTCGTGATCGGCGCGGCCAATCAAGGATTGTGGCTCAAGTTCATCGCAGTGATCGGTCGCGCCGAGCTGCAAGATGATCCGCGCTACGCCAATAACGCCAACCGCGTCGCCAACCGGCTGGTGCTGATCGAGGATCTCGCGCCGACCTTCCTGACGCGCACCAAGCAGGAATGGATCGACGCATTGCTCGAAGCGGGCGTGCCCGCCGCGCCGATCCTCGATTACGGCGAGGCGGTCGAGAGCGAACAGGCGATCGCGCGCGACATGGTCCAGATGATCCCGCATCCGGTCGAAGGTGAATTCAAGGCGCTCGGCTTTCCGGTCAAGATGCGCGGCACGCCGCAGGAAGTTCGCCTGCCGCCACCGCTGATCAACGAACATAGCGCGGAGATCCGGCGCGAACTGGTCGAGCGCGGGTTGCTTGCCGCCGAGCCGAAGACGGCGGAATGAGCGCGGCACAGCTTCTGTTCGAGCGCGACGGTCATGCCGCGCATATCCGGTTTGACAATCCGTCCGCGCACAATGCGCTGACCGGCGAAATGTGGATCGCGCTGCGTGATGCCGCACGCGCGATTGCGGCGGATCCGGCAATCCGCGTCGCGACGTTCCGCGGAGTCGGCGGGAAGGCGTTCATCTCGGGCACCGACATCAGCAAGTTCGCGGACTTCACTACGGGCGCGCAAGGCGTCGCCTATGAACGCGAGATCGACGAATGCATGGCCGCGGTGGATGCGATCCCGTGCACGACGATCGCGATCGTCGAGGGCTGGGCGGTCGGCGGGGGGCTCAACATTTCGTCCGCCTGCGACTTCCGCATCGCGACCAGCGACGCGCGGTTCGGGTCGCCGATCGGGCGGACGATCGGCAATTGCCTGTCGGCGGCGAGCGTCGCCCGGATCGGTAGCGCAGTCGGGGTGCAGTTCGCGAAGCGGATGGTGCTGCTCGGCCAGTTCCTGACCGCGGAGCAATTGCTCGACAGCGGCTTCCTGCTCCAGATCGTAGAGCGCGATGCGATCGACGCTGAAGTCGCCACGCTGTGCGCCCGCGCGATCGAGAATGCGCCGCTGACGACGCGCGTCACCAAGGAAACGATCCGTCGCATGACCCACGCGGATCTGCCCGCGATCGAGGATCTGATCGACCAGGTCTATGGCAGCGCGGATTTCCGGAGGGGCGTCGGCGATTTTCTCGCACGGACCAAGCGCGTCCCCGACTGGACCGGCGACTGAGCGTCACCGGTCCGTCGGGGTCCGATCAGGCGGGCTTCTGCGCGATGATCTTGACGTTGGACATCATCGGCGCAGCGGGTGGCAACGCGACCTCGCCGGCGGGAAAGCCGTTCGACTGTAAAACATAAGCCTCGATATCCGACACCGTGCGCCCGCTCAGGCTGCCCGGCGCACTGAGTGGCATCGTCGTCTTGATCCGGGTAAACAGATCGCCCGCCGAGGTATTGTTCCAGTTGTTGAGAAAGCCGGCGCCGGTCAGCGCGGGCGCAACGTCGATCCCGGCAAGACTTTCGCCGTGGCAGGCCGCGCAACTCGCAGCATAGGCCGCCTTGCCGCGAGTCGCCTGCTCCGCCGTATAGGCACCTGTCCAGACGGTCTTCTCCGCCGTTTGCGCGCGCGTCGCGACCGCGCCGCCAAACGCAATCATGCTGGCGAGAGCGATCATCCCGGTCGTGGTCATCTTGAACTGGGCCATCATGCTTTTCCTGGAAGACGGTACGCGATCAGCTCGGCGCTGGTGTTACCACCGCCGGTTGCTACGACAATAAATTGTTTTCCTTCAAGGCGATAGGTCATTGGCGAGCCGCTTTGCGGGGCGGGCATGTAGACGGCCCCCTTTTCCTCGCCAGTCGCCTTGTCATACGCGCGCAGCATCGCGCCGCGGATGCCATATTCATTCGTGTAGAACCCGGCCTCGCCACAAATCACCAATGTCTTGGTCAGTAGCGGCCCGAGATTGCCTGCCCGACCGGTGCGCGGGATCTTGAGCCCCTTGAGCGCGGGGTGGTTGCGGATGTTGTCGGGGGTCTCGCCGTGCGCGACCTGCCATTTGAGATCGCCCTTGGTGAGGTCGATTGCGGTGATCCGGCCGTACGGCGGCTTGAGCAGCGGCAATCCCTTGATCGCAAGGAACCCGGGAGGAAGGCTTCCGCTGGGGCGACCGCCGGGTCCGCCGCCGGGTTGTCCGCCGGGACGCGGTACGCCGGGAGGCGGGCCGTCGGGGCCGAGCATCCCGCCATAGCCGCCGCCACCCGCTGCGCCCATGTTCGTCTGCGGTCGCGGTGTGGCACCCGCAATGCCGTGGATTTGCGGAAACTGCGAAACTTTGTCGTTGGCGTTGGGGACGATCCCGATCACGCTCGGCTGGTTCTTGGAATAGACGTAGACGATGTGCGTTTCAGGATCGTAGCATCCGCCCGGCCAATTGGTCCCGCCCTGGATGCCGGGGTTGGTAATCGTTCCCCAGCGGCCCGGCTTGCTCACGACAGGCGGCGTATAGAGCGGCCCGATCTTGTAATTCTTGACGAATTCCACTGCCTCGGCGCGCAGCTCTGGCGTGAAGTCGATCAGATCGTCGATCGTGACGCCCTGCACGTCATACGCAGGCGGCTTGGACGGGAACGGTTGCGTCGGCGCGTACCATTCGCCGGGAACGTCCCCCGCCTCGACTTTGCGCTCCGAGATCGGCCAGATCGGCTTTCCCGTCTCGCGGTCGAGCACATAGAGGAACGCCTGCTTGGTCGGCTGCGCGAGCGCCTTGACCATGCGGCCCCTGACCGGAATGTCGCACAGGATCGGGGCACACGGGATGTCGCGGTCCCACAGGCCGTGATGGACGAACTGGTAATGCCATTTGCGCACCCCCGTCTCCAGGTCGAGCGCGACGAGCGACTCCCCGAACAGCGCATTGCCGCGGCGGAACATCCCCATCTCGTCCCCGGTCGGCAATTCTACAGGCACATAGACCAGCCCGAGCCCCTCGTCGGCGGACATTTCCGCCCATACGCCGGCATTGCCCGCTTCGTCCGCGTCGCCGTTGATCCAGCTGTCGTAGCCGAACTCGCCCTTCCGCGGGATCGTGTGGAAGATCCACTTGCGCTTGCCGGTGCGCACGTCGAACCCGCGGACATAGCCTTTGACGTTCTTGCGCACCGTCGGCACGTCGCCTGCGCTGTGTGCCGCACCGACGACGACCGTGTTGCGCGCGATCAGCGGGGTGGCGTGCAATCCGACATCCGCGGTCTCGACATCGAGTTCCTGGTCGAAATCGCGCTTGAGGTCGACGATCCCGTTGGTCCCGAACGCGGGGTCGGGGGTTCCCGTGGCGGCATCGAGCGACACGAGCTGATAGCCGGTCGTGACATACAAGATCCGCTCGAGCGTCCCGTCGGTCCAGTAGGACACGCCGTGCCCCGACAATTGCCGCGGTGAGTTGAGCGCGCGCTGGCCTTCGTCGAGCCGGTGCATCCACAGCAATTCGCCCGTCGCGGCATCGATCGCGATACAGTCGCGGCGCGATCCTGCGGGCAGGTACAGCCGTCCCTTGATCAGCAACGGCGTCGGCTCGAACTGGAACTCCTTGCGTGCACCGAGCACGTCGGTCTTGAAACTCCACGCGACTTCGAGGTCCGAGAAGTTCTCCGCGGTGATCTGCGCGAGCGGCGAATAGCGCGTGTTGGCCTGGTCGGCGGCGTAATGCCGCCATTCGGTGTCCTTGCCGTCGTCCTGGGCGGGCTGCGGGGCCTGCAACGGCGCAAAGGCGAGCGTGGGGGTGCCGAAGCCTGCCGCGACGACGGTCGCGGCAGTGCCGCCCAAGAGTCTGCGTCGAGATATATCCCACATCGCGCGTGTTTCCTCTCCAATCATCCCAATTCAGCGATGAGCCTGTATCCGGCTCTTACCAGCTGACGGCGATGTACTTGATCTCGCAATATTCGATCAGTCCGTGATGCGATCCCTCGCGTCCAAGACCGCTTTGTTTCATGCCCCCGAACGGCGCCGCCGCATCCGAGACCAGCCCGCGATTGACCGCGACCATCCCGCATTCGATCCGCTCGGCGATCTGCAGCGCCTTTTTCAGGTCTTCCGAATAGACATACGCCGCCAGACCGTATTCCGTGGCATTCGCCAACCGGATCGCGTCTTCGGGATCGTCGAACGGGATGATCGCGGCGACCGGACCGAACACTTCGTCCTCGAGGATGTCGGAACCGGGCTGAACGTTGGCGATCACCGATGGCGGATAGAAGAACCCTTCGCGCTCCAGCGTCTTGCCGCCGAGCCGGACGTCCGCGCCCTTGGCGACCGCATCCGCGACCAGCCGCTCGATCTTGTCGATCGACGCCTGGTTGATCATCGCGCCACACTGCGTCGCGGCGTCGCACCCCGCGCCGACCGTCATCGCGCCCATCCGCGCGACGAGCTTCTCGACGAACCGGTCATGGATCTCGCGCTGGACGTAGAAGCGGTTGGCGGCGGTGCAGGCTTCGCCCGCGTTGCGCATCTTGGCGACCATCGCGCCCTCGATCGCAGCGTCGAGATCGGCGTCGTCGAACACGAGGAAGGGCGCGTTGCCGCCAAGCTCCATCGAGGCGCTGACCACGGTATTCGCCGCTTCGCGCAACAGGATCCGCCCGACTTCGGTCGATCCGGTGAACGAGAGTTTGCGCACGCGTGGATCGTTGAGGATCGCGCTGCACATCGGGCCGGGGTCGCTCGCGTTGAGGACGTTGATGACGCCCGCCGGAACGCCCGCGCGGCGCATGATTTCCGCCACCGCAAGCGCGGTCAGCGGGGTTTCCTCGGCGGGCTTGAGGATGCACGTGCACCCGGCGGCGAGCGCAGGGGCGATCTTGCGGGTCGCCATCGCGGCGGGGAAATTCCACGGCGTGATCAGCAGCGCGATGCCGATCGGCTGGTACTGCACGAGGATCCGGTTCGCGCCGCCGGGGGCGATCCCCATCTCGCCATTGATGCGCACCGCTTCCTCGGCATACCAGCGAAAGAATTCGGCGGCATAAGCGACTTCGCCGCGCGCATCGGTCAGCGCCTTGCCGTTTTCCAGCGAGATCAACTGCGCAAGCCATTCCTGCTCGGCCATCATCGCATAGAAACAAGCGAGCAGGATGTCGGCGCGTTTGCGCGGCGGTGTCGCCGCCCATCCCGCGGCGGCGGCGGACGCCGCATCGACTGCCGCGATTCCTTCCGCAACGCCGCCATCGGCGACCGCGGTCAGCGTCTCGCCGGTCGAGGGATTGATGATGTCGATCCGCGCGGCCGTGGCGGAATCGACCCAGGCGTCACCGATCAGCAGTCCGGTCGGGATCGCGAACGGCGCCGGGCGGTCGCCGGCGGCGGGGGGCGTATAGCTAAGCGAGGTCATGCGGAAATCCTGATCTCAAGCGGCGACGAGCGACGCACGGTCGCCCGCGAACGCCGCGCGGGTAATGGTGGTCATCGCGGGCAGGTCGAGCGGGCGCGGGTTGTTCTTGATGAGCCGCGCCGCATCGAGCGAATGCTCGGCGACGAAATCCTGCTGGTCCGCGCGCAGTCCGAGCGCCTCGAGCGAAAGTGGAATGTCGATCCGCGCGAACAGGTCGGCGACCGCGTCGATGAACGCTTGCGACCGGGCGGCTTCGTCTTCGCCCGTCAGCCCGATCAGCTCGGCAAGCTCGGCAAACGCGGGCGCACACGCCGGGCGGTTGAACTGCATGACGAACGGCAGCAACGTCGCGACGCCAAGCCCATGCGCGGTATGCGTCAGATTGCCGACCGGATATTGCAGCGCATGGGCCGCCGCAGTCCCCGCCGTGCCGAATGCGCACCCCGCCGCAAGCGAGGCGAGCATGATCCCCTCGCGCGCCTCGATATCGCTGCCGTCGCGATACGCGCGTTCGAGATAGGTGAAGACGTTGGTGACCGCGAGTTTCGCCATATGGTCGGACAGCACGTTCTTGCCGACGAACACATGCTCCTCGGTCAGCAGCGGGTCGATCGGGCGGGCGAGTGTGGTGAACGCCTCGACCGCGTGCGTGAGCGCGTCCGATCCCGAGAAGGCGGTCAGCGCGGGGGGGCAGGTGACCGTCAGCTCGGGGTCGCAGATCGCGACCTGCGGGATCAGATGTGGGCTTGCGATCCCGACCTTCGCGCCGCGCTCCTCGTCGGCGACGACCGCGACCGGCGTCACTTCGGATCCAGTGCCCGATGTCGTGGGGATCGCGATCAGCGGGATGACCGGGCCGGGCACCGCGAACTCGCCATAATAATCGCGGACGCTGCCACCGTGCGTCAGCAGCACCGCAACGACCTTGGCCAGATCGATCGAACTGCCGCCGCCAACGCCGATGACGACATCGGGCGCGAAAGTGTGGACCTGCTCGATACAGGTGTCGATCGACTGCAACGGCAGATCGGGGATCGTGCCGTCGAAGACGTGGGTTTCCACGCCATGCGCCGCAAGATCGGCGAGCATCGCGGCGAACTCGGGTTGCGCCGCCTGGCGTTCGTCGGTGCACAGCAACGCGCGCCGACCGACCCGGGCGGTCGTCGAGCCGAGCGCGGCACGCTGGCCGCGCCCGAACAAAATGCTCCGCGGAAGCCGCAGCGCGCCGAACATGGGGGGGGTGTCGTTCACTTTTTCGGGCCGCCTAATGTTTTGAGGTATGCGATGACGTTGGCGCGATCCTGCGGATCGCCGACCGGGGGGGCCATCATCTTGGTGCCGGGCACGACTTTGGTCGGCCCCGACAGGTATCGCGAAAGCGTGGCGTCGTCCCATTTGAGCCCCGACGCCTTCATCGCGGGCGAATAGGTGTAGCCCGGAAGCGTCCCTGCGCGGCGGCCGTGGACGCCCGCGAGATTCGGTCCGATCCCGCCAGTCGCTGTCGGGTCGACCCGGTGGCAAGCGGCACAGCGCGCGAACACAGCCTTGCCCTTTACCGCATCGCCCGCCGCAGGGGCGGCACCGCCCGGCGACACCAGCATCGCGCCTGCCAGCGCGGCGAGCGCGAGACCGAAGGGTGCTGATAACATACGTCGGTACGGACGCGGCATCATGCAGGTTCCTCCGCAAGCCGATACATTGGCTTGGACGCGTCGATCGTGAACGACAGCAGGCAGGCGACGAGCGCGAGCCCGGCAATCACCGCGAAGGCCGAGGCCCAGCCGTAGTGGGTCGCGAGCCACGCGGTCAGCGCGACCGCGATCGCCGCGCCGATGTTGCCGGTGGTATTCATCACCGCCGAGACCGAGCCGGCAAATTCGCCGCCGACGTCGAGCGTCACCGCCCACGATACGCCCACCGTCAGTTCGAGCGCGAACAGCGCGAGCGCAAACCAGGCGATGCTCACCTCGGGCGCTTCGGTGTAAGCCGCAAACAGCACCGCGATCGAAGAGACGAAAAAGCCTCCGGCGAGGACGGCGCGCCGCGCGAACTTCACGTCGCCGGTCCGCTTGAGCAATGTATCCGACAGCACGCCGCCCGAAATGTCGCCGATCAGGCCAGCGACGAACGGCAGGCTCGCGAAAAGGCCGAGCTTGGCGAGCTCGATCCCGCGCGCGGCATTGAGATATTTCGGAAACCAGCTGAGGAAGGTGCCGATGTCATACGCATAGCAGAAGTACATCGCGGCCAGCAGCCACATCTGCCGGTTCGACAGGATCTGCTTCCACGGCACCTTGCGCTTGCCGGTCTTGAACGGGCCGAGCGCATCGGTGATCCGGGCCAGCTCGGCTTCGTTGACCCGCGCGTGTTCGCCGGGCGTGTTGCGATAGAAAGCATACCAGCCGATCGCCCAAAGGATGCCGACTGCGGCGAAGAGCAGGAACGGCAGCCGCCAACCGAGCGACGACATGCCGATCAGCGCCACCACCACTACCGGCGTGATCGCCGCTGCCGAACGCGAGCCGGCGTGCGTCGTACCCTGCGCGATCGCGCGCTCCGACGGCAGCATCCAGCGCGACAGCGCGCGGTTGGCGATCGGGAAGGATCCGGCCTCGCCCATGCCGATCAGGAACAGGAAGACGGCCATCGATGCCGCCGACCAGGACAGGGTCGTCAGCGCGGTCAGCGCCGACCACCAGACCACCACGCAGGTCAGCGCGGTGCGCGGCCCCACTCTATCGCCAAACCAGCCGCCGGGGATCTGGAACAGTGCGTAGGCGATGCTGTAGCTGAACAGCACCCAGCCCATCGTGATCGTGTCGAAGGAAAACTCCTTCTCGATGAAGGGGGTCGCCACGGACAGCAGCACCCGATCGAGATACGTGATGAAATACGCCGCGACGACGCACGCCAGCACGAGATACCGCGTGCGGCTGGCCTTGAGACGCGTGCCGACGGAGCCGAGGATCGCGGCCCGGGCGCCGGTCATTGAACCGCTGGCCCGCAGGCATCCGCTGCGCGCCCGGTGCAAGTCTGCCAGATCGTCGGAACCTTGCGGCCCGCGATATAGACCGCGTTGATCGCGCGGGTGTTGCGGATATCCGCGATCGGATCACGATCGAGCACCAGTAGGTCGGCCCATTTGCCCTTTTCGATCGTGCCGGTCTGCGTCGTGCCGAGGAACTTGGCATTGGTGCCGGTCGCCGCGGTCAGCGCCTGGAGCGGGGTGACGCCCGCCTTGACCATCAGCTCGAGTTCCCAATGCGCGAAATAGCCGGGGAAACGCGCGGACGGCCCACTGTCCGTGCCCATGCCGTAGGCGACGCCGTTCTTCGCCTGCGTGGCGAAGTTCGCCATCGCATTGCTGAACGCTGCCGGATATTTGGGGAAGAGCGGCGAGCTGCCCAGCTTCTGCTGCCGCGCGGGCGCCTTGAGCGCGGCGATCGTCGTCGGCGCGACCCCGCGCGCGAAGAACGGATCGTCGACGAACGGGAGGAGCGTATAGGTGAACGACGCCTCGCGGCTGAGCGTGGAGGCAAGCTGCCACGTCCCCCGCGCCTTCATCGTGCGCGACAGTTCGGGCCCGGCGGCGCGGTCGCGGACCTGGTGCATGAAGACGTCGATGCCCTCGCGCGTCAGTTCGGCGGCATTGTCATAATAGAAGATGTGCCCGGCGGTCTTCTTGCCAGCCTTGTGCGCGGTCTCGATCACCGCCTTGCTCATCGCGTAGGGCATGCGCTCGGCGATCGTCGAGAATTCGTCGTCCATCCACAGCTTGATGAAATCGTCGCCCTTTGCGATTTCGCGCGTCACCATCGCGCTCGCTTCAGCAGGGGTCGCGACCATCTGGTCGAGCCCGGGCACGCCGCCATAGCTCCCCTTGAACACCACTCCGCGGCCCGCGGTATAGGCGCGCGCCATGTCGATCCGCCCGATGCGCCGCTGGTCGGCGATGACGTCGTGGATCGCATCGCCGTCGGTGCCGAGCGTATAGACCGACGTGACGCCATAAGCGGCGTACAGGTGGAGCTGCCGTTCGATATTCGCGCGATTATAATATTTCGCATAATTCTGGTCGACGCCATCGACCAGCCCAAGGTGGACGTGGCTGTCGATGATCCCGGGCATCAGATATTTGCCACGAAGATCTTCGGTCGTCGCAGACTTGGGGGCGGGCGCTTTGGCCGCCGGGCCGACCCAACTGATCCGGCCGTCGACCAGGACCAGCGACTGATCCGTGACCGGTGCGCGCCCGGTCCCGTCGATCAGCGTGAAATGCTCGAGCACCACGGTTTGCGCGTGCGCGCTACCGGCCAGTAGCAGAGCGGCCATGGCCAGACCAACGCCCGGTGCTCTTCGCTTCGATGGATCTCGCCGCCGTTGCAGCATCGATCGCCTCTCCCATTCATATCCTATAGGATTTGAGTAGGTGGTCGGTTCGGTGGTGTCAAGCGTCGTAAGCTGCTTACCGGGACCGGTTCTCGACGCTATTCGTCGGTCGCGGCGAGTACCCGATCCATGCGTTGCTGCGAACATTCCAGATGCCGTCGCACCGCCTGCTCAGCCGCACCGGGATCGTGTGCAACCAGCGCATCGATGATCAAACGATGCTCAGCCGCAGCCTCTTGTGGCGCGTTGGTGTGATAGAGGGCACGGAAAATATGGAGATGCGCGTGCAGCCGTTCGATCGTCTCCGCGATCAACCGGTTGCCGCTGCCGGTCGCGATCAGCCGGTGGAGCGTCGCATCCGCCTCGGCAAACCGCGAATAGGCATGCGCATCCCCGTCGGCGATGCTCGACATGTCGCGACCGACTGCCTCAAGGATCGCGATCGACTCGTCGGTCATTGCTTCCGCCGCGCGCGCTGCCGCATAGGGTTCGATGAGCTGGCGCAGCGTATAGAGGTCGCGAACGTCCTCCCGCGACATTTGCGCACTCGCGCGGTAGCCCACGTTCGGCAATTTGGTGACGAGCTTCTCCGCCTCGAGTTGGCTCAACGCCTCGCGGATCGGCGTTTGCGAAATGCCCAGTTGCCGCGCCACGGCATCGATCGCGATCCGCTCGCCGGGGGCAATCTCGAGGCTCATCAACATCGCCAGCAAGTGCTGATACGCATGCTCTACCATGGTTGGACCGGCTGTGTTGCGGGGCCCTCGTAGTCCGGAATGCGAGGGAGCGTGTCGGCTTACGGGCGGTACATTCGTCGTCATACCAGTTTAATATAGGATTCGCTGATCTAGCGGAAGCTGAACGCCCATATTCTTCGTATTTTCGCGTCGCGATCGATACTGCCCGTCGCGTCGCTGATCCCGTGCTGCCGGTACAGGTCTGTTGCCTTCATGCCCCCCCGCACGGGCGCGCATCTCCCCGCGAACCATGCCTCGAGTGGGCAAGCGAATGACGACGCGGGATAAATCTTGAAAAAGTGCCTTGGATGCAGAAGGCAAGTGGCGGAGCGGGAGTCCGTAAACACGACTCAGCACAAGCCGTCACAACCCGTCAGAAGCACACCAACCGTTTGATTATCCTCGGTATTATGCCGTCAGTAGGCGTCAGGGGTAGGCAGGGTTGAAAGTACTTGGCGAGTAGAATTGGTGAGTGTCAGACCGTGTATCTAGCCAATCCAGGACACCCGCCATGCCCCTCAATACCCGCACCATCCGAACACTTGTGAAGGCTCAACGGCCAGGCATGTGGGCCGCTCGCAACGGGCTAAACCTTATCATCTCAGTGAGCGGTTCGACCACATGGGGGCTGCGCTATTCAACCAGCGACGGCAAGCGACGCCTGATGAAGCTGGCTGACTATGATCCAATAGATGAATCAACACTCGCGGCGTTGGAGGCCGAGGCGGCGGAACACCGGAAGGCGATCAAGGCGGGCATCGACCCTTTGGCCGACCGTGAGGCGGCTTCGCTGGCAATCACCGAGACGATCACTCCGGTTGCGGCGACGTTCAAGGAATCAGCGCTGGAATACATTGCAGAGAATAAAGGGGGCTGGAAAAACCCGAAGCATCGCCAGCAATGGGAGAACACTCTTACGACCTATGTCTATCCGCTCATTGGCGACAGGCTGACGCACGAGGTAACGATGGATGACGTAAAGCGCATTCTTCAACAGCCTCATCAACGCAACGGCATTCAAGCGACCCTGTGGACTGGTGCGCGTGAAACGGCGTCACGTGTGCGCAGCCGCCTTGAGATTGTGATCAGCGCGGCCAAGGCGAAGGCAATGGCCGACAACAGCAATGCGGAACGGCAAACGCTTTGGCGGAACCACCACAATCCAGCTGACACTGCCAGCCTTCGCTACGCCGGGCTAAACGGCAAACAGGCTAAGTCGAACTTCAAGGCAATGGACTGGAAGCAGGTTCCGGCTTTTATGGCTGAACTGCGATCGAAGTCAGACTATTCCGCTAGGGCGCTCATACTGACCATCCTGTGCGCGACGCGATCAAGCGAAACGCTCAACGCCACATGGACGGAATTTGACCTCGACAGTGCCACGTGGACCATCCCTGCCAACCGGATGAAAATTGGCAAAGAACATCGTATTCCACTATCCACCACCGCTGTGGACCTCTTGCGGACAACCCTGCGGATAGAAGGTAATCCCTACGTCTTTCCCGCCGCAAAGCGTGAACGACCGTTGTCGAATATGGCGATGCTGGAAATGCTACGCGGAATGCGAAAGGGCGAATGCCTGACGGTCCACGGTTTTCGATCGGCATTCCGTGATTGGATTACCGAGACGACATTGCACCCTGATGCAGTTGCCGAACAAGCGCTTGCGCACGCAATCGACAACAAGGTTGAGCGGGCATACCGACGCGGCGACGCGTTTGAGAGGCGAAAGGATTTAATGCAGCAGTGGGCTGATTATCTTTTGATAAACGCCGAGACATACTCACGAAGTTGGTCGCGATTCATTGCGTGATCTTTTTGTTCTTCGTAACCTACTACGTAGATATGAGTTATCGAGCGAGACGCCGAGCATGTTGCAATAAGCGACATTACATCAGAGTTTCCTACTCGAAATACCTTCTGTCCGTCTTGATTATCTTCTGCTCCTGATTGATTGCGGCCCAGTCCTGCATAAATTACAATAGTGTGTGGCGCTTTCGGTGCGACCTCGCCCTTTAGTAGATGGATTACTTCCGTCACAGCCATATCTCCTGTTGACTATCTATGACGCATAGCGCACCTTGTTGGCGTTGTCGCTACCGTTGGATGACGAGCGAGAACAGGGCCGGATAGCCCGAGCCGGAAGGACCGGTGCTTTGCTGGCGGATGCCCGCGATCCCAACATTAGCACCGCGAGGCTATCCTATGAGCGATATCACAGTTTTGACCGTCGATCAGGCGTGCAAGGAACTCTCCCTGAGCGAGCCGACCATGCGTCGGTACGCGAAAGCCGATCCTTCGTTTCCCAAAAAGGTCCGCCTGTCCGCCAGGCGGGTTGGCTATCTACGCCGGGATATCGAAGCTTATCTTTCACGCCAGCGTGAAGCCGCATTCGCGTCATAGACCAACCCCAGCAGCCAGGTTGGCTAGCGGTTTGGTTAGAAGCGCAAAAATACGTAATGTTTTCAGGCAGAATGGCGGAAATTATATCCGTCGCACCTGAAAAACAGCCCGGTAGCGCGAGCGCACCGGGCCAAGGGATTCAACATGAGTGATGTAATGGAAGCGGCTGCGGGCCGCAACGGCATCGCCGCGCCCGAAGCCATGATGCCTTATCGGCAATTCGTGCTGTGGCGGCTTGAGCAGAAACCGGGGAAGCCGAAGCTCGACAAGGTGCCATTTAGCCCGACCACAGGGGGGTTGGCGGCGGTGAACGATCCAGCAACGTGGAGCGATTACGCAACAGCGTGCGTCACGTTCAAAACGGGCCGATATGACGGCATCGGCTTTGTGTTCACCACCGACGATCCGTTCGGCTTTATCGACCTGGACGATTGCGGAGATGCAAATGGCGGTTGGAAGCCGCACGCGCAGGAGATGTTCACCGCTTTTCCGGGCGCATGGGAAGTGTCTCAATCGGGCAAGGGCCTGCATGGCATCGGTCATGTGGGCGACAAGAGCAGGCTGGCCGGGAAGCGACGAAAATGGAGCGACGGCCGCAACCGCTATGAATGCTATTGGTTCGGTCGGTTCGTTGCGTTCGGTGGCCTCGGATGGAGCGGCACCGTTGATGCTGACTGGACCGAGGGGCTAGCGGCTCGGCTCCCTAATGACGAGCAGACGAACGAACCGGCTTCCGTCGCTTGGATCGACCAACCGCGACCGGACTATGACGGTCCGATCGATGATGATGAGTTGATCACACGATTATTGGCCAGCCGTCCGCCCCTGACAACGCTGGGTAAGGCACCGTCGCCCGCGTCGCTTTGGAACGCCGACGGCATGCAGCTTGGGCAGTTTTTCCCCGATGATGGCGGGCAGGTTCGCCCCTTCGATCACAGCAGCGCGGATTTAGCGTTAGCCAACCTTTTGGCATGGTGGACCGGATGCAACCCGGCGCGGATGGAACGCCTCTTTAACCGCTCCGCACTGTCGCGCGGCGATACTCGAAAGGCACGGCTAGCCATTAGCAAAGCCATCGCTGATCCTGCCCGATCATATTTCAGTCGCGCGCAACGCCAGCGCGACGATGAGCATATTGGCGATGACCTTCAAACCGAAGCGCTGCCCGATATCATGACGCTTGAAGAAGCGTTGAACGATCTGATTTTTGTGGGCGACGGTTCACAGGTTGTTAGTCGCACCACCAAGCGTGTCCGCAAATATAATGACGCTGTTCACGAACATGCCGCTTCGAAACATTTTATCGATACCGGCAAGTTCGATGATGCAGGGCGACCGATCCTCAAATCGGCATCGGTAATGAAAATATGGTTGGAAGGCCCGACACGATTGAGCGTCGATACAATCACATGGGCACCGGGCGAGCCAGAGTTTTGCCACGCACCGGAGCGGCTTCAAGCTGGCGACCGCGCATATAACCTGTGGACACCGCCGCGCATGATGCCGCAGCCGGTAAACTGGCAAGAGTTGGTATTGCCGTTTTTACAGCACGTTGCCTATCTTGTACCAATTGAAGCGGAACGGGATCGGTTCCTTTGCTGGATCGCGCATATATTCCAACGTCCCGGAGAACTGCCGCACACCTGCTATTTGATGATTGCAACGCAGACCGGCATCGGACGCGGCACGCTTGCGAGTATCCTTACGCGGGCGCTACGCGGATACGTCGCAGCCAATATGAACGTTGATGCGCTCTTTGGCGGCTTCAATGGGCGAATATCACAGAAACTATTGGCAACGGTCGATGAGGTTCGGGAAGGCAATTCGATCAACCGTTACGCTAAGGCGGAAGCGCTCAAGTCGAAAATCACGGAGGAAACGCGATCACTCAATCCGAAATACGGCGCGCAATCAGTGGAAAAGAACTGTTGCCGGTGGTTGATGTTTTCCAATCATCTCGACGCCCTGCCTATCGATAACAGCGATCGTCGCGTTATCGTGATCGAAAACCAGACGTGGCGCGCCAAGCCGGAATGGTACGGCTATTTGCACGGCAAAATGACTGATCCAGCGTTTATCGCATCGGTGCAACATTATTTCGTGACGCACGACCTGGCAGGCTTCAACCCGCACGAACCTGCACCCATTAACGACGCCAAGCGGAAAGCGTTGGGCGCGCTCGAAACGGACGCAACGCGGGCGATCCGTGACTTTGCAGACCAGTGGCCTGGTGAGTTGGCCACGGTGGGTGACCTCCGCGCTTTCTTAGGCGATGATGCGCCTACCGGGCGGGCGCTCCACCATGAGATCGAACGGGCCGGGATGCAGACGGCAGGTAAAATTAAAATTATGGGCCGATCCGAAACCGTGCTGATCGTCAAAGGCGCGCTGACCCGCGATGATATCGTGACCGTAGCTAAATCAGCGATCCTTAACCGCATTACCGTAGCGCAGGGGCGGTTTAGGGCCACAGAGGGGTAGGCGGTTCCCGAAGTTCTCGAAGTTCCGGATAATCCAGAACTCCATAAAGTCCCTCGTCACTCCATAATTATGAAAAATAAGTTTTGGGTGTGTGAGATATCGAGAACTTCGAGAACTTCGAGAACCGGCGCTAGCGTGAGCGGCCTGACGGGCTGAGCGGATACCGCCTCCGCTTTCGTGCTGAAAAGGTTCCTTTCATTCAAACGGTTATCGCTTTGACCGAGCGCTTACTCACCAAGCGGCTTACCAATTTCGTCGTTATCGTCGCGCTGATCCTAGCGTTTGATCGCGTCAATAAGCCATTGTGGTCGCATAATTGATCCTAGTCGCTTTTTATGAATTAGCCTCAGTGGCATTTCAATGACTTTTAGCATTGCGGTGCCGTCAGCTAAATCTACCGACTTTGAGTCTTTATTTCAGTAAAATAAGTTTTTGGTAATGTCTCGATGAGGATAGTATGCGGCAATAGTCTCGAATTTATTTGTAATGATGTTTGCGATGGTCCTCGCAGTGGTCGTTCATGTGAAATTATTTAAATGTCGTCAATTAATTTTACTTGACGACTACTAACCGGATGACACTAAATAGCGTCATACCGTCCCACAGGGCGGATTTAGGGAAAAAATCATGCACATTCTATTCTCGACCACGTCACGCGCCGCGCTCATCACCGCAACTACCACTGACGACCGGCGCGCTTACGGTTCCATTCCAACTGAACTCGAAGCGCCAGGTAGCCCTTTCCAAAACCAAACAGTTGCGCTCCGTGAGGCAGCGGAAACGTTCGCGACTGAAGCATCCAAGATCGTCACCGTCTTCCAGCGGATCGCGTGGAAAGAAAAGTTACTTCACCTGGCGGCGACCGTGGTCGCGCCTTCGATTCAAAACCTCATCCGGGATGGACGCGCGGAAGCCGCCGCTATCAAAGCAGCGTGGGCGCGAACAATGACAGTGCCAGTCGCAGACGTTGCTACGGCCATGCTTCGTCAGTGGGACTTAGCCGCGTTCGCCTCTGGATCGACGGGCGAAAAGGCGGCGTGGATCGAACGTGCCGGGGTCGAGCAGCTCGCAGCGATCATAGAGGCAGGACGTGAACGCTTTCCAGAAGTGCCGTCCGAAATATGGGATCGCACTGAAAGTCGGTACGCGGTCCTGCATTTCATCCGCACCGCTGGAACCGCCGCCGATCACGCTCGCAAATCCACGCTTGAGGAACCGCTAGCCGTCGGCGTTGACATGAGGGCTGCGGAAGGGGCGGCTAACGAATTGTTGCAACAGCATCACCGGCGTAGCGACATGATCGCAACTGTCGAACAGGCAGTCCAAGGTGTTACCGAGGTCGTCGCCCTCACGTGCGACACGGATATCCATGCCGCATTCGATATGCTGACGACCGGCAAGGTGCCCCAATGACAACCGGGCCGCAATTGCCGCCCGTTGTGATCCTCCCCGCTGACCAGACGATGACGGCGGGGCAGGTACGCACGGCACTAAACACTAGCCGCCAAACCCTCTCGCGATACCGCCAGCTTTACGCCTTTCCGGCGGCGGAACATCGCGGCGCACGATCCATCATGAGAACGGCGGACCTAGCGGCTTTCCTCAATGCGTTTGGATCGACGGTGAAATGGGCATGACCGATAATGTCGCTAGATTATCGGCTCCACGTGATCCGCACGGTCGGTTCGCGCCGGGTGGCTTGGGCCGTCCTAAGGGGGCCGTAGCAAAGCACAGTCGAACGTTGCTGAAGCAGGTTAAGGCAATGGGGCCGGATGCAGTGCAGAAGCTATGGGAGGCGCTCACGGCGGGCGAGCGGTGGGCAATCGAGACAGTTTTATCGCATGTGTTGCCCCGCGACCGCGCGATTGAATGGGAAGGCGTCGAGCCAGACGATATTCGCGAGGCGATCCGCGCCGGTGACGTCGGAAGCGATGAAGCCGCCCGGCTGGCAACTGTCTTGGCCAAAATTAGCGAGATTGAGGATATCGCGACCATCCGCGACCGCTTGGACGAGTTAGAACAGGCGATCCGCGATGCGAAGTGAGAAACGGCGACTGGACCACCTGTGGACCACTGTGCGCCCTGCCAAATCCCTTGCCGCTCGATTAGCGAACCTGACGGCGGAACAGTGCGCCGCTTATGACGCGTGGGTCGCTGGCCAAGAACGGTGGCGTGAAAGTGAACCGCACCTCAATGCGTATCGGCGCATTCTCAATGGCGACGTCGGCCCACAGCTTCGTCGCGATGTGCAAGACGCTCTGTTTGGCAGCGCACCTACCATCCCGATCGATGCCACCGCCGCTGATGCGGCGGAAATATACCGCCGTTACGCGTTTGGAGATTGAGCCATGCATCTTGCCCACATTGTCGATGCGAGAGTCGTTCTCGCGCTATCTAACAGTTTTGATATTATCGACATAATGCCGGTCAGCCGCACGTACCGACCGCCGCCATGTGTGATCCGACTTGGCGGGATCGTGCCAGAAACCTACGGACCATCGCGAATTGCCGATCACCGGTATTTTGCTGATGGCTTGGCTTGCTTGCGACTGCTGAACTGGACAATCGAGCAACGACTGAAATGGAACGGGAAAACGCTGCGCAATGCTTTCAATCGGCTGTTCACACAAAGCCCAACCGATGCGATCAAGCCGGCTATGCGCGTTTTCGCAGGTACGTGGAGCAATGCGCCGGGCGAGGAAGCCACCTTCATCAATGATGAATGGCACCGGCACCCGCGCGAGATGATGGCACTGGCCGTTGCGGGCGAGCTCGACAGGCAGGGGCTAATCGATCCGAGACTATAACTACAATCGACCTAGTAGCGCATATCACACGCTTAGTACCCATGCGTAGGTTCTCAGGAGCGACCGGGTTTGGTGGAGAGCGGCCTGGCCGCTTTGCGTAATTCGCGGTCTATCCACTTGGTGGCTGCCAGGGGTAATTTCAGTCAAAAGCGGGTCTTTCACACCGGCTCGCAACCATGACAGATATGCGCGAGGCAAGCCCACCCCCCGGAACGGTAGGAGGTCGCCGCGAACCAGAGCATCGCCTGGCGGCGGGATTGAACGTTGTCGAGCACCACGCCTTCGGCTACCCAATACACCAACCACGGAGGCAGCGTTGATAATTTGGGATTACGCGCTGCCCGGCAGCATCATTCTTCTGAAGCTAATGCTGCGGCTCGGGACCGATCAGGAAACTAACGGAGCCGACACGCTAAAAGCAATTCTTGTTTTCCCGGTCGATATCGCGTTTCTGTCTCTCTCCTACGGAACGGCGATCCTTTACGCTTCTCAAGGAAACCTTACTGGACAGGTACCCGTTAAGGCAGTCTTAACAATTGCTTTTCTAGCAGTATTTCTTCTCATACCTGTTATTATTGTATCGAAAAAGTCGGAGCGGGCATTGGTATTAGCGAGAACCCGGCAGGCTGGGTGGCTTGCAACCTTGGGATATACTCTCGCCCTTTCGATCACAACGTTATCAATTTCGATAGGAGGTTTATTCTGATGAATGACCTCAAGCTATTCTTGTCCAGCACAATGCTGCAAACACTTATCACCACAGTCCCAATTGTAACAATTGTATACTGGCTGATTCGTCGCCTTATGAGAGAGTTTATTGAGGGTCAGCAACGCAGCCGATATGATGATGCTAAGCGAGAGGCAGTACTATCGGAAGTGCGAGCCTCGTATGAGCATCGTATAGCTGACTTAAGTCGTGAGATGGTTGCGACTCGCGACCGTTGGGAGGACGCCAATCATCTCCTTATAACTGGTCAAAGCAAACAGTCGCTCACGCCATCAAACCGTGCAGTTGATGTCGATAGCTTTTTGAAGCCGTATGGCTTGGATTCTAAACAGATCAAGGTTGAACCAGATAAGATTTTCGTTCTCACGCCTTTTTCATCTGATGAACGCGGCGTGTATGATACTATCAAGACTGCTTGTTCGGAAGCAGGTTTCATGGTGATTAGAGGTGACGAGCGACGTGCTGACGGAGACATACTGCCTCAGATCATAGAAGGAATTGTCTCATCGCAAATCGTGATTGCAAACATCTCGTCAAGGAACCCTAACGTCTTTTTTGAGCTTGGGTTGGCGATGGCAATGGGAAAGCCAACACTCCTCCTTTCTGACACTCTTTCAGATATTCCATTCGATCTACAAAGCCGGCGCATATTAGTTTTCAAAACGGTTGAAGATCTGCGCGAACGACTGACGGTTGCGCTGCTCCAAACCGTGAGAGCCATTCGGGGCTAAACACGTTCTCAAAATATGGCAGTGCAGATCCTGCGCGCTGCGGTAGACTACAGCGGCAAGGCGAAGGTCCGCACGACGCCGTCCGCCTCGCGCTGCGGTTACCCTACGTTACGGTGATCGGATCGGTTAGCAGATCAACCACGCGCTACCGCGACGACAACGATCACAATGGGTTAACCTACCTGATCGACGGAGGATTGATCCGCCTATTAGAGCAGCTCGCCGCCGCTGCCCGCTACAGGTAAAGGCAAATCGTTCGCGTCTCTAAATTAGTTGCATCGATCCATCAGCCCCCATCGGCGGAACGCTAGCGCGTTACAACTAGAACGGGGTCGTATCTCACCCCGTCAAGTGCCGTTAGCCGGTCGTGGTCTGCCCCCTAAATGCGGCACTCGCAGCCTTGAGGCGCACTCCGGCGTCATCGATCGAAGCCGCGAATCTTGTCTCAGCCTCCCGCAAACTGGCGGATAGAGACATTTGCGTATCGAGATCGGGCAATGGAACGAGAATTTCATCCACCTGTTCTGGCGGCAACTCGATAAGTCCAGTTGACCCCGTAAATAGCCGCGCGATCTGGTCCGAACCGAACCCCGTCCGAAGAAAATCGCAGACATACTCGGGGTATACCGTCTCTTGGTCGAGACGGATTAAGGTAACGTGGCCATCGAACACCGCAGGGTTTTCACCCCGGTAAACCGCGCATTTGCCGAGAGTTCCGTCGCCTGTAGACGATAGCAAAACATCCCCATCGATTATGTGAACGGACGACATTTCATCGTAAACGTTCTTCTCAACATAATCTCCGTCGTGCACAATCGTGCCGTAGCGCGTTACGTTACTTCCGGCCTTCACCACCAGGGCAAAGCCGTCCTCTTCGTCAACATACAACGACGCTGTTGGACTCTTTCCACGTTTAGTTTTAACTAGATTTAGGTCGCGGATTGTTTCAGTACTGGCAGCCTTAAGCGTGTCGATCTTGTCGGTAAGCGACGGGTCCCAGTACTTAAAGTCGAACCTTTTCGTGGCATCTGACGCGATATCCATGCTTGATCGCGCAAACCATCGCCAACCTTCGCCCGATGCGTTCGCGCCGGTAATGTCACGCGCGGTGCCGTGGTACTCGGCTGCAATACTCGAGATGAGTGCTTGGAAGTTGAATCCGCGCACTGGCTCTCCGGAACCGTGGTAACCGAGCGACCGTACGTCCAGAAAGAATATGGGGTAATCATCGTCCAAGTCCGCGTTGGTATCGTGCCGCTTGACGAGGTGAAGGACAGAAGACTTCACATTGATTTTGTTAGGTTTGAAAGTCGTGTCGGGAAGGCGCACGACCCCACGTACGATCATGTGCTCAAGAATGTACTCCCTCAGCGCCGAGGCCTGTTCGGTGTTAAGAAGCCCTTCGTCGATGACTGTGCAAATTTCACCACCAGGCTTAAGGGACTGCACCATCTTTTGCAGGAAGAGGATCTGCCCCTTCGCGCCACCCTTGGGGAACTGAACCAAATCCGCTTCAAGCATAGACTCAGTTTCGGATGTTCCAAAGGGGGGATTGGTGATGATAAGATCGATATCGGGCGCGTTTACGTTCCAAATAGTTGAAGATGCTGCAAGGCTGTCTTCGCATTGAATGTTTGAATGCCCGTCGCCCGCGATAATCATATTCATCTTAGCAGACGACGCCACACCTTCGTGGGCGTCAGCTCCGAAAAATACCTTTTGCTTGATCTTTGCAATCAGCTCATTGCGCCGGTTGGCGTTGAACTTTCCTTGCTTATGCCATTGTTGGGCTTGCTCAACAGCCGACTGCATCAGATAAACAAGAAACCCGCCAGTACCGCATGCAGGATCAACTACACGCATATCACCGCTGAAGGCGAGCGTATTCAGCACCTTATCAGTACCGATAATAGCGTGCATCAACTCGACAAGTGGCCTAGGCGTGAAATACTGCCCCAGCTTTTTACCTTTTAGGGTAGCCCGAACGAAGTACTCGAATGCCGCCCCTTTCGAGTCCGTCCGGCTATCGCTGAACGATACGCTGGCAAGTTCAGATATTATCTTTCGAAACGTCTTAGGATTGTTAAGGTGAATCTTTTCGTGAATGACGTCTCCATACGGAGTCTTAGCCTTAACACTTTCGATCATCGAAAGTATTGCAGTTTTTACCTGATCCGCCTCTACTTCTGTCTTTTGAGCGAGTTCGTGAAAACGGTAGCTGTAAGGCAGGCTGATTTCTTCCGCATCCGCCTTTTCCTCTAGCAGCTTCAAGAACAGTAGTTTCGCGAAGTCTGCGAACGCGTGATCTTCGTTTCGTTCGATCTTGCGTATGGTGTTATGGCATCGCGCGAATAGCGCATTTAGCTGCTTCAATGGCAGCCCGGGCCGAAATGGAAGCGAACTGTCCCCGGACAAAGGAACCTCGGAAAGAGATGGCTCCTTGCGTAGGGCGACCAAAGCCTTGCTCAATTCGGTGCGGCTTGGAATTTTATCGGTTAACTTGCCGTTCCAGCGGATGCGCTTCCCCGTGGACGTATTAAGGCATTCGAACTGGTTCCCATTCGTCAACACGACGAATGGGGCTTTGCAGTCGACGCCATATGCGACGGCTTGATCGCGATCTTTTTGCGAGAGGGTTTTCGCAATCCGCTTCGCTTCGACGAGAAACGAGATTTTCGCTCCGGTGCGAACGAGAATGTCGACGAACCCTAGAGTGGCGCGCGCCGTCCCCTTCGTAGGGTACTCGAACGTGAAATCCGTATCGACGTCGTATCCTCGACGTATCAGGTAAGGAATGATCTTTTTGATGACGGTTTCGGTTTCACTGATTTTCGCCATCGTTTGTCCACTGGTACATTAGCGCGACGCTATGGGAGTTGGCATAGCCACCACACAGCGTGCCGCGCTGCCATTTCGGACTCCGATGACACAGCCAAACCGGGAACACCAGTCGTACGTCACTCCGCAGGCAAGTCGACGCGTTCCTCGCACGACTTCACAGGCGTTCGCTAACCAGCACCGGACTGGTGATAGAATTGGTGATCGATCACTGCCGCCAACCGTCAAATTGGCAGGAAGCGACCCCTTTTAGGGGTTGATTGGCGGAGCGGGAGGGATTCGAACCCTCGATACGCTTTTGACGTATACTCACTTTCCAGGCGAGCGCCTTCGACCACTCGGCCACCGCTCCGCATGTCCTGGACAGATGCGTGGCCGTAGAGGGTCGGCGGCGGTTGTGCAAGCGCGCCGATCGACGTCGTGCAAAACAGCGGGGATTGCGCTGCGGCGGACGCGCATGTCACCATGCCGAAATGATCCTGTTTCCCCTTCTCCTGTCGATCTCCGCCGCGGCCCAGGCCGCGCCCGCACCGTTGAAACCGACCGCGACGCAGATCGCCGCGGCGGCGCCCGCTGCGGCATGGGGCGCGATCAAGCCCGAGGATCTGCTGTTGATCGATTTCGCCGACGGGCAGCGCAGCGTGATCTGGCTCGCGCCTGAATATGCGCCGGTGCATGTCGCGAACATCCGCATCATCGCGCGCAGCGGCTGGTGGGGGGATGCGACGGTGTACCGCGTGCAGGATAATTACGTCACCCAATGGGGCGACGCGACCGAGAAGAAGCCGCCCGCGGCCGGGATCACGCGGCGACCCCCGGCGGAATATGAGTGGGCGTGGGGCGCGCATGGTCCGCTCGTGGCCAATCCGTTCCGCGATGCCTATGCGTCGCGCACCGGCTTCAGCGCGAGCGGCTGGCCGCTGGCGGGGGACGGCAAGCGCCAGTGGCTGCCGCATTGCTACGGCATGGTCGGCGTCGCGCGCGATCTCGCGCCGGATACGGGGACGGGCGGGGACCTGTACACCGTGATCGGCCATGCGCCGCGGCATCTCGATCGCAACATTGCGGTGGTCGGACGGGTGATCGACGGGATGGGGGCGCTATCGGCGTTGCCGCGCGGGACCGGCGGGGGGCTTGGGCTGTACGAAGATGCGAAGATGCGCGTGCCGATCAAGCGGATCGCGATCGCGGCGGATCTGCCGCCCGCCGAGCAGGTCGCCTATCAGTATCTGCGCCCCGGGACGCCCGCCTTCACCGCCACGCTGGAGGCGCGCGCCAATCGCGGGCTGCCGTTCTTTACCGTCCCGGCGGGGACGGCGGACCTGTGCAATCTGATGGGGCCGGTGCGGAAAATGGCGCCGACCGAGTGAGGGGACGGCGCTTCGTTAGCGCCCGACCCAGTCCGCCACTTCGACCGCAACCTGATTGGCCGCGGTGTTGAGCGCAGCGCCAACCGGACCCGCCTCGATCTTGCTGACCGGGACGCGCGCTTCGAAACGGCGCTTCTCGACGACCTTGCCGGTGCTGCGGATTAGGGACCCGTCAAAGGAGACAATCGCCATGTTGGTGCCCGCATCCACGCCGAACGACCGCAATTCCCCCGACAACACCGCGCCTGGATCCGAGAAGGATTGCGCGCTGCTCAAAACAATTCGCCCGGTGCGTGGCGGAAGCGTATCCGACAACAGTCGTGCGAACATCCGCGACGGCGGCTCGACCCATTGCGCGTTGGCGACATAGGCGATCGTCGTCGTGCTGGATTGCACCGGTACGCGCACGCCCGAGATCGACTGCGCGACGGCGGGGACCTGGATCGTGATCGTCGGCGACGTGCTCGACGACTGCGTCTGGTTGACCGGCAGCGTGTTCGCGGAGGTCAGCGTCATCAGGAAGGGCGGCGGCTTGGCGCCAAAGCTGATGCAGCCGGACAGCGAGGCCAGCGCGGCCACGGCGAGCAGCGATTTCGAGGTCGAACGGATCATGGTCACTGTCCCTTTCCGGGCTTGTAATCAGGCAGCTTCGATTGGCCGACCAGCGCCCCCGCGCCACCGCGATCGACCTTCTCGGCGACCGAGGTGAGCGCCATCGACATCTGCCGCAGGTCGTGAACGAGCTGGCCGACCTCGGGGATCGTCTGCTTCGAGAAGGCCTGGAGCCCCGGGCGCGCATCGCCGATCGCCGCATCGAGCGTCTCGGCACTATGCTGCGCCGAGGCGATCGTCTTGTTGAGGTTGGCCATCACCGGCTTGACGTCGTCCTTGAGCACGCCGTTGGTCGTATCCGCCAACTGCCCGATCTGCTGGGCGGCAACGCCCGCCTTCTGGATCGCAAGCCGCGTCTCTGCCAGCGTCGCCGCGATTTCAGGACCCCGGTCTGCCAGCGCCGCGCTCAGGCGGTTGGTGTTGGCGAGGATGCCCTGGATCGACTGCTGGTTCTTGTCCGAAAGCATGTCCGACAGCCGCTCGGTCAGCGTCGAGATGCGCTCGAGCAATTGCGGTGCCGAACTCAGCAACGCGCCGAGGCCACCCGGCTTGGTCGGGATCGTGGGCACGCCATTGGGGCAATCCGCAAGCGGGTTCTCGGCCGGGCAAGTGATCGGCGGCGCACCCTTGACCGCGCCGTCGAGCTGGACCGTGCTGGTGCCGGTGAAGCTGCCCTGCAACGAGGCCGTCGTGCCGATCAGGATCGGCGTGTCGGGGTTGACGCTGATGCGGACGCGGACGAGCGAGGGATCGGGCTTCCACAGCGCGATTTCCTTGACCTGCCCGGACACGACGCCCGAGAAGGCGACGCCGGACCCCTTCGCCAAGCCGTCGACCGACTGCTTGAAGAAGATGTCATATTCCTTGTCGGTGGCGGTGCCCCAGCGGAGAATCCAGACCAGGAACAGCAGCATCACCGTCAGCAGGATGAGCACGACCGATCCGACCAGCACATGGTTCGAGCGGGTTTCCATCAGCTATTGCCCTTCCGCTGCAGCGTCAGCATGTTCGTTGCGCTCCAGTGTCGCCACTGCGGCCCGGCCGCGCGGGCCCTTGAAATATTCCTGGATCCACGGATGGTCCAGCGCGAGGAGTTCGTCGATCGTCCCGACCGCGATCACCTTCTTGTCCGCCAGCACCGCGATCCGATCACAGATCGCATAGAGCGTATCCAGATCGTGCGTGATGAGGAAGACCGTCAGGCCCAGCGTCTTCTGAAGCGACCGGGTGAGTTCGTCGAACGCCGCCGCCCCGATCGGGTCGAGCCCGGCGGTCGGTTCGTCGAGGAACAGCAGTTCGGGGTCCATCGCCAGCGCGCGCGCGAGCCCTGCGCGTTTGCGCATCCCGCCCGACAGTTCGGACGGATATTTAGGACCGGCATCAGCGGGAAGGCCAGTCATCACCACCTTGTAAGCGGCGATCTCGTCGAGCAGCGCAGGGTCGAGCCCCGGATAGAATTCGCGCAGCGGGACCTGAACGTTCTCCGCCACGGTCAGCGTCGAGAACAGGGCACCGCCCTGAAACAGCACGCCCCAGCGCTTCGTCAGGTCGGCCAGCTCGGTCGTCTCGCGATTGAGCGTGGATTCGCCGAACACCTCGATCGATCCCGATTTCGGCGTCTGCAGCCCGATGATCGACCGCATCAGCACCGACTTGCCCGTACCCGACCCGCCGACGACGCCGATGATCTCGCCACGCCGGACCGACAGGTTGACGCCGTCGTGGACCAGCTGTTCGCCGAACCCGTTGACGAGATCGCGCACCACGATGACGTCGTCGTTCTCTTTGCCTTTTGCGTTGCCGGTTTCCATCACACCCACCCGATCGAGGTGAAGAACACCGCAAAGAACGCGTCGAGCACGATCACGAGGAAAATCGCCTGAACCACCGCGGCGGTCGTGCGCGTGCCGACTTGCTCGGCATCGCCCTCCACCAGCATCCCCTGGAAACATCCGGCCATCGCGATGATCAGCCCGAAGAACGGCGCCTTGATCAACCCGACGTACAGATCGGTGACCGGCACGACTTCGCGGATGCGCTGGACGAAGGTCACGGGGGGAATGTCGAGCGAGATCCAGCACAGCAGCCCGCCTCCGACGATCGCGATGATCGACGCGTACATGCCGAGCAGCGGCATCATCACGACCGATGCGATCACGCGCGGCAGCACCAGTGCCTCCATCGGCGAGACGCCGATCGTGCGCATCGCATCGATTTCCTCGGTCAGCTTCATCGTGCCCAATTGCGCGGCGAACGCCGAGCCCGACCGGCCAGCGACCATGATCGCGGTCATCAGCACGCCGAGTTCGCGCAAAGTGAGTCGCCCGACCAGATTGATCGTGAACACTTCGAACCCGAATTGCTGTAACTGGACCGAGCCCTGTTGTGCGATCACGATCCCGATCAGGAAGCTCATCAGGCCGATGATGCCAAGCGCGGTCACGCCGACGACTTCGAACCGCTGCACGATCGCGTTGAAGCGAAAGCGTTGGGGGTGAGTCGCGACATTCCAGAAGGCGATCAGCGTCGCGCCGAAAAAGCCGAGCAGGCCGTACAGGGTCTGACCTGACTGAACCACCGCATCGCCCAATTCGCCGACCACGCGCTGGAAGCTGCCGACCGGGGCGGGCCGCATCGCGACGGGTTGGTCGGCTTTGGCGACCTGTTCGAGCAGATGTTCGCCGTCCGCATCGAGCCCGATGATGTCGGCCTGATGCTGCGCGGCGAATCGATGGACGACCCAGGCACCGACCGTGTCGATCCGGTCGACGCCACTCAGGTCGACATGCGCGACCTTTTCGGTGGAATCGCGGAGGCGTTCGGGCAGGTCGCCGATCCGGGCGAGCACGAGGCTGCCGGTGAAGCGTACCGTGTCGCTGTCTTGGGAGAAGGCGGCCGTGTCGGTCATGCGCGCCTTCCTTGCTGCAATCGGGGTGGATCGGCAAGCGTTGGTGTGGTTTGAACGCCGCTATGCACCAACTTGCCGTCTATGACATGGACAAGACCCTTACTTACGCCCCGACCTGGACCCCATTCCTGGTCGCCACCGCGCGCGCAAATGCGCCGTGGCGGCTTGCTCTGTTCCCGATCGTGGCAGTGGCGGGGCTCGGCTACACGCTGCGCCTGATGGGCCGTGCGCGGTTGAAGGAAATTGCGCAGCGCTTGCTGCTCGGTGGCAACATGACCGAAGCCGACGCGACGCGTGCCGCGAATCGCTTCGCTGCAACCGTCGCCGAATCGGGGGTTTATGCCGGCGCGCGTGATCAGATCGCAGCGGACCGCGCGGCGGGCTACCGGATCGTCATGGCGACCGCGTCGTATGGGTTTTACGCCGAGGCGATCGCGGAGCAACTCGGGTTCGACGCGGTGATCGCCACCGGCGTGGTGCGGGAGAATGGCCGAGTCCGCGCACGGATCGACGGCGAGAATTGTTACGGGCCGGCCAAGTTGCGCATGATCGAGGCATGGATGGCGGGGCAGGGGATCGCGCGCGACGACGCGGTGATTCGGTTCTATTCCGATCATGCTTCCGATGCGCCCGCGCTCGAATGGGCGGACGTCGGGATCGCGGTGAACCCGCATCCGCCGCTGCGCGCGATGGCCGCGCTGCGCGGTTGGGCGGTCGAAGACTGGAAGCGGTAACACAGCGCTGGGGTGTTGGGCGTCACAGGGCTGTGTCGATCGCGTGGATCGCGAGACCGACCAGACCGCCGACGATCGTTCCGTTGACGCGGATATATTGCAAGTCCTTGCCGACCGCATTCTCCAGCCGCCGCGTGATCGTCTGCGCGTCCCAGCCCTGAACCGTTTCCGACACCAGGCGAACGATCCCGTCACCATAGTCCGCCGCAAGGCCGACCACCGCGCGCCGCACGAATCGGTTGATCGTCAGGCGTAGCCGTGGATCGGTCTGGAGCGTCCCGCCCAATTGGCGCAGCGCATCCCCGACCGGTCCTGCCAGCACCCGGTCCGGATCGCGCGCGAGCTTGAGCATGCCGGTGCGCGCCTGTTCCCACAGCCCGTCGAGCCAGCGCTGCATCGCGGGATTGTCGATGATCTCGCCCTTCACCGACGCGACGCGTTCGCGCATCCGCGGATCGTGCATCAGATCCTGCGCGAGTGTGGCGAGCCCTTCCTCGGCCTTTTCGCGCAATGGGTGGTCCGGATCTTCGGCGATCCCGGTGAGCAGGCCGTTCAGTCCGGCGATGATCTTGTTCGCCAGCGTTTCGTCGAGCCCGGTCCAGCGCATGACGGAGCCTGACCGCTCGCTGACCATCGCGCGCACCAGATGCTCGTTCGCCTCCAGCACCCGCGCCGCCCAGCGCACGATGCCGTCCAACAACGGGAGATGACGGTCTTCCGCGATCGCCGCGGTCAGCGCCTGGCCAAGCAGCGGCGCCGCATCGAGCGCGCGCAGGCGTTGGCCGATCCCGGCCTTGACCATCCCGCCGAGCCGCTGCTGATCGAACGCC
Organism: Sphingomonas echinoides; assembly: GCF_029623395.1. Classification (GTDB taxonomy): domain Bacteria; phylum Pseudomonadota; class Alphaproteobacteria; order Sphingomonadales; family Sphingomonadaceae; genus Sphingomonas; species Sphingomonas echinoides_A. Next base: position 31,831 of record NZ_JAPYKK010000022.1, read on the forward strand.
TCGAGCATATGTGCCGCCAATCGCGACGCACCCCGTCGCAGCCGCCCGTCGCCGCCGGGCGGGTTGGCGAGCCAGCGCCCCGCCGCGCCCGCGATGTCCAGCCCGTTCATCCGCCGCGCGACGACGCGCGGGATCAGGAAGTTGTCGCGCAGGAAGGCAGCGAGCGTGGTGCCGATGCGATCCTTGTTGCGCGGGATGATCGCGGTGTGCGGGATGGGGAGGCCGAACGGATGGCGGAACAGCGCGGTAACCGCGAACCAGTCGGCTAGCCCGCCGACCATTGCCGCCTCGGCAAAGGCACGGACGAAGCCCATTGTCGTGCCAAACTGGGTTCGCGGGTCGTAGAGCGTGCGCGCCACGAAAAAGGTGATCGCCATCGCCACGAGCAGTCCGCCGGCAATCCAGCGCATTCGCACCAACCCCGCCGGAGGTGCCTCGAACGCACGGGGAGGGGGGGCACGTCGCATCACGGGACCAATCCCCCAAGCCGCGGATTGTTCAAGCGTCGATACGCCCAAGCAACGTTTTTTCCGCGGAATGGGGGGCTACGGCGCCTATTCGGCCGGCTGCGGCTTGTCGTCACCGGGGTGGTACGGAATCCGCCCGGGGTCGCCCGGCCCCAGCTGCGGCGGGGTCGGCGGACGATGTTCGATCAGCGGGCCGCCATCGTCGCCGGGACGATAGGTGAGCAGGCGCCGCCGCAATACCGGCCCGACCCGGCTTTCGATCCCGACCGCGAGGCTGAAGCTTGCGGGCACGATCAGCAGCGTCAGCACGGTCGACAGGATCAGCCCGCCGATCACGGTGATCCCCATCGGCACGCGCGACGATCCGTCGCCGGTCAGCGCGAGCGCAGTCGGCATCATCCCCATCACCATCGCGACCGTGGTCATCACGATCGGCTGCGCGCGCTTGTGCCCGGCATCGATGATTGCGGTGACGACGTCGACGCCCTTGTTCATTTCCTCGAGCGCAAAGTCGACCAGCAGGATCGAGTTCTTGGCGACGATCCCGAGCAGCATGATCAGCCCGATATAGACCGGCATCGAAATCGGCGTTCCGGTGACGGCAAGCCCGATCAATCCGCCGAGGGGCGCCACAAGCAGCGACATAATGTTGATGAACGGCGGCAAAAGGCGACGATACAGCAGCACAAGGACGGCAAAGAGCAGGAAAATGCCGGCAACCAGCGCGATAATGAAGTTCTGAATCAGCTCTTCCTGCCACTTGGACTCGCCCAGCACGAGCTCCTTCACCCCGATCGGCATCGTCTTGAACAGCGGAAGGTTGTGGATCTCCTTCTGCGCAGTGCCGCTGACGACGCCGGGCGCGAGATCGGCACCGATCGTCAACTGGCGCTGCTGTGCGACGCGTTCGATCTTGGTCGGCCCGGCCCCGAAGCCAATGTCGGCGACGACGCTCAACGGCACCGATCCGCCGCTCGCGGTCTGCACCGGCAGGTTCTGGATCGTCGACAGCCGTTGGCGCGAGTCCTGGTCGAGCGCGACGCGGATCGGTATCTGACGGTCGGACAAGGAGAATTTCGCGCTGTTCTGGTCGATGTCGCCCAGCGTCGCGATCCGGATCGCACTGGACATGGCGGCGGTCGTCACCCCCATGCTTGCGGCGAGATCCATGTGCGGCGTGATGACGATCTCGGGCCGCTTCAGGTCGCCGCTGATGCGCGGTGCGACCAGATCGGGCAGCTTGCTCATCTCCTCGACCAGCTTGGCACCGGTTTCGGCGAGGATCTTGGGATCGTCGCTGCCGAGCGTGATCGTCAGCGCACGGCCAGCGCTGCCCCAGCCGCTCGACGAACGGAACGAGACCCGCGCGTCGGGGATAGTCTGGAGCGTCGGCGCGAGCGCACGTTCGAAATCGTAGCTCTTCATCGTGCGCTCTTCCTTCGGCTTGAAGATCGCGGTGACGCGACCGTTGCCGACGAAGGCGCGGGAATAGACCGACTCGATGCTCGGTTGCTTTTGCAGGATGTCAGCGACTTGCGCGACGACCGCCTTGGTCTCGGCAAGCGTCGTGCCCGGCACCATTTCGATCGTCGCAGTGCTCGAATCGCTGTCACGCAGCGGCTGGAACGTCGCCGGGATCGACATGAACAGATAGATCGTCGCGCCGAACGCGACCGCACCCGCAAGGATCGCCGACCAGCGATGCAGCAGCGTCCAGCGCAGGATCGCCATGTAGCGATCCATGATCCAGCCCTCGCCATGCGAGGCCTCGCCATGCGCCTTGAGGAAATAGGCGGCGAGCATCGGCGTGATGAGACGCGCGACCGCGAGGCTCATCAGCACCGATGCCACGACGGTCAGGCCGAAGTTCTTGAAGAACTGACCCGAAATCCCCGGCATCAGGCCGACCGGCAGGAACACCGCGACGATCGCCATGGTCGTCGCGAGCACCGCCAGCCCGATCTCGTCGGCGGCGTCGATCGACGCCTGATAGGCGGATTTGCCCATGCGCATGTGGCGGACGATGTTCTCGATCTCGACGATCGCGTCATCCACCAGCACGCCCGCGACGAGGCTGAGCGCCATCAAGGTCATGTTGTTGAGCGTGAAGCCGAGCAGGTCCATGACCCAGAAGGTCGGGATCGCCGACAGCGGGATCGCGAGCGCTGAGATGATCGTCGAGCGCCAGTCGCGCAGGAAGACGAACACGATGACGACCGCGAGCAACGCGCCCTCGACCATCGCTTCCATCGCCGAATCATATTGCTGCTTGGTGTATTTGACCGAGTCCGAGATGCGCTTGAAATGCACCTTGGGGTTGCGTGCCTCGAGCGCGGCGAGCTTCTTCTCGGCTTCCTCGAACACGGTGACGTCCGACGCGCCCTTGGCGCGCTGGAAATCGAACGACAGCACTTGCTGCCCGTTGAGCGCGGACGACGAGCGTTGCTCGGCGTACAAATCCTGCACACGGCCAAGGTCGGCAAGCTTGAGCGTCTGCCCGAGCCCGGTGGCGATCTGCGTCTGGCCAAGCTGGTACGCGCTCTGTGCGTTGCCGAGCACGCGGACCGACTGTTCGGATCCTGCCAGCTGCGCGCGGCCGCCCGCGGCGTTGAGATTGACCTGGCGCAGCTGCTGGTTGACCTGCGACGCGGTCAGACCGTGTGCGGAAAGCTTGGCGGGATCGAGGATGACGCGGATCTCGCGATCGACGCCGCCGTTGCGCTGCACGCCCGCAAGCCCCGGCACCGACAGCAATTCTTTGGCGACATTGTTGTCGATGTACCAGCTGAGTTGCTCGACCGTCATGTCGGTGCTGATCGCGGCATAGCTCGCGAGATCGTTGCCGGTGGTGTTGGCGCGCATGATCTGCGGCTCGAGGATGCCGTCGGGCAAGTTGCTGCGGATCTGCGCGACCGCCGAGCGGACGTCCTCGACCGCGCGGTCGATCGGCGTGCCGATCGCGAGCTGGACGACGGTTTCCGACTGGCCTTCGGTCACGGTCGAATCGATCTCGTCGATTCCCTGGAGGCTGCGGAGTGCGGCTTCGACGCGCTGGGTGACTTGCGTCTCGAGCTCGGTCGGGGCGGCGCCTGGCTGGCTGATTTCGACGATGACGACCGGAAAATCGATGTCAGGCTGGTTGTTGACGTCGAGCCGGGTGAAGCTGACGATGCCAGCCATCGTCAGCATGAAGAACAGGACCAGCGACGGGACCGGGTTGCGGATCGACCAGGCCGAGATGTTCCGGAAGCTCATCGTGCTATCCCTGCTTTGCCGTCGCCGCCGCAACCCGCGTCGGTCTGACCTTCTGGTCCGGCGTCAGGAACGCTCCTGCCGACAGGACGACCCGTTCGGTGCCGTTAAGCCCCTCGACGATCGAAACGCCCCGATCCGAGACTTCGCCGACCTTGATCGAACGCCGGACGATCTTGTCGCCGGGCCCCATCACATACACGAAATTGCCCTTCTCGTCGCTCTGGATCGCAGAATTGGGCAGTTGCGGTACATCCGTCATGCCCGAGACGACCGAGGCGGAGGCAAATCCGCCCGGGCGCAGCGCCGGATTGTACGCGAGCGCAATGCGCGCAATGCCCTGTCGGCTCGTCGGATCGATTACGGGGGAGACCTGCCACACTTCACCCGTGAAGCTGTCGCTGCCGCCGACCGGCGTTACGTTTGCGCGTGCCCCGATCCGCAACCCGCGCAGGTCGCTTTCGCTGATCTGGGCGCGCATTTCCATCTGGCCGCCTTCCGCGAGGCGGAACAGCGTTCCTGTGCCGGGCCCGACGATCTGGCCCGGCTCGACCGCGCGAGTCAGCACTAGGCCCGCCGCGGGCGCCCGAATGTCGAGACGATTGGTGCGCGCATTGGCCTCGCCAAGCGTCGCCTGCGCCACCCGTACGCGCGCTAGTGCCGCATCGCGGGTTGCTGCCTTGCGTTCGAGGTCTGCCTTGGACAGGAAGCCGCGCGTCACCAGCGTCTGCGCACGGTCGAGTTCGGATTGCGCGATCGCGGCATCCGATTTCGCGACCGCGATCTGTGCGTTGAGCGATGCCGCGGTCTGCGTCTGAACCGAGCGATCGACCAGTGCGAGAACTTGTCCCTTGGCGACCCACTGGCCGGGCTCGACCAGGACGCGCGTGACCATCCCGCCGTCTCCGGCGACACCGACCGGCATCTCGCGGCGCGCAGCGAGCGAGCCGGTCGCCGAAACGACGCGCGCGACGCTCGACCGACCCGGTACCACCACCGACACCAGCGGCAATTGCTCGACCGCCTTGGCGACCGGCTTCGCGCGGCCCAACGTGAAATAGGCGATCGCCGCCACGATCAGGATGACGGTGATGATTCCGACGATCAGCCCGGTCCGCCCGCGGCGCGGTGCGTCCGGACCGGGGAGCCCGAGTATCTCCTCATTGCCGATCGCACGCGTCTCGTAATTCATCTGAGCCAATCCAGATCCTCAGGGTCTTGCGACCCTACCCCCGCCCGTGCCGTCCATGAACGGCAACCGTGCCTGCAACACTGTGTTATAGGAATAAACCACCAACCTCAAGAGGGGTAATTATCGTGCGTTACATGCCGCTTTTCGAAGCGCGCTGCAAGGTAAGCATGCAGCGTGGCTACAGGAATTGAACGTGTGTTGCGCAGCGACACCACACACTTCAGGTGCAGTTCCAGTATCTGATGATGCTGTTCAGCGTTTTAGTACGGCACGTCCGGGGTGATATTGGCGTGTCGCATGCGCAGCGACGTCGGCCGGGTAGAACCACACGGGGCGAAGTTTGCCGCCGGCATAGCGCTCTGCCTGATCGCGGAAATGCGGGGAGGCCGGATCGCCGCTTTCGCCGCCCGCGGTGACCGCCCAGGCGTGGACCTTCGGCCCGAACTCGACCACCGCGACGAAGCTGTTACCGCTCGATCCGTACAGCTTCTTGGTGTTGGGATAGGGGCGTGCACCGAACGAGGCGAGGCTACCCCATTGCGCCGAGGTGAACGGTACCGGGCTGCTCGGCTGCGCGTCGTCGAAATGCGGCTGGATCGAATCGTCGAGACGCTGGAAACGATTGATCTGGCCCCAGCCGACTTGCCACGTCCCAAAGTCGCGGGTGAGCTGGTCGGCGGCTTCGCCCAGCGCGTCCAGCTTGCGGTTGTCGGACACACGCGTGGCGATATGGTCGGGAACGTTGATCTGCTCGGCCTGAATGAAGGTACCCGCTTCGCGCCACATCTTGCCGCCCCACACCACCCCGAGCGTGGTCGCAACCGAGTCCGCCCCCCAGCGATAGTTCCAGCCGCGCAGCACGCCGATCGGCCCCGCTAGTTTCGCGCGGCGCGCGTCCTTGTCGGGCAGCGCGTCATACGCCTTCACCAGCGGCGGGATCAGCCGCACGAAGGCGGGAAGGTAGCTGTCATAGGCGGCGGCCATCAGCCGTTCGGGCGTGAAGTCGTGCTTGCCCGTCAGCAGCAGATCGGCATGGACCCCGCGCGGGTTCTCGCCGAATGTGTCCATATAGCGGGGGTAATCCTTGGCCTTGGGACTGTCGGGTCCGGCGGCGCTCCACGGCCAGTCGTTGGTGTTGCGTACCCAGCCGACGCCGGGGTCGATCGCATTGGGCAGCGAGGCGACGGTGTGCAGGCCCTTCCAGTCGGTCGCCGGGTCCGCGCCGTCGACCGGCTTGCCATAATCGAAACCGTCGTTGCGAACGGGCACGAACTGCGGGTGGAGATAGGCGATCGCCCCCTTGGCGTCGGCGAACAGCGTGTCGTTCGACGAATTGGCCTGGCGCTCGGCGACCTTCATATAGCTGGCGAGATCTTGCGCCTTGGTCCTGAGCCAACTCTGCTCGAGTGCGGGGACGGGCTTCCACATCAACCCTTGCGCGATCCACTTGCCACCCTGCGCCGCGACGATCGGGCCGTGGTGTGTGGCATAGGTGGTGAAGCTGCGACGTGCGAGCGTGCCGTCGGCCTTGCGGTAGGCAAGGGTGATGGCTCGGGTGGTGACAGGCCGCTGGTCGCTGCCGTAGCGGTAGGTGATCGCGTTGCCGGCGCGCGTGATGTGCTCCGCGAATGAATCGACATTGTCGACGCCCGAGGAGGTGTGCATCCACCCGGCTTTCTCGTTGAAGCCCTGGTAGATGAAGAACTGCCCCCAGGTCGACGCGCCGTAGGCGTTGAGCCCCTCGCGACTGGTCATTTGCAATTCGGCGCGGAAGTAGAAGCTGGTGTGCGGGTTGATCAGCAATAGCGCGTGCCCGTCGACCGTGTTGCGCGGCGCGATCGCGATGCCGTTCGATCCGCGGGGTTCGCGGGGGACGGGGCCGGCGTCTTCCTCTGCCACCGCGATGCGTTGGCCTCCGTAGAAGGCGGCGAGATCGGTCAGCGAAATGCGTTCGATATCGCCGCCGATGCTGCCTTCGGTGAACGACAGCGCCATCCACGGTTCGAACCGCGTGATCACCTTGGGGCGAGTCCCGGGATGCGTCGCGAGGTAATAGTTGAGCCCGTCCGCCCATGCGCGCATCAGCGCCTGCAGATAGGCGGGGCTCTCGGCGTAGCGCGCCTGCAGATCGGTCGGGTCGGCGAACAGGCGTTGGCGGAGGTCCGCCCACAAGGCGGTCTCGCCCTCGGCTTCGGCAGTGCGGCCGAGTGCGGTCAGGTAATTGGCCTCGATCCGTGCGAAATCATCCTCCGCCTGTGCGTAGATCGCGCCGAACACCGCGTCCGCGTCGGTCGTCCCGCGGACATGCGCGATCCCCCAGGTGTCGCGCGTAATCGTGACGCGGGCGGCCTCCGCCTTCCAGCGGGCGCGTTCTGACGGGGCGGGCGCGGCCGCCGTCGACAGCAGCGTCGCCGCCAGAAGGAGAGCAGCGCGCTTGCGCATGGCGGGGGCGGGGGTATCCATGGCGCAGGACGCTATCGGGCATCGTGCCTCGCGACAACTCTTGGGGTGGATGATGCGGCGGATCGCAAAGACGTGGCTGATCGGGATGGCCGTGCTGGCGATGGGCGCAGCACCTGCACCGACGCGTACGATCCTGCTGCGGCCTGCTGCAGTGTTCGACGGGGTCGATCCGGTCGTACATACCGGATGGCAGGTGTTGGTGACGGGCGAACGGATCGTTGCGGTCGGCCCTGCGCTCGCAGTGCCGGCGGGCGCGGAGACGATCGACTTGCCGGGCGAAACGCTGATGCCCGGGATGATCGAGGGGCACGGGCATCTGTTCCTCCACCCGTATAACGAGACGTCGTGGGACGAACAGGTGCTCCACGAACCGCTCGCGCTGCGCACCGCGCGCGCCACGGTGAGCGCGCGGGCGACGTTGCTCGCGGGCTTCACGACCGAACGCGATCTTGGGACCGAGGGGGCGGGCTATGCCGACGTCGGGCTCAAGCAGGCGATCGCGCAGGGGATCGTGCCGGGGCCGCGGATGCTCGTCGCGACACGCGCGATCGTCGCAAAGGGGGCGTATGGCCCCAAGGGGTACGAACCGGGCGTCGACGTTCCCCAAGGGGCTGAGGAAGCGAGCGGCGTCGATGACGTGGTGCGCGTCGTCCGCAGCCAGATCGCGGCCGGGGCGGACGTGGTGAAACTGTACGGCGACTATCGCTGGGGTCCGGGCGAGCCGAGCCGCGCGACCTTCTCGCAGGCCGAGATGACCGCCGCGGTCGCCGCTGCGCATGATGCGGGCCGGACCGTCGCGGTTCATACGTCGACGCCCGAAGGCATGCGCCGCGCGATTGCTGCGGGAGCGGATACGATTGAGCATGGCTATGGGGGGACGGCCGAGATTTTCCGGGCGATGGCGGTGCGCAAGATCGCCTTGTGCCCGACGCTCGCGGCGTCCGATGCGGTGTCGCGCTATCGGGGATGGACCGGCGCGGACCCGGTACCGCAGGCGGTGGCGGAGAACCGTACTGCGCTTGCGCTGGCGCGATCGGTCGGGGTACCGATCTGCATGGGGGGCGACGTCGGCGTGTTCGCGCATGGCGAGAATGCGCGCGAAATGGTGTTGCTGGCGGAGGCCGGAATGCCGATCGCCGACGTGCTGATCGCGGCGACCTCCGGGAACGCCCGCGCCTTCCACCTGACCGATCGCGGCAGCATCAAGCCGGGTCTGCTGGCCGACCTGATCGCGGTCCGCGGGGACCCGTTGCACGCGCTCGACGCGGTCCGCCGGGTCGACTGGGTGATGAAAGGCGGAGTCGTCGTACCGCGCTGACCGCCGATTCATGCTGTTGAAGAGAGTTATAATTCTGCTGTGAAAACAGCATGTTAATAAATATGTACCGATCGGACGGTATATTCTTCTTGCAATGCAGCATTCGCGGCGACACCTTTGTGTCCGCATTGCGGCGGCATGCCGAAAGAGCAAGGCCGCGCTGGCCGGCCAGCCAAAGCGATGCGCGACATGGGGATCATAGAGTGACGACTTCATATGTGGGCATCTTGCGCCCGGTATTCGGCGCGACCGCGTTGGGGCTGCTTGCTGCCTGTGCGCAAAAGGCACCGCCGCCGCCGCCGGTGCCGCAAGTCAGTGTCGCTATACCGTTGCAGCGCGACGTCACCGATTGGGATGAATACGTAGGCCGGTTCGAGGCGATCCAGGACGTCGAACTGCGTCCGCGCGTTTCGGGAACGATCGAGCGAATCTTCTTCAACAACGGCCAGCGCGTGAAGAAGGGCGAAGCTCTCTTCACGATCGATCCGCGCCCCTATCAGGCCGCGCTGGCGCAAGCGCGTGCGCAAGTCGCCAAGGCGCAGGCGTCGGTGACCAACGCGCAATCCGAACTCACGCGCGCCAACGTGTTGCTCAAGGCCGAAGCGATTGCGCGCGAGGAATATGAGACCAAGCTTGCCGCGGTCCGCACCGCGCAGGCAGACCTGGGCGCCGCGCGTGCCAATGTGACGACCGCGCAACTCAACCTGGGCTTCACGACCGTCCGGTCGCCGATCACAGGGATCGTGTCCGACCGGCGCGTCAGCATGGGCAATTATGCGACCGAGGCCACCACCGTCCTGACGCGAGTCGTCTCGACCGATCCGATCTGGTTCTCGTTCGAAGGGGCCGAGAGCTTCTATCTCAAATATTTGCGCCAGGCGAAGTCGGGTGAGCGCGGCTCGTCGCGCAACACCGCCAATCCGGTCGAAGTCCAGCTCGCCGACGAGAAGGGCTTTCGTTGGCACGGGAAGATGGAATTCGTCGACAATGCGATCGATCCCAATTCGGGGACGATCCGCGCGCACGCCGTCATCGCCAATCCCGATGGCTTCCTGACGCCGGGCCTGTTCGGTCGCGCACGGTTGCTGGGCTCCGGCCATTACCGCGCGATGCTGGTGCCGGACGAAGCGGTCATCACCGACCAGACGCGCAAGCTCGTCTATGTCGTCGGGAAGGAAGGCAAGGTCATCGCGCGCCCGGTCGAGACCGGTCCGCAAGTGGAGGGGCTGCGTGTCGTCAAGTCGGGGCTCGCGCCGACCGAGCATGTCGTCATCGACGGGATCACGACGCTGCAACCCGGCGCGACGGTCAAGGAAAACCTGGTCAAGATGAAGCCCAAGGCGGCGGACACCGCGCCGCAATCGACCCAGGAAAGCGCGCCACCCGCCTCCGACGCGACCGCGAACTGAGGCGCAGCCAGTGAGATTTCCCCATTTCTTCATCGATCGCCCGATCTTCGCGGCGGTCCTGTCGATCCTGATCATCGTGTTCGGGGTCGTGGCGTATCCGGGGTTGCCAGTCGCGCAATATCCCGAGATCGCGCCGCCGACCGTGGTCGTCAACGCGACCTTCCCGGGGGCGAACGCCGAGACGCTCGCCGCCACCGTCGCCGCGCCGCTCGAGGAATCGATCAACGGCGTCGAGAACATGATCTACATGTCCTCGTCCGCGACCGGTGACGGCGCGCTCGCGATCACCGTCACGTTCAAGCAGGGCACCAATGTCGATCAGGCGCAGGTGCTGGTGCAGAACCGCGTCTCGACCGCCGAGCCGCGTCTGCCCGAGGAAGTCCGCCAGATCGGCGTGACGGTCCGCAAGAATTCCCCCGACATTCTGATGGTTGTCGCGCTGACGTCGCCGGATGGCTCGCTCAGTTCGTCCTATGTTTCCAATTACGCCACGACGCAGCTGATCGATCGCTTGTCGCGTATCCCCGGCGTGGGTGGCGTGCGCGTGTTCGGTGGGCGCGACTATAACATGCGCGTCTGGGTCGATCCCGATCGTGCGGCGTCGCGCAACCTGACCGTCGACGAGATCGTCGCCGCGGTCCGCGCGCAGAACGCACAGGTCGCCGCGGGTTCGGTCGGGCAGCCGCCGTTCAACGAGGGCGGGACCGCGTTCCAGCTCGGGATCCAGGCGACCGGACGGTTGACCAAGCCCGAGGAATTCGGCGCGATCATCGTCAAGCGGGACGACCAGGGGCGGCTGACGCGTCTGCGCGACGTCGCGCGGATCGAGCTCGGCGCGCAGGATTACACGATCAACGCGATGCTCAACAACAAGTCGATGACTGCGATCGGTATCACGCAGTTGCCGGGCTCGAACGCGCTCAGCACGGCGGATGCGGTGAAGGCGGAAGTCGCCAACGTCGCCAAGAGCTTCCCGCCCGGCCTGACCTATTCGATCCCGTACAACCCGACCGAGTACATCCAGGCGTCGATCGAAGCGGTCGAGCATACGCTGGTCGAGGCGCTGGTCCTCGTTGCGCTGGTCGTGCTGCTGTTCCTGCAGAGCTGGCGTGCGGCGATCATCCCGATCATCGCGATCCCGGTGTCGCTGCTCGGCAGCCTCGCGGTGCTCGCGGGGTTCGGTTTCTCGCTGAACAACCTGTCACTGTTCGGCATGGTGCTCGCGATCGGGATCGTGGTCGACGATGCGATCGTCGTGGTCGAGAACATCGAACGCCTGATGGAAGAGGAGGGGCTTTCCCCGCGCGATGCAGCGCACAAGACGATGGACGAAGTGTCGGGTGCGTTGATCGCGATTGCGCTCGTCCTGTGCGGCGTGTTCATCCCGACGAGCTTCATTCCGGGCATTTCGGGGCAGTTTTACCAGCAGTTTGCGCTCACAATCGTCTCCGCAACCGCGATTTCCGCCTTTGTGTCGCTGACTTTGTCGCCCGCGCTCGCCGCTTTGATCCTCAAGCCCAAGCATGATGCCGAGCCCAAGCCCGGTATCCGTGGAGTCGGCACGCGGTTTGCCCGCGGGTTCAACCGTGGGTTCGACTGGCTTGGCAACCGCTTCGGCAAATTCACCGCGCGCGCGATCCGCAGTCTTGCGATCATCGGGATCGCCTATGTCATCCTGATCGGGCTTGCCGGATGGCGCTTTGCCGCGACCCCGACCGGGTTCATCCCGGCGCAGGATCAGGGCTATCTGATCGTCGCGGCGCAGTTGCCGCCGGGGGCTTCGCTCCAGCGGACCAACGAGCTGATCAAGCGCGCGGCCGAGATCGCGCACAAGAACCCGGCGACGCAGGATACGGTCGCGTTCGCGGGGCTCGACGGCGCGACCTTCTCGACCGCGTCCAACGGCGGCGCGATGTTCATCACGCTCAAGTCGCACGCTGATCGTGGCGCAGCGGATGCGATCGCCAACGAGATGCGCAAGGCGTTCGCGCCGCTCAGTGCCGGGTTGCTGCTCGTCATTCCGCCACCGCCGGTGCGCGGGATCGGGACCGGCGGCGGCTGGAAGATGCTGATCGAGGATCGCGGCAATCTCGGGTTCAAGGCACTTGAGGGTGCAGCGTTCGGGATGATGATGAAGGCGAACCAGACACCGGGGATCACCGCCGCGTTCACCAGCTTCAACAACCGCACGCCACGCCTGTTCGCGGACATCGACCGCGAGCGCGCCGAGCAGTTGGGCGTGCCCGTGTCGAGTGTGTTCTCGACGCTCGGCAGCTATCTGGGGTCGTCGTACATCAATGACTTCAACTATCTGGGGCGGACCTACCGCGTCACCGCGCAGGCGGATGCGCCGTATCGCGATCAGGTGTCCGACGTCGGACATCTGCGGACTCGGTCGGCGGCGGGCAACATGGTGCCGCTGGATGCAGTGATGACGCTGCGCAACGATACTGGCCCGTATCGCGTGGTGCGGTACAACCTGTATCCGTCGGCGGAATTGCAGGGCGACACGTCGCGCGGCTATTCCTCCGGGCAGAGCCTGCAGGCGATGGCGAAGATCGCGAGCGAGACGTTGCCCAAGGGCATGAGCTACGAATGGACCGAGATCGCGTTCGAGCAGCAGCAGGCGGGCAATACCGGCTCGCTGGTGTTCGGCCTCGCGGTGCTGTTCGTGTTCCTGCTGCTCGCGGCGAATTACGAAAGCCTGGTGCTGCCGTTCGCGGTCATCCTGATCGTGCCGATGTGTTTGCTGGCGGCGATCGTCGGCGTGAACCTGATGGGGATGGACAACAACATCCTGACCCAGATCGGGCTGGTCGTGCTGATCGGGCTTGCCGCGAAGAACGCGATCCTGATCGTCGAGTTCGCGCGCGCCAATGAGGATGTCGGGATGGAGCTCCATGCCGCCGCCGAACATGCCGCCGAACAGCGTCTCCGCCCGATCCTGATGACGTCGATCGCGTTCATCCTCGGCGTGTTGCCGCTGGTGCTCGGGTCGGGTCCAGGCGCCGAAATGCGCAAGGCGTTGGGTGTGGCGGTGTTCTTCGGGATGATCGGCGTGACGACGTTCGGCCTGCTGTTCACGCCGAGCTTCTATGTCATCAGCCGCAAGGGGGGCGATTGGGTCGCCTCGAAAATGCGCCGGAAGCGTGGCGCCGCGACGGAGGACCATCCGCCCGCGCTGCCCGCTCCGGAAGGAAAACCGGCATGAAGCGTATCCTGAGCGTCCTTCCTGCGTTTGCGCTGTCGGCGTGCGTCGTCGGGCCGAACTACAAGACCCCGACGACCCCGGTGCCGCCAAAGGGTGGCGCGTTTGCCGAGGCCGGGATCGGCAAGGGAGTTACCCCCACGCCGCTGCCCGACCATTGGTGGCGGCTGTACAACGATCCCGTCGTCGACCGGCTGGTGGCGGACGCGCTGGCGCACAACACCGACATCCGCGTTGCGGCGGGGAATCTCGAACGCGCGCGTGCCGTCCTGTCCGAACAGCGTGGCGCGCGGTTGCCGACCACCAGCCCGACCGCGAGCTTCACGCGCGCGCAGATCAATACCGCGAGCCTTGGTTTTGGGGGCGCGGGGACGGGTGTCGGGACTGGCACAGGAACTGGGACCGGAACCGGGACGGGAACGGGAACCGGAACCGGAACCGGAACCGGAACCGGCGGTGCCGTGACGCCGCAGTCGTTCGTGTTCAACAGTTTCAAGCTCGGCTTCGACGCCTCTTATGAGGTCGACCTATTCGGCGGCATCACTCGCGCGATCGAGGCGGCGCGCGGCGACGTGCAGGCGGCGCAGGCGCAACTCGACGCCTCGCGCGTATCGGTCGCCGCGGAAACCGCGCGCGCCTACGCCAGCGCGTGCAGCAACGCGCAGCAGCGGGCGGTGGCCACAGAGACGGTCGCGTTGCAGCAGCGCACGCTGGGCCTGACCAACACGCTGTTCACCGCCGGGCGCGGCACGCGGCGCGACGTCGATCGTGCGGACGTGCTGCTCGCGCAGACGCAGGCGACGATTCCCGGCTTCGAGGCGGAGCGGCGGGCGTCGCTGTATGCGCTGGCGGTGCTGACCGGCCTGCCGCCCGAACAGATCGACGCGGCCGCCAATGCCTGCAAGGCCCCGCCAAGAGTGCGCGATATCGTGCCCATCGGCGATGGTGTCGCGCTGATCCGCCGTCGCCCCGACGTGCGCGCGGCGGAGCGGACGCTTGCGGCGGACACCGCGCGGATCGGGATCGCGACCGCCGAACTGTACCCGAAAATCTCGCTGCTCGGCTCGATCGGGCTCAATGCGCAGCGCGGGAGCCAGCTGTTCAAGAGCAGCGCCGTGACCTATTCGGCCGGCCCGCTGATCTCGTGGAGTTTTCCCAACCAGACGATCGCGCGTGCGCGGATCCGCCAGGCGCGGGCCGGCGCGGATGCTAGCCTTGCGACCTTCGACGGGCGCGTGCTGACCGCGTTGCAGGAAGTCGAGCAGGCGCTCGCCCGCTATTCTGGGGCGCTCGATCGCAACGCCGCGTTGCGCCGTGCCGAAGCATCGAGCAGCGCGGCGGCGAAACTGTCGCAACTGCGCTTCGATTACGGCGCGGACAGTTTCCTGCTGCTGATCCAGGCCGAACGCGACCGTGCCGACGCGCGCGCCGCGCTCGCGCAGTCGGATGCGGCGGTGGCGGATGCGCAGATCAGCCTGTTCAAGGCGCTTGGCGGCGGGTGGGAAGACGCCCCCGCGGCGGTCCGCCGCGAGCCGGTCGTCCAGCCGTGAAGCGGATCCGCAGCGCGTTGTTCATGCCCGCGTCAAACGCACGCGCGATCGAGAAGGCGCGCGAGCTCGACTGCGACGCGGTGATCCTCGATCTGGAGGACGCGGTCGCGCCCGACAGCAAGCACGCGGCGCGCGCGCAGGCGCTGGCGGCGGCGCGCGCCGGCGGGTTTGGCGAACGGTTGCTGGTGCTGCGCGTCAACGCGCTGGACACTGACTGGGGCGAGGCGGATCTGGAGGCGGCGCGTGGAGCCGGGTTCGATGCGGTGCTGCTGCCGAAGGTGTCGCATCCCGACGATCTCGCGCTGGCACGCGCGACGCTGGGCGATGTGCGTGTGTGGGCGATGATCGAGACGAGCGCGGCGATGCTTGCCTTGCCCGCGATTGCAGCGGCGCCGGGGCTTGGGTGCCTGATCGCGGGGACCAATGATCTGGCGAAGGAGATGCGCTGCACGCCGGGGGCTGACCGGATGCCGTTGCTGCCACATCTGGTGGGAATCGTCACGGCTGCGCGCGCGCATGGGTTGATGGCTTTGGACGGTGTTTCCAACGTGCTGGCGGATACGCCAGAGCTGGCGGCGGAATGTGCGCAGGGTGCGGCGTTCGGGTTCGACGGAAAGACGCTGGTTCACCCGGCACAGATCGCCCCGGCCAACCGCGCTTTCGCGCCATCGGCGGAGCAGGTGCGCTGGGCAGAGGCGGTGATCGCGGCGTTCGCCTTGCCGGAGAATGTGCGGCTGGGCGCTATCCGCGTGAACGGCGAGATGATCGAGCGGTTGCATCTGGCGCAAGCCGAGCAAATCGTGGCTAGCGCCTAACCCAAACCGGCGAAGCCAGCAGTCCTTCTTCTACCTTTGTGGCTTTGTGTCTTTGTGCGAGAAAATTTGATCACGCAAAGGCGCAAAGCCGCGAAGAGAGAAGGATTCCTGTTTCTCGCGGGGCATCTTCTTGCTCTTCAATCTTCGCGCCTTTGCGTGAGAAAGTCTTTTTCTCGCACGAAGACACAAAGCCACAAAGGTAGAGGGCAGGAGTGACAGCCTGCGGCGCCGCTCTTAGCGCAGCACGCGTCCTGCCACCGCATCCAGCTTCGCCAGCACCGCCGGGTCGCGCGCATCGGGTGACGTGATCAGCGCGTGGTCGAGCACCGTATCGAGCGGGGAGGGCGTCCGTTCGGGCGGAAGTGCGGCGACTAAAGCCGCAACCGTTTGACGCGCAATCGCGCCGTTCGCGCCCATTTGCTTGATGACTTCGCTCACCTCCACGAACGCCGCTTCCTCCCGCCAGCAATCATAGTCGGTCACCATGCCGATCAGCGCGTACGGCAGCTCCGCTTCGCGCGCGAGCTTGGCCTCTGGCATCGCGGTCATGCCGATGACGTCGGCGCCCCATTGGCGATACATCAGGCTTTCCGCCCGCGTCGAGAATTGCGGGCCTTCCATCGCGAGGTAGGTCGCGCCCTTGGTGACGTTTCCGCCCGCGCTGGCGACGGCTTCCGCGGCGAAGGCGGACAGGCGGGGGCAGACCGGCTCTGCCATCGAGACATGCGCGACCATGCCGGTGCCAAAGAAGCTGGGGGGCCGCTGGGTGGTGCGGTCGATGAACTGGTCGACGACGACGAACCGGCCGGGTTCGAGCTCCTCACGGAGCGATCCGATCGAGGAAATCGCGAGGATATCGGTGCAGCCGGCGCGCTTCAGCGCATCGATATTGGCGCGTGCGTTCAATTCGGACGGGCTGATGCGATGCCCGCGTCCGTGGCGTGGCAGGAACACCAGCTCGACCGCACCGATATTGCCGAACAGCAACTCATCCGAGGGCGCACCCCACTGCGTATCGATCCGCCGCCATTCCGGATTTTCCAGCTGATCGATCGCGTACAGCCCGGAACCGCCGATGATCCCGATTTTCCAAGTTGCGCTCATGCCGTTCCCAATTCCTGTTCCAGACGCGCGAGCCATGCTTGCGCTTGCTTGGGTTCCCCGACCGCGTCCGATCGCACCGGTCCGCGCGCCGCGACGAAGTCCGCGTGGAGCGCAAACGGCTCCATCCCCAACGTGTCGCGCAGCTCGTCGATCGTCTCGCCCAATTCGATCAACGCTGTGACGGTCGCGACCGACGCCGGAGTCTCGCCCTTCTTGCCCTGATGCCCGAACAGGCCCCAGCGCCCCTTGGCGGTGGTTTGCAACGCCGCGATCAGCGCGGTGCGGTAGTCGGTTTCATGCTCGATCCGGTCGGCATCGATCCGGGCGAGGCGGTCGGCGCGTGCCATCAGATGACCTTCATATCGCTTTGATAGTGATACCAGGCGAAGATCGCGGCCGCGCCGCGATGCGGTCGCCACGCTTCGGCCAGTTCGCGCACCAGCTTCTCGCTCGGGCGCGCTTCATGGCCGAGCAGGCGCCCGATCTCGATCTGCACCGCCAGATCGCCCGCGGGCCATATGTCGGTGCGGCCTTCCGCGAACAGCAAATAGATTTCAGCTGACCAGCGCCCAATGCCCTTGACTGCGACCAGCTTGGCTATCGCTTCCTCATCGTCCTCGGGCAGATTGGCGAGATCGAGTTCTCCGCTGGTGACGAGCGTGGAAAGGCTCCGCGCATAGCTCGCCTTTTGGCGCGACAGGCCCGCGGCGCGGAGTTGTTCGTCGGTCGCGGCGATGATGTTCGCGGGATCATCGAGGCTGCCGACGATCCCCTCAAGCTTCCGGTACGTTGCCTGCGCCGAGGTCACGCTGACCTGCTGCCCAATGATCGTGCGCAACAGCGTGCCGAAGCCGCGCTCGCTGATCCGCGGCGGGGGATAGCCGATCCGCTCCAGCGCCACCGCGAACGCGGGTTCGCGCGCGGCGAGCGCGTCCATTGCTTCGGTCAACTGTTCTGTGGTCAAGCCCATGTCGAACCCCGTGCTTGCCGCTTGCGTCGCGGCGCTCGGCTGGGCATGGCAAGCGCGACGCAGTGATACAAGGATTCACCTATGCCCAAGCTTATCGTCGTGACTCGTGAAGGGGAAGAACGCGAGATCATGGGAGAGGCCGGCCTTTCGGTGATGGAAGTCATTCGCGACGCCGGGATCGACGAGCTGCTCGCTCTGTGTGGTGGTTGCTGCTCTTGCGCGACGTGCCATGTCCATGTCGACCCGGACTTTGTCGCCAAACTTCCCAAGATGAGCGCGGACGAAGACGATTTGCTCGATTCCTCCGCCGATCGTAACGAAACGTCGCGTCTGTCGTGCCAGGTCGCCTTCACCGACGCGCTCGATGGCCTCAAGGTGACGATCGCCGCCGAGGATTGAACGGTATCCCCTTAAGCCTCTTCCCGGCCATTGCCGGGGAGAGGCTTAGGAAAAAAATGCTACCGGCTCGCTGCCGCGTAGAGCGCGATTGCAGCGGCGTTGGAGACGTTGAGGCTCTCCATCTTCGGCGAAATCGGCAACCGCGCGAGCTCGTCGCAATGCGATGCAGTGTTCTGCCGCATGCCTTCGCCCTCGGCCCCCAGCACCAGCGCGACCCGCTGGGTGCCCATTGCCTGGGTGAGCGTCTGCGTCGCCTCGCCGGTCAGCCCGACCCGCCAGAACCCCGCTTCCGCGATCTCGTCGAGCGCGCGCGCCAAATTGACTACGCGAACCCACGGCACGATCTCGAGCGCGCCAGACGCCGCGCGTGCGATCGTCCCCGATTCGGGAGGAGCGTGCCGGTCTGGCGTGACGATGCCAAGCGCATCGAACGCCGCCGCCGAACGCATGATCGCGCCGACATTGTGCGGGTCCGTGACCTGGTCGAGCACGATCAGCGGACGCTTGTCGTCCTGCCCCTGCTGCAACAGGTCGGCGAGCCACATGTCCTCAAGCGGATCGACTTCGATCACGATGCCCTGGTGCGGCGCGTCGCCCGGCACAAGCCGCGCGAGGTCGGTCACTTCGGCAAATACGATCGGCACATCCGCGGGGATGTCGAGCGCCGCGCTCGCTTCGCGCGTCGCCCAGATCTTGCGGACGACGCGTTCGGGGTTCTCGAACGCAGCGGCGACGGCGTGCCGCCCCCAGAACCGCGGGCGGCCCGCCGGGGCCTGGGACGGACGATGTCCACGACGTGCTGCCATCAACGCTGCTCCAGCTTTACGAAACGCAAGTTAGTCACGATTATTCTTCCTCGTCGGAATAAGCGAAGGGGTCGGTCGCGACCGGCTTGGTCGGCAATGGCGGGCGAGGCAAGGCCTTGTCCGCATTTGCTGCATTGACCAGGAACGATGCGAGGATCGTCGCGCCCTGCCGCATGTCGTCGCCCTTCAGGTGATCGAACGTGTCGATGCTCGAATGGTGCACCCGGCTGTCATAGTCGAGCGGATCCTGGATGAACTGGAATCCCGGCACGCCGACCGACTGCAGGAAGACGTGATCGGTCCCGCCGGTCTTGCGGATCACCACGTCGGTCGCGCCCATCGGTGCGAACGGCGCGAGCCAGTCGCGGAAGATCGGCACCACCGCCGGATTGTTCTCGACATAGATGCCGCGGATCTTGCCCGAGCCATTGTCGAGGTTGAAATAGGCCGCAAGATCGCCCCAGCCCGGGCGTGGCGTGATCGGCCAGCGGTTGGCCCAGCCGGTGTAGAGTTTCAGCCCAGTCAGCTTCGGGTCGCCGGGGGTGCCGCGCGTGGCGAGATGCTTCTCGACATAGGCGAGCGAGCCGAGCAGCCCCTGTTCCTCGCCCGCCCACAAAGCGAAGCGGATCGTCCGCTTGGGGCGGATGCCGGTCTTGGCGATGATCCGCGCGGCCTCCATCACCATCGCGGAGCCGGCGCCATTGTCGGCGGCGCCATCGGCCGCGACCCACGAATCGAGATGCGCACCCGCCATGACATAACCAGCCTTGGGGTCGGTTCCGGGAATTTCGGCGAGGACGTTGTACGCTTGCGTATCGCTGTCATCGAACCGCACGTCGCTGGTGATCTCGAGCGTTGGGGCGGGGCCGACCTTGGCAAGGCGCGCGAGGCGGCGGTAATCTTCCGCCGCGATCTGCACTGCGGGGAGCGACGGCGTGTCCCCGACCCCGAACGTATAGCCTTCGCCGCTGACGAGCTTCCCGTCGCGATACGCCATGGTCGCCATCGCGACCGCGCCTTCCGCCTTGAGGAACGCATCGAGTTTCTTGGCATAGTCGAGCCGCTTGACGCGGCGGTCGACCGCGTCGGGGTCGTAGTTCGGCTGCTGGTACTGATCGAGCTTGCGCAATTCCTCCGCGCTGTAGCGCTCGAACGCGGCTTCCTTCGGCTCCGATCCGGTGTCGGGGAGGGTGACGAGGACGATCTTGCCGGAAAGCTGACCGTGCCATTTGGCGAAGTCGCGCTCGTGCTTCATCGGGGCGACGATGATCGGCGCGCGCAGTGGGCCGTTGGTCGCGGGCGTCCAAGCGATCGGGATCGCGGTCAGCGGGATCGGGCGCGGGGTCAACATCCGCACGCTGGAGCTGACGATCGACCAGCCGCGGCCGAAATCGAACCCCTCCTTGTGGACGTTGCGCAGGCCCCATTCGGTGAATTTCGCCTGCGTCCAGGCTTCGGCCTGCCGCATCGCGGGGGAGTTGGTCATGCGTGGGCCGATCACGTCGGACAGATGCGCGGCGATCGGCATGACGTCGCTGTGCGCGGTGCCTTCGTCGAGGATCCGGGCGAGTTGCGCGCGATCGCCGCTCTGCGCAAACGCGGGCATCGTGGCGACGAGCGCGACGGTGCTGGCAAGAAGCAGGAATCGACGCATGATAACCCCCCGGTCGTTGAACGCCGCCCGACCGGCGACGGTCTGACCGGTATGCGGGCAGCGCGACCGGTGCAAGCCCGACCCGATTGTACAAATTCCCGCTGCTGGGGCGTTGACAGCACGCCAACCGGTCGGCATTGGACGCCCTCGCTTTTCGGAGCGACCATCCCCCCGGGGATGCGAGCCTGGGGACAGGTGGCCGAGTGGTTAAAGGCAGCAGACTGTAAATCTGCCCGTGCAAGCGTACGCTGGTTCGAATCCAGCCCTGTCCACCATCTTCTTCCGGCGGTTCCGGAAGATTTCAGCGTCAGAGAGCAGGTCGATGTCGCCCCTTGGGGGGACATGATCGATCGGTGCGCGGGCGTCATGTGCGCCTGGTGCCGCGTACGAACCGATCCGGCGTGACTGCCAGGTTTGTGGCTCGGCGGGATCTTTACAGAACCGCGGCTGGCGCACATCGTCGCGCAGTCTTCGAATACCCTTTCCTGCAGGGCAATGGCGTCGTGCCAGGGCCTTACCCTTCCCGGTCGATCGACCAACCGTCAAGGATTCGCCATGCGCCGCGTCGCCATAGTTCACGGCCATCAGGGCCGCGTCGGAAGCGCGTTCGCGTCGCGTCTTGCGCGGGACGGGTTCGAGGTGATCACCGGGGAGGCGATCTCGCGGATCGAGTGGCCGATGATCGACGCACGCGCCTATCTGTTCGACTGCGCTTACCAGCATGAGGATCCGGTCGGGCACGTCCAGCGCGCGGCGAAACACCTCGAGGATTGGCGACGTCTGGGCGGGATCTTCATTCCGTCGTCGATGCATATCGGGACCGATACCGCTTACGGCCGCGCAAAGCTGATAATCGAACAGCTCGTCGCCTTTTATCGTGGCGAAGGGGCCAATGTGGTGACCGATCGGATCGGGTATTTCCCCGGCGACGGCGTCGCGGGGGACAAGAACAACCCGTTCTACCATGAGCTGGTGACGGGCGACGTGCTCTACGCCCGTGTCATGGCGCGGTTGGCGTCCCATGCGGAATGGCCAGTATCTGGCGAAGCGGTGCGGGGAGCAGCGCCGTCGATACACGCAGTGCAGGCGAACGTGGCGATCTCGAAAAGCTGAAGCCGGACCGGGAACGCAGCTGCCGGATTATCGGGGTCGGCGGTGGAGCGGGTAACGGGAATCGAACCCGTGTATTCAGCTTGGAAGGCTGCTGTACTACCATTGTACTATACCCGCAACGCGTTGGCGTCACACCGTCATGTCGGCGGCGCAGGCTACCATGAGTGGCCTACCGTCCGTCGATGGGATGGCCATTCGCATGATCGCGCACTGGCGGTCAATATCCCGCCGACGTTTCCGCGACATTCCTTCCGTCACCTGGAGACGGATTCGGAGAGGCTGGGCCAGACTAGTATGCGCCGATCCGCTCAGGCGTTCGCTTCGGAATTGTCGATCCAATAGCCCGCAAACGCGACCAGGAAGAGCAGGATAACGACCAGCACCACCGCGACTGGTTCAAGCGTACCCACGGCGCGTTTCAGCATATCCAAGCGATCATCTCCTACTCGTCCGGCAAGCGTTTTCTCTCCGCCGGTGTCCGACGGGAGATATGAGCCGCGACTATTACGCTCTTGGCGGGGGATCGCGGGGATCGCCCATCCGATGTTCAAGAGTGTATGGACCGACGCAAGATTCGCAACGGGCGTTAACGCTTCGTTAATCCTATCTTGCCCGGCGTGTGGCTCAAATCGGGACGGCAACGTTCTGGCTGGTTGATGGCCAGCCACGATGGACAGCGGACGTACGAACGGGCCAGCGGTCTCCGGCGGCAATCCGCCGCAAAAAGTTTCTTCTGCAACCATTCCTGACGTCATTGGGCCTTGGCGTGCGTTACGGAATCGGCGACAGGCCAGCGAAACAAGCGAAGAGGATGCCATGCGGATTATCGATCATCATATCGCCGGGCTCGCGAATGGCGGGGCAGCTGGTGGCGCGACCCGGACCGGTGACGTGTTCGACCCCAACACCGGGCAGGTCCAGGCGACGGTGAGGCTTGGCACGCAGGCCGACCTCGATACGGCGATTGCCGCCGCGCAAAAGGCGCAGCCGGGCTGGGCCGCGACCAATCCGCAACGCCGCGCGCGCGTGATGTTCGAGTTCAAGCGGCTGGTCGAGCTGCACATGGACGAGCTTGCTGAGCTGCTGTCGTCCGAGCACGGCAAGGTGATCGCGGATTCGAAGGGCGATATCCAGCGCGGGCTCGAGGTGATCGAATTCTGCTGCGGTATCCCGCATGTGCTCAAGGGCGAGTACACCCAGGGTGCGGGGCCGGGGATCGACGTCTATTCGATGCGCCAGCCGCTCGGGATCGGTGCGGGGATCACCCCGTTCAACTTCCCCGCGATGATCCCGCTGTGGATGTCGGGCGTCGCGATCGCGACGGGCAACGCGTTCATCCTCAAGCCCTCCGAGCGTGACCCTTCGGTCCCGGTCCGGCTCGCCGAGCTGTTCCGCGAGGCGGGGTTGCCCGAGGGCATCCTCCAGGTCGTCCACGGCGACAAGGAAATGGTCGACGCGATTCTCGATCATCCCGCGATCAGCGCGGTGAGCTTCGTCGGTTCGTCGGACATCGCGCATTACGTCTACAAGCGCGGCGTCGCGGCGGGGAAACGCGTCCAGGCGATGGGCGGGGCGAAGAACCATGGGATCGTCATGCCCGATGCGGATCTCGATCAGGTCGTCGCGGATCTGTCGGGCGCGGCGTTCGGCTCGGCGGGCGAGCGGTGCATGGCGTTGCCGGTCGTGGTGCCGGTCGGCGAGAAGACCGCGATCGCGCTGCGCGAAAAGCTGATCCCGGCGATTGCCGCGCTGCGGGTCGGGGTCTCGACCGACAAGGACGCGCATTACGGCCCGGTCGTGAATGCCGCGCACCGCGCGCGCATCGAGCAGTGGATCCAGACCGGCGTCGACGAGGGCGCGGAGCTGGTCGTCGATGGGCGCGGGTTCGCGCTTCAGGGGCATGAGAAGGGGTTCTTCATCGGCCCGTCGCTGTTCGACCATGTCACCCCGTCGATGGAATCGTACAAGGAGGAAATCTTCGGGCCGGTCCTCCAGATCGTCCGCGCGGACGATTTCGATCATGCCGTCCGGCTTCCGAGCGAGCATCAGTATGGCAACGGCGTGGCGATCTTCACGCGCAACGGCCATGCGGCGCGCGAATTTGCGGCGCGGGTCAATGTCGGGATGGTCGGGATCAACGTGCCGATCCCGGTGCCGGTCGCCTATCACACGTTCGGCGGGTGGAAGCGCAGCGCATTCGGCGATACCAACCAGCACGGCATGGAAGGCGTCAAGTTCTGGACCAAGGTCAAGACCGTGACGCAGCGCTGGCCCGACGGCGGGGTGGGCGACGGCGCCAATGCGTTCGTGATTCCGACGATGGGCTGAGGCGCTTCGCCTCCCTGATGACAGCATAAGAAAGCCTCTCATGACCGACCAGTTCGACCTCACCGACGATCAGCGCGAGATCCAGGAGCTCGCGCGCCGCTTTACCGCCGACCGGATCAGCCCGTTCGCGGCGGAGTGGGACGAGAAGCACATCTTCCCGCGCGACACGATCAAGGCGGCGGCGGAGCTGGGCTTCGCGGCGATCTACGTTTCCGAGGAATCGGGCGGGATCAATCTCGGGCGGCTCGAAGCGGCGTTGATCATGGAGGCGATGGCCTATGGCTGCCCGTCGACCTCGGCGTTCATCTCGATCCACAATATGGCGAGCTGGATGATCGACCGGTTCGGCGGGCAGGGGGTGAAGAACAAGTACCTCCCGTCGCTCGTCACGATGGACCGGATTGCCAGTTACTGTCTGACCGAGCCGGGCTCGGGCTCGGACGCCGCCGCGCTCAAGACCCGCGCGGTCCGGGATGGCAATCATTATGTCGTCAACGGCACCAAGCAGTTCATCTCGGGCGGCGGCGAGAACGAAGTCTATGTCACGATGGTCCGCACGGGTGAGGAAGGCCCCAAGGGCATTTCGTGCCTGGTGATCGAGAAAGACATGCCCGGCGTCAGCTTCGGCGCGAACGAGCGCAAGCTGGGCTGGCACTCGCAACCGACCGCGCAAGTGGTGTTCGAGGATGTGCATGTCCCTGTGGATAACCTTGTGGGCGGCGAGGGCGAGGGGTTCCGCATCGCGATGATGGGGCTCGATGGCGGGCGCTTGAACATCGGGGCGTGTTCGCTCGGCGGGGCGCAGCGGTGCCTCGATGAATCGATCGGGTACACCAAGGATCGCAAGCAGTTCGGCAAGGCGATCGGGGATTTCCAGAACACCCAGTTCATGCTCGCGGACATGGCGACCGACCTCGAGGCGGCGCGCGCATTGCTCTACATGGCGGCAGCGAAGGTGACGGCGAACGCGCCAGACAAGACCAAGTTCGCGGCGATGGCGAAGCGGCTGTCGACCGACATCGGCTCGCTGGTGGCGGATCGCGCGCTGCAATTGCATGGCGGCTACGGCTATCTGATGGATTACCCGATCGAACGCTTCTGGCGCGACCTTCGCGTGCATTCGATCCTCGAAGGGACCAATCAGGTGATGCGGATGATCATCGGGCGCGAATTGACGCGCCAGTAGATCCCGCGAAGCGAAGCCCCCTTCCTCTTCGTGGCTTTGTGGCTTTGTGCGAGAAAGAGTCTTCGCGCACGAAGCCACAAAGACACGAAGACAGTGATGAGAGACCGTGCATGACCAGCGACGTCCTGACCTCGATTGAAGGGCCTGTCGGCCGGATCCGGCTCAACCGCCCGAAGGCGCTTCATGCGCTGACCACCGACATGTGCACTGCGATGCTCGATGCGCTCGACGCGTGGCGTGCCGACCCCGCGATCGAGGCGGTGCTGCTCGACCACGCCGAGGGCCGGGGCTTCTGCGCGGGTGGCGACATCCGGATGCTCGCGGAAAGCGGTGCGGCGGATGGCGTTGCGGCGCGCGCGTTCTTCCATACCGAATATCGCCTTAACCACCGGCTGTTTACCTACGCCAAGCCGACCGTCGCGTTCATGGACGGGATCACGATGGGCGGCGGCGTGGGCATCGCCTGCCCGTGCGATTTCCGCGTGGCGACCGAGAACACCAAGTTCGCGATGCCCGAGACCGGGATCGGTCTGTTCCCCGATGTTGGCGGCGGCTGGTATCTGTCGCGGCTGCCCGGGCGGATCGGGCAGTATCTCGCGCTGACCGGGCACCGGCTCGACGGGGCGGAGTGCCTCGCGCTGGGTCTGGCAACGCATTATTTGCCGAGCGTATCGCTGGACGACGCCAAGGCGCGGATCGCCGCCGACCCGCAAGCCATCGCGGCGACGCTCGACGCGATGAGCGAGGCCCCGCAGGACGCGAAGATCCTCGCGCAGCGCGAGGCGATCGACCGGCTGTTCGCCTCGGACGTGCTCGAGGATATCTACGCTGCGCTCGAAGCCGATGGCGGGGAATGGGCGACGCAGCAGCTCGCCACGCTGCGCACCAAGTCGCCGCAGACGATGAAGGTGTCGCTCCGCCTGCTCCACGAAGGCCAGATGATGGCGACGTTCGAGGACGAGATGCGGCAGGAATATGCGATCGGCTCGCGCGTCGTGCAGCGGCATGACTTCCTCGAAGGCGTCCGTGCGGTGATCGTCGACAAGGACAATGCCCCGCGCTGGGACCCGGCGACGCCGGAGGACGTGACCGACCACGTGATCGACCAAATCTTTGCGCCTCTCTCTCCAGCCGATGAATGGACCCCGGCATGACGTACGAAACGATCCTCGTCGAACAGCGCGACCGCGTCACCCTGATCACGCTCAACCGGCCCAAGGCGCTCAACGCGCTCAACAGCCAGATCCTCGCCGACCTGCTCGCGGCGATGGCGGCATTCGACGCCGATCCGTCGCAAGGCTGCGCGGTCATCACCGGCAGCGAGAAGGCGTTCGCGGCGGGCGCGGACATCAAGGAGATGCAGGCGCAGGGCTTTGCCGACATGTACGCGCATGACTTCTTTGCCGGGTGGGACCGCTTCACCCGCACGCGCAAGCCGATCATCGCGGCGGTCGCCGGCTATGCGCTCGGCGGCGGGTGCGAGCTCGCGATGATGTGCGACTTCATCCTCGCCGCCGACAGCGCAAAGTTCGGCCAGCCCGAGATCAAGCTCGCGGTCTCGCCGGGCATGGGCGGCTCGCAGCGGCTGACGCGCGCGGTCGGCAAGGCCAAGGCGATGGAGATGTGCCTCACCGGACGCATGATGGATGCGGACGAAGCCGAACGCGCCGGGCTCGCCTCGCGCGTGATCCCTGCCGCCGATCTGGTCGAGGAAGCGGTCAAGGTCGCCGCGACGATCGCGGGCATGGCCCCGCTTGCGGTGCTGGCGAACAAGGAAATGGTCAACGCCGCGTTCGAGACCAGCCTCAGCATGGGCGTGCAGTTCGAACGCCGCCTGTTCCACGCGCTGTTCGGCACCGAGGACCAGAGCGAAGGCATGACCGCCTTCGTCGAGAAGCGCCAAGGGGTGTGGACGGGACGATAGAACATCTGCCTCCCCTCCCGCTTGCGGGAGGGGCCGGGGGTGGGCTCCCGGCTGGAGGTGGAGTGGATCATTGCAACCGGGCGCCCACCCCTCGGTCCCCTCCCGCAAGCGGGAGGGGAGGAAGGAATAAGAAAAATGGCACGCATCGCATTCGTCGGGCTAGGCAACATGGGCGGCGGGATGGCCGCGAATCTCGCAAAGGCGGGGCATGACGTCCGCGCGTTCGACCTGTCGGCGGACGCGCTCGACCGCGCGAAGGCGGCAGGCTGTTTGCCCGTAGGGTCCGCCACCGCGGCAGCGGATGGGGCTGAAGCGATCGTCACGATGCTCCCCGCCGGTCGCCACGTCGAGGCCGTCTATGCCGAACTGTTCTCCGCGCACGTCTCGCCCGCGACGATTTTGATCGATTGCTCGACGATCGACGTCGCCACCGCCAAGCACGTTGCCGCGCTTGCGCTCGCCAACGGCATCACCGCCGTCGACGCGCCCGTGTCGGGCGGGATCGGCGCGGCCAATGCCGGCACGCTGACCTTCATGGTCGGCGGAACCGACGCGGGCTTCGCCACGGCCAAAACGGTCCTGGAGGCAATGGGGCAGGCGGTGATCCACGCCGGCGGCAACGGCACTGGCCAGGCGGCCAAGATCGCCAACAACATGCTGCTTGGGGCGACGATGGTCGCGACGTGCGAAGCGTTCCTGCTGGCCGAGAAGCTCGGACTCGACGCGCAGACCTTCTACGACATCTCCAGCGTCTCGTCGGGGCAAAGCTGGTCGATGACGCGCTATTGCCCGGTGCCGGGGGTCGGACCGGAAACGCCCGCCGACCACGATTATCAGGGCGGTTTTGCGACCGCACTGATGCTCAAGGATCTCAAGCTCGCGGCGGAAGCGGCGAAAGACGCGGATGCGAACACGCCAATGGGCGCGAAGGCGGCGGACCTCTACCAGCGGTTCGCGGACGCCGGGCAGGGCGGCCTGGATTTTTCCGCGATCATCAAGATGCTGCGCGGGTGACGCGGACGGTGCCGCTCAGTCGCACCGGCTGGGCGGCCCGCCATACCGCGCGAGATAGCTTCGGAGATCGTTCTGCAGCGTCAGCGCCATACGAATCGACGAATCCTCCAAGCCTTGCCCCGCCCGCTCGATATCGAGATCGCCGCGCGCAACCATCTCCAGCACCAGCAATGTCCCCGAAGACAGGTCGAGACCGATCTCACAACACAACTCGCCGACGGTCACGCGGGGGGCCGCGCATTCGAGCTTGAAGCAGGCGAGCGCGACATCCCATTTGAGGCCCGCAAAGCGGTCAGGCCCGAACCTCTCTATCCGGCTGCGGCGTGCGCGAAGCATTCGCGAGACCGTCAGAAAATCGGTTTCGAGCGTCCCGATCGGGGCGGTATCGATCAGGCACCGAACCGTCGCGATGAGCCGGCGCGGGCCGATGCCGTCCGATATGACCGATGCATGATTCTGCACACGCCTGAGCTTTCCGTCCGATCGAACGTAGCTCTTCGTCAGCGTGACCGGGTCGCCGGTTTGCCGCATCCACTCGACCACCGCGGTGTGCCGCGCCTGTTCCACGGGGTTGGTGAACTGGACGGCAACCTTCCCGATCAGTTCGCGTCGATCGCGCCCAAGGACCTCGCAATAGGCATCATCGACCGAGAGATAGGTTCCCGTCAGGTCAGTCAGCACGTGGGCGGTCGGCGCGGCAGGGTCGAGAAAACTTTGCAGGTTCATCACGTCCATAAATCTCGGGTGCAGATTCAATGCCCTAATTGATCCTTTTGCGCTATGGTACAGTGCCGGTCCGGCGGGTATCCAAGAGTGCACCGCTTTGCTGGGAGTGTCGCGCCATGCCTATGGGCGAATTCGGGGGGACGAATGCCGAGACGGGAGCCGTCGGCTCCGATGCGACCGGCGAGTCCACGGCAGCGCAGGCGCCGGGAAAGACCGAGGCGATGGCCGCCGTCATGATCGATACCTTCGGCGCGCGCGCATTGGCCGTCGTACAGGCGGAAGTCGACGCAGCGACACCCGAACAGCCGTCGGTCGCGGAAACATGGCAGCGGATCGCCGAAGCGATCCGCGACATGATCGCCGCGGCGGACGATCCTTCGCAGTAATTCAGAAGCGCAGGTCTTCGTAAACGCGCGAGACGTCGCCGTTCCAGGCACCGTGATATTTCTCGAGGAGCACCTCGGCGGGCACCTTGCCGGTGCGGACGACTTCGCGCAGCGGATCGAGGAAACCCGTCTCGTTGCTCCCGCCGCCGTCGAGCCGCGCGCGTGCGGTCAGGCCGGCGTGCGAAATGTCGAGCACCTCGCCAGCGATGTCGCGCAGTGTCCGTCCGCCCGCGATCGGCGCGTCGAGTCCGAGGCGCGGGACCGAATCGCGCAGCGTCTGGCGTTCCTCGATCGTCCAGTGCTTGACGAGGTCCCACGCCGCATCCAGCGCCTGATCGTCGTACAACAGGCCAACCCACAGAGCAGGCAGGGCACAGATCCGGCCCCACGGACCACCGTCCGCGCCGCGCATTTCGAGGAACGTCTTGAGACGGACTTCGGGGAAGGCGGTCGACAGATGGTCGTTCCAATCGTCGAGCGTCGGCGTCTCGCCCGGCAGGACCGACAATTCGCCCTCGAGGAAGTCGCGGAACGACAGCCCCGCCGCGTCGATGTAGCGGCCTTCGCGGTAGACGAAGTACATTGGCACATCGAGCGCATAGTCGGTGTAGCGGTCGTAACCAAAGCCGTCCTCGAACACGAACGGCAGCATCCCCGTGCGCGCCGGGTCGGTGTCCGACCAGATATGGCTGCGGTAGGACAGCATGCCATTGGGCTTGCCCTCGGTGAAGGGCGAATTGGCGAACAGCGCGGTCGCGAGCGGCTGCAGCGCGAGCCCGACCCGGAACTTGCGCACCATGTCCGCCTCGGACTGGTAATCGAGGTTCACCTGAATCGTGCAGGTGCGCAGCATCATGTCGAGCCCCATGCTGCCGACGCGCGGCATGTGGCGCAGCATGATCGCATAACGGCCCTTGGGCATGATCGGCAGTTCGGCGCGAGTCTTGTCCGGCCACATGCCGAGACCGAGGAACCCGATCCCGAACTTGTCGCCGATCGCCTTGACCTGTTCCAGGTGACGTCCGGTCTCGGCGCAGGTCTGGTGGAGGTTCTCGAGCGGCGCGCCCGACAGTTCGAACTGGCCGGCGGGCTCCAAGCTGATCGAGCCGTCGCTGCCGGACATGGCGATGACGTTGCCATTCTCCTCGACCGGCTTCCAGCCATAGGCCTGAAGCGCATCGAGCAGGTCGCGGATGCCGCCCTTCTCAGTGTAGCTTGGCGCATGATGATCGCTGTCGGCGTAGACGAACTTCTCGTGCTCGGTGCCGATCCGCCAGCGTTCGGGCGGCTTTTCCCCGGCTGCGAAACTCGCGACGAGCTGGTCGCGCGATTCGATCAAAGGCGAGGTCTTGATGGTGTCGGATCGCGTCGTCATCGTCGCGCCTTAGCGCTGTGGGAGGCCGCCCGCCAGCAGGTTTCGATCCGCCACCTACCAATCACCGCGCGCGGCCATCCACAGCGCGGTTGCAGCAGCGGCGGCGGTGTCCGCGCGCAAGATCCGGGGGCCCAACGTGATAGCGACGGCACTTGGCACGGCGCGGATCGCGTCGCGCTCGGCATCGTCGAATCCGCCTTCGGGGCCGATCAGGATCGCAGCGCTCGCTGGTCCCGTGCGCATTGCTTCCGCCGCCGGCACCCCGCCGGTTTCGTCGGCGAAATACAGGGCCCGGTCCGCCGGCCAGTCGCGTAGCAGAGCGGCGAGTTTGACGGGCTCGGCGAGTTCCGGGACCGCGGTTCGCCCACATTGCTCCGCCGCTTCGATCATGTGCGCACGAAGGCGCTCGCCGTTCAGTCGGTCTATGATGGTCCGCCGGGTCAGCACTGGCAACAGCCGCGCGACGCCGAGTTCGCACGCCTTCTCCGCGACCCAGTCGATCCGGCCCTTCTTGATCGGGGCTGCGCACAGCCACAGGTCGGGAACATGTTCTCGCTCGCGCAGCCGTTCGGTGACGTCCAGCATCAGGTCGCGCTTGCCGACGCTGGCGGCGATGCCGAGCCATTCCCCCGATTCGCCGTCGAACAGCTTCACCGGATCTCCTGGCTTCATCCGCATGACGGTGACGAGGTAATGCGCTTGCGCGCCCTCGATCCGCAACGGTCCGGGCAGGAGCGGGTGCTCGACGAACAGGCGCGGGGTGGATTGCGGCGGCCAGGCGGGGGTAGCGGGCATGGAGCCTCGTAGAGCGGATTGCCCGCGCAACACAATCGCGCGTCGCGGGTCGTATCGGAAGCTCTGCGTTCCTGTTCCCGTGCTATCGCTGTAAAACAGGCAGTAGAAAGCCGGGGAAAAGCGCATGACGGGGTACGGCCGGAGGATCTGGGTGCTGGCGGCGGGCACGTCGAGCATGGCGGGCTATGTCGATGCGGTCGGGTTCTTGAAACTGGGCGGGCTGTTCGTGTCGTTCATGAGCGGGAATTCCACCCGGCTCGCCGTCGGCATGATGGTCGACCCGCAAGTCGCGCGCATGGCGATCACGTTGCTGGCGGCGTTTGTCGGGGGGGTGGTTGCGGGTACGCTGATCTCGGCGGCGGCGGGATCGTGGCGCAAGCGCGTGATCCTGCTGGTCGTCGGCGGGTTGCTGGCGCTGTCCGGGGCGCTCGACCTGTATGGTTGGGATGGCTGGGCGACGCCGCTGATGGCGGCTGCGATGGGATGCGTGAACACCACCTTCCAGCGCGCAGGCGAAGTCAGCATCGGTGTCACCTACATGACGGGGACGCTCGTCAAATTTGGGCAGCGGCTGGCGGATGCATTGCTGGGCGGCCCGCGCTGGGGATGGGTGCCGTATCTGGCGCTTTGGCTTGGGCTGGTCGCCGGCGCGGTCGCGGGGAGCGTGATGTACCTTCGCTTCGGCACCGCTAGCATCTGGGGCGCGGCGGGGGTGGCGGTCGTGCTGGCGATCTACGCGATGTTCCTCGGACCGGCGGAACCGTCACGCGCGCCGCGAACGCGCGAAGCTGGCCGCTGAATGATGCCTGCTATCCTCAGAGTCCCAGATCGCAGAGGGACGGATGGTCTGCTGGGCGTTTGCCGAGCGGCCAGTGGAATTTGCGATCCTCCCCCCGGATCGGCAAATCGTTGATCGACGCGAAACGCTCCACCATCAGCCCTTGCTCGTCAAAGGCCCAATTCTCGTTGCCGTACGATCGATACCAGTGGCCGCTGTCATCGCGCCATTCATAGGCGAAGCGGACCGCGATCCGGTTTCCCGCATACGCCCACACTTCCTTGATCAGGCGGTAGTCCAACTCGCGCTGCCATTTGCGTGTCAGCAGCGCGGCGATCTCGGTGCGACCGGTGACGAATTCGCTGCGGTTCCGCCAGCGGCTGTCCTCGGTATAGGCCAGCGCCACCTGTTCGGGATTGCGACTGTTCC
>NZ_JAPYKK010000023.1 GCF_029623395.1 Sphingomonas echinoides
AGTAAGTCGTCGCCATCAAAGCCCGACAGGATATTGATCGCCCCGTTGCCGGACAGGATATTGTTGCCGCCGTTGCCGGATCCGTTGATCGCAAGCCCGCCGGTCAGGGTGAGGTTCTCGACATCCGTTCCCAGCGTGAAGGTGACGCTGCTGTTGACGATATCGACACCGTCTCCGCCGGCCTCGTCCACGACATCGCCCGCATTGTCGACGCTGTAGACATCGTTCCCGAGACCGCCCGCCATCACGTCCGCGCCGGCACCGCCATCGAGCGTATCGGCGCCGCCGCCGCCCAACAGCCGGTCGGCACCGCCAGCGCCCTGCAGTGTATCGGCCCCGTCCAGACCGGTCAGGGTGTTGGCTCCGGCGTTACCGGTGAGGATGTTGGCATCCGCATTCCCCGTGCCATCGACCGCCGCCACGCCGGTCAGCGTGAGGCGCTCGACCCCGGTCGCCAGCGTGAAGGTGACGCTGCTGTTGACGGTATCCACCCCGTCGCCACCGGTCTCGTCCACGACGTCGCCGACGGTATCGACGACGTACGTGTCGTTGCCGAGGCCGCCAGACATCATGTCCGCGCCCGCGCCGCCATCGAGCGTATCGGCACCGGCCCCGGCGATCAGTTGATCGTCGCCGTCCAGACCGAAAAGACTATTGGCCGCCGCATTACCGGTAAGGACGTTGGCGGAGGCATTGCCGCGCCCGGTGATCGCCGCGGCCCCCGTCAGCGTGAGACGTTCGAAACCGACCCCGAGCGTGAAGTTGACGCTGCTGTTGACGGTATCGATGCCGTCGCCGCCGATCTCGTCGAGCAGGTCGGCAGCGCTTTCCACGACATACGTATCGTCGCCCAGCCCACCCGACATGATATCGGCACCATTGCCGCCATCAAGCAGATCGGCCCCCTCGCCACCGATCAGGCGATCGATGCCGCCGAGGCCGATCAGCGTGTCGTTCCCCGCCAGCCCGGTGAGCGTGTTGGCGCCCGCATTGCCGGTCAGGACGTTCGCGGCGGCATTACCGGTTCCGCTGAGCGCGCCGCCAGTGAGCAGCGTTAGATTCTCGAGGCCAGCGCCGAGCGTGAAGGTCACGCTGCTCCGGACGAGATCGGTGCCGTCGCCGCCCGTTTCGTCCACGACGTCGCCGACATTGTCGACCGAATAGGTGTCGTCGCCCAGGCCGCCGAGCATGACGTCGCCCCCCGCGCCGCCGTCGAGGCTGTCCGCGCCGTCGCCACCGATCAGCTGGTCGTTGCCGCCAAGCCCCGACAGGATGTCGTCGCCGGCAAGTCCCGACAGGACGTTTACGCCCGCATTGCCAGTCAGCGTGTTGCGGTCGGCGTTGCCGGTGCCGTTGATGGCTGCCGCGCTGGTCAGGGTGAGGTTTTCGACGCCCGCTGCAAGCGTGAAGGTCACGTTGCTGGTGACGACGTCGATGCCATCCCCGCCGATTTCATCGACCACGTCGCCGACGTTGTCGACGACATAGCTGTCATTCCCCAGCCCGCCGGACATCGCGTCCGCGCCGTTCCCGCCGTTCAGCACGTCGTTCCCCGCACCTCCGACCAGGGTGTCATTGCCATTCAGACCGGAAAGCGTGTTTGCCTCGTCATTGCCGGTCAGGATGTTCGCACCGGCATTCCCGGTACCGTTGACTGCGGCAGCGCCGGTCAGCGCAAGGTTTTCGAACGCCGCGGCCAAGGTAAAGGTGATGCTGCTGCGAACGGTATCCACGCCATCGCCGCCCGTCTCGTTCACCACGTCACCGAGGTTGTCGACGACATAAGTGTCATCTCCCAAACCGCCGGACATGCTGTCGGCACCCATGCCGCCGTCGAGCCAGTCGGCACCGGCATCGCCGTTCAGCGTGTCGGCACCATCCAGCCCGAACAACTGGTCCGCACCCGCCAATCCGCTGATCGTGTTGGCGGCATCGTTGCCCGTCAGGACGTTGTCCGCACCGTTGCCCGTCGCGTCGATCGCCGAAGCACCAGTGAGCGTCAGGTTTTCCACGTCCGACCCGAGCGTGTAACCGATGCTGCTGTGCACGGTGTCGGTTCCTTCACCGACTTTTTCCGTGACGCTGTCGCCGGCATCATCGACGATGTAGCTATCGTCCCCTGCGCCGCCGGACATGGTGTCTGCACCCGCGCCGCCATCGAGCAGGTCGTTCCCCGCGCCACCAATCAGCCGGTCGTTTCCGCTCAGGCCCGACAGCACGTCGTCCCCGCCAAGACCGAGCATGAAATCGGTGCCGGACGTGCCGGTCAGCATATTCGCGCCGTCATCGCAGACGATCGCGTCATCGGGGATCGCAACGGGGACCGTCGGATCGGAATAGACGATCCCCTCGGACTGGTTCGCCCCCGTCGAGCTGAACCCGCGGTTGTCGGTGTAGCTTGTCGCGACCCGCAGTGCCTCGCCGACATAGTCGACCGTGACCTGATAGCTGTCCCCCGTGGCACCGGGAATGTCGGTCCATACCCCGTCGACGAGATGCTGCCATTGGCGGGAGAAGGTCGACGTACCGTCGTAATCGATGAACGATCCGGTCGTCACCGTCAGGAGCTGGTTGACCTTCGGCGTCGTGTTGTCGATCGCGAACGTGCCGACGTGGTGACGATTGATCTCTGCCGTGCTGTCGGCGAACTGGATGCGCTCGATGTTGCGCAACATGTCGTCACCTTCGTCGCCGACATTGTCGACCACGTTGACGCGCCCGTCGGGGCGAAGCGTAATCGTGAAGTCGGACCGGTTTCCGATATAGACGGCAGTGTCCAGTCCCTCGCCGATCGTTGCCGCACCCGTTGCATATCCATTGACGGTCTCGCGATAGACGATCTCGCGCGACGCCACGAGCTGGCCGGGATTGATCGTTCGATCGATCAGACGCGCCTGGATTTCCCGCAAGGAGTCCACACGGAACAACTCTTCGCCGGTGCCATCCTTGTTGGCGCGCACGCTGATATAGACGTGCATATAGGCATCGCCGTCGATGATATCGTTGCCCGCCTGCCCTTTGATGACGTCGGCACCACCACCACCGATCAGCAGGTCATCGATGGTGTCGCCGTCGATCACCAGCGCGTCGGGGTTGCTTGCGTCCCAGGTCTTGAAGTCGAGCAGTTCGCGCAAGCCCTCGATCCGGCGGACCCCGTCCTCGTACAGATCATTGCCGAGGATGCGCGGGTTGGCGTCGCCAAGCAGATCGGAGAAGTTCGCGCCCGTACCGACCAGCCCAAGCGGGGTCTGCTTTCCGGTCAGGATGTCGTCATGCTTCCAGCCGGACAGCGCCTCGACCAGATCGTTCCGGTCGCGCAGCGTGAACGCCTGCTGGTTGACCGCTGCGCTCAAACCGAGGTCCGAATTGGCGTTGCTGGCATCGCCCTGATGGATCGACCAGTCGAAGCCCGCCATGCCGTTGTTGCGCTGGATCCCGGCGCCCTGGAGCATGATGTCGTCGCCGGTTTCCCCGTCATAGTCGGTATCGTTACCCTGCCCGTCCATGATGTCGTGGCCGATGATCGGGCTGTTGAAGAACAGGTTCGAATTCTCGCCCGTCAGGCTGTCGAAACCATCGCCGCCCTCGAGCCAGTCATCGCCCTCATTCCCCATTAGATTGTCGCTACCGCTCCCGCCGAGCAGGAAGTCGTTGCCGCGCCCGGCGAACATTTCCTTGGCGTCGGTGCCGCCGACCATGAAGTCGTTGCCCCCCCCACCGAACATGATGTCGAGGCCGGGGCCCGCACTGACGACGTCGTTACCCTCGCCACCGCGCAGGAAGTCGTCCCCGAACGGATCCTCGATGACATCGTCGCCGTCACCGCCGAAGACTTCGTCCGATTCCGATCCGGGGTTGAGGTAATCGTCGCCACCGTCGCCCCACAGCGTGTCGATCCCCTTGTCGCCATATAGCGAGTCGTTCCCCTCGGTGCCGCCAAGCGTGACATGCTCGCCGCCGCTGTACTTGAGCAGCCCGCCATCGCCGAAGCCGTCGCCGTTGACGTCTGCGCCGGGCGCAATGCGCACGACCTTGGGATCGATCGCCTGCTGGAAGCCATCGGACCATTGCGGGTCGTAGGTGCCGCCGGCCAGGAAATCGCCGTCCTCACCGATATGGGTGACCTGCCGCGTCAGCGGATCGAGTTCGAGCGTATAGTCGGCGGTATCGAACAAATGTCCGGGAACGTGCGTCGAATGAACATCGCCGAGGTTGGTGTTGCGCATGACCATGTCGGAAAAGGTGTTCTTTTCCAGCTCGTTGAGCAGGTTCATCCCTTGCGTCCGGCTGAGATAATACATCCGGTCGCCGTTCTGCAGATCCTCCATCTGATGCTCGAACACGTAGTTGAAGGTCGAACCCAGCATACCGCCGAATTCCATCTTCTCCTCGGCCAGACCGCCGATCCACAGGTCGACCAGGTTCAGCCCGGTTTCATGCGCGTTGACGCCGTTGACGCTGTTCGGCGCCCAGCTGCCCTTGCTCTGCAGGAAGTCGAGCCGGTCTGCCGGTACGTGGATCAAGTGTTCCTCGACGCCCATCGCGGCGTTGGCATGAACCAGGATGTCGGAACCGCCCATCACCAGCAGCGTCGCCGCAGCGCGCTTCCCTTCGAGCGTCAGCTCACCGGTGATCAGCGGATGCGTGCCATAGGCCGCGATGAAGTTGACGATGGAAAGCGGGGTCTTGATGTTCTGCGCGAAGTCCAGCCAGCTGGTATAGGGCTTCAGTTGGGAATCGTTCGTCGCCGCATAGAGTTGCGCGCGCACCACGTTGAACGCCGCGACACCGGCATCGCGACCGCGTGCGATGTTGAGCGCGGCCAGATCGAGCGGCAGACCGACGAGGAAATTCCGCAGCGAATCGACCACGAATTCGTCGATCTCATTCCCTTCAACGCGCGTCATCCCGCGAATGATGTCACCCGCCGCGGTCGCCGCGTCATAGATGCCGGTCGTCGGATCGAGGCTGGCCGATATGAACGCCTGGGGATTGAGGAACGCCTCGACCAGGGAAAGAGACTCGGTGGTCAGCGACGGATCCGAAATCTCGATCGTATCCGTCAGCATAGAGTGCCCGAAACGGTACACCGCGTGCGCGAACTCGGCCGTGATGGCGGGATCGACATCGGCCGTATTGCTGAAGATGAAAGGGTCGATGTTCGGCTGAATCTTGCGCGCGAATTCTTCGAAAACCATATGCTGATATTGCATCTCGGTGCTGAAACGCCCCGCCTGGAACAGCCTTTCGCCATCCCAGTTCAGCGCATCGATCGCAGCGGCCTTGGCGCTGCCGCTCAACGCGTTGATCGCGTCGAGTTCAGCCTGCGTGATCGCGTTGCGCGTGGTCCCCGTGGGCAACAGCCACTCGTTGACCACCGCCACGTCGCCGGAGGCGATGATCGTGTCCTTGTCGGCCTCGACCACCCGATTATGCTCGGAGTGGAAGACGGAGTGGACCGCAGTAAGCCCGATGTTCTCATTGCCGCGCCCATCGCCGGTGATGTAATGCGCGTCGAGCATTTCATTGTCGTACGTCAGCGGATTGTTGTCGTCCGCGACAAGGTCCCTGGCGTCGATGACGCCGTCGAGGTTGACGTCTGCAAGATCGTCGACGGTAATCCAGCCGTCGTGATTGGCATCGCCGATCAATGCGGCACACGCCGCCAGATCGGCCTCATCCGAAACGCCGTCGCCGTTATAGTCCAGCAGATCCGTATCCGCCGTCTGACGCACGGCCGGCGTGCCCGGATTGTGATCCATATCGACGAGGACGGGCTCGGCATGATGCGCGATGTCGTTGAGGAAGGCGGCGCCCGCAGAATAGGCATTGGCCGGGATCGATACCCCTTCGCGGGTGCCTTCGAGCAGCGTGCCGTCCTTCAACATGATCTGCGCATAGCCATTGGGCCCGGGAATGAACTTCCCGTACGGATCGGTCAGGAGCAACGGCACGTTGAGGACGTCGTAATCGTCGAGCTTGATCCCCAGCATCGACAGCGCCTGTGCCTTCGTGTCCGCCCAGGTCGCGATCCCGCCAATCGCCCCGTCGAGCAGGCGACCCGTCGCGATGGCATGCGAGTCCTTGATCCCGTCCCCGTCGCTGTCGACCGAAAACGTGTACTCGCGAAGGAAGACCTGATGCGATGCATGCGACGTATAGGTCTGGTTCTGGTCGATGAACGGCGTGGTGGTGTTCACCGTCTCCGTACCGCCCCGGACGGGATTGCCGTTCGCGTCATACTGGGTCGATCGCGTCAACGGCATGAAATTGGGCCCGCCGGGAACGTACGACGGATCGTCGGGCTGGAGCGGAATGAAGACCGTGCCGTTGCCGCCCTTGGTGATGAGATCGAGCCCGTGATCGAAGAACTGGCCGAACAAGGTCATCCACGCGTTGAACGAAGGCGAGAGACCGATGTCGGGCGATAGATTGGGGATCAGCGACAGCTCTTCGTTCGTCGGAATATAGCCGTTCGGCGGCGGATTGCCGTCATGCGCATCCGCATAGGCGGACTGTGCGTGCGCGTTGACGTACCACGCCGCGATCGCAGCGGGATTGGTGTTGGTCATATCGACGATGAGGTTGCTGATCAGCCGTGGATCGGCATCGACCACGCTGCCCGGTGCGCCATAATTCGTATTGGTCAGCGTCGGTGCACCCGGGCCGGGGGTGAACGTGCCCCCGTCGTTCAAATTACGGAACACCGGGGTGGTCAACCGCGGCAAGATCTGATCGGCCGCGCCAAGCAGAGCATTGCCCGGCAGCAGGCTGTTGAAGCTGCCATCGACCGTCCGCAAACCATAAGGGATGAGTTGCCCTTGCGGACCCATGATGCTCAGCAGCGATTCACCCGCGGCATGCCGCTCAGCGATTTTGATTTGCGCCAGAATGAAATTGAGATCGCCAAGATCAACAGTAAAATCACCGGACATAGCAGCACCTCTTCTAAAATGGTGCGCTTGCCGTACTGGCCTTGATCGAGTCGCCCCCGGGACCAATATTGCAAGACACCGTGGTCTTGCCCGGATGATCCTATCGTGGTGAACGAATGTTAATTGTGCAGATGGACATACGCTGTTTACCCGCGGTCTAAGCCGCCTCTTAGGCAGAACGTATTAGGCTGGCGGCGGAGGCCTGACGCCCGGACGAAGGATTTCGCGGGATGTTTTGTGGCGGCAAGCCGCGTGGCCCATCCTTTCGGAACGTCGGCTGCCGTTTTGCGGCAATCCGGCCATTGCCGTGACCATAACGATATTGGTGAGCGCCGAAACGGGGTCGAGCCGACGCTAATGGTTGCTCGATCGCGTGGTTTCGACGCAGTATTGCGGCGTCGCAAGCCCGTTGGAGGCGTTTGCGGTGCCGCCACCCGCCCCGCGATCGTCAGGCCAAATGCGCAAGTCGCCGTATCGCCTGTTCCAGGTCCGTCACCGACCAATCATGCATCGCATACCCTGCCACGCGCGTGTCGGGTGCCAGAAAGTAGATCAGCGACGAATGATTGATGCTGTGGCCAACTTCGCCGCGCCGTGGCGGAATATGCTCGCGCGCCACGACAAACGCCTGCGTTGCCGCGTTTAATTGCGCGCGCGTCCCGGTCGCGACGACGAGCCGACCGTCAAAGGCTTTGGCGAGCGCACGCATCGCCGCGATCCGGTCGAGGTCTCCGTGGCCATGGTGATGCCCCGAATGCCCCTCCATCGCCGCGGCGGCACCCGGCCGACGAAAGCGCATCACGCCCAACGGCGGCACGTCGATGTCAATGAACACGGCACGCGCGGCAATGCCCGATTGCCGCAGTTTTTCCGCCGTTCGCACCATCTTGGGAATGGCGACGGGGCAGCTGGCACGGCATCGGCTGTACCCGAAAAACAGCAGCGTCCAGCGTCCCCTGAAATCGCTTTGCGCTATGCGGTTCCCGGCAACATCTGAGAATTCGAATGCCCCGCCCATCTTCGCAACGCTTGGCATCACGGCGTGATCATGCCCGCCCGAAACGTCGCGCGCCTGCTTGTTCGAAGAGCTTGTCATGACACGACAATCTGCGTCTTGGCCACGCCGCGGCCGTAATCCTGCACACGGCGGGTAATCCAGTGCAAAAATTCGATCTTCACGCCGATCACCCCGGGCCGCGTAGCTTTGAACAGGAAATCCAGCCGCGCAGCGCTGGTAAGTTCGATCGGGGTGTTCGCGGGAAAGACGATCGGCGCATTCCACGCTTCTTTGCCGAGCCGGTGCCCGTCACAACTCACGCAGGTAACGGTTGTCTGGAACGTCACGCGCAAGATGCTGTAACTGGCGTTCAATAGTCTGATCAGGACGGTTTCGCCGATTCTAGCCGTTGCCGCGACTTTCTGATCGGTCAAAGTGTAGTTGTTGAACACGCCGTTGATCAGAAAATATTGCGGTTCGAAGCGGTTCATCCCGACATTTTCACCGCATTGCCCGGCATCGTGGTTTTGGCCGATCACATTGTGCCAGCGAATGTCCATGTCGTCGCACACCCAGAGCCGCTCGACCTGATAGCGCTGGTTCGGGGCATTCTGCACGGGGGACGAGTATAGATAACCCGGCCCCTCCGGCGGGTCGACGATAAGGCCGCCGAACATGCCCATTTCGAAATGCAGCGGCGTGTTGCGATGACAATGATAGAAGTATGTGCCGGGGTTCGAGGGCTTCCATTGATAGGTATATTCGTTCTTGACCTCGAACGAGACGTGACCGACGCCATCGTTCATCGTCGACGGCTCGATGCCGTGGTGATGGATCGTGTGCTGGTTTTTCGCCGTCAGCAGCTTGACGTGGACGACCTGTCCTTCGCGCACCCGGATCAGTGGCGAGGGATAGGGCGTCTTCACCGGGTTCGCCGGGTCTTCGAACGCCCAGTAGCGCAATCTCGCCCCGTTCGGCGCCGTCAACTGTCCGCTGCTCACAACCTGGCGAACGAAGCTGATGTCGGGCGTCAATCGATCGGGCGTCGGCGGGCTTTCCTGAAAGACGTTGCACCCGAACGTCTGGAAATTGGTGTCCCCCTTCACACCGGTCTTGGTCCAGTCGATCCCCGATGAACTCACGGTATCCGCGCACATGATCTGTTTCCACTGTCAGAAAGTGTAGATCGGGCTGGTCATTTTCCAATGCGTGACAAGCCCTTGCGGGTAGTTCCCGCCACCTGCGGTTTGCGACATCTCGGTATGGCAGTGCATGACGTAGCGCAGCGGGAACGGCTCCTGCTTCGGCGGCCAGACCGGGATGTCCGGCGGGCGTTCGAACGGCAGCAGCATGTCCTTGCGATCCATCGGCCGCATGATCCACACGTCGCGTTCGTAAACATTGGTCTCGCAATACGGCACGCCGCTCGCATCCGGCTCGGTGCATTCGAACAGGTGGTTGCCGTGGATATGCGCCGAATGCGTGCAGAGCCCGGCGTTCATCACCCGCAACAGCGTCGGCTGGCCCTGTCGCCCAACCGGTTCGATCGCCTCTGCGGCCGCCAGGTCGGCACTGGCGGTGCTGGTATGGACCGCCGTATCGAAGCCGCTCAAGCCGTTGATATGGAAATAGTCCGGCAGAAAGGCGTCGATCAGCGCCTGTCCGGAAATACGAACCCCCGCTGCTGCACGCGCGTTGATCGTCGAATCCGTCTGGGAGAACAGCCACAGCTTGTCGCGGGCTGGATCCTGCGGCTTCCAGCTGTCCCCCGGAAAGCGCGGATGGCGGCCGAAGGCGTCGAACACCGCGGCAATCTGCGGCGTATGCATGGCCCGACTGAACGGTGTGGGCGACCCCGCGACCGTCGTACCGAGCGCGGGATCGACGATGAAAGCGCCATGCAATCCCAGGATACGGTTGAGCGGCGCATCGTACGGGTCATGATACAGATAGGAGCCGCCAACCGGCGCGGCAAAGCTGGGGACCAGGCGGGTCTCCCCCGGTGGGATTGCCGCAATCGTCGCCTGCGGGATTCCGGTGATCGCAAAGCCGTGCGGGACGATGTCGTTGTTGGTGATACTGATCGAGACGAGATCGCCTTCGCGATACCGAAGCGGCGGCTGCGCCTGACCCGTGGTCAGGAAATAGAACACCATGTAGACCATCTTCCCGTCGATCATTTCCTTCTCGACGGGTTCGATCACCAGCTGGCGCTCGGCGACCGTGGTGGAGAGTGTCGACAGGGACATCGGCGACGGCGGCGGCGTCACGACGGCCAAGGGCGTCGCCTGTGGTGTGATGAATTGCTGCGCCGCTGCCGCGAGCGTTACCGTCGTGGCTCCAGCGCCGATCTTTATGAAATCCCTGCGATCCATCGTTGGCCCTCGCGGCGTGCGGAAGAGACGATGAATGATCGACCCGTCATCCACCCCCTCCGTGATGCGCCGCACGCCCCTGCCCGATCAATTAGGCCAACCGGGCTAGTCTACCGGTTAGATAACTAGGCCCGCATTCGTCTTCGTGCACCTCGCTGTCAGGCGCACGACCGCAGCACCAAACGGGTTGCGCCCTAATAGGCCCGGGCATGCACCGATGCCACGGCACCAGCCCGGCTATGCACGCCCAACGCTTTGTAAAGTCCGCATAAATGAACCTTAATCGTCCCCTCCGACAGCTTCAGCCGGTACGCGATTTCCTTTGTGGAAGCCCCGTCCACCAGAAGCTCGAGGACTTGTTCCTGACGCCGCGTCAGCAGGCCTTTGGACCGATCTTCCGATTGCTCGGGGACGGACAGGTTCGCAACACTGTCGGGCAGATAAATGTGACCTGATACGACCATATGAATCGCTCTGGCGATTTCGTCCATCGGCGTCGTTTCCAAAACGTAGGCGTGCGCGCCGGCGCTGACCAAGGCCAGGATCTTCATCCGCTCCTGGCTTTGGCCTATCACGACGATCCGCAACTGCGGATAGGCGAGCCTCAGGCTGCGCAACGTGGTATGGCACTGGCCTTTGATAACATCCGAGTTGACGATAATAAGGCTCGCCGCGCTGGAGTGCGCAAGACAGTATTGCGCATTACTCCAGTTCGACGCTTCATAAACCTTGTCTATCAATATCCTCCGACGCATCAGGTCGGATATTGCGAACCGGAATATTTCCGCTCCACTCGCGACGATTGCACACGGCAAATCGCCTTCATTTTGAAGCATCGCAACGTTTTTCATGGTGCCCCCATGGTTTATTGCTGCTGACACGCCCACCATAGCTGTGCGGGTTTGTATGCTAAGCAGGCGTACCGATTAATAGCGCATCGGGGGCATGAGTTATATATCGTCATAATGGCGTAAGGCGTCCAGCAGCTGGACGAAAACGTCTGTGGATGGCGCGCGCCCGCTGATGCCACCACGGTGCGGACGCATCCTTGTTCCGATCATGATCGTGCGGTTCGAAGTTCAGGCTGCGGAGACGCTCTGTGCTGCAAATATGATGTCCTACAGCCCGGTGTTGCTTATAGGATGAGCATTCGCATTGCGGAGTCCGGAGCGTGTATGCTCAAGCGCTTCCCGCAATCGATGCTGCGTCGTTCGATACGCCCGAAACTGCGGTTTTCGGGC
The DNA here is from genome assembly GCF_029623395.1 of Sphingomonas echinoides. Taxonomy (GTDB): domain Bacteria; phylum Pseudomonadota; class Alphaproteobacteria; order Sphingomonadales; family Sphingomonadaceae; genus Sphingomonas; species Sphingomonas echinoides_A. The sequence continues at coordinate 11,549 of NZ_JAPYKK010000023.1, forward strand.
GACGAAGCGACACCGATCGGCAGCAAACGGCCTGAGACTGGCGGCGATTTCACCATGAACGGACGCATTTCGACAGCAAACGCAAAAAGGCCCCGGACGCGGATGCGTTCGAGGCTGTGTGGTGTAGTTGGTTGCGGGGACAGGATTTCACCGCTGTAGAACCCGCTTTCGTCTGTTTGGCGAAGTTTTGATGCCGTTGCGGCTGTGACCAAAATCACAAAACCCGTTTCGCGTCAGATGCATACTTTCGTGCAGCAGGCTATGCATCATCATGACGTGGTACACGAGCTTCCTTTGGCACCTTGCGCTCAATTTTCGGCGCTAAGGGTGACGTTCCAGCGCTGCCTTCAGAGGCTTGGCGCCAAACCCAGCACCGAGTGAGATCCCACCACGGCTGCTATTGGCAGGTGTGCCAATCCGTATCCCAAAGGAGGATATTGGTCGGTGGCTTTTCGCAGCACCAATTGGGATGCGGTCGTCCACTGTCGCAGTCAAATGGGAACATCGGCAAAGCCAGTCGGCAAAGCGACCAAGGCGCACGTCGGCCATGCCGATCGCACAGGCCAGTCCATCGCACGACGGCTGGACAATCACGTCGATTGATCCGCTGACAGTATCACGTCTCGACACGTTCCACCGCTTCCCAATCGGAGGGGAATTGCCTACACCATAAGCGTGGCAGGGACGTGACGATGCGCCCCGATCCCGCCGGGGCAGGCGCGATCATCGGAGCCATGGCGTGTCGGACGCCCGCTCATCGACCGATCCCTAGGCAAGTGGATCGGTAGCTCCGCTGTGAGGCAACCGCCTTGCGACAGAGATAATTGGAAAGGGGCCGAACCTTCTCCTTCACCCGCAGCCGATCGGGCTGCTGCTGATGGAGCATCTTTGTGCCCGCTCATGTTGTCGCGGATCAGCGGTTGAATGCAACGGTAGCGTTGCCTTTTCCCCCTTCTCCGAAAAGTCGCATTTCCCTTCCCCACGCTTCCCAAAAAATAGGTGTCGAAATGTCTCAGGTGTCATCCGACACCTTTGACGCTCAACATGAGCGGTACAATTCAATATCTAATTTCGGGGAACATGCGGGTTTCCCGGGAGATAAGAATAAAAAGGCCTTTAGCTGCGCAATCATACTCGTAGCTGGCCCAAACTCCGCGCCAGACTCAGGTCTGGGGACATCGTGCCGGGGACCATGCGCCCGGCATGGAAAAGAACAGCAAGTCGTGTCGTGTCCACCGCGCCGTGCGCCGGGCCGTCTGTCGCTATGCTCTGTCCGGCCCTCGGTGGAACGACAGGACTTGGCAGGAGGGGGCATCCCCCTTCCCACACCCTCCCCCGGAAGAACGCCAGCATCCATCCCGGCTACTGCCCCGGCTCAATGGTCCCAACCTCAGGTTTGGGGAAAGGCTTGGCTGCCCCAGACTCAGGTTTGGGGAAGCCCTCGCTGGCCGCAAACTCAGGTTTGGGGAGATGCCCGATGAGCGGCACCTCCGGATCGGAATGCCGTCAGCGGCACCGCGACGTACGTATTCGGCTGCGGAATGAAGATGAACTGGGTCAGTTTGATCAATTGGTCGGCGACGCGGGTTTCCACGGTCCCCATGCGCGCGGCGACTGGCTTCGCCATCATCTGCCAGGCGTGGTGGTACGTCCTACGCCCCCCTCCCCCGCGCCAACGGTCCACAAGTGGGTAGATACGATCGCCGCCCTGGACGGATTAGCGAGCCAGATCGCGGCACTACCGGCGCTACTCGAGCGCATACAGACCGGCACGCTCCGCTTCGATGACGCGGATCGCCTCCGCGCGACCTTTCCGGCGATCGTCGCCCGGCTTCTCGAGAAAGCCGACAAGGCCATCGGCGACATTCACGCCCGGATCAACGAGCGATGATCATCAAGGTCACCCGTGGAAACTCCGCTGACGGGCTGCTCGTCTATCAGCGGCGGCTCGACCGTACACCTGCGGAACAGGCAGGCGTCCGCCTCTTCGACATGCACGGTATCTACAACATGGCGAACGCTGCCGCCGTTCTCGACCGTGCGGCAGCGCGCAGCGGTCGCAAGAACCCGATCGTCCATATCATCATCCGCGCGGAGCGCGGACTCAGCGATCCTGAGTTGCGTATAGCGATGATGGCTGCGCTGGAAGAAGCCGGACTGGCCACCAACGCCTGGATCGCCTTCCGTCACGACAACGATGACGACGACCCTGGTGACCACATGCATATCGCTGGGGTGGCGGCCGATCTTGAAGGCAATCCGCCACCCCGCTTTTTGAGATCCGTGTCGCTCGAACGAAAGGTAACCACCGAGGAGGCCGCCGGCCTACCATCAGGCGATGCACGTAGCCGTGCCTGGGACAGCCAACTGCGCCGACGACTGATGGCAACGGCGCGGCATCTCGAAGACGATTTCGACCTGCGGCCGCTTGCACGGGACCGTGCCACCTTGAACAGGCCGGTCCGCGACACGGCCAGGGTCAGCCGAGGCGCCGTCGATCGTGAACAGCGCACCGGCATTCCTGCGCTGGCCGACCTGCTCGATACGCCCGCGACACAGGCCGCATTGGATGAACCGGATTACACTGCTCGAGCCACGGCGCTCGCCAAGCTCGATCTCGAATTGCGGCCATTCTTGCGAAAGAATGGCGATATGGCGGGGCTTCGGCTTTACCGCATCTCCGACCCGAACCTGCATTGCCCAGTGTCCGCATTGGGCGGGGCCTTCAGCCACAAGGCACTCGATCGACGATCCCCTGTGTCTTTCGCAGACTGGTACCAGCACCACACACCCGCGGCAGAGACTGCTCCGGCACCAGCCATCGACAAACCCGCGTCCTTGAGGTCGCGCTACGCCGAATATACCCGTCAGGTCGCGGCACAGCAGATCCGTCTTCGCGAGGAGCGCATCGAGGTGATAGCGTGGCGCAAGCGCGAGCGCGCCAAGGCGTTGGCCCGGCGGAAAGCCGCTGCTCCGATGGCCGGAACTCGAAGCGCGCGTGTCCACCGCGCCGCAGCGGTTGCGAGCTATCGCCTGGAATGCCAGCAGATCGACCGCGAAGCCAGGGGACAACATGCCGCGCTGGATGATCGTCGGGTACGCCGACTGGACTATATCAATTGGCTGGCGGGGGAGGCGAAAACCGATCCAGAGGCGGCACGCAAACTCGCTGCTTTCCGAACACGCGAGGCGAAGACGCCCCTTGCCCCCATCCCGGCCGTGTCCACCGCGCCGATGCCAATCCAACATGCGGCTCCCATGCCGCTCTCACCGGCCGAGAAAGCGGTGCTGGTGGCAGAGCAGGAACGCCTCATGCGTGCCGCCGATGAATTCAGCGCAGACGGAGCGGTCCTGAGCCGGCACAGTGACATCGAAGCACTCGCCGCGCGGCTGGATGCGATTGGCGTCAAGATGATCGTCGATGCCGATCGTCAGGACCGCCGTGTCCGGGTCAAGCGAGACGCGGTACAAATCGACGGCGTGACGATGACGGCGAAGCCGAAGAGAGCGCGGGCATCCTCTGTGCTTACGCAGGCGAAGCTGACGGAGCAGGCGCAACTCGGCGAAGAGCGCGATCTCCCCATCGCAATACATTCCGTGCAAGGAATTGCCCCGCGCGCCGGCGAAACGCCGGCGTCCTTAGTAGACCGCTTTTATCAAGAGCGGCGGCTGACGCGCTGGATGACGCCAATGCAGGATGTCGCCATTCGAAACGAATGGGCGGCATCGAACGCTGAACTTGTCCGTCAATCCACGCCGCCTGCTTCAACCTCGGCGCCTGATATGACGTTCGACCGGCCGGCGATGCCGCCCAGCCCCCCGCCGGGCATGCCGGTCGAAGCACATTGCGCCATCATACCATCGACAACGCCGCAAACCGCTCTGCTCGCCGATGGGCGTTCTGTGGTGCCTGAAGCAATTGCAGCCAAGCAATATGCCCATGTCGATGATGCCATGGCGATAATAAATGCGCAGCGTCCGGTAACCACACCGGCACGACCGGCTACATCACCCGCAAAGGACGCCGCAACGGCATCGCCAGAACATACGCCTTCGTTGATCCCGCACGTCACCCAGCCTGCGCGCGTCGCAGCATCACCACAGGCGGCGAAGCCGATCGTGGCCACTTCGCCAGCCCCGCCCGGCATCATGCCGCCTGTCCAAGTGCACGTCTCCGTGCATGCCGCCCGGCCAGTCGACACACGCAATACCCAGGATGCTCATCTGATCGCACGCTGGCTCGTCGCCACGGAGGCGGCCAGCGCCGATCCAACCTGCCGACGGGAGAGCGAAACGCTCGCCGCGCGGCTGGTCGCTCGTGATCAGCTTGGGATTTTGGATGCGGAGATGCAGGCGCAGGCCGTACGGGAAGCCGACGCCTATCGGGCTCGACTGGCCGAAGAAGCTCAAGAGGCGGAGAGGCGTCAGAAAGAGCTGCTTGCCCTGCCCACGCCAACACCTCCGTTCGCCAGGACGCCAGCGGGGCCGGCATCGTCGCTGGCGGACGGGCCAGCAAAACCCACCAAACCGAGACGCCCCGCAAGGCTACAGCATATCGGCAAGATCAGCGATCCATGGCAACGATCATGATCGACCCCCGCCGTGCCAAGACGAGGGCGATGCGATCGTTACATGGTGATGTACCACTTGCCCTCGACGCGGCGGACTTTGCCCGAGTCCGCCTGCGTCGAACCGTCGCCATAATGGGTGACGGTGGTCACCACGGCATGATCGGCGTGGACTGTATCGACCTTCTCGACCGCGACCGATGTCACACCGCCCTTCGCCTGCGCTTTCCGGGCCTTGTCCTGCAGCAGCGGCGCGATGAGGATGCCGGCAGTCGCCTTGACCTCCGGGTCGACCTGCTCGAGCGCCTCGGTGGTCTGGCCGCGTCCCGCGGCTTCCCTGGCGGCGCGGGCAGCGTCACCCGGTCCTTGGCCACGAGCAGTCAACGCAAGCAGCATTTCCGCTACGACAAATGCACGCGTTCGCATCGCCGGCATCTCCTTCCTCATGTCGGCCATCACAGCGCCGGCTTCCTGGGGCGAGCGGCGAATAAGGCGTCGGCGGCCTGCTCGACGAGCCTGCCCGGCTGCTGGCTGGACCCTTCCGGCGGCGCGATTGAGACCGAGCCGCCCCGCGGGCCGAGGTCGGCGCTGGCGCGGAAGCCGCTGCTTCCTCTGCTCCAGCGCGCGGTGAACGTATCGCCCGTCTGCTCCTCTCCGGGCTTGCCCCATTTATCGAGCAGCATCCGCCGCCACTGGGCAACCGCGGTGCCCGACGGCGAGAGATAGACGATCGAGGACAGGTGCGCCCCGTCCGGCCAGACCAGCGTCCTCAGCATGTATCGCCCGCCCGCATCATCTTCGAGCGTCGCTTCACTCAGCACGCTGCGCCTGGTCGGCACACCGCCAGTACCGCCATGGATGTTGACGGCACTACGGACCTGCGTCTCGAAGTCGACATAGCGGAGCACGTTCCTGATCGTGAGGTAGCGGGCCGCAATCGCGGCTTCGGCGTCCGCCTGGGTCATGCCGAGGCGGAAGCCGCCTAGATCAAAAGTCGCGACATCACGGTGACGGTGCGGTCGGCCGCCCTGGTCAGTCCGACGACGGTCGGGGTCGCAGGCATGGCGATCTCAGGTTGCTTCGGCCCGTTGCCCAGCAGGCTCGGGACCTTGTCGAGCAATCTCGTCAGCGGCGCGCGTTGGGCAGCGACAGGCACGGCGGTCAGCCCGATGAGGAGCGCGATGGTCAAACGCATGTTTGGTCCTTTCTGTGTAGATGTCGGATGGGGTCAGAAGCCGGTTTGCCAGCCGACGAGCGCGGCGACGGAGCCGTCGCTGACGTCGTGCAGGACGCCAAGGCGCAGCGGCATCGCGGTGCGGCTGACATAGCCGGCGGTCAGTTGAACGCGGCGCGGTCCGGCAAGGCTGGCACGTGTGACGCCATAGGTGAGCGAGCGATTGGCAAGATCGTAGCCGCTGCCGAGCGTCAGCTCCGCCGCGCCCGCCTCGATCGCGAGCGGCTGCGCGATCCCCAGCGTCAGCGTGCCGCCGGGCACCATGCCGGTCGCCTGCACGCCGATGCGGGTGCCAAGGATCGGGGTCGCGCCGGTGACGAGCGAGGCGGCGTCGATCTTCAACCGGGTGACGCCCAGCGAGCCATAGCCCTCCAGCGTCCAGTTATCGGTCACGCCGATCCACTGGCGCGCCCTCGACCATGACCGTGCGGGCGCTGCGTCCCAGCCGCAGCCCACCGGCACCGGTCGGCATCCCCATCAGCGTGCCGTCCTCGTCGATGAACGAAGCGCGCAAATCGAAACCGCCACGGCTCCAGCCCAGTGTCATCGCCTGCGCCGCGCTGCCCGACGTGCGGCCCGCGGCCATCGTCAGCCGGAGCCGTCCGCTGCCAAGCACCCGGTCGACGCCGACGCTGGTCCCGGCCTGTGGCACATAGGCGAGCACGCCGTCCGCAAAGGGGGCCAGACCCATCACATCGGCCTGAAGCATGTCGGCAGTGTTCCATGCAGCATGCACGCCCGTGGTGCCGTCGGTGCAGCCGAATGTCCCGGCGGTCGCCGCGCTGCGGACCTGATCCGCCCCGGGACCGAAGCGGACGCTGGTAAAGCCCATGCTGCCGCTGAAACCGCCGAACGCCAGGCTCGCCTGCCGGCCCATCTGCTGGACGCGGCGCGCGATCCGGTGGTCGGCGGTAACCTGGGGCTGGACGACGAGCGCGGCGATCGAGTCGGCGAAGTCGCGGCCATAAGCATCGAGCACTGTGACATGCGATAGCGCGGTCTGGAGCGCGGCGGTGCCGAAGGCACCGGGCACGATCATCACCGATCCCGCCACGCTGGTCTGGGTGCTGCCGTTCGACAATGTCGGATCGACCGGCGCCAGCGCCGCCTTGAAGTCGACCAGCCCCATGCCGAACACCTCGTTGGATCCCGGCGCGCCCAGGTCCCAAGCGGTGTGGAGGATGACGTCGCCCGCCTGCTGCCCAGTGAGTTGCGGCCATTTCAACAGGATATCTGCGGCGAGCGCCGCCACGACCGGCGTTGCCGAACTGGTGTCGGAGAAAACGCCGACCGTCCCGTCGACCAGCGTCGTGACGTTCAAGCCGACCGCGACGACGGTGCGGTCCTTAATCGTGCCGACGCGGTTGGAATATTCCTCGATCTGATACGCATTGAGAACCGGCGACAGCGAGCCGACCAACAGCGCTGCCTTGCGATTGTCAGCGGCGATCCACTGCGCGTTGTAAGGATCGGCGCGAAATTGCCGGCCGAGTTGACGAGCAGACCGCCAGTCGCAGCGAGCCGTTCGGTCGCGGCGGTCCAGCCCGGGCTGCCGCCGACCAGCGACGAGCTAACGATCTTGATGCCCTTGTCCGCCGCGTAGCGGATCGCCTCGTCGGTGTGCGACAGAATCTCGGTTTGCGTCTTCTCTTCCCAGTCGGCGACGCGCAGCGCGACGATGGCGGCGGACAGGGCATAGCCAACCGTGCCGGAGCCATTTCGCCCGGCGGCGATGATGTTGGTGACCGCGGTGCCGTGGGTGATGGCGTTGGCGCGGGAGTTGGTGTCGGGCTGGGCGTGGGCGTCACGCCCGATGTCGGCGGTGGCGCCACGCTGCCCGCGCTGCCGACCCCGCCGCCACCGCCGCAGGCGGCGACCATCAGCGCCAGCATGCTTGCCGATGCTAACCTTATTCCCGGTCGCACCGCCTTCATCCCCCGATGAGGGATGCGCGCCGGACAGCCGGCGGCACACCGTGAAATGGCGGGGTGCCGGCCCTCTGGAGACTGGATGTTCGAAACCTGTAGTAAAACAGGCGCGGGCGCCTTTAGCGGGGTGGCCTGGACATACGCGTCCGTCACCCGGTCACAAAGAGCTTTGCGACCGTTTGTTGGTCTTGCGACCGGCTTTTACTGCGGGGTTTCGACGGCTCCGGTTCGCGGACAAACCTCCGCGAACCGCCTTAGGCTATAAGCCAGTCCTTAACGAATTGCGACAGTCGCGACGTGTTTGACGGAAAGGGCTGCCATGCCGGCAGCATGGAAAAGGCGCCGGCGGCGCCGATCCGTGACGACGGAGGAAGCGAAGGGCTTGAGAGAAAGGAAAAATAGATCGGCAACCGCCGGTCAGCCCCTTTCAACCTCTTCATAGTCGGCCGGTCGATCGCACCGGTTATCCCCAGCCTGCACGCCTGTCCGTCCGTTTGCATTAGCGGGCGGCGGGCAGGCGTGCGTCCGGAGTCATCCAATCATGCTACCCACACCTACGATCACTGCGTTGCACCTCGTCCCCCTCGACGTCGGCCATCATGTCGGCATCGAGCGACAGATGCCCGTCGGGGCGGCCGTTTTGACCGCAACGCTGCGCGGACCGCACGTCCACTTCGCCCTCGATAGCTGCATCCTGCGACCGTCCGACCCCACGGACACGCTGATGGATTGGCTCGACCGGTATGTGATGCGGGACGACGTAACCATCGCCGGCTATCAACTGAACGACGCCGTTGCCTTGCTCGACCGCTTGCCCGGGGAGGAATGGTCGCCACTCCTGCGCGCATTGGCAGGCTGCGGCCAGCAGCACGCGCTCGATATGACCGCCCGTAGCGGCGAAGAGCCGGTCACGTTCCAGCAGGCCTGCGCCTGTTCCGGAATCCTGTGTGCGCCTGTCGATGCCAATAGGCGCTTCGCCGACTGGATGCGCTCCGACGTGCGTGGCTTGGCGCACGACGCAGAGGTCGATGCGCTCGCGACCTTCCGTCTGGTCATCCGCCGTCTGGCGGTCCTGAACCCCATCGCGCGAGGCATCGTCGGCGCCATCGCCGACCATTTCGCCACCTGGCTCGAACACGCGGATCATCCCGCCGCGCAGGCCCATGTCGCCGATCTGCTGTCCGTCACCGACTGATCCCCACCGGCCGCCACGCGGCTTGTCTCCAAGGAAATTTCCATGTCTCTCATCGATCTATCGATCGAAGCGCGTGGCTACGCGCCCGCGTCGATCGCACTCGCCGTAAGAACTATCGGTGCCTGTCCCGCTGCCGGTCATCGACCGGATGCCCGCATCCTCTGCGGTCTCGGGCTGCTCTCCGTCACGCCAAATGATGGTGGCGGCTTTATCTTCACCACCGACGCCCGGTGTCTGGGCGAAGCCGACGCGGTCGCGGAGCTGCTCGACTGGCTGGAGCCGCGCATCCCTGCAAGCACCACCGTCATCAGCTGGGATAATTGGGGCAGCGTCCCGCGCCGCCTGCTGGCGCTCGCCGATCCGGCGCGGCATCCGAACATCATGTCCGCCGCCGCCGACACCGCTGGTCGCTGGCGGGACATGCCGCGTGGACACACGTGGCATCTTCGCCAGACACGCGCGGCGCTGCTGCCATGCCTGTGCCCGCTGGGCACCCGCGTCGATGAATGCGACGGGGCCATGCCGGCCTATCTGCTGCCGGACCCAGTCATCACCGCCACCGAATTGATCGGCGAGGCGATCGCGGGCTGGCGGACCTGGGCAGCTGGCTTCGGGGATTTCGACGATGCCGACCACCCCGCCCAGGCCACGCTGCGTGCGCTCGACCGCTGGCGTGCCGGCCAGCCCGCCACCCGCTGATCCCACACCGCCCGCCCCAACAATCCGGACCCCGCGTCCGACAGGAGACTGCTCATGCATATCGATCCCGCCCGCATCTGGAAGACCGACACCCCCGGCTATGTCGTCGTCCTCGATGCCGAATGCCGCTACGACCATCAGGTGCACGGCCGCTATCTCGCCGCCGAACGCTGCACTCCCGCCGAGATCGCCGATCTCCACCCGCGTGACCGCCGCCACGATCCCCGCGCCACGCCGCGCTGGCCGTGTCAACAGATCGTCGCGCTCAGTTGGCTGGTCCTGACCGACGGCGATGATGGCCTGCGTCCGATCCGCATGGAGACGCGGGGGTGTCCCGAGCATGACGAGGCCGGGATCGTCGCCGCCTTCCTCGACAACATGGAGCGGCTGGGCCGCGTCCAGCTCACGACTTGGGGCGGTTTCCACGCCGACGTGCCGCAGATCCTCCTCGCTGCCGCGGCGGCAGGACTGAAGCTGCCGACTTCCTTGACCGCCCTGCACGCGCCGTGGCGGCGCGAGGCGTCGGGCCACTGCGATCTCATGACCGAGATGTGTGCCGGCGCCAAATCCCCGCATCTCGCCGAGATCGCCGCCAAGCTCGGCGTGCCTGCCAAGCTCACCTGCCGGCCGGATCAGGTCAGCCGGCTTATGGACCAGGGCAAATGGTCCTCGGTCAAGGCGGTGGCGGAGGGCGACGTACTGACCACGACCATGGTCCTGATGCGCTGGAGACATCTGCTGGGCGGCAGCGTCTCAGCACTCGACGCGACACGGCGACTGTCCGCCTTCATCGCAGAGCATTGCGCGCACCGGCCCTACGCCGCCGACTGGCGGCGATACGGCGACGAAATCATGCGTGATGCCTTTGCCCGCGAGATCGCGAAGGTAGAAGACCAGCTTCCGCTTCCCTGCGGCTGACGGTGTCTCGCGCGCTACCACCCCATCGAATATTCAGCGCGCGCACTGGGACCAGGGTGGCTGATGCATTCAGCCACCCATGGCCCATAAACATATATAAAGGCATTTCCGCTGAATGCTGAATCCACACCGTCGCGCTCATCATGAGCACGACTATGGAGCGAAAGAGCGATCAGCATGAGCGCGGTGAACGGCAAGCAAAACGATCCGATGCATTCGGATCGCCGGACCGCAGCGGCGCAGGCGGCGCCGCCTAGACATTGGGACTCGCAGCCTGAGACCGACAAATGGCTGGCCAGCCACCATTTCGAGGACGCCACCCCGACGATCCCGTTCCGGATCGACGGTTGGCTGGCCGCGCGTGGTCCCGCTGTCTGGTTCGGCGCCGGGTCGACCGGCAAGACCCAGCTCCTTCTCTGGATGGCGGCGATGATCGCCAGCCGGCCTGAGCATCGCCAGCCGACCTGGCTCGGCGGCACGATCAACGGCACCGGCCATGTGCTGATCCTGACCGCCGAGGACGCGCGGTCGCAGATCGTCGGCCGCCTGCGCGACATCGTGCAGAACACGATGCACCAGGATACCGCAGCGGCGGCATCGACCTGTGCGCGGCTGCACGTCATGCCGTTCCTCAGCATGACCGAAGCCGAGTTCGGTCACCCCAACGCCAGTCTCCTGCGGTTCGGCGAGGACCGCGTGTGGCGCCCGTCCGGCGTCATGGAAGAGGTCCGCCGCTACATCACCGAGTGGAACGCCCGCCATGATGATCCGGAAGACCGGATCGTCGGCGTCGTCATGGATTCCGCCACCAGCATGGCGGGCTTCGACGGCATGGAGGGCGAGGCCACCACCAATTTCTTCTTCTACCTCGGTCGCCTGTGCGAGGCGCTCGGCATCTTCTTCACGATCATCGGCCATGTCCCCAAGGCCGCCTTCGTTCCACGGAAGGATCCGTGGGGCAGCGCCGCATCCCGCCTGCGCGGCGTCGCCATGTGGACGACGGCACCGCGCATGGCGGTCGAGGTGCGCCTTCTCCAGGAGTGGCGCGAGAAGGGCGGCCCCTATTACGAGGAGGAGGCCCTTCGTGATCTGTTCCCGCACCTCGACCGCAAGGACTTCCTCGTCATCTATGCCGCCAAGGCCAATCTGCTCGGTGTGTGCCGCGAGCCGCGCTATATCATCCGCGACGAGCAGGGCGCCTTCAGAGAGGTGAGCCCTCCGGTTTCCGTCGACAGTGATGCCGCTGGCGACGACAAGCCGTCGCATCCTTCGCTTAGGAAGAAGCCAAAGGCCCCGCGTCCGGCGTCGGCTCGCTCCGACCGATCCAAACGGTCCGACGAGGATTATGCACCGGGCACCGAGCTCGTGATGCGCGTCATTACCCTCACCTATCCCGACCTCGTCGCCGGTCAGTGCGTGGCAGCTGACCGCGTCATGAAGAAGCTGATCACGCTGCATGCTGAGCAGCCCTTCCCCAATCGTGAACTCGTCACCAGCGCCTCAGGCGGCGGCAAGAGAAAAGCACGTGACGGTAGCATCGCTTGGCACTTCCAGCGGCTCGAGAAACGCGGTGTCCTCGAAAAGCGCAACAGCCGACACTTCTTCGTCCATCGGCCTACAGCCCAGACAGACGGTCTGTAGGCCCCTCCCCTTCTTTTCTCAGCGGACTTCACAGCTCCAATGACGCAAGGTCCGCAAGGCTACGGACCTGTCCTCTTCCCTCTTTTCCTCTCCTCAACGTCGCCCCTCAATCGATCGATTTTTGAAGATTGGCGAAAGCCAAGGAACGGAAAAAGAGGAGTTAGAAAATGTTGAATTTCGCACGTGAACTGCTGGAAGCATCGCTGAGAGACAAGTTCGATGCGGCACTGGGTTCGTTTGATCTCGCCAATGGAACTCCCGTCGCGTCCGCTCTCGTTTCGGCGATCATGGTCGATCTTCGCCAAAGCCGGTATGAAGATGGCATCGAGATCATCGATGCCTTGGCTGAGGATACGATCTTCGACCTCGGTTTCTACCTGGCTGAAGCGATCGCCCATGAGGATCAGCAATTCACACTGCCACTTGGCACCAGGGTCAAATCGGACAAGCCCGGCTCGATCCACATGGGCGGGGAGATCTGGGTGACCGAGGCGGGCAAAACCGGCCTCTTTCCGCTCGAAACGGTACGACGGGGTGCGCACGGCCCAAACCTCGAACTGCTGCGCGCTTCCATATCGCAAGCCGTCCGCGGCAAGCCCTGGCAACGGATCGGCCTGCCTTCGCCTGTCCTCATCGCCGATAGCGAAGCCCGGCATCTGCTCAAATTCCCGCCCTTTCAGGCGGCCGGTGGCGTTGTCTTGCAACGCTGGGCAGATGAAACCGGGGCATCCCGCTTCGGCGCGGCGACGCCGGAGCAGATCAAGGCCTTCGCTACCTCGATCGTTGCCGACATGAAGACGCTCTGGAAACGCCGGAAAGCTGTCGCCGCACAGGCCGCGGTCGCGCGGGGCATCGCCGAAGCGAAGATTCCGAGTGACGCGGACGGAGTCGCCATTCGCGCCATCGCCATCGACTTCGAGCGTCATCGCAAGGATGAACACCTGTCCTTCTACGTCGAGTTCGACGGAATCGACGAGGCTCATCGGCCCGGCATCGTCCTTGATTACATTCCTGCCGTCATCGAAGGTCAGTGGCGGCGTGATCCCGTGCCATACGGCATCGATGGTCGCCGCGCCGAGCGCGATGCCTTGCGCGCCCTCGGAGCGGATGGCGAGATCGACCTGCTCGCGGAAGCGGTGGTCCGCTATGCACTAGAGGGTCCGGCGGCAGTTCTCGCGCGCCTGGCTGCCGACCTCGAAACGGATGTCGCCTTCACCACCGAGGCAGGCCCTGTCTACGCTGTCCTGTTCTGGCACGACGGCTGCATCAAGGCCGAGATCACGGCGCCGGACAGGATCGTGCAGTATGGCGACATACTCGAATGGTATGAGGGCGCATTCGACGACGCTGCCGCCCGTGCGTTGGTCGGTTCGGCGCTCACACCATTGGTGCCGCTCCCTTTCGATGTGACCTGCCTCATCACCGACGCCGCTCCCCTATACCGGGGCGGGGTCAAGTTGAACCTCAAGGGCGGGCGGTCACTCGTCAACTGTGCCACCGGGCATATCTGGGGACGCTGATCGAAAGGCGGGACCGGCGGTTGCGTCGGTCCCGCCTTCTTTATGGCGGCGGGCCTAAGGAGGCCACCCGCTGGCCTTCCTGCGGCAGGATCTGACCTGCCGCCGCATCACACGCTGCGCCGATCTTGCGAACATCAAGAACGGCCAGCACGTCGAGGTGGCCGGGATCATCCTCGTCCGCCAGAAGCCGGGATCGGCCAAGGGTCTGCTGTTCATCACCATCGAGGATGAGACGGGGATCGCCAACGGCATCCTGTTTCCCGACCGCTTCGAGGCACAACGCCGCACTGTGATGTCGGCCGCGATGTCGGGATGAAGGGGCGCGTGCAGAAGGAGGGACAGGTGATCCACGTCATCTGCGACCGAAACATCGACCATGGACCGTTGCTCGCGCAGCTCTGGCAAAGGGATTTTCCGCATGCGACCAGGCGTGATGACGGCGCGCGGCATGCGGGCTCGCCGGACCGTGGCGATGCCGGCTGGAAGCCCGGCCTTCGCGACGGCTATTGGCCGCCGCATAGCACGGGCATGGATCCGGAAGATGTCGTGCGGGTGAAGGCGCGCGACTTCCACTGATCGGTGTCTCGCCATCAGTGAATCATCATCGACCCGTCGCTTCATATCCTCCGCGCCACTGCTGCACAGTCCAATAAGGGGAAAGTCGACACGATCGAGGTGCGGCTCGTGCTGCGCTGCCTAATGGCGCATTACCCGGAACGATGGCCACTCGACATGTTCTGGAACTCGACCGGGACGGATCACGATATCGGGCGGGCGCAAGGCTGTACCGCGGCACTGAATGGCATAGTCCGGCAGATCGATGGCGGCAGTCGCCTGTCCTGCCCCACAATCGGTAATACAAAGCCTCCCGCCCGCCTCTCAGATTCGGACATCTGTTCATGTCTATCTTCGCGTCATCAGAGGCTCGGCTTGCAATGAGGGCGTTGAAGAGAGATTGAGTGAGCCGTCCACTTTAAGCGTCTGCAGACGTCATGAGGCGTTCAGGCGCAAATTGGACGTAGCTGTCAGCGGGACCTCGAAAAGCCCGGGTCCGGCGGAGGGCCCCTCCGCCGAACAATGCGCCCCTCAGTGCTTGTTAAAATAGCCGAGCGGTCCACACCTTCGGAAGGTCCCCGCCGACCGGGACTTAATGAGCGTGAACCCGTCACTGCCATTCTGACGCAAATTGAGGGTCCGCGTATATGGGTCAGTAGGGCTGCCATCGCCGGCTGCGCGACAGGTTTCAACAATCGTCATCACGCCAGCTTGCTTCCTCGTGATCCTGTCCGTGCATTTGCTGGCATGCGCATAGGAGAAACTTCGTCCATCAAAGCTCATCGTTGAGGCATTGGGCTGCTCGTCGCAGGCGAGTCCGGCCGCCCCATAATCGCCTGCCTTGAGCGTTATCGTCGCCGCATTTGCAGAGGCAGCAAGCATCAGGATTGTAGCTGTGGCTGCACAGGCGGACATTCGCATCAGTTACCCTCCTCATGGCCGCATGATAGTGGCCGATACACGCGGCGCTATACCGCACGATGATAGGCCGTCGCCATCGCTAGGCGAATGACTAAGGTATCATGCAGCGGGTGCGGCGGCTTTTCTTATCGAAAACGTCCGCCCCGGGCGGAAGCCGCTCAGCCCCGCCGTGACGACCTATATTCGGTTAGTCGCGACGCGTTAGTCGCTTCTCAAGATCAGCCGCTCATTCAGGTTCAGATTGTGGACCGGCTCGGGCTGATAGCGACTAAACATTTGCTAAATGACCACCATCTGACGATGGGGGACAGTTGCTTTGCGAAGCTCAGGGGTCGGCGTTGCGTCAGACTGGAGTTACCAGTTATCCCCATACTCGTGCGGTTAAAGCGTCATAAAACGCTACGGAAAGCGGCCACCTTTCCGATCGGAGCGAAGCCAGTGCCTCAGCACGCGCTATGATGACACCGTTCTCCGCTTGCAGCGGGTCCCCATAGATCCCGACGTATAGCTTCTTGAATCGACCCCGGCCAATACGGGTCAGTATGTGGTCGTCATTCTGCGCTAATGAGTGGCCGAAGACGAACATACAGTGCGTGCCAACCTGAACGTTTGCCGTGAACTGCTTGAAACATTGGTAGAGATACGCGTTGTGCCGGATCTTAGTCTTCTTTTGAGCACTGGTTCCCTCTGCGACAAAGAGAGGAAACGCATCATTTGCGAGCGCGTCGCGCGCTTGATCAATTAGGGGCACGCCTTTTCGCACCCATGTATACTTTACGAGATCCTTGCCGGTGTCGAAGAGGTGCAGAGCCCCGTGCAAAAACATCACGCAAGCGCCGTGCGCGTTGGTCTCCCCCTGCCACACTACATATTCGGCGTCGGGCTCGTCCTCGTCGTTGCCAAAGCCATCGCTGATCGCGAGCCTGATCGGTTCCCCGAACGGCATGTCGTCGTGCATCAACGTCCAGTAAAGCAGAAGGTCATAGTTGAGTGTGAAGACCGAGCCAGCCTTTGGGCCGGCCAGGAAGTTGGCCAAAAAAAGTCGACACGCCCAGAACTTATCATCGTCGATTTCCATCGGCACATGCGGGTGGTTGCCGGCGATGGTCTGTACGAGGATTTCCTTCAAGATTGCGGCGTGATCCAGCATTGTCGCGGGCGCGGCACTGCCCTTGCCGAGATAGGCGGGCAGAATATGAGCCGCGTTCTCGAGTGCGCGGATGGCCGCCTCGAAGTCCTGGGTCCGCAGGGCCTCAAACACCTCAACAACCTCGGGCGCCGTCGAGAAATCTGCCTGCGCGAACAGCGAACCGTAGTGAAAGATGTCGGCCCGACACGCGATGCTGAAGCCATTGCCGATCAGAAGATGACGCTTCGCAAATTGGTTCGAGTCGGCGATCGCTTCGGCGAACGTCATCAGCGGCATTACTTCTCCCCATCGTCGGCGCGCCGGCCCGTCTGCCGCTCACGCATGATTCGTTGCAAAAGCGGGCCAGTCAATGGCGTCGGTGGTAGGGCTAACTAATTCCCCTTCTTACCAATCGGACTGATGCGAGTTTTCCCCCGTCTTATGTCATTGTTGAGCTTCCCTGTTCAGTCCTGATTGCCATCGATGCGGTGCCCTACCACCCCGAATTTTTGAAGCTCCAGTGACCATCAGCACCTTCCGCCACGACCCACGAGTGGACATTCAAGTGCCCTAAGCCGCCTTCCACCTCCGGACATTCGTTCATCCGGTTAGACAGCGGTTTTTGGGAGTTTCCAGACCGGCAGCTTTGCCGCCCGATAGCTGCCAGTCGGGTTTGGAGAACAGCCGGCGAGCCGGCCGTGCCTAAACGTCGCGACCCGAGCGTCGGCGATCATTCCGTTGATCGCAGGCTAGATTGTCGCATTATGGTGGCGAGCGAATGTACAGCTTGATAGCATCTCTCATGCCAACCAACGCCACGTGCATCGTTTTCTCTCTAGTACTTGGCACGCTGGGCGCGTTGGCAACGGCCAAGGAGCCGCAGCAGGCGCGAAACGTCCGCTTCGCCGGGCCGGTCGAACGGGTGGCCGCCACTAGTCTGACCGAGTTATCGTCGAGCCTAGAGCAATTGGCGGCGATCGACCCAAGCAATCCGCCAAGCGACACTGGCACCAGGCAGACGCTCAGTCTGTTCGGCCGGGAAGACCTGATCGCAGCGACCAGCGCGTATTATAAGCCCAACGGATGCGCGCCGTCGAAGACGGCGGTGGACGTTGTGCCCGAGATCGAGCGACGCGCACGGCAGACCTCGATCGTCATCGTCACGGAAAGCCACGAGCGATCGGAGCATCGCGGCTTCAGCACGGTGCTCGCGACGCGCTTGCGGCCGCTGGGGTACAATACGCTGGCGCTGGAGGCGCTGTCGCCATCCATGCCCGACACGACGGCCCAATACCTGCCGTCATTCGTCCAACACCCGGCGCTGAAGTATTTTGAGGATGGCGACGGGCATTATCTGTCCGAAGCGGGATATGGCCGGTTAGGCCGGCGCGCCAAAAAGCTCGGTTATCATCTTCTAGCGTACGACTTCATCGACGAGCATCCGGCGGCTGATGCTACGACGGAGCAGCGGATCGCAGCGCGCGAGGAAGGAGAAGCACGCAACCTAGCTGCGTACGTCCACGATCATCCGGGCGCGAAACTGCTGATCCACGTCGGCTATGCGCATGCTGCGGAGGTGCCTGGCGCGGATGGCACACAGTGGATGGCTGCACGGTTGAAGAAGAAGACCGGGATCGACCCGCTCACCATCTCGCAGACTGCCTGTAGCGGGGGTGGCGGCACTGTGCGGCTATCAGCTTTGCCGGCCGATAAGCCGCCCGGAACCTTTGATCTGGTCGTCGATCATCCCAATGCGCACTTCTTTCGCGGACGCCCCGTATGGCGGCAGCAAGCGGGCGACCAGGCGGTGCGCATCCCGCAGAGGCTCTATCCGGCGCGCGGCTGGTGCGTAGTCGAGGCGCGCCCAGTCGATGAGCCGACCGCGTCGGTGCCGATGGACCGCGTCGCGATCCGCGCCGGCGACGATGTTGCGCTGATGCTACCGCCCGGACGCTATCGATTGCGGGTCATTAATCTCGAACCTACGCCAAGATCACCAGCATAGAGCGGACGGCGCTGAGCGGTGAGAGCGCCCATTTTAAATGTTAGTCGGATGGTCAATTTTGGTGGAAAGTTGACGTGCGCGATACAGTAGATGCGCACTCCATTTTGAGGAACTAAGGCGATGGAAGAGGGATACGACTGGTTAGGGTTGTATCACGATGCAGACGACCCCCGCATCGTTGTGCCCAAGCGAATGAAGGCTTTGGGATGGACCGTCAACGTCGGGCATCGAAGGGGGCAAGTGCTGTTTGCATTCGTAGGGCTCGCCATCGTGATCGCCGCCGCAATACAGTATAGATAGCTGAGCCTAAGTCAGCAGTTGGGCGCTAGCCGACGGTCCGTTTGTAGCTGTCAAGACCCATAAGTGGCCATTCGCGCACCCTTCCCCGCTTCCTAACTGAAGACATTCGTTCACCTGCGCTCTGACGGCGCCTGGCGCATGATCGTCCGTCATGAATGCCGTGAAAGGTGAGACGCGGTCGTTCGACGATCATGGCGCGCTTCCTCGCGTCCGGTTTCTGCTCGCTGCGGGCACAAGCAGGATCAACAAGACGATAACGATCGTGAGCGTTACTGTGGCCAGCGGACGATCGAAATCCGGTCCAGATTTTGGGACCGGAGAAAATAAGCCACCAGGCCGAGGCCCCGCCCCCCGAAGTTGCGACGTTCAGGCACGGCCAGCGCACCGACTGTTTCTCAAAGCGGACTTGCAGCTTTTGGGCGGCTAAGCGGACGGACTGGAAGCGCCCGAGGCATGAGCTTCCATCGGTAGCTCATGCCTCGGATTAAGACGGTTCCAGGACTTATGTAATCCGGGGCCAGGTTTTTGGCTGAGTCAATTTCGAGTGCGCAGCCAATTGCGTAGAAGCATCGTAACCTCGCCCGGACGTTCCATGGGCGCGAGATGCCCGCAGTTGCTGAGGACGTGGAAATGCGCATCTGGGATACGGTCGGCGAGCGCCTGGGCATCATCCGGCAGGCAAATCCGGTCGCGGTTCCCTACGGCGATCAAGGTCGGCATGCGCACCGCAGCGATCGCCGGACCGATATCCGGGCGCTCAAGCAACGCACGCTGCTGGCGCTCGAACACCTCGGTACCGACACGCTCCGCCATCGCCTGAACCGGGCCGGTCAGAATTGGCGTCAGCAGCGGATCGGCGTGCGGGGCGATCGCGAGCAACCCCTGCTCGGTCACGGTGCGCGGGCGCATCTGCATCGTGGCGCGCGTTGCAAACAACGCTACACGCTCGATCCGCTCGGGCGCCTGGCGGATCATCTCGAGCGCGACATAGCCGCCGAGGCTGACGCCTGCGACCGCGATCCGGGGCGGCGCATGTGCAAGGACGCGCGCCGCCATCGCCGCAAGCGTGTCGTCCGCGGTCAGATCCCCCAGTTCGGGATGCGCGACATTGCCAAGATCGACCACCTGCCGTGCCCAGAGCTGCCCGTCGCACCCCATCGCGGGCAGGAGCACGAGCGGGGTCTGCTTGCGGATCATGATCGTTTCTCCTGGTGAAATGGCCGGAAGCCCAACGGGGCACCGATAAGGACGAGCACCACGCGCGTGACATGGTGGAGGACGACGACACCCGATTCGAGCCCTAGGCTCAGCGCAACCATGCTCATCTCGGCGAGCCCGCCGGGAGAATACGCCAGCGCGAGCAGCGTCACGTCGAGCCCGGTGATCCGTCCGAGCACGAAGGCAAAGGCGAAGGTCAGCGACAGCAGGATCACGCTCGACCCCGCGGCAAGCGCGAGGATACCGAGGAACGCACGCACCCCGAGCCCCGCAAAGCGGCACCCGATCGTCGCGCCGAGCCCGACCTGCGCCGCGGCCAGCAACCATACGGGGACGCGAAAATCGGTGATGCCGGTCGCGTGGAGCACGCCGCTGACCGCGAGCGGCCCCATCAGATGCCACGCGGGCAACCGCAGCAGGCGACCCAGCACGCCGCCCACGATCATGCTCCCGCCGCCCCACAGCAGCAGCGACAGATCGGGCCAAGCGGAGGCACTGGTGAAGCCGCTCGCCGCCACCACGACCGGCGCATGAAACTGGCGGATGACGAAGGGCAGCGCGAACACGACGAGGAAAATGCGGGCAGCATGGATCAGCCCGACGGTGCGTTCGTCCGCGCCGCGTTCGCTACCTAGCAACACCATTTCCGCGATCCCGCCGGGCATCCCCGCGAAATAAGCGGTGGCGGGGTCGAACCCGGCGACGCGGCGGAACCACGTCGCGCACAGGACCGCCGCGATCGTCAGGAACAGCGGCAACACCAGCAGCGGCAACCACCAATCGGCGACCAGTGCGAACAACCCCGGGTGGAACGAACTGCCCAGCACCACCCCAATCACCGCCGCCATCGGCCGTCGCGTCGCCGCCCCTGCCGCGATCGGCAAACCCGCGATGCTGGCCAGCGCGCACGCCCCCATCGATCCCAGCACCCACGGCAGCGGCGCACCAAGCGCAGCAAACGCCGCGCCCCCCGCCGCCCCGATCGCAATCGCCGCGACGAAGCGCAGCGCGACTCGCGCCGCATCCCCGTCGCGCGGCACGATCATCCGAACAGGCCGAGTACGCCGCGGGTCGGATCGGTCAGGCCTTCCCAGATCATCCGCCCGGCGACGTAGACGATCACGAGCAGCCCGACATAGGCGAGCCAGCGATACCGTTCGATCACGCGCGCGAGCACGTTGGCGGCAAGCCCCATCAGCGCGACCGACAGGATCAGCCCGATCGCGAGGATCCCCGGATGATCGCGCGCAGCACCCGCCACCGCGAGGACATTGTCGAGGCTCATCGACACGTCGGCGACGGCGACCGCCCATGCCGCCGCCCAGAATTTGCGCGGCGCCCTGTTGGCGATCTCGTCGGTGTCGGTGCCGCCCTCTTCGGTGCGCAGCTCGCGCCACATCTTCCACGCCACCCACACCAGCAGCAACCCGCCAGCAAACACGAGGCCGACGACTTGTAGCAACTGCGTCACCACCAGCGCGAACACAACGCGCAAGATGAGAGCGGCGGCAACCCCGATCAGGATCACGTTGCGGCGCATCGCCGCGGGTAGCCCCGCTGCCAGCGCGCCGACGACGATCGCATTGTCGGCGGCGAGCATGATGTCGATCATTACCACCTGCGCGAAGGCGGCGAGCGCGGCGGGCGACCCGATATTGGCAAAGTCCGCGGCAATATGCTGCCAGAGTTCGGTCACGGTCGTCATCCTATCAGCGGGAACGCGAGCACCAGCATGCCAACGATCGTCATTACCGCACACACCAGCACGGCGGGGATCAGGGAAAAGCGTTGATGGTCGGCCAGGTCAATCCCTGCCAGACTGACCAGCAGGTAGGTCGAGGGAACGAGCGGGCTCAACAAATGGACCGGCTGGCCCATCAGCGAGGCGCGCGCGATCGCCATCGGCGACACGCCGTAGTGGCTCCCCGCCTCCGCCAGGATCGGCAGCATCCCGAAATAAAAGGCGTCGTTCGAGATGAAGAAGGTGAACGGCAAGCTCAGCGCCGCGGTGATCGGCGCCATATACGGCCCGAGCGCGGGCGGGATCATCGCGACCACTTCCTTGCTCATCGCCTCGACCATCCCGGTGCCCGAAAGGATGCCGGTGAAGATACCCGCCGCGAAAATGAGCGACACCACCGACAGCACGTTGCCGGCATGCGCGGCGATCCGCTCCTTCTGCTCGGCGATCTGCGGGTAATTGACGATCATCGCGATCGCGAACGCCAGCATCATCAGCACCGACAGCGGCAACACCCCGGAAACGAGCCCGGCAAGCAGCGCGACCGTCAGCACCGCGTTGAACCAGCGCAGCTTCGGACGACGCGCCTCGGGGAATTGCGAGACCGCCATGCCGGTGAAGGCAGTCGGCCCGGTCCCCTTGACCTCGCCGATGCGGCGACGCTCCTTGCGTCCGAAGAAGATCGCCAGCCCGATCAGGAACGCTAGCCCGGCGATCATCCCCGGGATCAACGGCAGGAACAGCGTCGCCGGATCAAGCTTGAGCGCGCTCGCCGCGCGCGCGGTCGGACCGCCCCAGGGGGTCAGGTTCATGATTCCGCTGGTGCTCATCAGCAGGCAGCACAGGTACAGCCGGCTCATGTCATAGCGCTTGTACAGCGGCAGCAGCGCCGAGATAGTAATGATGTACGTCGTCGATCCATCACCATCGAGGCTGACGAGCGCACACAGCACGACCGAACCGACCAGGATCAGCAGCGGATCGCCGTGCACCACGCGGAGCAACCGGTTGACCAGCGGATCGAACAGCCCGGTATCGGTCATGATCGAGAAGAACAGGATCGCGAACAGCAGCATCACGCCGGTCGGCGCGAGGTTCTTGATCCCGTCGATCATCATGTCGCCAACGCCGCCGGCAAAGCCGGCAAGCAATGCGAACGCGGTCGGCACGACGATCAGCGCGACCAGCGGGGTCATCCGCTTGGTCATGATCAGCGTCATGAAGGTGGCCACCATGAGGAAGCCGAGAAGCGCTAAATCCATCGATATTGTCCTCTAGGCCGCGTCAGAAGGTGACGGCGATGCGGGTGCTGACGGTCTGACCGTCGTCCTGCCCGGTGAAGGCACCGTCGCGATTGTCGGTGTTCCAGTGGATCGCGTTGAGCTGGATCCGGGTGAAACTGTTGAGATACCAGTTCGCGCCGATCGTCGCGGCCCAGCCGCGCCCGCCGGTAACGAGATCGCTGTAATCGAGGTTCTCGTAGCGCGCGGTCAGCTCGATCGCGCCGGCGCCACCCTCGAACAGCGGCTTGAGCACGCGCGGCTGGCCGAAGCTGCCAAGGCGCGGATTGTACGGCGGAAGGTCTCCGGTGATGAACCAGCCGCCCGACAGGCTCCATGCCTTGCTAACGAAATCAGGCCGTCCGGCGTTCAATCGCGCGTTGCGCTGCCCCGCCTCGCCCATCACCCATACTGGGCCGAGATAGCCGCCGAGTTCCGCGCCATAGCCGGTGGTGCCGGTGCCGCCGGTCAGCGGCCCCGACCCGACCCGCAGCGCGCCGTTGAAGCGCCCACCGATCACGGTATTGCGCGTCAGCGAGGTCGCCGCGCTCGACAGGCTTTCATCGAACCCCCACAGCCCGAGATGCAGCACGCCGGTATCGCTCTTGACGGGGTTCCAGTGTGCGCGTGCCAGCACGGTGCGGCTGTCGCTGACCGCCTGATAGCCGTCGACGCGGTCGCCCGTGACGGTGACCGAGGCATGGCCGGTCTTCCAGAACAGCCGCGGCATGATGCCGATGCCGTAGAAACCACGCTGCGGGATGATCGCGGTCGAGACCGTGCTGCGTTCCATGAACGGGGTCGAGTCAGAGCCGGTCGAGCCTTCGAACGCGCGGTCGTTGAACAGATGCCCCGCGCGCACGTCATAATCGAGCCCGGGCCTGATGCGGTTGCGCCAGCCGATGAAGGCGGTGACGATATCGACTTCGTTTTCGCTGAAGTCGGTCTCGAACTGATAGAAGAAGCGTGTCCCCACCCCGCCCTCGATCCCGAGCCGCAGCGCGCGCATCCCCGTGGTGGTGATGTTGCGCCCGTCGTAGCGCGAGCCAAAGGTCGAGCTAACGTCGGTGAGGATCCGTCCGCGCGGCTTGAACGTGTAGAGCCCATCGACCGAGTGGAACACGGGCAACCCCGATCCCCATTCGGTCGTCACGCCCGCGGCTCTGGCTTCGCCTGCACGCGCAACGTCGCGTTCGGCCGGACCGGGGGGGACGAGCTGTGCGGCATAAGGTGCGGTGACGATCGGGCGGCGGGGCGGCGGCGTGGTCTGCGCCATCTGGACCGGCGGGGTCGCGGCGACGGCTGGCGGCGTCGCCGGAACCGCGTCTTGCGTCGCAACGGCCTGCGTCGCTTCCAGCCGGTCGAGCCGCGCCTTCAGCGCCGCGATCTCGCTCGCCTGCGCACGCACCAGCGCACTCAAGTCCTCCTGGCTCGGCGTCTGCGCAAGCGCAGGCGTGGCGATGACGAGCGCCACAAGCGCACAGCCAGTTCGTAACAGGGTCATTTCGCAGTCAGTCCTTCGGCCAGAATGGCGGTCCAGTCGGCAAGGAAGCGCCGACGCTTGATCGAATCGAGATTGACAAGCAGCTGCGGGCCGACCCGGATCGGGCGCCCCTGATCGGCAGCGAGATGGGGCGCGGGAACGTCACCGCGAACCGGGAACAGCTCCTGTCGCGCTAGCAACGTCTGCCCGCTGCGCGACAGCAGGAAATCGAGGAACAGTTTCGCCGCAGCGGGGTGGCGGGCGTCGCGGGCGATGAACGCAACGCGCGACGCGACGATCGTGTAATCGCGTGGGAACACCACCCCGATCCGCGCATCGCGCCGCGCGCGTGCCAGCGCATACGGCCCGACGACATTATACGCGATCGCCGCGCGCCCGCTCGCGACCGCATCCAGCATCGGGCCCGTCGTCCGCGACAGCAAGGGACGCGTCGCAGCGATCGCCTGAAGCAGCCCGCGCGTGTCCCGCGTGGTGCCATAATCTTCGGTCAGGTACAGATAGCCCACGTTGGAGCGCGTCGGATCATAGGTCGCGACTCGCCCGGTCAGGGGACCGCGCCGGTCGCGCAGCAACCGCTCGAACGCTTCATGCGTCCGTGGGACCGCAGCGGGTGGGATCAGACGCCGGTTGTAGACGAAGCCGACCGGCTCGGCGGTGATGCCATACCCCATGTTCTTCCACACCGCGGCCTGCGGAAGCGCGGGCTTTTCGGGGCTTTGATAGGCTTGCGCGAAACCGTCGTTGATCAGCTTTGCCTGCAGATCCATCGCCGACGACCAGACCAGATCGGCGGAGGGACGGCGCGCGCGGGTTTCGCTGACGGCGCGGCGGTACAGGTCACGGGACTCGAGCTCGACATAATTGACACGGACGCCGGGAAAGGCCCGCCGGAACGCCGCGATCGTCGGCCCCATCGCCGCGGTATCCGCATTGCCGTAGACGTCCACCACGCGCTCGACCCGCGCCTCGGCGATCAGCGCATCGTAAGAGCGCGGATAGCCAGCCGGACGCTGCGCCGTTGCCGGCACGGCGACGCCCGTCAGTAGCATCAACAGAAAGATGGTCCGCATCATCAAGCTCCTCTCGCCTCCCGCCTCTACGTTCGGGTAAGCCGTTGAGCATGCGGTACGCGTTCAACCTGTCACCCACCTTTCACGGATCGGCACTGCCATGCGGATCCTGATCGTCGAGGATGACGCGGCACTCGCGCGCAGCATCGCGACCCTGCTGCGCGCCGCTGGCCACGCGATCGACCATGTCGCGACCGGCGAGGATGCGTTGCTGGTCAGCGAGAGCGAACCCTATGCGCTGGTGATCCTGGACGTCGGCCTGCCCGATATCGACGGTTTTGCCGTACTCCAGACGCTCCGCCGCCGTGGCGAGCGCGTGCCCGTGCTGATGCTGACCGCGCGCGACGCGCTGGACGACCGGGTGCGCGGGCTCGATCTCGGCGCGGACGACTATCTGCGCAAACCCTTCGCGCCTGAGGAACTAGAGGCGAGAATCCGGGCGCTCGGGCGACGGCGCGGGGGCGATCCGACCCCGGCGCTGATCATCGGTACGCTCGCGCTCAACCGCTCCACCAGCGAGGCGCGGGTCGGGGAGCGGCTGCTCGATCTGCGGCGGCGCGAATGGGCGGTGCTCGACGCACTCGCAACCCGCGTGGGTCAGATCGTCCCGCGGGACACGCTCCATGCCGAGGTGTTCGGGTTCGACGAACCGGTCGGCCCCAATGCGATCGAGGTCAACATCACGCGACTGCGCGGAAAGCTCGCGCCAGACGGACCGACGATCCGCACCATTCGCGGCGTAGGCTATCTGCTCGATGCCGGGTAACCCGCGCCCGCGTGCGCTGGCGCTGCGTACCCGGCTGCTTGCGGCGATGCTCGCGCCGCTGCTCGGGATCGCGGTGCTGCTGGGAGTCGCGGGCGCGACGCTGATCGCCGATGTCGTCCGCCGCACCAACGATCGGGTGCTCGGCGGGGCGCTCGGCGCGATTGCCGAAACGGTGCAAGTCGAGCGCGGCGCGGTGACGCTCGACCTGCCCGCTGCGGCGTTCGGGATGCTCGAGAACAGCGAGCGCGACAACGTCTATTACCGCGTCGCCGTGGGAGGGCAGTTGCTGACCGGCTATGCCGATTTGCCCGCGCCCGCGCTTGCGAGCCTGTCGGTCGATACGCCGCGCTTTCGTTTTGCGCGGTACAAGGACCAGGACATTCGCATCGCCGAAGTCCGCCGCGCGCTTCCGCGGATTCCGCAGCCGGTCATCGTTCAGGTGGCAGAGACGCTCGACGGGCGCACCGCGCTGCAACACCGGTTGCTGATCGCGCTGCTCATCGGGGAGCTGGTGTTGGTTGGGGTCGCAATGCTGCTGATCCGCCCGGCGCTGTCGTGGAGTCTGCGGCCGCTCGCCTTGCTGCGCGACGCGATCTCGTCACGCGATACCCGCGCCACGCCAGACCTGTCGCCGCTTGCAACCGGACCGTTGCCGATCGAACTTGGCCCGCTGGCGGATGCGTTCGATCATCTGCTTGCACGGCTCGATTCGGCCACGGCCGGCGTGCGCCGCTTCACCGCCGACGCCTCCCACCAGATGCGCACCCCGCTGTCGGTGCTGAAAGTCCAGGTCGCGCTTGCGCGTCGCGGCAGTCCGCAAGCGCTTGGCGAGATTGCGGATGCCGCGGACCGGCTGGAACGGCTGGTGACGCAATTGCTCGCGCTCGCGCGTGCGGAGGAAAGCGGAACCGCGCCGCCAACCGAGCAGGTCGATCTGCGCGAAGTCGCGGTCGCAGTCATCAATCGGCGGATCGCGCAGGCGATCGACGCGCACGTCGACATTCAGCTCGATGCGCCGGACGGCCGTATCCTACTTGCAGGCTATCGAACGTTGCTGTTTGAGATCCTATCGAACCTGCTCGACAATGCGATCCGCTACAATCGCGCGGGCGGCATGGCCGCGATCACGCTTGAGCGATCGGATAACGCGGCCATTGTCACGGTGCTTGACGATGGCCCCGGTCTAGCCGACGAGGATCTCGCCCGGATCGGCGAGCGTTTCGTCCGCCTCGCAACCAGTGCCGGACACGAAGGCAGCGGGCTCGGCCTTGCAATCGTCCGCTCCGCTGCGTTGCGGCTGGGCGCCGAGCTTGTTGTAACCAATACGCATCCAGGGCTACGAGTAACACTGCGCCTTCCAATAAAAGCCGACAACAGGCGTTAATTGGAAACTGCCCCACCTTTGCGGTGAAGTCTACTAATTCGCCGCCGGAGCCTACCCAGTCCACCCAAGCCTTACGCCAGTGTCTCGGAGAATTTTCACGGTGACGGGGTCCCAAACTCGTAGCCCTGGGGATTGACGAGGTCGGTATCGGGTCTGAGATGGATCATGCCCAATAGGGCTGCCGACGATCGCCCGAGCTACCCACGCTTCTTTGACCCAGTTGTGGACATTCACGAGCGACTCAGCGCTTCCCGAAATCGGTCATCCGTTCATGTGGGTGTCCGGCCTGTTCCGGGAACGGACTTTTGACGCTGGGAATGACCTGAGCTGGGACGAAGCCGTCGTTTGCAGCTCAAGCAGCGAACGTCGGCTTTCGGCTGAATCGGACAAGAGATGCGCGTCGAGCATCGAACGGGGAACGACCAAGATCGGGCCGTCAGCGCAATGACCGGTTTGAAGTGACAACACGGTCACATTTAACTGCCTATCCCACTTACCCGCCGCACATCAGCTGGCATGGGACTGAGGCCAAAAACGGGTCGCAGTTCGGAGAAAACCGGAGCTACGACCCTGGCCGCCTGCGTTGCTTGGGGCACTTTTAGCGGTTGCCCGCACGATACATCACAGACTTCGGATTGCAGCATATTTTCGAACGTCACCGATCAACTGTTACACGATGCATTGTATCAAGGTTTACAGTACCCTTGCCCGTCGTGTCGTACATTTTTGATAGTGTCGCATCTTGCTAGGGTCAGGACCCGTAAACCGGATTTCCTTGGCGGCGCGAATGTGATTCAAGCTCGGCGACAGCAGTAGCGTGGGTTTGAGCGAGTTCTAGTTGAGCGAAGAACAGTTCGAGCGGCTTCGGCCGTTGCTGCCGGACAAGGTTCGAGGGGTTGCGCGGTTTGATGACCGGCGTGTAATCAGCAGCATCAACCATATGGTGAGACCGGGCGGTCGCTGGGCCGATGCACCGGCCTGTTACGGTCCGAGGAAGACGCTCCACAACCGGTTCGTGCGGTGAGCGGCGAAAGGCATCTGGCAAGAGATATTCGTCACGCTGGCGGCAGCGGGTGGACCGCCTGCCGAGGTCCTGATCGACAGCACGCATATGAAGGTGCACAGCTTGGCAGGCGGCGGAAAAGGGGCGCGCTCGTCCAAGCGATCTGGATCAGCCGGGGCGGACACATCAGCAAGCTCCACGCGCTCACCGACGGCGAAGGGCGCCCGCTTCGCTTTCTGCTGACCGGCGGCAACGTCGCTGACTGCCGTGCTGCTGATGTCCTGCTCGACGATCTCGCGCCGCGCACCATCGTGCTGGCCCACAAGGCATATGACAGCAACGCGATCCGCGACCTGATCGAGCGCAAGGGTGCCGTGCCCAACATCCCTTCGAAGCGAACCGCTAGAAAAGCTGCTTCTCGCGCTCGCTCTACAAAGACGAAACGCGGCGGAGCGCATGTTCTGCCGCCTCAAGGATTATCGCCGAGTCGCCGCGTCGCCACTCGCTACGACAAGCTTGCCACAAACCTTCTTGGTGCGATCTACCTCGTGGCAGCCGTCACCTGGTGATTACGAGTCCTGACCCGAGCTCAATGTTACGGAGCGCGACACCGGACACTTCTC
Organism: Sphingomonas echinoides; assembly: GCF_029623395.1. Taxonomy (GTDB): domain Bacteria; phylum Pseudomonadota; class Alphaproteobacteria; order Sphingomonadales; family Sphingomonadaceae; genus Sphingomonas; species Sphingomonas echinoides_A. The sequence continues at coordinate 40,751 of NZ_JAPYKK010000023.1, forward strand.
TGTAGAGGTGTCCAGGCGTCCCGGTCCTGCATGTCGTTCTAGCGTTGTTGCTCCGATAAAAAAGCCTACGATGGGCCAGTCGATTGTAATTCGGCGTTCAAGGACGGGATACCGAATGACCAACAATATAACCGTTGTCGAACTTGCGGTTGAGATGACCATCGCTTGGCTTGAAAACGACAAAAACCGGGCCAGCGTCCACGATGTGCCATTAGTCCTCAGGGCTATGCACGATGCAATCGCCAATCTTTCGACGAATGCGGGAGGTCGCGCAGCAACGAGGTCAGACGAGGAATATGTGCCTATGGTGTCAGTCAAGAAATCGCTGGCGGACAGGAATCACATCATCAGCCTGATAAATGGCAAGCCATATAAAACCTTGCGACGCCACCTTACAGACAACGGCCTGACGCCAAAGGAATATCGCGAGCGTTACGGTCTCAGGGCTGATTATCCTATTGTCTCGGAAGCATACAGGGAGTTTCGTAGCGCCATGGCCAAAAAGATAGGCCTTGGTCGGAAGCCGGATGCGCTCTCCCTCGCCGTTCCGGAACCAATGAAGGCGAAGCTCGGTCTGAGGATTGAGGACAGCGAGCCTCGGGAGTCGGAGTAACCAACGCCGATGTTACCCTCTGGCTTGTCGCGTCAGAAGGCAGGCCAGAGCTAGGAGGGCTCGGCATCGCGATCGTAGACGGCATCAAGTTTCGGACCCGCGTCGCGCCTTCCGAGCATGCTGCACAAGGTCGGTGACGTGCTCTCACCTCCGCCCGAGTCCTCAGAAAGATGCAGGCGGCCGGTGTCGTAGCTTTGGTCTCATCCGAACTGCGACCCGCCTTTCCCCACTTCCGCTCCGCCTTGCTGCACTTATCGGTTATGAGGTATTCAGTATGGCAGTTGTCCTCACCCCAAGGTCGCGCGTCCGGAACCGGCAGCGTCATGACAACCGCCGCAATGGGCTACGCGATCGCACCAATCACCGACGAGGTGAATTCTAGGCGGCCGATCCCTTCGTCAACCTTTCCGGCTTCCCCACGACAAGCTGCACTACCTGAAGCGTTTGCACGGAGGGAAAAGCGGCCTTGAGAGGGACAGCCAACTTGACCGGCGCGTGCACTTGCTGATTGGCCATAGTTCTTACCAAGCCCGCCAGTACATCTTCGCCAGCCAGGGATCGACGGCCAACTCGCCCTCATCATTATCGCTACCCGGCACCATCATGAGCTTTTTGCCTGACGGATGCATGAGGAAGACAGGGTTGTAGGAACCGCCCTCGGGCCGATCCCAATAGCGGTGCGTCTGGACGAACAGATAGCCGCGATACGGCCCGGTCCGCATCACGCGCAAAGCCCAGCCTGGACAGACGGCCTTGATGACGTTCAGCTTGAGGTCGAATTTATGGACATAGCCCGAGTTGGGCGAAGCGTCGGCGCTGTTGAAATAGACGTAGCCGCCATCAAGCGAGAACAGGGGGCGCGAGAGGCTTGCGAGGTTGCGCGAGTAATCGCCATTCCATTTAGAGACGAGTAAGCGTTGCTGGACTTTGCCCTTGGTGCCGTGGAGGACGAGCGCCTGCGCGCCGGAGCCGTTTTCGTCTCCCACGCCATTGGGAACGACCGAAACGGTGTAGAGGCCATCAGGTGACTTTGCGGTATCCTGCGCTTGAGCAGCACCAGCCACTACCATCGCTACCGCGCTGAACGCCCTCTTCCACTTCATGCTTGCCCCGGGTCTATTCGGGATCAATCTAGCACAATGATACAGAGCGCGAAGTTAGTTCTCGTTGTTGTCGATATCGCGGCACTGCGCACGACGTACAGGTTCCCGGACCATTGGTTGCGGAGACAGATCGGACGGTACGAAACTGGATGTGTTGGGATTGGCAACTATCGTCTAGATCGGACATTAGCCGGAGGGAGCGCGAACGGCTGACTCTGGTCGGCACCTGCCGCGGCGGTCACGTCCCAAAAGACGGCATTCGCGCGCTCTGCGCTGCATCCCAACTTCGGCCGCTTGTTCATCTGGAAAGACGACCGTTTTCTGCGAACCGAACGGACCGTTCGATCCCGTAGGTAGTAGTGACCCTAGTGGCGCAGAGTCCGCCTATTGCGGCCGGGCTTCGAGGAAGCGCAGGATGCGTTTGCGATCGGAGCTACAATAAGTCGCCGAGCGTGAAAGGACATCGGACATGAGTCGCATCGCACATTGCTTGTTCAACATCGCGCTTACCAGTGCCCTGCTTGGCACCGCAACAATAGGCGGGACTCAGACGCTGCCCGATCAGGCGGGCATGACCGCCGCCAACGAACGGCTTCGCGTCAACGAAGCGCGGGCGAGGACCTTACCGTATACGAAGGGAGACGGCGAATTCCCGGCCGTCATGGAACAAGCAGCCTCCTTGCCTGATCACGTGATATACCGGCCGGCCGACCTCTCACGGCTTAGCGCGCGCAAGCTGCCGATACTGGTATGGGGCAATGGCGGCTGCCAGGCCGATGGAGCGGGTCGGCGCCTGCACCTCGCCGAAATTGCGAGCCACGGCTATCTGATAATCGCCAACGGAACGATCGAGTCCGGCCCCGGCGTTCCTCCGCCGCCCAAGCCGGCTCCCTCGGCGCCGGGCACCCTGCCCGCATCTGGCACGCACACGGCGCAACTAACTCAAGCGATCAACTGGGCGATCGCACAGGACGGCAGTGCAAGCAGTCCGCTGCGCGGCAAGCTTGATCCGCGCGCTATCGGGGTGTCCGGCTGGAGCTGCGGGGGCGTTCAGGCGCTCACCGTTGCCACGTCCGACCCTCGCATCAAGGCGGTGGTAATCCACGATAGCGGGCTGTTCACCGGCCGTGCGCCAGGGCCGGAAATGGATCTTCCGAAGACCGCACTGGCGCGATTGCACACGCCGATCCTGTACGTCCTGGGCGGTCCAACCGACATCGCCTACGCCAACGACATGGACGATTATGCGCGGATCGATCACGTTCCTGCCGTGGTCGTCAACCTGCGCGACGCGGGCCATGGCGGCACCTTCTTCGAACGCAATGGCGGCAAGGCAGCGCAGATCGCGATAGCTTGGCTCGACTGGCAGCTGAAAGGGGATGCCCGCGCGAAAAGAATGTTCGTGGGCGCCACCTGCGGACTGTGCACCGATGCTGTCGTGACGTTGCAAAGCAAACGACTTAACTGACCCACAAACGGACGTTCACGTGCCCCTCCCCGCCTCCCAACTTCGGACGTTCGTTCAGCGTGATAGGCGAACAATCGCATCATGCGTCTATGGAGGTTCCGATCGCGGGCAAAATCTGTGCGTTGCCCGTTTGTAGGGAGATGATAATGCACCGCGGGCGCACCTTTCAGTACAGAAACTAGACCATTGGCAAACCTCGACGAGTTCGAAGATCGTGAGCAGCACCGGCTGGCGGCGTTGGCATGCTACGACGTGATGGACTCGCCGCGCGAACGGTCGTTCGACGAGCTCGCGGCGCTTACTGCCAAGCTCTGCGACACCCCCATTGCCGTCGTAAACCTAGTCGGGGATGGACGGCAGTTCTTCAAGGCCGAAGTCGGCCTAGGCGTGCGCGAGACGCCGCTCGAGAGTTCATTTTGCGTCAAGGCGTTGCTGGAAGACGATCTCCTCGTCGTTCCCGATCTGACCAAGGATCCCCGGTTCGACTGCAATCCCCTGGTCACTGGGAACCCGCACATCCGTGCCTATGCCGGCGCGTTGCTCAAGACGGAGGACGGACTGGCGATCGGGACACTCTGCGTCCTGGACCACCGAGCGCGGGAATTTACCGAACTCCAGCAGGAGACGCTGCTCGTCCTGGCGCGGCAGGTCATGGCACAGCTCGATCTGCGGCGCACCGTCGCGGACCGCGATCGCCGCTACGACGAGCTTCAGGTCAGCCGGGAGCAATTGACCCACAGCGACGCGCGCTATCGTACGCTGTTCGATTCCATCGAATCCGGGTTCTGCATCGTCGAGGTCGACCTTGGCGATGCAGCAGCACCGATCGACTACCGCGTCATTGAGGCGAACCCGGCCTTCTATCGCCAGACCGGCTTTGTCGAGGCGATCCGGGGCCGTTGGTTGCGCGACACGGTCCCCGATCTGGAGGAGCATTTCTACGACATCTACGGACGGGTCGCGCGGACCGGCGAACCGGTTCGCTTCGAGGAGGGCTCCGCGGCGCTAGGCCGCTGGTTCGACGTCTACGCCTTTCGCTTTGGCGATGCGGTCGATCAACGGGTCGCAATCCTGTTCAACGAAATCTCCGCCCGCCGTGCAGCGGAGGAGGCATTGCGCGACCTCAACGAAACGCTCGAAGATCAGATCGACGAACGAACCGCTGAACGCGATCGCATGTGGGATACCTCGCCCGACCTGATGCTCGTCATCGATTTCGACGGCGTCTTCCGTCGGGTAAACCCCGCGTGGACGACGGTGCTGGGCTACGAGCCCGACGAGTTGGTCGGACGTCATGTCAACGAGTTCGTCCTGCCGGACGATCACCGCAATACGGTCGACGCCTATCAGGCTGCGAAGGCCGGCGAGCGGCCCCATGTCCAGAACCGCTATCGCCACAAGGACGGCTCGTTCCGGTGGATCGCGTGGGTTGCCGCACCGGCTGGCGATCTGACCTATGCGACGGGTCGGGATATCACGGCGGAGAAAGCGCGCGAGGCGGAACTTGCCGAGACCCAGGATCAACTTCGCCAGGCGCAGAAGATGGAAGCGGTCGGTCAGCTTACTGGCGGGCTCGCGCATGATTTCAACAATCTGCTGACCGGCATGATGGGCAATCTCGAGTTGCTCCAGATGCGCGTCGCTCGCGGGCGGCTCGACGATCTCGACCGCTTCGTGCTGGCGGCACAGGGCGCAGGGAGGCGTGCAGCGTCGCTCACGCAGCGCTTGCTTGCATTCTCACGACGCCAGACGCTCGATCCGAAGCCTACCGAGGTGAACCGGTTGATTGCAGGCATGGAAGACCTGCTCCGCCGGACGGTCGGGCCGGCAATCGATATCGAGGTCGTCGGTGCGGGCGGTCTGTGGCCTGCATGTATCGATGCGGGCCAGCTGGAAAACGCTCTCCTCAACCTTAGTATCAATGCCCGCGACGCCATGCCCGACGGCGGGCGGCTGACGATCGAGACGGCCAACAAATGGCTCGACGATCGCTCGAGCCGCGAGCGCGATCTGCCGCCCGGCCAATATCTCTCGATCTGCGTCACCGACACCGGCACCGGCATGAGCGCAGAAACCATCGAGCGCGCTTTCGAACCATTCTTTACGACCAAGCCGCTCGGCGAGGGTACCGGCCTGGGCTTGTCGATGATCTACGGCTTTGCCCGCCAGTCCGAGGGTCAGGTCCGAATCTATTCAGAGCTGGGGATCGGAACGACGATCTGCATTTATCTGCCGCGCCACCACGGCGATGCCGGTCAGCCTGAGCAGGACGTGGCAATCGCTACCGCGACGACTGTCGGCAGGGGAGCCGTTCTGGTCGTCGACGACGAAGCGACTATCCGTCATCTGATCGACGAGGTTCTTGGCGAATTTGGCTACACCGTAATCGGTGCGGCCGATGGCGCAGCCGGGCTCAAGATACTGCAGGCAGGCACGCAGGTCGAACTCCTCATCACCGACGTCGGGCTGCCCAACGGTATGAACGGACGCCAGGTCGCCGATGCCGCGCGATCGTTGCGGCCCGGTCTGAAGGTGCTCTTCATCACCGGCTATGCTGAGAACGCCGCGGTGGGAAACGGCCATCTGGAACGCGGCATGGAGCTGTTGACGAAGCCGTTCACGCTAGAAGCGCTAACGGCCAAGGTCGCCGGGATGATGAAAGACGCCGCACGCTAGAGCTAGGATCGTGCGGGCATGCCGCTATCGTCCGGCTGCGATCGCGCGCGCCGCCTCACCGACGTCGTACACAACCAGCGTCGGCTGGGGAATGCCGTCCAGGACGAGAGGCGCGTTCACGCCGCGCGTGACCAACGCGGCCTTCCATCCGAACGCCTGCGCGCCGATGCCTGTGTAGTCGAGCGTACACGGATGATCCGCGCTCCAGTAAAGCCGCAGCCGATCTTCCAAATGGCGGACGCCACCGTGAAGTTTGCAACGACCGATCATGCGGTGCTGACCGCGGACATCGCAGCAAGCTGCAATAACGGGAATGCAGCATAACGTCCGTCAGGGCCAAACGACCGAAGCTCAGGCCACTTTCCGGCCGAAGCTCGTCCGCGGCTTATGCATCGTCGCCCGGTCCGTCCGCTGCGCCGCCAGCAGCGCCTCACGTTCTGTCATGTAGCGGGCCATGATCGCATCGGGGTCCAAGCTTGCCTGATCGACAAGCGGCGGTGGGGCTGGCACCGGCGTGGGGGCCACAGCACTTGCGTCCGGCAGCGGCGCGCCTGCGCAGAGGAGCAGCATGCGGCTGATCAGACTCGTTAACGCCGGTGTGTCGAGCGCGAGCAGGTCGATCGGCAGGTACAGCGTGTCGGGACCACCGAGCCGGTTGATGCGGCCGACGATAAGCAGGTTGTGGCGTCCTCCGCTGGTGAACAGCACGCGCAGGTTCCACCAGGCCGATCGACGTACCGTCACATCAGCGACATCGGCCCAAAGCATGGTCGCATTACCAAGCAGCCCCTTGGCGGTGATCGACTCCGCGTCGTAGACGAGCAGCGTTCGATCGCCGAAAAGCTTTGCTACGATCATCATCGCGAGCGCCAAAGCCACGATGCCCGCAAGCATGAAAGGTGAGGAGAACGGTAGGATCGTGCTGGCCGGGAACAAGATTAAAGCCGGTACGGCGATCTTGGTGGCGGCGCGGCCGGCGACGCCCGCGGTCAATTCGAGTCGTTCGGGTGCGATTGACGCAGGTGCGATCACCCGCGAAGAGGCCGGCGTCGTCGGATTATGGAACTGAACGGCGTGGTCGTAAGCGTTGCGGCGCTGACGCTTGCCCTTCCACCACAGGAACCACGTGAGGCCGATGCCGCCGACGATCAGCATGCCAACGGGACCAGTCATCAGCGCAGATGTCAGGAAGCCGAAGCTGGTCGTACCGATCAGCCACCATTTGACGGCGCTCCCCACGCCCTGCCGCGCGCCCCTGGCGCCTTCCACCGTGAGCGACCGCGCATCTCGGATTACCGTTACGGCCGTGCGCTCGCGGAAGTCGCGCGCGTCGGGCTTGCGGATCATCTCAGGCGGCTTTCGGCGACGCCTTCAGCGCGGCAAGCCGCTGCGCCACCGTGGCACCCTTCTGCAGCGTATCGATCTCCGCCACGCGGTTGATCGCGTCTGCGTCCCCGCGCGAGAAGCCGACGCCGCCCGCGCCGGTCATAGCCCGGTCGAACGCAGCTTCGGCCTGTTCGACCTGCCGCTCGTGGCGTCGAGCATTGTGAAAGCCGCCGTCACCGCCCAGTGCCGCATCGCTGCGCGCGACGTCGAAAGCGCTGAGCGCTTCGGTCATTTGCGCCTTGCGCGCCCGCAATGCCGCCAGCGAATCCTCAAGCTTCGCTTCCTCTTGCCGCGCGAGCAGCTGCACGTCCTCTAGGCGACCGGTCTGGCCTTCCAGATCAACTTGCCGGCTGAGCGCCCCCTCGGCCAGGTCGTCCCGGCCACTTTGGACCGCGAAGCGTGCCTTGGCGGTCAGTTCCTCCAGCTTCTTGCCGATCATCTCTGCCTGACGTGCGGCTTGCAGTCGGCGGGTCATCGCGCGTTCCTGATCGGCACGCACCGCGTCGATCGTGCGGTCTACTTCCCGAATGGCTTCGCGCATCACGCCATCATTATTGGCGCGCTCCATCGCATCGACGCTGTCCTCGATGCGCGCGGACAACAGACGTCCGACGCGCGAAAAGATTGATTCTGCCACTGAGGTCCTCCCGATTGCGCAGGCAGCTTGCCGATCGCTGATTAAGAAGCGATGAAGCCGCGCGCTAACGGATTGGCAACGCACCTCCAGCTACGTTCGGCTCGGATGGGAGTGATGCGATGCTGGTGATGCTATTGTCGGTCGTGATCGGGTTGGTGGTGTTCGCGCTGCTTGCGCTGCTAATCGTGTGGAAAGGTTATACTCGAACGGTCAATACGCTGGTGGCGCTCGATCAGCGCTGCGAGACGGCGTTCGCAGACATCGACGTTTACCTCAAACATCGGCACAATCTGATTCCAGGGCTGGTAGAAGTCGTGAAGGGCGTGGCGGGGCACGAGAAGACGCTGGTGCTTGGCATCGCCGAGGCGCGCGCGGACGCACTCGCGGCCATGGCGCCGAGCGCCAAGCTAAAGGCCGAACGCGACCTTAGCAACAAGGTGACGACGCTGCTCGCCACCGCCGAGACATATCCGGAACTGCGCGCGATTCCCGAATTTGCGCAACTGCGCGGGCAGCTTGTCGAGTGCGAGAACCATATCACGGCGTCGCGGCGCTTCTTCAATCTCGCGATCGAGGAGTACAACGTCTCGCTCCGGCAATGGCCGGGCAGCTATGTAGCGACCAAGCGCCGCATGTCGAGCCGCCAGCCGTATGATCTCGGCATCGAGCGCGTGCTGGTCGACGAACCTCTTGCCTTCGCGTTCTAATGGCGGAGCCGACGGGCCTGTATGGCTGGATCCGCAGCAATGACGGACGCTCGACTGGCCTGTTCCTGGCGTTCCTGCTTGCGATTCAGGTGATTGCGCCGCTGGCGCTGGTCGGGCCGCTGCTGTTCATCGACAGCGATCACGCGCCGTTTATCGGCTGGGGCGGCTATCTTGTCCGCTATGCACCGCTGGTGCTGGTGGCGTCGGTGATATGGTTCACGAGCCAGCTGTGGTGGCATGTCGAGACGGTGAAGAAGGCGGTCGGATTCCACTTCGTGGACGCCGACGACGAGCCGCGACTGTGCGCGGTCATCGAGCCGCTCATTATCCTGACCGGCCTGCCCGTGCCGTTCGTCGGGATCATCGAGAGTGAGGGCCGCAACGCGTTCGCCTGCGGCGTCGGCCGCAAGAAGGCGGTGATCGTGGTCACGCGCGGGCTTCTCGACGCGTTGAGCGACGCTGAGCTAGGCGCGGTGCTCGCGCACGAGCTGAGCCACATCAAGCATGGCGACATCCGGCTGATGGCCGCCGCGAACATCTTCATGCGGGCGCTGATAGGACTGAACAAGCGCAATGCCCTGCGCTTCTCACCCGTGCATGGCCTTCTCGCCATCGCAGTTCCCGCTGTGCTGCCCCTGTCTCTGGCGGGCAGTCTGCTGGGGCGCCTGGGCTTACGCGCGGGCCAAATCTCGCGGCTGCTGATCTCCTCCAGCCGCGAGTTCATCGCGGATGCACAGGCAGCACAATGGACGCAGGATCCGGGCGCCTTGGCTGCGGCGTTGCTCAAGGTCGACGGGCGCCACCGTGTGCGAGGCGCGCGCGACGAGGACGACGCGATGATGATCGCTGGGGCCAGCGAAGGACCGGGCGCGACCCACCCGACGATCGCACAGCGCGTTGCGGCATTGGCGCGGGTCACGGGTTCCATGGTCTTTAACGCGCCGAATGCACCGCACGACGACGATTGGACGGCCGCCACGCCGCGCAGCGCAGTAGTGCAAGCCAGTTTCGGACGACGCGGACTCGCAGGCACGGGCGCGACGGAGGCTATTGCCCGCGTCCGACAGGGCGACCGCCAAAATTGGCTGGGACTTTCGCGGCTCGACACGGGTGCGCTGGTCGTCACTATCGGCGCGCTGATCGGTATTCACGGGCACCAGCTGGGCGACGTCCGCGCCATGGCGACAATCTTCGATCCCCGGCCGCTCGGCGACGTCATCGGCACCGCCGGCGCCTGCCAGCTCAGCCCCTTCACTTACACGCTCAAGCTGCGCTGCGACGCCGGCACGCGGCGCAGGTCGCTCCGGGCGTTCGAGGGGCAGGAAGGAACGGTAGGCGGATGGCTCGCCGACATCGGACGCAAGAGACGCGAACAAGGGGTGAAGGGCGATGGCACGCTGATTGATTCCCTCGCCGGCAACCCGGTGCAGCCCACCTACGAGACCTATCGTGGCCAGAGCGGGCGGTTGACTCCTATCCGCGTTCGGCGCGGCGACGACGGTCTCTATCGCGACAGCGACGGGCGCGCGACGATTGCGCTGCCCAAGCGGCTAATCATCGCCGAGATCGATCAGGTCGGCTGCTTCGTCCGCGACGCCAAGTCGATGGAAGCGACCGGCCCGCTCCCGATGGGATCGGACCAAGTGACGCAAGACAACATTGCCCGCATTCGCTCCGACATCGCCAGGGTAGCCAACGAGACGAGCGCCTCGACCGATTGGGCGGGGATCGCCTATTATCTGGACCGCCGGGAGGTGCAGATGGACCAGGCCTATATGTACTACGGCCAGCCGGGTCTCGCGATGGCGAGAGCGACGTTCAATGGCCTGAAGGAACGCGCGGCACTGGACCATGTGCGGGCCGTGGCGGCCGCGATCGTGATCCCGGCTGACGTGGATGCCATCGAGCGCGCCAAACTGCGCGCGCTGCTGCGCGATCCCGACGCCTTTGTGCCGTGCCGCAGTTTACGGTCGGCTCATTAATCGCGCGTCTGTTCTCTGTTGGACGGGAGACCGAAGCGGCGGCCTCATGACCCATGTGTGGACGGCCCTCCGTTGGCAAGCTCGAACAGTCGCGTTGCAATGCTGGTTGGTGCGGCCATGTGTCCGACCTGTTAGCGCGGCTCATATCGCCGCTGGCCATAATGCCATTCGCGCGGTTCGGGTCCCGATCAAAAGTTCGCACTCGAGGGTGCTTGGGTCATTGTGGGTTTTCCCGATCCGGCGGTTCAACCGGCTTGTTGCATTAGCTCCTATCCGCCCTTCCCAACCTCGTCCGGTGCGGTCTCCCGCACCGTATCCTATTATGCGATCTGCGGCTCGCGATACCGTTCGCCGCTGGCCATCATCGCCCAGATCATGCGGGCGTTCTTATTGGCGAGCGCGACCGCGGCTACCTTGACCTTTCGCCTGGCAAGGAGTTGTACGAGCCACGGCCGCTTCGCCCCGTTCCGCTCGGCATAGCGCACGACTGCCATGGCGCCGACGATCAGCATCTGACGCAGGTATTGGTGGCCCGCCTTCGTGATGCTGCCTAGCCGCTCCTTTCCGCCGCTCGAATTCTGCCGCGGCACCAAGCCAATCCAAGCAGCCAGATTGCGGCCCGAGCGGAAGATCGCGGGGTCAGGAACCGTGGCAACGATGGCGCTGGCGAGCAGCGGACCCACGCCGGGTATCTCCAACAGTCGGCGACCAAGCTCGGTCTCGCGTGCGCTCGCCAGGATGCGACGATCGTTCTCGAGGATCTGCTCCTTTACGATGCGCAGCTGGGCTGCCAGCATCTCCAGGCAGAACCGCGCATCTGCCGGTACGCGATCATCGGTAGGATCAGCGATCACGTCGAGGAGCTGCTCGATGCCGTGTCTGCCAATCGGCGCCGCAATCCCGAACTCGGCCAGGTGCGCCCGCATCGCGTTCGAGAGCTGCGTGCGTTGGCGGTTGAGAATCAGGCGGACACGATGGAGCATCATCGCGCTCTGCTGCTCGGGCGACTTGATCCCGACGAAGCGCATGGTCGGCCGGGTCACCGCCTCACAGATCGCCTCGGCATCAGCCGCGTCGTTCTTACCTCGCTTGACGTACGGCTTCACGTATTGCGCCGGCATCAGCTTCACGTCATGCCCGAGCGCGACCAGCTCGCGCGTCCAATAGTGTGATGTCGCACAAGCCTCAATGCCGATTAGACACCGGGGCAGCTTGGCGAAGAACTTCAACATCCGCCCACGCGTCAGACGCTGGCGAACAACCGCTGCGCCATCAGCATCCACTCCGTGCACCTGAAACACGTTCTTCGCGATATCCAGACCGATCGTTGTGACGTTTCCCATCGTGACTCTCCTTCGACTCTCCGCAGGACATCCTGCTTGAGGGTTGGAGAGCCGTCCACGTCATCACAAGTGGACACTCGAGCGCCCTTCCTCGGCTCCCACTTTCGGCCGTTCGTTCATCGGATTGAACGGCAGTTTTTCGGCGATCAGTCGGCCCCCTGTACGGCCTAAATTGGTGGATAGGCGGACCAGCTGCTTTCGGCGCCGAACGGGATACGGACTAGCTGTACTTATCGGATGACTTGGCGCACCTAGATACAGCTGAACTGTTGGCGGATACGTTCGCCGGCGCCAAGGGCAACTACGATACCGACGCTTGGCGTCACAGCTTATAGTGGCCGCGCTTGGGCCGGAAAATCCGACGCGGGATAGTGCAGTCCGAGAAGCGGGTTTGCCGGCGACTGGGCAGCTTCAGCGACAACCTCGCCAACCCATAGTCATGCAAGCGATAGATCATCGCCTGGTCGAACCCTGTACAGGCGCCCTTCACTTGAGGCGAAATTTTGGCTCAGCGCACCGTTTAGGTGCAGGTAATCAGGGTTGAAATCCGCTACACCAGACAGCGCCTTCCAGTTCCCGATCGTGATGGCACGCTTGTCACGGGTAATGAGGCCATCGCATCGCAATTTCTGAAGCATACGGTTGACGTGAACAGTCGTAAGGCCAGTAGCATCCGCCAGTTGCTCCTGCGTCATAGGAAGCTCGTATCGGGTTCCATCGATCAACCCTGCAGAATGTAGGCGGACGGCAATTTCGCACAGCAGATGCGCAACGCGGCTCAGAGCATTGCGTCGCCCAATGTTGGCGATCCACTCCCGAAAGATAGAGCTTTCTGCGAGCGTTTCGAGCCACATGGCCCGACCTATTGCGGGATGCGCGACGGCGATCTCGTGGACGGCCTCTGCAGGGACAAAGGCAACATTCCCACTGCTCAACATCTGAATGCTGTGATCGGCAATTCCCAGGAAGGCATGCTGGAGATCGAGCACTTCCCCTGGAATATGGACGGACAGGATCTGTCGAGCGCCATTGCCGACGATTTTACTTCGAAAGGCAAAGCCTGAAAGAAGGACGCAGCAGTGTTTTGTCAAATCCTGTTCGCGAATTATATAATTAGACGCTGACATACTCTTGATATTGAACGGCATTCCAAGAAATGCGGCGCGGTCTGCTTCTGAAAGTACAGATCGCTGCTCCAGTTTTTTTAAAGCTGGCGCGAGGATGTTTTTGGATAGAGCGAGCATGACGGTTACACCGTTGCGGTAACGCGCAACCCATGCAGTTCAATATTTGGCTGCAAAAAGGGATTTAGCGAGGTTAGGCGGGAAGTCTCTGCGCTAGATCACACTATGATCACTTTCTTTGCCATCGTACGTGCCCCAATTCCAAAGCCGACGATTGCGGTGATCGCTTCCGAATCTGCCGTTTAGCGCCGGCAGCCCCGCTTGTGCGTTTCATCAGTGATGGTTGGCATTTCACCACGACTGAATCGAGGCGGAAATGAGTAATCCCTGGGCGACGAAGATGGAGCAATTTACCGCATTTACCGCGGGCGAACGTGAACGTCTCGATTCCTTATTAGCGTTCAAACAGCGGGGATTTGAAGCACAGGAAGACATCATCGCTGACGGCGCGCACTCGGACTACTGCCATATTCTGCTGACCGGGCTAGCCTGTCGGTATAAAATCCTACCGGACGGTGAGCGCCAAATCATGGCCTTCCTAGTTCCGGGAGACCTCTGTGACGCCGAGATTTTTATTTTGAAAAAGATGGATCATGCAGTGGGAACACTGACCGCGAGCACGACAGCAATGATCCACTCCAGCGTGATGAAAATGCTGTTGCGAGAAGCCTCGCCGATTGCCGAGGCGTTGTGGTGGGGAACAATGACGGACCTTGGGGTTCTGCGTGAACGGATCGTCGACCAAGGTAGGCGCGATGCGACAGAGCGCCTCGCTCACTTGCTCTATGAAATGCTGGTTCGCTACCGCATCAGCGGCGCAACAAAGACTAACGCCATCGACTTTCCAATCACCCAGACCGACCTCGCCGATGCGACCGGAATGACGCCGTCTCACGTCAATCGCCTCCTGCAGCGCTTCCGCGAAGATGGGCTGATCGAACTGCGCAACCGAACGCTAACCGTCACGAACCCGCTACGCCTGAGATCACTTGCACAGTTCAGCGCAACGTACCTGCATCTGGACAGGACAGAGGCCAGAGATCCTGCGGTATATGACCGGGCCGGGGAATTGATATGAGTTCCGCATAGACCCACAAGTGGACATTAAAGGGCCCTTCCCCGCCTCCGGCTTTCGGACATTCGTTCATCCGGTTTGACGGCAGTTTTTGGGCGTCTAAATCAGCTGCCTGTACGGTCTAAACTGATGGATTTGCGACCGTCCGCTTTCGGCGCTAACGTAACTTAAGCAGACATTCTGAGGTGATCGTGGAGCGCGAGGTATATTTCGAGAAAGTGGCTTGGAGCTACATGCCTTGCCACTGGAAGGGCTTCGCGGTCATGGGTGCCATCATCCTCCCTACCATCGGAGCGATCATTCTGGCGCAGACGCTATTGAACAACTTTGGCTACGGAAATGCCGAATGGTTGCCATTCGTCATGTTCCTTACCCCCGCTCTTCTGCGTCTACTTGGCGTATCCAAGGGAGATAGCTGAACGAACGACAGCTGTCCGGCGCGGCAAGCGCCAGTTTCAACGACCGGGTTTGGGCGGGAGCAGAACGGCAGCTTCGCAGCCAAAAGACCCAATCTCGCCGTTCTCGGCAGGCCACTGGCTGCCCAACTCCGGCCTTTGGTTCATGCCGGCCGGCAGCTAAAGTTTTCTGAGATGGTGAAGGCCTGCCATCCTCGGTCCGGCCAGAAAGCTTCATTCCAACCGTTGCGTAGCTCTGAACCGCAAGAACGGCCGGTCGTTGTTGAAGACGAGCGACACATCGATCCCCGCCGCGAAGAGGACGCCATCACGGCTTGTCTCCGTTCATTCGCCTCAGCTCCGCCGCCTGATCCCTAAGCGGAGATACGTTGTTCGCCTCCCGGATCGCGTCCGACAGAATGTCGCGTGCATAAGGCCCTTGCGTGACACCCACTGTACCAGGGAAAAACTGCGTGCCGTAAATCTGCGGTTTGCCAATTGACGCTAAATAGCGATCGAGCGAGGCCGCTGCGATCCACGCGCCGTTGCGGCTGCCCCGCGCCGTAGCGATTACCGCCAAAGCGTGCGCTAGCAGATAGTCCTCTGGTCGATCACCGTGCTGGAAGATAAAGGCCGCGTGCTCGTAGTCATCGCCGCTGGCGACGTGATCCTCGGCAAGTAGCACCCGCATCCGCGCGCGCCGAGTTGCATCCCCCGCTGCAACCTTCGACCAATCGATCTGCGAGCCACCACTCCGCGCTGCTTGATCCGCTTGGTAGATCGCTGTTACTTCGGGATCACTAGCGCGCTCAAGATCGGCTTTGTAGGTTCTGCTGATGTTCCATGGCCCGAGTGCGGCAGCCGTCTCAACGCGCGTAAGTCGATAAGGCGTGCCTGCGAACGCCGTCCAGACCATCCGCGCAGTGCCGTCGTCATGCGGTCTGACGGTAATACGGTCTGACGGCCAGCCCGGCTGCGCTGGCGGGAAGCGAAACTCAATGCCGCCATCAGGCAAGTTGCGCGCCCTACTCGTCTCGCGTCGAACGACCGGACCAGCAACATTACAGAACTCCTCGCCGCGTGTCGGAGAGACGACGTAGGCGGTCGGCTGATTCCAGACGGCTTTCCAGCCGGAAGGCGTCCGATTGACCTCGACCAGCATCAGCGTTGTCGCGCCCGCACGCAACGCCCAGTCACCGACAGGGTCTGCTGCAACGGCGGGGGCGGCCATGATCCCGATGATCAGCGCGCAAGGCAAAGTCCAGTTTGTCATTGGGCAATCATGCCACCGTCAGCCTGATCGGCAAGGTGCCGTCTCCTGCAGCTGGGTGGCGTATCGGTGTTAGCGTTGCAGCCGCGACAATGGACCTTGCGGACGGAGTCCATCACCCGGGTCGACACCAATCGCACGACGGCAAGGACACAAGCGGTCGCGCGATATTTGCCATTCGCACCAGAAGCAACTTGCAACATGAATAGCTGAACTTATTCGGCTCGAGATTTGGCCAAGCCGCTCAGCGTGCGCGGGCATCCGCGAGCGTTTGGAGCGTCGATCCGAAGTTGCTGAACCGTCACACTTTCATGCCCCTGCGGCAGATAGCGGATCGTACGCTGTTTACCGTTATCCTCCACCAACAAGGCGTAGGGTATCAAGGCATTGTCCGGTTCACCTTCGGTGCGAGCAAGAATTTTCATCCCGTCGCGCAGACCCGCCGCAAAGGCTGGAAGACGGCGATCTACCCCGGTCGCTACGTTGCCGGCACCAGCGGTTGCCTCTGCGTCGAACCCTCTTGAAAAGGATGGGCGCTGTTCGGTGACGACAGTAGCACACTGGCCGAACGTGTCTGCTGGCAAGACAATCGGCTCACCCTTGACGAGGTAGCGGGTCTCATCAGGGGCGATATTTAATCCCCGGTCCGCGGCTAGCGCACGGAACAGCGAAGTCGCGGACATCTTTGAAGCACGCGCCGAGGCTATTTGCGCGTGCAGTACCGTATCGAGGCTTGTCGCACCTCGGCTGCCGCCCAGCAACCGCGCGTTCCACATCGCCGCCAGCATCGCACCTCGCTGATAAGGTAGCTTCTGCGCCATCTCATCATTCCAGAAGGCTGCGGCCGCCCGCGCGCCGGTCATGGTTCGCACCGGTGACCCCGCATACCCCGCCAGCATCTCGTTCCATTGCGCGGCGAACTCCGTGGGCGAGATCAAGCCGGCGCGCACCATGAGTACCCTTGCATAATAGTCAGTGATGCCCTCGCTGAACCAATAGTCCGCGGGGCGGGCTGCCTGGTCCTCTGACGTGGCGCCAAGCAGCACCGGGTTCCAGGTATGAAAATATTCGTGAGCGAGCAGCCACTTCATACGGTCAAGCGGCGTCCGCTGGTCGATCCACAGCGCGAAAGCGTCGCCACGCCCGGTCCCGCCGAAGCTAGTGGCTGTCGGACTGCCGACGATGGGAGCGGCCGTCACCAGGAAAGGTGCGTGCTGGTCAGATTTCCAGAATGTCCGCTCGACGTTGATCACCCGCCGGGCGAGACCATCGAGCTGCTCCGGCGTGAACACATAGCGTCCGACGGTCGCGACCCGCACCCCGGAGCCATCTAGCGCCGGGAAAGTCCGGAGGTCGCGGCCGCCAATGACTACACTCTCCAAAGCATCCGCGACGGTTCCCGGCCGGGTGGCCCGGCGGCGTTGTCCGGCAAGATGTTCGAGGTCTGACGCAAAACCGATTCCGGGAGCGCCGAGCCAATCAAAGGTCGCGGGCGCATTCTCGCGGCCGTTAGGATAACCGAACAGCGCGTCGCCAACACCGTAGAACCAGCGCGGACGGATGACGGGCCGCGGCTGGTCGCTGTCCTCAACGGTTGGGTCGTTATCGTAGGCGGATAGAATGCGGTAACTTACCGTCAATTCCGTGCCGGGCGCGGCCTTCATCTGCCAATGGCCATCGCCCTTCTTCTCGACCGCCGTCGCGCCCGCGACCGCGAAGTCCCGCTCCCACTGCCACAGGCGGCGCTCACCGGCCCAACCATTGGCCCATTCGAAATCAGAGACACCCGACGGATCGACACGGAACCGGACCTGTACCCTTAGCGCTGTGAGTGCCCCGCCTGAGAGAACGGGCGCGAGCGTATAGTGAACCGGCTCGGGAGCGGTGCTGACGCGACTTTCAGCTCCCGACAGCGACAGAGCTACAACACTCAGGAGAAGCATACGCATGCAATGACTTAGAACGAACGGCGGCTTGCAGGCAATCGAAGCGGCGAGACGAACGGCAATAAATGGGCTCTAGCCGTCGGTCGTCTTAGCGACCGCCAAGACCCACAAGTGGACATTCAACTGCCCTTGCCCTATTCCCGATTTCGTGCATTCGTTCATCCGGTTGGACGGCAGCTTTTGGACGTCTAAATTAGCCGCCCGTACGATCTAAACTGGTGGAGGCTGTGTTAAAACGTTTTGTCGCAGCCGAAACGAGCAAGATCGGAATCATGAGCATGCGTATCGCGCAAAGATTGAATCAAGCGCCAGTCAATATTGGATCATTGTTGCGGTAACTGCGCCAACTCTCGTGTTTTTACACAGTCTGCGTGGGTAGCGGACGTCGCGCCGGGAAGCGAGTTGGACGCGGCAACGTGATTGCCGAAAAGACAGAACGCCCGTACCTTCTCTTCCAGCAACGGGAGGATCTCATGCCATGTTTGTCAGCGAGAAATTACTGCCGCTCTTTGCGCTTTTGGGAACGGTGCCCCCTATGGCCGTAGGGGCAGGACCCGCTGGGAGGATCACCGGGGAGGGCGGGGTCTTCGTTGAAAGCAAGGACCCTAAAGCGCTCATGGCGTGGTATCGCGATGCTCTCGGTATCAAAGTTGAGAATTAGGGCGGCGCGATCATGCTGTACGATGCGCCGCAGCACCCACCCGTGCTGACTTTAAACGCGTTCAAGACCGGCTCCGATTACATGGAGCCTTCCAAACGTGAGTTCATATTGAACTTCGCAGTAGACGACTTGGCCGCTTTCCTAGCTCGACTTAAGACCAAGGGGGTGGCGATACTGGCGCTTGACGATAGCGACCCGAGCGGTAAATTTGCCTGGATCGTCGATACCGATGGCATGAAAATCGAGCTGTGCCAGCCAGCAGCAGTATCCCAGTCGGATAAGGCGTACTTACTTTGAACCGCCGAACGTCCGACATTGGGCGCTCGCCGCCCAGCTGCTTGGGACGGGGAGACCCCAACCCGCCATTTAGAGTGCCCGTGCCGTTCACCAGCTTCGGTCGTTCGCTCAGCCTGCGGTTGTCGACTTGGAGGGGTGGCGAGGTCCAAGTGAGATACGCCAACGCGAGACAATCATATTATACGGCCGAGGGTTTGTGCCCGTTCTGCGCGCAGGGGCGTTGAGGGGTTTCAGTCGCTTTTCCGATCCTGGCGGAGCTCCTGCTCACACGGAGAAGAATTATGCGCGCACTATGCTGGCACGGTAAGGGAGATGTCCGCGTCGACACCGTCGCGGACCCCGAAATCAAGCACTCGCGCGACGCGATCATCAAGGTCACCGCCTGTGCGATCTGCGGATCGGATCTCCATTTGCTCGACGGCTACCAGCCGACGATGGAGGCGGGCGACATCCTTGGACACGAGAACATGGGCGAGGTGGTCGCACTCGGGTCCGAGGTGACCAACCTCAAGATTGGTGACCGCGTGGTGGTGCCGTTCACGATCAGCTGCGGCGATTGCTGGTTCTGCCGCAAGGGTCTGTTCGCGGCCTGCGATCGCACCAACCCCAATGCCGAGATGGCCGCCAAGGCGATGGGCCATTCGCCTGCCGGCCTGTTCGGTTTCAGCCACATGCTGGGCGGCTATTGCGGCGGCCAGGCCGAGTATCTGCGCGTGCCGATGGCCGATATTGGGCCGATCAAGATCCCCGACAGCGTCACCGACGATCAGGCGCTGTTCCTGTCCGACATCTTCCCGACCGGCTACATGGCCGCTGAGAACGCACAGATCGAACCGGGCGACACCGTCGCGATCTGGGGGTGCGGCCCGGTCGGCCAGTTCGCCATCCGCTCCGCATTGATGATGGGGGCCGGTCGCGTGATCGCGATTGATGAGGTGCCCGAGCGTCTTGCCATGGCCGAGGCGGGTGGTGCCGAGACGATCAACTTCTCCGAGACCGACGTCTATGACGAATTGCAGGCACGGACCAAGGGACGCGGTCCCGACAGCTGCATCGATGCGGTCGGCTGCGAAGCAGCGGGTCACGGTGCGGCCGACGCCGTGATGGACAAGGTTAAGGCGAGCGTGTTCCTCACCACCGATCGCGTGCACGTGCTCCGTCAGGCGATCATGAGCTGCCGCAAGGGTGGTACGGTCTCGGTGCCCGGCGTCTATGTCGGCATGGGCGACAAGCTGCCGATCGGCGCGGCGATGAACAAGGGGCTGACGATCAAGCTCGGCCAAACCCATGTCCAGCGCTACACCAAGCCGCTGCTGGAGAAGATCGTGGCCGGAGAGATCGACCCCAGCTTCGTCATCACCCACCCTGCAAGCCTAGAAGATGCGCCAGAGATGTACGCCAGGTTCCGCGACAAGGAAGACGGCGTCATCAAGGTCGTCATGCGTCCGCACGGCTGATCCGCGCGTCTCTCATCGTCGTGGCGGCGTCCGTTCCCTGCTCCAGGATCGAACGCCGCGACGACCCGCAAACAGCCATGGTTGCGAATTCAACGGCGCCACAGATGAACAATGGTCGTTGCTCGGTTGCAGACAATCGAAACGGGACGAAATGCACCAGATAAGTCGCGGCTCCGAACGGAAATTGCTGCTTGTGCACGGGCCTGGGTGGACGCTGGCGATCGTGGAGCACCATTCTGGACCCGCTCAGCGCCAGTCGAGCGATAATCGCGATCGACCTGCCCGGACATGGCGCGACCCCGGCCCAACCCGATGGCGGGACCTTCAACGGCCTGGTCGGCAGCGTTCAGCGCTACATTGTGGAGAACGGGCTGACCGGGATTGATGTGGTCGGAAGTTCAATGGGTGCCCGGATCGTGCTTGAACCCGCTCGACGCGGTATGGTCGGCAACGTCGTCGCGCTCGACAGGGGTGGATTCTGGCGTGGCTGGGAGCGTAGCTTCTTCAAGACGACGATCGGTGTCTCCGGACGATTGTTGCGAGCAATTTGACCCGGCCCGCCGACACTCAGCCGTAACGCGGCGTCGCGGACCGCGCTGCTCACCCAATTGTCCGCGCATCCGTGGGCGCTCGATCCCCAGACGGTAGCGACCGAGCTGACCGGTCTCAGTACGACACAGACGTTCGATGCGCTGGTGCATGACCTTGCGAACGGGCCCGCGCAGACCAGTCCTGCTGCCGACAGCGCTGGCCGGATCGTGATCGGGTGGGGCAAGCACGACAGGCTCTGCCTGCCGGGTCAGGCAGCGCGCGCAAAAGCTGCGCTCCCGTCCGCAGAGCTGAACTGGTTCGAGTTCAGCGGTCATTTTCCAATGTGGGACATGCCGGCGGAGACGGTCGAGGTCATCCTCAAAGCGACGCAGTAAATGCAGCAGGGTGTAACGCCGACCCATACTTGGACGTTCACGACGCCATCGCCGCTTTCACAAACCGGACGCTTGTTCAGGTTTCGGGACCGGCTCGATATCGGGCCAAGTATTCGTCCGGGTCAGGCGCAAGGTGCCTGAGACCCGTCCCTCGCTGCTTCCATGACAAGAACATCGTGAGCGCGCAGAAACGAAGGAGCATTGCTCAAGGCAATACGTTCTGCCGCTCCTGCACGTGAGCATTGACGATGCCGGTCGCGGGAGTACTCCTGCGATAAAGATAGGGAGATGGTCGTGAAACATTGGCTCGGCATGGTAGCGCTCACGCTTGGTTCCGCGCTGGCTGCAATTCCGGCCGTGGCGACCGACGCCCCCGGCTCAAATCCGATCATCCGTGATACATTCATCGCCGATCCCGCGCCCCTCGTTGTGGGTAGCACGCTTTACCTTTACGTCGATCACGACGAGGCCAAGGACGGCGAGATGTTCAATATGAGCGAGTGGCTAGTCTACTCGACGACGGACATGAAGCATTGGACTTCTTATCCTTCGATCCTGAAGATCAGTGATCTTAAATGGGCGAAGAAAGATGCGTGGGCGCCGCAGGCCATCGCCAAGAATGGGAAATTCTATCTTTACGTGCCCGCTGAGCATGATGACACCCACTCAGGCAAGGCAATTGGCGTTGCGGTGTCGGACAAGCCGACCGGCCCCTTCAAGGACGCTCGCGGATCGGCACTGATCACCAACGAGATGACGCCCAAGGGCAAGCATAGCTGGGAAGACATCGATCCCACCGTGCTGACCGACACTGATGGCACGACCTGGATCGCATGGGGCAACCGCGAATGCTACATCGCCAAACTGAAGCCGAACATGATCGAGCTCGACGGACCAATCCGGGAAATTACCCCGCCCTTCTATGTAGAAGGTCCTTGGTTGCATCGGCGCGGCAACCTCTATTACCTCACCTATGCGTCTATGGACTCGGCAGCGAAGCCCGGGGCCAAACCCGGGGACGAACACGTGTCCTACGCTACGGCGCCGGCGATCACCGGCCCGTGGACGTTCCGTGGCGAACTGACCGGACCGGCGAAGAACAGCTTCACCATCCATCCCGGCATCGCCAAGTTCAAAGGCAACTGGTATCTGTTCCTGCACAACGCCGCACTGACGATCGGCGTTCAGAAGGGCGCGCTTGGACGTCGCGCGGTCACCGTCGAACATCTCTATTATAATCCGGACGGCACGATGAAACCGGTCGTGCAGACCGAAGCCGGTGTCTCTGCCCCGCAGCTCAAGAGTAAGCGGCGAGGTGTTGCACCTTCGGTCTCTGCACGCCTCTCGTCCCGCGTTAGGTAAGCAAATGGAGAAGTCTAAGATGACGCAATTTGGTGTGACCCTCCTTTGTGTTCTGGCCGCGATGTCGGTACCGGCCGCCGGCGCGCCACCGCGCCCTACGGCTGCTCGGGCCACCTCGGATCGCACATGGGTCGCGGCGTGGGGGTATGTCGTCTCGCCACCACCGCCAGGTC
>NZ_JAPYKK010000024.1 GCF_029623395.1 Sphingomonas echinoides
ACTCGAACTGATCCGCGGTGAGCTACGCTATGCCGATTTGCCGCGCGACATGTATGCGGCGCACGTGTCCGGGATCGTCGGGATGGCGTTCGATGTCAGTGCGAAGGGGCGGGTCACGGCGTGCCGGATCACGCGGTCGAGCCGCAATCCCCGGTTGGATGCGGCGACGTGCGCGCTGATCATCGAGAAACTGCGCTACCGCCCGACGCGCAATGCCGCTGGGCAGGCGGTTCCGGACACGGTCACCGGCGAGCAAGTCTGGACGATCGAACGTGGGCGGTATGAGGATGACGAATAGCGGGCCGCATGTCCGGCCCTTATACAGCGACACCCCGGAACAGCGTCCCGGGGTGTTCGCGTTTCTGACCGGGTTGCCTTTAACGGCGCGACGATCGCTTACTGCTCGCCGCTACCCGGCTCCGCCATCTTGCGATGCTGTTCGGCTAGGATCGACGGCGGGATGACGCCCGTTGCCGCGACCTGCAGCTTGTTCTTGAGGCCCGAGACGATGTGCCCCTTGCCCGCGAACAGCGCGTCCCAGCCGTCCTTCGCGACGTCGAGCGGATCGCTCTTGTTGTCGTCCTGCCCGACGCTGGTGTCTCCCATGCCCGCGCGGTCGAAGAATTCGGTATCGACGGGTCCGGGCATCAGCGTGGTCAGCGTCACGCCCTTCGAGTCCTTGATCTCGTTACGCAGCGCCTCGGTGAAATTGTCGACGAACGCCTTGGTGCCGTTGTAGACCGCGTTGAACGCGCCGGGAATGTAGCCCGCGATCGATCCCGTCACGAGGATCTTGCCGTCATCGCGCGCGACCATGTCCTTGAGCACGCGCTGGACGAGGTAGATCGTGCCGGTGATGTTGGTGTCGACCGAGCGGCGCCACATGGCGACGTCCTGATCGAGGAACGCGCCGCCCGTGCCGATCCCGGCATTGGCGAACAGCAAGTCGATCTGGCGTCCGCCGGTCGCATCGAGCAACTGGTCGACGCCGTCGATCGAGGACAGGTCGGCGTTGACCGACTGGACGTCGGTGCCAAATTGCTTGAAGTCCGCGGCGGCGGCGTCGATCAGCGCTTCGTTCGCGACGACGATCAGGTCGTAGCCCTGCTTGGCGGCGAGCGTGGCGAGTTCGAACCCGATCCCGGTCGACGCGCCGGTAACGAGGGCAAGTTTGTTGGCCATGATGATGTCTCCTGGAATACGGGTCAGAGCGTGGGCGCGAGGCCGGGCTTGAGGACGACCTTGGTCACTTCATTCTGATTGTCGTGGAACATCTTGTAGCCCTGCGGGGCCTCTTCCAGCGACAGGCGGTGCGAGATGAGGAAGGTCGTGTCGATCTTCTCTTCGAGGATCGCGGCCAGCAGGCCGGGCAGATAATGCTGGACATGCGTCTGGCCGGTTTTGAGCGTCAGGCCCTTTTCCATGAACGCGCCGAGCGGGAATTTGTCGACGAACCCGCCGTACACCGCGGGCATCGAGACACGGCCCCCCTTGCGGCAGGCGTAGATCGCCTGACGGATCGCGTGAGTGCGGTCGGTGCCGAGGAAGGTCGACTTCTTGATCTGGTCGATCACGTTGTCGACAAAGAAACCGTGGGCTTCCAGGCCGACGCTGTCGATCACGGCATCCGGGCCGATCCCGCCAGTCATCTCCAACAGCGCGTCGTAAACGCCTGAATCCTCGAAGTTGATCGTCTCCGCGCCGAACTTCTTGGCGAGTTCGAGGCGGCGCGGGAAATGGTCGATCGCGATGACACGCTCGGCGCCCATCAGGAACGCCGACTGCACCGCGAACAGCCCGACCGGGCCGCAGCCCCAGACGGCGACGGTGTCACCGGGTTCGATGTCCGCATTTTCCGCCGCCATCCAGCCGGTCGGCAGGATGTCCGACAGGAACAGCACCTTCTCGTCGTCGATCCCCTCGGGGATGACGATCGGGCCGACGTCGCTGAACGGGACGCGGACATATTCGGCCTGACCACCGGCATAGCCGCCGGTCATGTGGCTATAGCCGAACAGTCCGGACATCGGCTGGCCGTACAGCGTCTGCGCGATATCCTGATTGTCGGCGGGGAGGCCGTTGTCGCACGCCGAATATTGGTGCTTGCCGCAATGATAGCAGCTGCCGCACGCGATGGTGAACGGGACGACGACCTTCTGGCCCTTCTTGAGCGTCGATTTCGGACCGATTTCGACGACTTCGCCCATGAATTCATGGCCGAGAATGTCGCCCGACTGCATCGTCGGGATGTACCCGTCGTACAGATGCAGATCCGACCCGCAGATCGCGGTCGCGGTGATCTTGATGATCGCGTCGCGCGGGTTGATGATCTCGGGGTCGTCGACGGTGTCGACGCGGACGTCGTGGCGTCCATGCCAGGTCAGTGCGCGCATCAGGCGAGTTCCTCTTCGAATTGCTGGCGCGTTTGCGCGGCGGTGGCGATTTCGCCGGTTTCCATCAATTGCTTGAACCGGCGCAGGTCGCGGCGTGCCTGAATGGCGGGCTCGCGCTGGAATAGCTTGGCGATCAGCTTGCCGACCACGCCCGCGGGCGGATCGTACAACAAGGTGGCGGTGACGACGGTGCCGCGCGCGCCTGCGTCGCGGAATTCGATGCGGCCACTGTTGTTGATATCCGCGCCGGGTTCGGACGCCCAGGCGATGTACGACCCGTCCGCCTCGTCGGTGACGACCGAGTCCCATTCGACCGTCTTTCCGGCGGGCGCCTTGACGACCCAATGCGACCGTTTGGAATCGAGCACGTCGATCCGCACGACATTCTCCATGAAGGTCGGCAGGTTGGCGAAATCGCGGAAATAGGCGAACAGTTCGGCGCGGGGACGGTTGATCGTCACCGATCGCCCGACGATGGAATCGCCGCGCTTCTCGAGCAGAGTGTCGGTCGCCACATCGATCGCGGCGGACGGGTGTTTGGACGCGGAAAGGGGTGCGTCGTCGGTGGTGACGTCGGGCATCATGCTCTCCTGGAGGTGCAGTCCGTTCAACGCGTGGACGCCCCCCGGCGGTTCCTGACAACCTTGTTAACCTCGATTAGGGGCGGGGTGATCGTCGGAAGGTCGTAACGGTTGAGCGTTGCGACGATGCGCCCCATATATGACGGATGAACCCTGCTCCCGTCGCCGAACTCAATGACCGTGCGCGCGACATCTTTCGAGTCGTG
This sequence comes from Sphingomonas echinoides, assembly GCF_029623395.1. GTDB lineage: Bacteria > Pseudomonadota > Alphaproteobacteria > Sphingomonadales > Sphingomonadaceae > Sphingomonas > Sphingomonas echinoides_A. The sequence continues at coordinate 3,181 of NZ_JAPYKK010000024.1, forward strand.
GTGGAGAGCTATCTCAACACCGGGGCGCCGATCGGGTCGCGCGCGATCGCGCATTTGTCGGGGCTCAACCTGTCGCCCGCGTCGATCCGCAACGTCATGCAGGATCTGGAAGAACTGGGGCTGCTCGCGGCGCCGCACACCAGCGCGGGGCGAATGCCGACCGAGATCGGCTTGCGGCTGTTCGTCGATGGCATGATGCAGGCGCTCGAACCGTCCGCCGAGGAACAGGCCGCGATCGCCGCGCGGCTGACGCAGACCGGCCCGGTCGAGGAAGCGATCGCCGCGACCACGGCGGCGCTGTCCGGGCTTTCGGCCTGTGCCGGGATGGTGATGGTCGCCAAGCGCGAGCTGGTCCTGCGGCAGATGAGTTTCGTCCCGCTGTCGGCGGAACGCGCGCTCGCGGTGCTGGTCGGCGCCGACGGATCGGTCGAGAACCGCGTGATCGACTTGCCGCCCGGGCTCCCGGTGTCGGCGCTGGTCGAGGCGGGGAATTACATGAGCGCCATGCTCGGCGGACTGACGATCGCCGAGGCGCGCGCGCGGATCGAGCGCGAGATGATGGACGAACGTGCCGAACTCGACGGGGCAGCGCGCGCGCTGATCGAACGCGGGCTGGCGGTGTGGAGCGAGGACGGCGACCGGCGCCCGGTCCTGATCGTGCGCGGGCAGGCGCGGCTGATCGACGACGCCGCCGCGGCCGATCTGGAACGGGTGCGGGATCTGCTCGACGATCTGGAGGGCAAGCAGGACATCGCGCGGTTGCTCGACAATGCCGCGGCGGGCGATGCGACGCGGATCTTCATTGGCGCGGAAACCAAGCTGTTCGCGCTCAGCGGGTCCTCGGTCATCGCCAAACCGTTTCGCGGATTGGACGGTCGCGTGGTGGGAGTCGTGGGGGTGATTGGGCCGACGCGGTTGAACTATGCGCGCGTCGTGCCCATGGTGGATTATACCGCCGCGACACTCGCGCGATTGATGGGTTGAACACGGGATTTTTGGACGACATGAGCGATAACGACACGAACCAGGCACAGGATCTGCGCGAGGAAACCGCCGCAGCCGCTCCCGAGGTCGCCGAGCATGATGCCGTCGACGCACGCTTCGAGAAGCTCGAGGCGGAGCTCGCGGAATCGAAACAGGCGGTGCTGTATGCGCATGCCGAGGCGCAGAACATCCGACGCCGCGCGGAGAAGGAAACCGCCGACGCGCGGGCCTATGCGTCGACCGCGTTTGCGCGCGATCTGCTGTCGGTGGCGGATAATCTTGCACGCGGTCTCGATGCGATCCCGGCGGATCTGCGCGAGGACGAGAAGATGAAGGGGCTCGTCGCCGGGCTCGAGGCCACCGGTCGCGAATTGGAAGCGGTGTTCCAGCGGCACGGCATCAAGAAGATGACGACGATCGGCGAGAAGCTCGATCCGAACTTCCACCAGGCGATGTTCGAGCTGCCGAGCGACGAACCGGCGGGGACGGTCGTGCAGGAAATGCAGTCGGGCTATATGATCAAGGACCGGTTGCTGCGTCCCGCGCTCGTCGGGGTCGCCAAGGCGCAGTAAGAGCGAACCGCCGCGACGCCCTCGGGGGCGTCGCGGCGGCACCGCGGATCACACCTGCGCGATCGTCCGCAAGTGATCGATCCGCTGCCGAAAGACGCCCTCGAAGCTGTGGTCGCGGCTTACCCGGGCCGCGGCGCGGATCATGTCGGCAAGCTGTGCCCGGTCGTTCGAGAGCTTCGTGATCGCGGTCGCCAGCGCGACGATGTGATCGGTCGGGACGGACAGGCCGACGTTCCCCAGCGCCGTAATCCCCTTGAACGCGGCATTGTCATATCCCACGATCGGCACGCCGCAGCTCATCGTCTCGATATAGGTACACGACGGGTCGCCTTGCCGGTGGCAACAGACGAACAGGTCGACCGATTCCTTCATTCTGGGGACGAGCATCGCGTCGAACGGCACGGGGCCATGGACACGGACGCTGTCCTGAAGTCCGGCCCGGTCGACCGATGCCGCGATTTCCCCGCGCAACGGTCCGTCCCCGTAGATGTCGAGGGTGAAGGGTGTGCCACTGCGCGAGAGCGCCGCAGCGATCGGCACGAGGTGATCCGCGCCCTTCATCTTGGCGAGCCGGCCCGAATAGGCGAGCCGCAACGGTCGTCCGGCGAGGACCTGCACGACTTTCGCCTCGACTTCGGCGGCGGTGACGTGCTGCGCGCGCGGCATCCGCGTGTCGAAGTAGCGCATCGGCGCATTCGTCAGCGCATGATAGCTGTCGAACGCCGGGGTTCCATTGGCTTGCAGGCCAGCCGCTTTCGAGAAGGCGCGGCGGCGATCACGTTCGCGCAGGAGGAGCCATGCGCTCGACTTGGCGGTCTGGATCGACAGACCGTGGTCGAGCCGAAGGATCCGCAGGCGGGTGTCCAGCGTATATTCGATCACGAACACCGTGGGGGCGGTGGTCACATACGGCATCGCAAGATCGAGATGACTGTCACCCGCCGCCAGCACCACGGCGGCATCGTCGAAAGCGCCGGGACTGTCCTGCAGATGGTCGCCGATCGACATGAGGTCGAACGGAAGATCCGCCGGATCATAGAAATCCCCGAACGCGATCTGGGTGCGATCGCCTTGCCGCATCAGGCAGCGCACGCGGCCCGGCCACAGCGCTGCATACTGTTTCAGGCCTTCTACCGCCTTGATATCGAGAAAAGTCCTGTTGCCAACCTGCGCCATGGGCACACTTGGGGTCACAACGAGGGTTTGGGATTGCACCAAGGTTCTCCAGGATGCGGCCGTGCGTGCGGCCGATCCAGCGCAGGATAGAATGTTTACGCATGAACAAGATTGCCGGCGCCACAATCGAAGTCGATTGAAAGAAGACAGGGCGTACGGGTTACAAAGCGAATGAAGTCCGTAAGGTAATCGAATACTTTGACCCTCGTCAGGAAAGATGGCCCGCTAGGGACAACATTTCCAAGACGATTCACATCGAGTGCAACCGCCCTCAATTTACATTAAAAATTTGTTAAGGAGGTATTAGTTTTTGGAGCGTGCGCGAGCCCGCCCTGATGAGGGCAGGTCGCACACCGCGCGGCATCGGATCACCGCCTTTCGGCGGAGTGATCGGGAAAGTGTCGGAAATCAGGCGTTAACGACCATGTCGATCGCCATCCGCGCGCCCGTGGCGGCGCACTCCGGATGCCGGCACACAGACGTGTGCGGAACCGCTATTGAACCGCCTGTTTGGCGCGGAGCGACGTCAGATACGCCCGTGTGGCGTCGAACCCGAGAGTGTCCTGGATGCTGCGATAGGCGTTGTCCGCAATCGCTTCGAGCCTTGCGGTGTCGCTGAGCGCTTCCTTGATGACCGCGTCGAGATCGCTCAGATCCCATTTCACGGGGATATAGGTTTCCCACGGCCGGAAGACGTCTCCCATGACGTCGAGGTGCGACATGTCGGGTTTGAGCAACACCGCGCCGACGGCATAGGCCTCGAAATCGCGCCAGCACAGCTCGCCATAGCCGAACGGGCTAAAGCACAACCGCGACCGCGACAATTCCGCCATGAACTGGCTTTTCTTGACCATGCCGTTCGTGGCGCTGGTAATTCCCGGCACTGCGGAAATGGCGTTGGAGGCGTGTTTGCGCATGCTGCCATACCAACCGGTGCCCTTCGTCTGGATCCGGGCATGGACATCGATGTCGCGGACGGACACCCGCCGCTGCTCTCCCGAGAACAGGCGATACAGCTGGCTGCTCGTGGAGAAGGCTGGGGTCAGCAGCAGCTTCGGCAGGATCGTCGGCGGATTGATCCAGGTCGACCGGACGTCCTCTGGCGATGCCGGGTCTGTTTCAACCTGCAGCAGCTGCGAGTAATAGGCCATCAGGTTCGTATGGCCGTCCAGGGCTTTCAGATAGTCGCGCCTTTCATGCATCAGCGATTTCTTGGCATAGCCGTCGACGAACGGATCGACCTTTTGCGAGAAACGAATGTCACAGGGCGCGAACCAGTCGCAGAAGATAATGGTGGCTGTGGGATTGCGCTCGCGCAGACGCTTCACCCGATCGACGTTGAGCGCGAAATATTCGTCGAAACTCGGTTGATACAGGATCGTCCCGGCTGCCTCGACCAACGGGTTCCCGTCGGCCTGCTCCGTCGGCAAGGCGCGAATGCTGACGCCTTCCTTGCGGAAGGAGCGGACTTCGCGGACGAAGGGCGAAAATTGCGGTTCGGCCAGGCGATCATTTTGATACAGCAGCAAGCACTTTTCGGCGCAGTCTTCGTCAAACGGGCGTGACAGGCGATAGGAAACCAGCGGCTGCATCAGACGCGCAGACGTCGGATGGTACAAAGCTGTTTTGCAGACTGCTTCGTCCAGGAGCGTCGCGATCATTGCTGTTTCCTCTCAAAGTGCAGCGGCTGCACGTCCGCAAATTGCGACGAGAGCAAACGGGTCGGAACAAAGGCATGTTTCGCTTGAAAAAATACCATGGTATTCCAGAAAGAAGCTGAAGTTCGCGGCCGACGCAGCACGAAGAGGTGAAAGACGTGCGACGGACCGACTCCCGCCAATACGGAAGAATTTTCGTCTGCGATCACCGACAGATACCCAAGCTCATCCGTCATCACACGACGGTGACCGTCATACTTTACGCATACTGGGAAAGCTAAATCATGCCATTACCGCCTTTGCAACCGAATTATGGTTGCCAAATGGTTAACAACACAACGCAAGATCGCCCGACATTCGTAACGCATCTGGAATGTTCGCTGACCGGGGAAGTCTATCAGGCCGACATGCTGCATGGCCTGTCCAGCGCGGGTCGCCCGTTACTGGTCCGCTATGATCTGGAGGCGGTGAAGGCGGTCATTTCGCGTGACGACATCACGGCGCGGCCGACCGACTTGTGGCGCTGGCGGGAATTGCTGCCGGTGCGCCGCACCGAGAACATCGTCAGTCTCGGTGAGATCGAAACCCCGCTCATCCCGATCCCGAAGAGCGCGGGCAGCCCGAACGTCCTGGTCAAGGACGAGGGGCGGCTCCCGACCGGATCGTTCAAGGCGCGGGGGCTGGTGATGGCGGTGGCGATGGCGAAGGAACTCGGCGTGACGCGCATCGCGATGCCGACCAACGGCAATGCCGGGGCGGCGCTCGCCGCGTATGCGACGCGCTGCGGGATCGAGACGATCGTCTTCTGTCCCGAGGATACGCCCGAGATCAACGTCCGCGAAATCGCGGTGCAGGGCGCGCGGGTGTATCGCGTCAACGGGCTCATCGACGATTGCGGTGCGATCGTCGGCAAGGGCGCGGCGGAAGGGCGCTGGTTCGACTTTTCGACGCTCAAGGAGCCGTATCGGATCGAGGGCAAGAAGACGATGGGGCTGGAACTCGCCGCGCAATTCGGCTGGAAACTGCCCGATGCGATCTTCTACCCGACCGGCGGCGGGACCGGGCTGATCGGTATGTGGAAGGCGTTCGACGAGCTCGAGAAACTCGGCTGGATCGGGTCCGAGCGCCCGCGCATGTACGCGGTGCAGGCGAGCGGCTGCGCGCCGATCGTCCGCGCGTTCGAGGCTGGCCTTGAGCACGCCGAGCGCTGGGAGGATGCGGCAACGGTCGCGGCGGGGATTCGCGTTCCGAAAGCGGTCGGCGATTTCCTGATCCTGCGCGCGGTGCGCGAGAGCGGCGGCAAGGCGCTCGGCGTCGGCGATCCTGCGATCCTCAAGGCAGTCGAGGATTGCGCGAAGAAGGATGGGTTGCTGCTGTGTCCCGAGGGCGGCGCGACGCTGGCGGCGTATCGCGAGGCGCTGCGAACGGGAGAGGTCGACGAGGACGAACGCGTCGTCCTGTTTAACTGCGCGACCGGGCTCAAATATCCGATGCCGCCCGCCGACGCGGCGATCGATCGGTTCGCGCCGATCGATTTCGACGCGCTGTAACGCGCGTTCGTCACCTCGGCTCGTTTCGCTGGATAGCGGGACGAGCCCGGGGTGGCTGGGTCAGGCTTCCGCTACCTTCGCGATGATGTCTGCGTAGATTGCGGTCAGCGCGGTTAGATCGTCCAGCGCTACTGCCTCGTCGAGCTTGTGCATCGTTGCGTTGAGCAAGCCGAATTCGACCGTCGGGCACAGCTGCGACAGGAAGCGTGCGTCGGACGTGCCGCCGGTGGTCGACAGCTCGGCCACGATCCCGGTGTGCCGCTCGATCGCCGCGGCGACCAGCGCGGACAGCGGTCCGGGTTCGGTGAGGAACGCTTCGCCCGAGATCCGCGCTGTGACGGTCGCCGCGGCGTCATGGCGAGCGACCAGTGCGGAGATCCGCTCGGCCAGCGCGGCGCCGGTCTGTTCGTCGTTGAAGCGGATGCTCAGCCGCGCTTCGGCGCGTGCGGGGATGACGTTGGTCGCGGGATTGCCGACGGTGATATCGGTCACCTCGATGTTGGACGGCTGGAACCAGCGATTGCCTTCGTCCAGCACGATCGCCTCGATTTCGGCGAGCATCGCGATCAGCCGCGGGATCGGGTTGTCGGCGAGGTGGGGGTAGGCGACATGGCCTTGCTTGCCCGCGACGGTGATCCACAGATTGACCGACCCGCGCCGCCCGATCTTGATCGTGTCGCCGAGCCTATGCGCCGAGGTCGGCTCTCCAACGAGGCAAAGATCGGGCGCGACCCCGGTCGCGCGCATCCGGTCGATCAGCGCGCGTGTGCCGTAAGTGGCGGGGCCTTCCTCGTCGCCGGTGATGATCAGCGTGAGCGGCGCCCCCGGCTTGGTCGGGATCGCCGCGACGAAGGCGGCGATCGCGCCCTTCATGTCGACCGCGCCCCGCCCGTACAGCAATCCGCCGCGCGTCGTGGGGGTGAAGGCACCGTCGGTCCAGCCGTCACCGGGCGGGACGACGTCGAGGTGGCCCGCAAAGGCGAGATGCCGTCCGCTTCCGGCGCGGGTTGCGAGCAGGTTCTCGACCGGGCCGTCGGGCGCGTCTCCAGTGACGAACCGGTCGACCACGAAGCCGAGCGGGCGAAGTGCGGCTTCCAGCACGTCGAACACTGCACCGCGCGCGGGCGTGACGCTGGGGCAAGCGAGCAACGCGGTCGCCAGCGCGATGACGTCGGAGGAAGGGAGGGGCGAGGGGGCGGGCTGATCCATCCGTAGGCCATCGCCCAAGTGCGGATCGCTTTCAATCCCGCTGACCGTCGGTGACGCCGACGCCTTTTCCGCACGCCCTGTCACTCGCGTTTACAGCCGCGGGAGCCGTTAACGATCGTGTGCCGCCGAAATGCTCAACTGGCACGCGGCTTGCGATGTTTCAGGGCAACGAAGCCTTGTAAACAGAGAGTTAAGCCCATGACCAAGACCATCCTGTTCGCCGCTGCAGCCACCGCCCTTGCCCTCGTTTCGACCGGCGCGAACGCCGCTGCCAACCTCGTCAGCGCGGCCGTCACCGGATCGAATGGGTCGACCGTCTGGAACACCACCAGCGCGACCGGCTATTACACGGTCTTCCTGCAGCAGCCGCTCGGCAACGTGATGAACCCGCAGGGCCAGGCGATCAACGACCCGACCGAAGCCGGCCTCAACAGCTTCACCATCAACGGCGACGGCTGGCCGATCGGTGTCAAGGGTGCGTCGGACCCGCGCTACACGATGACGCTGAACTTCGCGGACGGCGCGACGATCTCGGGCGTGTACGATCCGTTGGTCGATGACGTCCTCAACGCAACGTCGACCACGGTTGGCGGCACCACCTACACCTTCACCGGCTTCGGCTGGGATCGCTCGCGCGCCGACAACGTCAGCGGCAACGTCGCAGTGAAGGGCGGCGACGGGCGTGACTATGCCGGCCAGTTCTCGTTCACCGCGGTCCAGAGCGCCGTGCCTGAGCCCACCACCTGGGCGATGATGCTCGCCGGCTTCGGGATGATCGGCCTCGGCCTGCGCTCGCGCCGGAGCACGTCGGCAACGGTCGCGCACGCCTGATTTCTCGCGCGACGCGCAATCTGAAAAGGCCGTCGGTCCCTTTGGACCGGCGGCCTTTTCATCGTCTTGTCGAAACGACCGGATCGAGTGGAGGTGATCCCGCTTCGGGAGCAACCGTCAGGCGGTGGTGGCGGGCTGCTCGAACTGTTCGAGGACCCATTCCTCTTCCTGCGCCTGCGCGATCCAGTCCTGGACGAACGGGTGGTGGAGCACCGCATCCATATAGCCAGCAGCGAAGCGCGCGATCGGCAGGCTGTAGGTGACGATCCGCGTGACGACCGGCGCATACATGATGTCCGCCGCGCCGAACGCACCGAACAGGAAATCGCCGTCACCGCCGAAGCGCGCGCGTGCCTGCGCCCACAATTCCATGATCCGCCCGAGATCCGCGAGCACGTCGGCGTCGGGCTCCGTCGGTGCAAAGATCTGGCGGACGTTCATGCTGTGCTTGCGGCGCAGCGCGGTGAAGCTCGAATGCATTTCCGCCGCCATCGACCGCGCCATCGCGCGCGCGGCGTCGTCCGCCGGCCAGAACAGATCGCGGCTGGTCTTCTCGGCGAGATATTCGACGATCGCAAGGCTGTCCCACACCACCGCGTCGCCGTCCCACAGGATCGGCACCTTGCCCGAGGACGGCGCGAATTCGTCGCCTTCGCGGCGCTTGTCCCATTCGGCGTCGTAGAGCGGGACGACCGCCTCTTCGAACAGCAGCCCGGACTGCTTGCACGCGAGCCAGCCGCGCATGGACCAGGACGAATAGGCCTTGTTGCCGATGATCAGTTTCATGGCCCCTGCCTAAGCGAGCGCCCGATCCCGTGCAACGGCGCAATCCCGGGTGGTATCCCCACGGCCGATCCCGCATGACGCGCGGCATGAGTCGCAACACCCCCCATCTCGTCCGGCTGATCTCCATTCTCTGGCGGCGGCGCGGGTCGCGGCAGGCGGGGGAGCATCTCGGGCGGCTGCGGCGGCGGCTGGCGACGGGGATCGGCGCGGTGTTACTCGGGCTTGCCGCACTGGCGTTTGCGGGGGTGAGCGACCGCGCGCAGGCGACGTTCGCGGCGTTCGTCGTGCGCTGGCCTTATGCGCCGCTCGCGCTGACGCCGGCGGTGTTCGTGCTGGTGGTGTGGATCACGCGGCGGTTCGCGCCGCATGCGCGTGGCTCCGGCATTCCCCAGGTGATCGCGGCAAGCCGCGCGCCCGAGTCCCGTGCGGCGGCGGCGCTCGTCTCGCTTTGGACGGCGGGCGCGAAGCTGGTGCTGACCGTGGTGATGCTGCTCGGCGGCGCGTCGGTCGGGCGCGAGGGGCCGACCGTGCAGGTCAGCGCGGCGATCATGGTCAAGATTCACCGCTATTTCCGCGTCCCCATTACTGCGGGCGTGCTGATCGCCGGCGGCGCAGCGGGCGTGGCGGCGGCGTTCAATACGCCGCTTGCAGGGGTCGCCTTCGCGATCGAGGAACTCGCCGCCGCGTATGAACAGCGTGTCGCGGTGCTGGTGATGGGGGCGGTGATGATCGCGGGTCTCACCAGCCTCGGGATCTCGGGCGACTACGTCTATTTCGGCGCGATGCATGCGACGCTCGGGGTGAGCGCGGTGCTGACGCTGGCGCCGGTCGCGGGGGTGCTGGGAGGTGCCGCCGGGGGCGCCTTTGCGCGTCTGGTGCTGGGGTTCGCGGCGTCGCAGTGGCGACCCGTGGTGGTTGCGCGGTCGCGGCCGCTGCTGCTTGCGCTCGGGTGCGGTCTGGTCGTGGCGGTGCTGGGCATCGCGACCGGCGGGAGCACCTGGGGGACGGGCTATGGCGCGACTCGCGCGCTGGTCGAGGGCACCGGGCAGTCGCAATGGTTCGGTCCCGCCAAATTCCTCGCCGCACTGGCGACGACGCTGAGCGGCGCGCCTGGCGGGATCTTCGCGCCGTCGCTGGCGGTGGGGGCGGGGCTGGGGAACCTGCTGACGGGCATCTTCAGTGCTGAACCCGCCGGGGCGGTGGTGCTGCTCGGGATGACGGCGTATTTCGTCGGGGTTGTGCGTGCCCCGCTGACCGCGGTGATCATCGTGATGGAGGCGACGGCTGCGCGCGGAATGATCCTCCCGCTGTTCGCGACCGCGCTGATCGCCGACGCCGCAAGCACGGTGGTGTGTCGCGAGCGATTGTATCATGGCCTCGCCAAGCCGTTCCTCGCACTGGTCGAGGGCAAGAAGGACTGACGCGCCGCGCATCCGGCGGTCGATCGGCGCGGGCTTCGGTTTCCCTGTTCCCGCCGCCCCGCGTGCCTTATGCTTCCCCCACCCGGGGAGTTTTTCGATGACCAAACGTACGTTCGATCCCAAATTTCTGCCGATCACCAGCGCGGTGGCGACCGCTTTGCTGGCGAGCGCGTGCGGTCCCTCGACCGATGTCGCGAAGTCGGATGTCGCCGTGTGTCGCGACGACAAGGGCGCGCGGGTCGCCGACGCCAATTGCGCGCGCGGCCATGGCGGAGGGGGCATGAACGGGGCGATCCTTGGGGCTGCGACCTGGTATTATCTTTCCCGCGGCAGCGTCGTGCCGGGGATGGGGCAGCGCGTGTCGGGCGGTTTCCTGTCGCCGCGCGCAGGCGTGAATTACTCGCGCGCCTCGGCGGCGACTGTCACGCGCGGCGGCTTCGGCGCAAGTGCGCGCAGCGGCTTTGGCCGGGTCGGTGCCTGATGCGCCGGATCGACTCCACGCCGCGCGCCGACTGGCAGGCGCAGGTAGAAGCGCTTGGGCTCGTCTGGCACACCGCCGACGGCAAACCCTATTGGGACGAGAGCGCCTGCTACAGCTTCACGCCTGCGCAGATCGCGACGATCGAACAGGCAAGCGCCGACCTGTACGAGATGTTCGTCGCCGCTGGGCAGCATGTGCTCGACCGCGAATTGCTCGGCGAGTTCGGCATTCCAGCTTTCTGTCATGATGCGATCCACGATTCGTGGAATGCCGAGCCGCCCGCGCTCAATTTCGGGCGGTTCGATCTTGGCTATGACGGTGCGGGGCCGCCCAAATTGTTCGAATTCAACTGTGACACGCCGACGTCATTGGTTGAAGCGGCGGTGATCCAGTGGGACTGGAAGGAAGCGGTCTTCCCCAAAGCCGACCAGTATAACGGCCTCCACGAAGCGCTCGTCGCCAAGTGGCGCGACATCGCGCCGCCGCCGGGGAGCAGCGCGCTCTATCTGGCGCATGTCGCCGATAGCGCGGGCGAGGACAGCGTCACCACCGCGTATCTCGCCGATACCGCGCGGGCGGCGGGGATCGATACCCGGCTGATCGAGATGCAGGATCTCGGCTGGGACAGCGCGGGGCGGCGGTTCGTCGATCTCGACAATGCCCCGATCGATGCGGTCTTCCATCTGTATCCGTGGGAATGGCTGGTGAACGAACCGTTCGGCAAGGATCTGGTCGAGAGCCTTGGCAGCACGCTGTGGATCGAGCCGATCTGGAAGATGCTGTGGAGCAACAAGGCGATCCTCGCGGTGTTGTGGGAGCTGTTTCCGGGGCACCCCAATCTGCTCGAGGCGCGGCGAACACCGCTGTCGGGCGATCATGTCCGCAAGCCGCTGCTGGCGCGCGAGGGCGCGAACGTCACGCTGGTCAAGGGCGGCGTGACGCAGGCCGAGAGCGGGGGCGATTATGGTGGCGAGGGGTTCGTGTATCAGGCGCTCTACGATTTGCCCGGAAGCGGCGACCGTCGCCCGGTGATCGGCGCGTGGATGGTCGATGGCGCACCCGCCGGCATGGGGATTCGCGAAGACGGGCCGATCACCGGCAACACCGCCCGCTTCGTGCCGCACATCATCGAGGGATAGCATGGCAGGCCACGATTTCACCGCGCGGATCGCCTGGACTGGGAACCGCGGGGAGGGGACGAAGCGCTATCGCGGTTATGACCGGACGTGGGACCTGGTGACGCCCGGCGGGACGGCAGTGGCGTGTTCGAACGATCCGCGGCTGGGGGGCGACCCGGCGCTTCCCAATCCCGAGGACTTGCTGCTGGCGAGTCTGGCGGCGTGCCACATGCTGTGGTTCCTGCATCTGGCGAGTGCGGCGGGGATCGTGGTGACGGACTATACCGACGATCCGCTTGGCGTCGGGGAGAGCGCGCCCGACGGGACCGGACGGTTCGTGCGCGCGGTGCTGCGTCCGCGGATCACGCTGGCACCGGGAAGCGACGTTGCGGCGGCAGATGCGATCCACGCGCACGTCGGGGCGCATTGCTTCATTGCGCGATCCGTGGCGTTTCCCGTCGAGCATGTGGCGACGTACCAGGAGGCGTGATCCCGCTGCGCATGTTTCGTTCCGGGACAACGCAAGTGACAAAACTTTATGTCGTGCCGCGTATATTTACCGGACATTAACGTTCCTTCCCGGCCAGGGCGATGAAGGTTCCCTGGTGAACGCCGCGTCTGCGGCAGCACCAACCTTCGTTTCGGGAGTTGTTATGAAGCGTATCGGATTTTTAGCAGTCGCTGCAGCCATCGGGGTCGCTGCGGCGGCACCAGCAAGCGCGACCATTCTCATGCCGGGGCAGTCCGGCATCAGTTTCTCCGCGTTCGATGCCTCGACGCGCGGGACGCTGTTGGAGTCGATCACCTCCGGCACCACTGGCGCGACCACCTATACCGGTTCGCTGCGGAGTGCGGTGTACCGGAACACGCTGGGGACGCTGGACTTCTATTATCAGGTTGCGATCGATTCGATCGTACGGGGAGACGAAGTCTTCAACCTGACCACCGCCGGTTTCCTTGACTTCTCGGTCAACGCGCTGGTCGACGGTACCAATTTTGATGGTGCGGGGATCTTCACGGCGGCGAACAACCCCAATTTGCAGGGGCCGCCCGGTTCGACGACCACCGCCTCGCGCAGCGGTAGCGGTGCGATCGTCCGTGCGGACTTTGGCGACAATGGCCTGGAAGCCGCCGGTCAGACCAGCGCGACCTATATCTTCCGGACCGACGCGACCAACTACAACCTTGGCGGCACGTTCACGACCCAGGACGGATCGGTCGCGCAGCGCGCCAACTTCCAGCCGGTCGCGGCGGTGCCTGAACCGGCCACGTGGGGCATGATGCTGCTCGGCTTCGGCGGTATCGGTTTCGCGGTGCGTCGTAGCCGCAAGACCATGCCGCGGATGGCCTTCGCGGTCTGAACCCGTTGCTGTGATGACGCGAGGAGGCTGTCGGTGGGACCACCGGCAGCCTTTTCTTCTGTTACTGCACCAGGCGTTTCGCGCCCTCAGCGGCGCTGGCGATATCCACCGAACTGCGTGCTCTCGAACGAAACGACCGCACCGGCATTGTCGCCGAGCGGGATCGCAGCGACGCCGTAAGCGCTGCGGTAGCCGTTCGTTCCGATCGCCGCGCCGACTTCGCCGTGGATACCCAGACCCGGTTTGCCGGTCTCCTCGCGCTCGCCGCGCGCGATGGCCGCGCTCTCCACGGTATTGCTGTTGAGGATCGCATCGCGCTCGGCATCGCTGAGGCGAATGGTGTCGGTTGACGGCGTGGGGGTAGCCGGGGCCACGGGCGCCGGATCGACGCTTTGCGCAAAGGCGCCGCTCGACCCGCCGGTGACACTCGCGATGCACGCGGTTGCCAGCAGGAAGGGGCGAAGCGGCGTGAGCATCTTGCGGGTCATATCGTTGATATAGGGCAGGATGGTGCGGACGTCTAATCCAGGGTAGGCGTGCGTCCTCAGCTGATCGCTTCGATCACCGCCGCGCGCAGTTCGGGGATGCCCATGCCGGTGTCGCTCGACGTCACCAGAATGTCCGGATGCGCCGCCGGCCGCTTGCGCGCCTCGACCGCGGTCGCCTCGGTCACTTCGGCGAGGTCGCTTGCCTTGATCTTGTCCGCTTTGGTCAGCACCATGCGGTAGCTGACCGCCGCCTTGTCGAGCATCTCGAGGATCTCGCGGTCGACGTCCTTGATGCCGTGGCGCGAATCGATCAGCACCAGCGCGCGCTTCAACACGTCGCGCCCGCGCAGGAAGTCGTTCACCAGGAAGCGCCACTTGCGGACCATGTCCTTGGGCGCCTTGGCGAAGCCGTAGCCGGGCATGTCGACCAGCCGGAACGTCAGCGGGGTGCCGACGTCGAAGAAGTTGAGCTCCTGCGTCCGCCCCGGCGTGTTCGAGGTACGCGCCAGCGAGTTGCGGTTGGTCAGCGCGTTGAGCAGCGAGGACTTGCCGACGTTCGACCGGCCCGCGAACGCCACTTCAGGGACATCCGCATTGGGCAGGAATTCGAGCGCGGGCGCGGACTTCAGGAATGCCACCGGCCCCGAGAAAATCTTGCGCGCCGCCTCGATCGCTTCGGGTTCGAAACTCATGTCTTGGCAACCTTGGTGGGAGCGGGCTCGCGCATGCCGGGATGGCGCGCGTACAGCATCCGCTGCTGCGCGACGGTCCACAGGTTCGACGTGATCCAGTAGACCTGCAGGCCGACTGCGAACGGCGCCATCACGAACATCAGCACCCACGGCATCAGCGCGAACACCTGCTTCTGGGCATCGTCCATCGGCGCGGGGTTGAGCTTGAACTGGAAGTACATCGACACGCCGAGCAACACTGGCACGATGCCGATCGCGAGGAACGGCGGCAGATGGTACGGCAGGTACCCGAACAGGTTGAGGATCGTCGCAGGGTCGGGCGCGGACAGATCGCGGATCCACCCGACGAACGGCTGGTGCCGCATTTCGATCGTCAGCAGCAGCACCTTGTACAGCGAGTACATGATCGGGATCTGGATCAGCGTGGGGACGCAGCCCGCGAGCGGGTTGACCTTCTCGGTCTTGTACAGCGCCATCATCTCCTGCTGCTGGCGCGGCTTGTCGTCCTTATACTTTTCCTGGAGCAACTTCACCTTCGGCTGGATCGCCTTCATCGCCGCCATCGACGCGAACTGGCGCTGCGCGATCGGGAAGATCAGCGTGCGGATCGTGACGGTGAGCAGGATGATCGCGACGCCGAAGTTGCCGATCATGCGGAACAACCAGTCGAGATATTTGAAGATCGGCTTCTCGACGACCTCGAACCAGCCCCAGTCGATCGCCTTGCCGAAATGGCGGACGCCGAGGCGATCCTCATAGCGATCGAGCGTGTTGGTTTCCTTGGCACCGGCGAACAGCTTGGCGGTGGTGACCAGCGCCTTGCCCGGCGCGACGACGCGCGGGGCGAGCGTGAAGCCACCCTGGAACGTGTCGCCCTTGGCGGCGGTGAAGCCGGCGTGGACCGGGCTATTCGCATCCGGGATGACTGCGGCGAGCCAGTATTTGTCGCCGAAGCCGACCCAGCCGCCATTGCCGTCGAACATGTTCGCGCCGGGCTTGGCGCCGCTGCCCCAGATCTTGCCGAAGAACGAGGCGTCCTTGCCCTTCAGATTGTCATAGGTGATGTCGTAGGTCGCGCCCTTGTCGAACACGCCGATCGGGCCGACGTGGTTGGTCCAGGTATCAGCCTCGGTGCCGACGCCGGTGCGCGAGACGAGCGAGAAGGCCCGCAAGGCGACGGGGGCGGCGCCGCCGTTGGCGGCAACCTGGCGGACGGTGAACATGTAGCGATCGTCGATCGCGATCGTCAGCGCGAAGCGCTGGCCCTGCGCGTTGGCCCAGCGCAGCGTCACCGGCTGGCCGGGGCGCAGCACGTTGGACGAGCTGGTGTACATAGTCTCGCCGTTGGGGACGGTGACGCCGTCGCCCGACCAACCGAACCCGGCGTAATAGGCATCCTTGGTCCCGCGCGGCGAGAACAGGCGGATCGGCGGCGAGT
Source organism: Sphingomonas echinoides (assembly GCF_029623395.1). GTDB lineage: Bacteria > Pseudomonadota > Alphaproteobacteria > Sphingomonadales > Sphingomonadaceae > Sphingomonas > Sphingomonas echinoides_A. Next base: position 18,946 of record NZ_JAPYKK010000024.1, read on the forward strand.
TCTTCGCGACCGTTTCCTTGTACTGCGACAGCGTCAGGTCATCGATGTACGCGCCCTTGAGGTTGATCGACCCGTTGAGCTTGGGGGTCTCGATCCGGATTCGCTGCCCGGCCGTCTCGCGCAGGACCGCATTGCGGTCGCGCACGGCGAGCGGGCCGTCGGCGACCGGATCGACCGAGGTCGGCAACGCCTTTGACTGCCCCTTGACGATCTTGGTCGCAGGCGGGTTCGCCGCCGGGAAGAACTTCTGGGTGATGAAGTTGCTGCCGAGCAGGATGATCGCGGCAAAAAGCGCGAAGAGGATGAAATTCTTGCTGTCGTGCTTCACGCGAGTCGTATCCGTTCGTCGATCAGGGTTTCGGCGATCATGGGACCGGGTCGGGTCCGTACCCGCCCCAGGGATGACACCGCGCGATTCGTTTCACGGCCAGCCATCCGCCCTTCAGAGCGCCATAGCGGCGAAGCGCGGTAATTGCATAGCTGGAACAGCTTGGCTGATAGCGGCAGCTGGGTGGAAGCACCACCGACGGGCCAACCTGCCAGCCGCGCGCGACCAGGATCAGCGCGCGGGCCATGAGGGTGGGGCGCGGCGCGCACATCAGCAAACGCCGTCGGGAAGGGAAGCCCTCACCGCACCACCTTCGCCAGCGCTTTGGTGAGTTCGCTGCGCATCGCCGCGTAATCGCGTTCGATTCCGCCGCTGCGACCGATCAGCACATGGTCCGCGCCCGCGACACCAGAGACAGGCAACAGCTCACGCGCAAGCGCACGCAGCCGACGCTTGAGCCGGTTGCGGATGACGGAATTGCCGACTTTCTTGGTGACGGTAAACCCCATGCGCATCGCCGGGGAGCCATCGTCGCGCCGTCGCATCAACAGGACGAATCCCGGCATCGGCGCGCGTTTCCCCGCATTGGCGGCGAGGAAATCGGCGCGGCGCGCCATCGTCTGGATGGTCGCGCCGCGTGTATCCCGGTTTACGCCGACAGCTTCTTGCGGCCGCGGTTGCGGCGAGCGCGAATCACGTTGCGGCCACCCGGGGTCGCCATGCGCGAGCGGAACCCGTGGCGACGTGCACGCACCAGATTGCTCGGCTGAAAGGTCCGCTTCATCGTTCATTCCCTAGGACTGCAAACAGAAAAGGGCCGCCACGCGGACGGCCTCGTAAGCGGTCCCCCTAGGCAAAAAGGGCGGCCTAGTCAATTGCGCGATCACGCGCACGGCGACGCGCCGCACTGCGACGGCGGAGACCCATGTCGGCATAATGCCCGACCCTCGGCCAGCGCCGTTTCACGTGGACGAAGCGCTTCTTCGCCCACAGCGAATTCTGCAGCACCAGCGCAAGCCCTGCCGCGAACACGAAGATCCCGCCCGGTCCGGGGATCGCACCGACGACCGGCGACGCGATGACGAGCACGACTCCGGTCGAGAAGAAGGTCAGCCGAAGCATCGGGTGGCGGGTGGAGCGCATCAGCGTAGCATGTGGGAAGCCGGGCGGGCTTGGCAAGACGGTGGACATCATCGTGCGGACCGTTAAGCCGCTGGCAGGCCCGGGGGGGAACGAAATGGTCGCGAGCGTGTCGACGGTGGCATATCTGGGGCTGGAGGCGCGCGCGGTCGAGGTGCAGGTGCAGCTCATTCCCGGGCTGCCCGCGTTCAACTTGGTCGGCCTCGGCGACAAGGCGGTCGGCGAAAGCCGCGAGCGCGTGCGCGGCGCAATCGCCTCGATGGGGTTGGCGCTGCCGCCGAAGCGGATCGTGGTCAACCTTTCGCCCGCGGATCTTCCCAAGGAAGGGTCGCATTTCGATCTGCCGATCGCTCTGGCGCTGCTTGCGGCGATGGGGATCGTCGATGCGGAAGATCTGGCCGACTATGTCGTGGTCGGCGAACTCGGGCTTGACGCGCGGATCGCGCCGTCGCCGGGGGTGCTGCTCGCGGCGCTCCATGCCTCCGAACTGGGCAAGGGGCTGATCTGCCCGGTCGCGCAGGGGGCGGAAGCGGCCTGGGCGGGGCAGGGCGTGCTCGCCGCACCGGATATTCTGTCGCTGATCAATCACTTCAAGGGGCATGGGCTGCTCGCGGCGCCCGCGGCGGGGGAAGCCGAGCCGATCGTCCACGGCGCGGATCTGGCGCAGGTGAAGGGGCAGGAAACCGCCAAGCGCGCGCTCGAGATCGCGGCGGCAGGGGGGCATAATCTGCTGATGGTCGGGCCGCCGGGGTCGGGAAAGTCGCTGATGGCGTCCTGCCTGCCGGGCATTCTTCCCCCGCTCGATGCGGCAGAGGCGCTGGAGGTGTCGATGGTCGCGAGCGTGGCAGGGACGCTTGCGGGCGGTCGATTGACCCGGACGCGACCGTTCCGCACGCCGCATCACTCCGCCTCGATGGCGGCGCTCGTCGGTGGCGGGTTGAAGGTCAAGCCGGGGGAGGTGAGCCTCGCGCATCTCGGCGTGCTGTTTCTCGACGAATTGCCCGAGTTCCAGCGGGCGGTGCTCGACTCGCTGCGGCAACCGCTCGAGACCGGGGTGGTCAGCGTCGCGCGGGCGAATGCGCATGTCACTTTTCCGGCGCGCGTCCAGCTGATCGCCGCGATGAACCCGTGCCGGTGCGGGCATCTGGGCGACGCCGCGCGCGCCTGTTCGCGCGCGCCGCGCTGTGCGGTGGATTATCAGGCGAAGGTGTCAGGCCCTTTGCTCGACCGGATCGATCTGCACGTCGAAGTACAGGCGGTGAGCGCCGCCGATCTGGTATTGCCGCCGCCCGCCGAAGGGTCCGCGCAGGTCGCTGCACGCGTGGCGGCGGCGCGAATGCTCCAGCGCGAGCGCTATGCCGGGGAAGGCGTGCGGACCAACGCCGAGGCGGACGGCGCGCTGCTCGACCGCGTGGCGACGCCGGATGCGGCCGGGCGCGCGTTGCTGGCGCAGGCGTCGGAGGCAATGCGGCTGTCCGCGCGGGGCTATACGCGCGTGCTGCGGACCGCGCGGACGATCGCGGACCTGGCGGGGGCGGACGGGGTCGCGCGGCTGCACATTGCCGAGGCGCTGAGCTATCGGCGGCGCGAGCCGGTGAATTGAACGAAGCTGTCATCCTGTTGCAACAGGGTGTTGCAGCGCCGCCAAGCTTGCGCTAGCGGGACTTGCGTGCGGGCGTGGTGGAACTGGTAGACGCGCCGGACTCAAAATCCGGTTCCGCAAGGAGTGTCGGTTCGATTCCGACCGCCCGCACCACCTTTTCGGTCGAGTACCCGGCCGAGCGCCCCGCTGAGCGCATTGTCGCTCGCGGCCGAGGGCGCTAGCCTCCCGATATGCCCCGTGCGCTGAAAGTCTTTCGCACCCCGATCGGGTTCCACGACGCCTATGTCGCGGCGCCGACCAAGAAGGCCGCGCTGGAGGCATGGGGCAGCACGCACGACCTGTTCGCGCGCGGGATCGCGGAGATCGTCACCGATCCAGCGTTGACCGAGGAACCGCTGGCGTCGCCGGGGAAGGTCATCAAGCGCTCGCGCGGGACGACGGCGGAGCAGATCGCGGCGCTGCCCGCGGTGGAACGGCCCGATCGCGCGGCGAACGCCGACGAGGAGGAACCGGAGCGTTCCGTGCCTACAAAGGGCAAGCCGAAGTCCAGCAAGGGCAAAACCCCGCCCAAACCGAAAGCCAAACCGAAGCCGCCACCCCCGCGTCCCTCGCCCGATGCGCTGGAAGCTGCCGAGGCGGAACTCGAGACGGCGAAGCGTCGGCATGAGGAGGACGATCGTGCGCTTGCCCGTGAACAGGCCGCGCTCGATCGCCGGCGCCGTGACCTGGAGCGGACGCAGGCGGCGGAGCGCGCGAAACTGCAAGCGGCGCTCGATCGCGCAGATACCGCCTATGCCGCGGCGTTGAAGCGCTGGCGCGCGGCGCGAAGCGGGGATGAGGACTGACGAACCCTTCGCCCTGTCGTCGCGTTGATCGGGGAAGGACGAGGATGCGATGATGACGGGATACGATCTGGAGCGATTCATCACGGCGCAAACGGGGGTGATCGACTCCGCGCTTGCCGAAATCCGGGCAGGCGAAAAACGCAGCCACTGGATGTGGTTCGTCTTCCCGCAGATCGCCGGGCTTGGCAGCAGCCCAACCGCGCGACATTTCGCGCTTGCGTCGCTGGACGAGGCGCGGGCGTATGTGGCCGATCCGGTGCTCGGCCCGCGCTATTTGGCCGGGGTCGATGCGCTTCAAGGGTTGTCGAGCGGAACCGCGGAGGAGGTGTTCGGCGGGATTGATGCGATCAAGTTGCGCTCGTCGCTGACGCTGTTCGAGGTCGCGGGAGCGCCTGCGGTGGTGGGGGCTGCGCTGGACCGCTGGTTTGGCGGGGCGCGCGATGCTCGGACCTTGGAGATTGTCGGCCGGCGGTAGGGGATCCGCTCCCGAGTGAAGCGCCAGGCTACCCCGTCACGCGTGGGCGTAACGGGGTAGCGCAACGTTCTGCGCGCTTACAGATCCACCCCGGCGGCGATTGCTTCCAGCTTGCGGATGCGTTCCTTGAGGTCCGCAATCTCGATCCGGGCGCTGGCGTTGGGAAGCGCCGGGCCGGCGTTGGCGTTTCCGCCGGCGTGAAGCTGTTCCAGCTTGTACGACAGCCAGCCGCGCCAGCCGGTCAGCGTTGCGAAGGTCAGCATCGCCAGACCGGCGAGCGCGGCCAATGCGAGCGTCATGGTGACAATCGGGTCGTTCATGATCCCTGCTCCTGGGAAGATGGTCACGGGAATGGTCACGGGCGGTCGCGCAGTTTCTCGATCTCGCGATCGAGACGGGCGCCGCTGTCGTTGTTCTCGGTCGCGAGCCGTTCGAGCACCGCGATCCGCTCCTTGAGCGCGCGGATTTCGTCGCGCTGCTGCCGCGCGTCCGCGCTGTCCTGCGGCATCTGTGGGTCGATCCGGTCGGCCGCCTTGTAGCGTGCCTTGATGATCCCGCCGACGACCGCGACCAGCACGATCAGCACGACCATCATTTGTCCACCGTTCATGACATTCTCCCTTTATGCGTTCGGGCTGGTCAGCCCTGGGTGGCCTGGCGTGCCGCGCGGGCGGCGCGGCGGCGGGGGCGGTCGATGCTTTCGGTCGCCCAGCAACATCCCGCCGTCACGACGGCGAGCACTCCAAAAAAGATGATCATGATATCCTCGGGGAAGAAAGGGTAGGGGGTCAGTTGAGCGGGGTGTCGCGCAGTCGATCGATCTCCAGCGAGAGATCCACGCCGCGGTCGGTAATGATGCGTTCCAGCACTCGGACGCGCTGTTCGAGCCGTTCGGTCTGGGCCGCATATTGGGCGGCCTTTTCGGCGACCATCGTGGCTTCGATCGCGAGCTTGCGCTCCTTGTAAGCGAGCCACGGGCGGACGATGACGCCTCCGGTCACCGCGATGATCCCAACGCTGATCCCCAGGATCGGGATGAGAAAAACGATATCGGGCGGCATGCTCGGGTCCTTTCCGGGGTTCAGCGCAGCGCGTCGATGTCGCGCGCGATGCGTTCGGCGGGGTCGGTCGCGATCCGTTCGAGGACTGCGATGCGCTCCTCGAGCCGGCTGACCTGGCCGTGGAGCTTGTCGTTTTCCGCGATCAGCAGCACCAGCTTGCGGTCTGCGTCGGGATCGGTGCGGCTGGCGGTGCCGCTCCACTCGTTCTCCAGCGGGTAGCCGTGCCGTGCGCGGATCCAGGTGGTGAACACCCATCCGAGGGTCGACATGGCAATGATGGCAATGACGAAGCCTGGTCCACCCCAAGACATCGGTATTCTCCCTTTTTTTTGGAAAACCCCGCCGTGTTCAGCGCAGGCTGTCGATCTCGTCCGCCAGGCGGCTGTTGCGGCTGGTGTACATCACCTCGATGTCGGCGAGCCGACGGTCGATGTCGCGGAACTTGCTGCGGACTTCGGCGGTCGAGCGCGTCGGGTTGGAGCGGACGCCTTGCCAGAAGCGCGCATCATCGGCGCTGTCGTACAAACCGACGGGTTTCTTCTCGGCAACCCAGCCCATGATGACATAGGCGATCAACACCCACCCGCTGGTGGCGAGGGTCAGCAGTGCGACCCCGACCCGGACCAGGGTCACGTCGATGCCGGTATATTCGGCGATCCCCGAGCAGACGCCCATCCATTTGGCGTTCTGTTTGTCGAGGTAGAATTTGGTGCGGCTGGCGGACATTTCAGTTCCTCCGGGTGATGTCGTAAGACGGGTTGGGGTGCGATTGGACGGTCGGCTCGGCGAGCGGCATGCTGACGCGCCATTCCGGGTGATCGGCGGCGATGATCCGCTCTACGGTGCCGAGCCGGTCTTCGAGGCGACGGGCGAGCGAGTAGAGTTCGTCGAGCAGCTTCTCGTCTTCGTTGGTGATCTTGGGCGCCTGCTTCCACTTGGTGACATAGTGCAGGATCACCCAGGGCATGCCGACGAACAGCGTACCGCAGACGAAGATCGGGACGAGGATGTCTTCCATCTCAGCCGTCCTTTCCGAAGCGAGCCTTCATCGCGGCGAGCTCGGCTTCGACCTTTTCGCTCGACTTGAGCTCGGCGATTTCTTCCTCGAGCGTCTTGGGCGGCGCGCCCATTCCGGCGACGTCGGCGCGGCCTTCGGCCATGTCGACACGGCGCTCCATGATCTCGAAGCGGCTGAACGCGTCCTGCATCCGCGGGCCGTTGTACATCTCGCGCAGCTTGAAGCGGTTCTGTGCGCTTTCGAAGCGGGTTGCGATCGAGTTCTGGCGGCTGCGCGCTTCGCGGAGCTTGCCGGTCAGCTTGGCGATGTCTTCCTCCGACGCGTGGAGCGATTCATCGAGCACCGCGATCTCGCCGTCGAGCTGGGCGGCCATGTCGGCGGCCTTCTGCTTCTCGACGAGGGCGGCCTTGGCGAGATCCTCGCGGCCCTTCGACAGTGCCAGCTCGGCCTTTTCGGTCCAGCTTTCCTGCAGCGCGCCGAGCTTGCTGATGTGACGGCGCATTTCCTTCTGGTCCGCGATCGTGCGGGCGGCGGAGGCGCGCACCTCGACCAGCGTTTCCTCCATTTCGAGGATGATCATGCGGATCATCTTCGAAGGGTCTTCGGCCTTGTCGAGCAGGTCGGTGAAGTTGGCGGCGATGATGTCGCGGGTTCGGCTGAAGATGCCCATAGTGATACTCCTTGGGAAATTTCGGGGATGGCGGCGTCAGGCCTGATACGGGGCCGTTGCCGAAGACGGGGTGGCCATCGCGGGGCCGACCGTGCCGGCGAGCGCGACCGATCCGACGAGGATGGTTGCGACGATCGCGACGAGCAGCTGCGGGAGCGACGTGCGGTTCTTATACTGGTTGTCCATAGTGGGTCTCCCTGTTCGTGTCTGGTGCCCCGTGGGGCGATGCCAGAAGCTTTGCAGGGACCGTGCCAAATCGAATATCGGCGGAAATCCGTACCTTGCTGCAAGGTGAACGAAATGCGCCTTGCCAACCTCTGGGATTTTACGCCAAGCCTTGGCAATGGAGCGAACCACGCAGGTCATCGGGCAGTCAGGCGCGTTTCTCGACGCGCTCGAACTCGCGAGCCGCGCCGCGGCGCTCGACCGCCCGGTGCTCGTGATCGGCGAGCGTGGAACGGGCAAGGAACTGGTCGCCGAACGCCTCCACCGCCTGTCGCCCCGCTGGGATCAGCCGCTGGTGATCATGAACTGCGCGGCACTGCCTGAGACGCTGATCGAAGCGGAACTGTTCGGTCATGAGGCGGGCGCGTTCACCGGCGCGACCAAGGCGCGGGCAGGGCGGTTCGAGGAAGCGCATCGCGGCACGCTGTTTCTCGACGAACTCGGCACGCTGTCGATGGCGGCGCAGGACCGGCTGCTGCGTGCGGTCGAATATGGCGAGGTGACGCGGATCGGATCGTCGCGGCCGATGCGGGTCGACGTGCGAATCGTGGCGGCGACCAACGAGCATTTGCCCGATAAGGTCGCGCGGCATCAGTTTCGCGCGGATCTGCTCGACCGGCTGAGTTTCGAGGTGGTGACGCTACCGCCATTGCGCGCGCGGGTCGACGACGTGATGGTGCTGGCCGAGCATTTCGGACGCCGGATGGCGGCGGAACTGCGGCGCGATGGCTGGGCGGGGTTTACCGATGCAGCGGAGGTGCAGCTGGAGGCCTATGACTGGCCCGGCAACGTCCGCGAGCTCCGCAACGTCGTGGAACGCGCGGTGTATCGCTGGGACCACGACACGCCGATCGACACGATCGTATTCGATCCGTTTCACTCGCCGCACCGCCCGGCGACATCGCTGGCATCCGTCCCGTCGCGGGCCCCGTCCGTCGCAGCACCCGAGGCGGTCGACTCCCCGCCGCCGCCCTGCGCGGATCCGGTCCAGCCGATGGATTACAAGGCGCGGCTTGCGCGATTCGAATGCGAAATGCTGCAGACCGCGCTGGCGGACAACCGCTTCAACCAGCGCGCGACCGCCGAGGCGCTGGGGCTGAGTTACGACCAGTTGCGCCACGCGTTGAAGCGGCACGGCCTGATTTCGAACGCTTCTTCCGAATCGGTTGCGTAACGAGCAGCTGGGACCCATTTCGCCCAAGCGACGTTGGGTGAGCGACCCCGTCATTATCAAAGGAGACGAGCCTTGGCTTTCGAACTTCCCCCGCTGCCTTATGCCTATGACGCGCTGGAGCCGACGATCTCGAAGGAGACGATGACGTTCCACCACGACAAGCATCATGCGGCCTACACCAACAAGCTCAACGAGGGCGTCGCTGCCGATCCCAAGCTCGAGGGCAAGTCGATCGAGGATATCCTCGGAATGATCTCGACGTTGCCGCCGCTCGTGCGCAACAATGGTGGCGGTTTCTGGAACCACGACTTCTTCTGGAAGATCATGGCACCGGCCGGCACGACCAAGCCATCGGGCGCGCTCGCCGAGGCGATCGAGACCTATGGCGGCCTCGACAAGCTCAAGGAAGATTTCAACACCAAGGGTGCGGGCCAGTTCGGTTCGGGCTGGGCGTGGGTGATCAAGGATTCGTCGGGCGCGCTCAAGGTCGTGTCGACGCCGAATCAGGACAACCCCCTGATGGACGATGCCAAGGACAAGGGCACTCCGATCCTCGGCAACGACGTGTGGGAGCACGCTTATTACCTGACGTACATGAACGACCGTCCGGGCTATCTGAAGGCCTGGTGGGACGTCGTGAACTGGGACGAGGCCGGCAAGCGCTTCGACGGCGCAAGCGCCTGAGGTTCCGCGCCACCCCGGCCCGTCCGGGGTGGCGAAACGAGCGGTTGCACGAAATGCACTCGTTAACGCTCACATTGCAGTTGATCTAATCCCTGCTGCACTGCACAAAGAGTGTGCCTTTCAGGCATCCTCTCCTAAAACTTTTACGGCCGGTCGAAAGACCGGCCTTTTTTTTGTCGAAACCGCTGCTATGGTTCTGGTGCTGTCGTAGCGCCGGACAAAAAATAGAAACGCAGGACGAGGGACGCCGCCGGAAAGACCGGCAACGGCGACACGATTGCCGGGGGATCGAGCAGAGTTTGCTCTCCCCCGCGATTTCTCTTCAAACTAGTCGCTGGATCACCGGATCATGCCCCCGCGCGCCGAAGCCGCGGCTTCGCGAGTCGCGATCTACTCCTGCGGCGGGATCGGCGGCTCTTCGCCCATCTGAAATCCATGCTTCATCAGCATCGGCACGTTCGCAAATGCGAAAATCAAGGTGAGGGGAATCACGCCCCACAGCTTGAACCCGAGCCAGAACCCGTAGCTGAATTCGTGCCGGACCACCTCGTTCAGCACCGCGAGGCAGGCGAAGAACACCGCCCAGTTGATCGTCAGCTTGCGCCACCCGGTTTCGTTAAGGCCCGGATAGGCCGAATCGAGGAAAAGGCTGAGCAGCGGCCGCCCCGTGACGAGCCCGAACACCAGGATTGCCGACAACATCGCGTAGATGACGGTCGGCTTGATCTGGATAAATTCCTTGCTGTGGAAATACAGCGTCAACCCGCCGAACACGAGCACCAGCGTGCCGGTCATCCACAGCATCGGGGAAATCCGGCCGGATTTGACGAGCGAATAGATCATCGCTGCGACGCTCGCGACCATGAACGCCGCGGTCCCGGCGATCAGTTTCACCATGTCCAGACCAGGGGTCAGGAAATTGACGAGGAAGAAGATCGCGATCGGGCCGATGTCGACCGCGAGGCGCTGGCCCGCGGAAAGCGGGGGTTTGGACGGAAGAGAAGGGGTGGTGGTCATTTGCGGACCCCTTCCACGCCCGCGATGATCCGCGCAACCTCGTTCGAATCGAACGGGCGCAGATCGCCCATGCCTTCGCCGATCCCGATCGCATGGATCGGCAGGCCATATTTCTCCGCCGCCGCGACGAGCACGCCGCCGCGCGCGGTGCCGTCCAGCTTGGTCATGACGAGGCCGGTGACGCCCGCCGATTCCTTGAACACCTCGATCTGGTTGAGCGCGTTCTGCCCCGTCGTCGCATCGAGCACGAGCAACACGTCATGCGGCGACTCGACGTTGAGCCGCCCCAGCACGCGGCGGATCTTGGACAGTTCGTCCATCAGCTCGCGCTTGTTCTGGAGGCGCCCGGCGGTGTCGACGATCAGCACGTCGATCCCGGTCGCGGTCGCCTGCTTGACCGCTTCATAGACGATTCCCGCCGCGTCGCCGCCTTCCTTGCCGCTGATGATCGGCACGCCCGCGCGCTCCGCCCAGGTCGCGAGCTGCCCGATCGCGGCAGCGCGGAATGTGTCGCCTGCCGCGAGCATCACGCCGTAATCCTGTTCCTTGAGCAGATGCGCGAGCTTGGCGATCGTCGTCGTCTTGCCCGAACCGTTGACGCCGATGACGAGGATGACGTGCGGGCGCGGGAAGCCGGTGATTTCGAGCGGGACCGCGACGGTGTCGAGGACCTTCTCGATTTCCTCGGCGACGACGAGGCGGATGCCGAGTTCCTCCATGTCGCGCTCGAACACGCCGGTCGACAGGCGGCGGCGGATCCGCGCGGCGGTCTCCGGGCCGAGATCGGACGCGATCAACGCTTCTTCGATCTCGTCGAGCGTCTTCGTGTCGAGCGGCCCGGTGCCAAGACCGGCGAGATTGCCGATCAGGCGGTCCGACGTGCGCTTGAACCCGCCGAGGAGTTTGTCGTGCCAGCTTGGGGTCATGCGAGGGTCTCTTGTAAGATACTATGCGGACTCGCCGCGGGCCGGGGCTCAGTCGAGCTGTTTGACGTTGCGTAAGGAAGCGCCGTTGCGGTCAGCATGCTACCGTCGCTCCCGGTGATCCGCACCTGCCCGACGGACCCTACGGGCAGCGAAGCAAACCGCGCCTCGGCGAAGCTGCCGATATGCCCGCGGTCGCCGGGACGCTCGACGAGGACGTCCTGCGTCGTGCCGACTAACCCGTCCAGCCACGCCGCCTTGCGTACCGCCGCCGCCGCGCGCAGCAACGCAGCCCGACGCTTGCGGACCGGAACCGGAACTGCGGGCATCCGCGCGGCGGGGGTGCCGTCGCGCTCCGAATACGGGAAAATATGCGCGTGGACGATGTCGCAATCGTCGATCAGCGCCAGCGTGTCGGCGAACATCGCGTCATCCTCGGTCGGGAAGCCCGCGATCAGGTCTGCGCCGATCGCGATCTCAGGCCGGGCGGTCTTGAGCCGATCGACCAGCGCCACGCTGTCGGCACGCGCGTGGCGGCGCTTCATCCGCTTGAGGATCATGTCGTTCCCCGCCTGGAGCGATAGGTGGACATGCGGCATCACCCGCGCTTCCTGCGTCAGCAAGGCGAACAGCCGGTCATCGATCTCGACTCCGTCGAGCGACGACAGGCGCAGGCGCTCGAGCGCGGGCACATGCCGCAGGATCCGTTCGACCAGCAGCCCGAGGCTCGGCGCGCCCGGGAGGTCGGGGCCGTAACTGGTCAGGTCGACCCCGGTCAGCACGACCTCGCGATGCCCCGCATCGACCAGCCCAGCGATCTGATCGATCACCGCGCCCGCCGGGACCGAGCGACTGTTGCCGCGCCCATAGGGAATGACACAGAAGGTGCAGCGATGGTCGCAGCCATTCTGCACCTCGACAAAGGCGCGCGCGTGCGTCGCGAACACGGCCGCCAGTTGCGGCGCGGTGTCGCGCGCGGTGAGGATATCGCCGACGACCACCGCTTCGTCCGAAGCCCACGCCGCAGCCGAGCGTTTCTCGACGTTACCGAGCACCCGGTCGACTTCGGGCATTGCCGCGAAGCTCACAGGGTCGATCTGTGCGGCGCACCCGGTGACGACGATCTGCGCGTTGGGTCGGTCGACGCGTGCGCGGCGGATCGCCTTGCGGGTCTCTGCAACCGCGCTGTTGGTGACCGCGCAACTGTTGATCACCACCGTATCGCCGCCGACCGCAAGCGCGCGAATCGCTTCGCTTTCTGCGATATTGAGACGGCAGCCAAGGCTGATGATCCGCGGTTCGGGCATGGCGGCGATCTAGGGACGGTACGGGGCGAAGTCCATGCGTGGCACGTCCCCCGGTTCAGGCGCTACGCCGCGTGTCCGTACCGGATACGGCAGCGATCCCGGCTGCGGGCTTCTGCAACAGGCGGCGCTCGGCCAGCAGGCGCCGCGTGTTCGCCACGCTCATCGGCTGGCCGTAGAGGTGGCCCTGTCCCATGGCGCAGCCCAGCATGCGCAGGCGCTCCTCGATTCGGATGTCCTCGATTCCCTCGGCGGTGATCGGCAGATTGAGGCTTTCGCCCAGGCGGGTGATCGCCGTGACGATCGCGGTGCTTTCCGCGCTGCGCTCGATCGACATGATGAGGCTGCGATCGATCTTGACGTGATCGAACGGCAGCGCGCGCAAATGCGCCAGCGCGGAGAAGCCGGTTCCGAAATCATCCAGGGCGATCCGGACTCCCTGATTCTTGAGGCTTCCGACGATCGACTGGGTCAGGGCAAGATTGTCGATCAACGCGGTTTCGGTGATCTCGATCTCGAGCCGGTTTGCCGGGAATCCCGTTTCGGTCAGGACCTTGATCACCTTTTGCGCCATCCACGCATCGCGGAACTGGAGCGGCGAGAAGTTGACCGAAAGCGACAGGCCCGCATCCCAGTCGCGCGCCGCATGAAACGCCTGCTGCATGAGCGACATCGACAGGTCGCTGATCAGCCCGGTCTGCTCGGCGATCGGGATGAACACCGAGGGGCTGATCATGCCTCGCGTCGGATGCGCCCACCGGGCGAGGACCTCGAACCCGGTAATCCTCCCGCTCACCAGATCGACCTGCTGTTCGAAATAGGGGACGATCTCGCCGTTGGGGATTGCGTTGCGCAATTCGGTTTCAAGGTCGTTGCGCGCCTTCAACTCGCGCTCCATCGACTGGTCGAACCAGGCGAACCGGTTGCGACCGGCGTTCTTCGCCGCGTACATCGCGGTGTCGGCCGACCGCATCAGCGCATCGAAGCCAGCGCACCCGGTGTCGGACCGCGCGATGCCGACGGAGGCCGAGATATGAAGATGCAAGCCATCGGCATGGAACGGGCGCGCCAGCCGCGTGACGATGGCTTCCGCCACCTGTTCGACTTGCGCGGGCAGCATCGGATCGAACGGGAATGCGCAGGCAAATTCGTCGCCACCCAGCCGCGCTGCCACCGCAAATGGAGGCATCGCTTCGGCAATCTCGCGCGCGACCGCCTTCAGCAACGCATCGCCCGTGGCGTGCCCATGCAGATCGTTGACCATCTTGAAGTAATCGAGATCGAGCAGGAGCAACGCCATCGCGGTCTGGCGACCCGTGGCTTGTTCGAACCCGGTGGCCTGCCCGAACATCTTGGCCCCGGTTTCCGCGAGGCTGCGGCGGTTGAGGAACCCGGTTAGCGGGTCCTTCGCGGCGAGTTGATGCGCGCGTTCCTCGGCGGCGGCGCGCACGTCGACCTCACGCAGCAAGAGACGGTTGTGCCGCCAGCCGATCAGGATCAGCGCGATGTTGAGCAACAGTGCGATCACCAGCGCCTGGTCGATCTGTTCGCCGCGACCGAGATAATGTTGCAGCGCGTTGGACATGGCTGCGCTGCCGAGCGCGACGAACAACAGGATCGCCCCAGTCGTGATGGCACCATTGACCACGCCGGGCGCCAACGACGTCCGGACGCTTTCTGCCTCTTCCTGACGGAATCCTCTGTCGCGTCTCATCATTTAGGATCAACCTTCCGTGCGTCGCCCATCTCACGGGATACATGTACAGGTGGTTAAACCCCGAGAGTTGCAGCGACGAACGCGTTGATGTAAGGGACGAACCGATCGCTCCACCGTGAAGCGTGAAGGCTGTCCTGCGGGACTACGCCGGCCGACGAGGTTTCGTCCGCCGGCGCTCTTTGCGTTACGCGGCGGATGCGCTGAATTGGAAGGGTTTTTTCGGATGTTCGAGAGCCTGAGCGACCGCCTTGGCGGTGTGTTTGATCGGTTGCGGGGGCGCGGTGCGCTGACTGAGGCCGACGTGCGTGCGGCGATGCGCGAAGTCCGAGTCGCGTTGCTCGAGGCCGACGTCGCGCTGCCGGTGGCGCGCGATTTCGTCGATCGCGCGACCGAGCAGGCGGTGGGCCAGAACGTGCTGCGCTCGGTCACGCCGGGGCAGCAGGTCGTCAAGATCGTCAACGATGCGTTGGTCGAGATGCTGGGTGCGGAAGCGTCCGAGCTCGAACTCGACGTCTCGCCGCCCGCGATCATCATGATGGTCGGCCTGCAGGGCTCGGGCAAGACGACGACGACCGCCAAGATCGCGCTGCGCCTTGCCAAGCGGCAGGGCAAGAAGGTGCTGATGGCGTCGCTCGACGTCAACCGCCCGAACGCGCAGGAGCAGCTCGCCGTCCTCGGCACGCAGGCGGAGGTTTCGACCCTGCCGATCGTCGCGGGGCAGCAGCCGGTCGATATCGCGCGGCGCGCGGTGCAGGCGGCGAAGCTGCAAGGCTTCGATGTCCTGATGCTCGATACCGCGGGTCGTCTCCACGTCGACCAAGCGTTGATGGACGAGATGCGCGCGGTCACCGAGGTGACCAAGCCGACCGAGATCCTGCTCGTCGTCGACTCGCTGACCGGTCAGGATGCGGTCAACGTCGCGCAGAACTTCTCGGATCAGGTGCCGCTGACCGGTGTCGTGCTGACCCGCATGGACGGCGATGCGCGCGGTGGTGCGGCGCTGTCGATGCGCGCCGTCACCGGCAAGCCGATCAAGTTCGCGGGCATGGGCGAAAAGCTCGAGGCGCTCGAGGCGTTCGATCCGAAGCGGGTCGCGGGCCGGATCCTCGGCATGGGCGACGTCGTCGGCCTCGTCGAGCGTGCGGCGGAAGCGATCCAGGTCGAGGACGCCGAGAAGATGGCGGCCAAGCTCGCCAAAGGCGAGTTCGACCTCGACGATCTGCGCGCGCAGCTCGGGCAGATGCGCCGCATGGGTGGCCTCGGCGCGCTCGCGGGGATGATCCCCGGCATGGCCAAGGCCAAGCAGGCGATGGCCTCGGGCGCGATGGACGAGAAGATCCTCGTCCGCTTCGACGCGATGATCACGTCGATGACGCCCAAGGAGCGCCGCAAGCCCGAACTGCTCAACGCCAAGCGCAAGATCCGCGTCGCCAAGGGCTCCGGCACGACCGTGCAGGACGTCAACAAGCTCCTGAAGATGCATCAGGAAATGGCGAACGCCATGAAGAAGATCAAAAAGATGGGCGGGCTGAAAGGCATGGCCAAGCTGTTTGGTGGTGGCGGCGGCATGGGCGGTCTGGGCGGCGGTGGCGGCCCGGACGGCGCGGGTGGCCTCGGTGGTCTCGGCGGGATTGATCCGTCCAAGATGTTCAGCGGCGGTGGCGGGGGTCTTCCCGGCCTCGGCGGCGGCCAGACGAAGCTCCCTCCGGGCTTCGAGAATTTGCTCAAGAAGAAGTGATCGCCATGCGGCCTTGAGCCGCTGGCAAAACCCAAGAACGACCAAGAAGGAAGTAGTTTACAATGGCAATCAGCATTCGTCTGTCGCGTGGCGGCTCCAAGAAGCGTCCGTACTACCGCATCGTCGTCGCCGATGCGCGCAGCCCGCGCGACGGCAAGTTCATCGAGAAGCTGGGCACGTACAACCCGCTCCTCGCCAAGGACGACGAGAAGCGCATCATTCTCGACGCCGACCGCGCGAAGCATTGGCTGAGCGTCGGCGCGCAGCCGACCGATCGTGTCGCACGCTTCCTCGACGTCGCGGGCATCCGTGAGCGCGCTGCACGCAGCAACCCGAACAAGGGCAAGCCGGGCGAGAAGGCTACCGAGCGCGCAGAAGAGCGTGAGAAGAAGATCGCCGACGCAGAAGAGGCAAAGGCAGCAGCAGCGGCAGCCGCCGCTGAAGCAGCCGCAGCGCCTGCGCCTGCCGAAGCAACCGAAGATGCGACCAACGAGGGCGAGAGCGCCTCGGCACCGGTCGAAGGCTGATGTCGGCCGACTCCCCCGTTACGCTTGCCGTCGTGATCGGCGCGCATGGAGTCACGGGGGAGGTGCGTCTCAAGGTCTTCACCGAGGACCTTGGGCAGTACAAACTGTTCAACGGCGGCGCACTGACCCTCAAGTCGGTGCGCCCCGGCAGCAACGGCGCGATCGCACGGATCGCCGAAGTGACCGACCGCAACGCCGCCGAGGCGATGCGCGGGACCGAGCTGACCGTGCCGCGTTCTGCGTTACCGCCTTTGGAAGAGGGCGAATATTATCATGCCGATCTGCTCGGCCTGCCGGCGGTATCGCTGGAAGGTGAGGCGCTCGGCCATGTCGTGGCGATCGACGATTTCGGCGCGGGCGACGTGCTCGAGATCGAGCGGCCCGACAAGAAGCGCTTCATGATCCCGATGAACGCTGAGGCGGTTCCCGAGTGGAACGCCGAGCGCGTGGTCGTGGACGGGGCGTTCATCGTTTAATCTGAATGCGGACGACCGGCGCGTAAGGCCCGACAGCCTTCTGTTCTCCTGCGAAAGCAGGAGTCTAGGGTTACGCGTACGTCGTGCCGTTATTCTGCCGGACCCTGGGTTCCTGCTTTCGCAGGAACACGGCGGGGGCGTTACGCCGCCTCGTTGAACTGCAGGCTGGCAAGCCGCGCGTAGAGGCCATTCTGGCCGATCAGCGCGCCATGCGATCCCTGTTCGACGATCTGCCCATCACGCATCACGATGATCCGCTTCGCCGCACGCACGGTCGCGAGGCGATGTGCGATGACGAGCGTGGTGCGGTGGTCCATCAGCCGCTCGAGCGCCTCCTGCACCAGCCGTTCGCTCTCCGCGTCGAGCGCGCTGGTCGCTTCGTCGAGCAGCAGGATCGGCGCATCGCGCAGCAATGCGCGCGCGATCGCGACGCGCTGGCGCTGCCCGCCGGACAGGCGCGCGCCGCTCTCACCGAGGAAGGTGTCGAGCCCTTCGGGGAGCTTGCGCAGGAATTCGGCGGCATTGGCGGCCTCGGCGGCGGCCCATAACTCGTCGTCATGCGCGCTCCAGCGACCGTAGCGCAGATTGTCACGCGCGGTCGCGCCGAAGATCACGGTCTCCTGCGGCACCATCGCAATTCGTGCGCGGACTTCCGCCGGATCGGCATCGCGCAGGTCGACACCGTCGATCCGCACCGCGCCCGCATCGGGATCGTAGAAGCGCTGGATCAGCTGGAACAACGTGGTCTTGCCCGCTCCGGACGGGCCGACGATCGCGACCGTCTCCCCGCTCAGGATATCGAGCGAGAAGTCGTGGAGCGCGGCGACGTCCTGCCGTGTCGGATAGCGGAATTCGACATGATCGAACGACACCGTGCCGCGCGCAGGAACGGGAAGAACGGCGGGCGCCGCCGGGGCAGCGATCTCGGGTTCTTCGTTGAGCAGTTCCGCAAGCCGCTCGGCAGCCCCCGACGCGCGCAGCAGGTCGCCGTAGACCTCGGTCAGCGCGCCGAACGCGCCCGTCACCAGACCCGCCGTGAAGATGAACGCGGTCAGCGCGCCACCCGTCAGCCGTCCCGCCGAAACGTCCGCGAGCGTCGTCCACATCAGCAGCGTCACCGCCCCGAAGATCAGGCCGATCACCAGCGCGGTCATGATCGCGCGGATGCGGATCCGGCGCTTGGCGGCGGCGAAGCTGCGTTCGACCGCACCGGCGAAGCGTTCGGTTTCGCGCTGTTCCTGCCCGAACGCCTGGACGATTTTCATCGCGCCGAACGTCTCGACCGCCATCGCGCCGATGTCGGCGATGCGATCCTGGCTGGAGCGCGAATAGGCCTGCACGCGGCGCCCGAGCAGCACGATAGGCAGTACCATCACCGGAATACCGAGCAACAACAGCCCGGCAAGTTTCGGCGCGAGCGCGAACAGCGAGATGATCCCGCCGATCCCGGTGAGCACGTTACGCAGCGCGACCGACACGGTGGTGCCCACCGCATTCTCGATCTGCGCCGTATCCGACGTCAGCCGGGAGGCGACTTCCGAGGGGCGATTCTCCTCGAACCAGCGCGGCGCGAGCCGGAGTAGGTTCGCCTGTACCGCGGTGCGGATGTCCGCGACGGTCCGCTCGCCAAGCCACGACACAAAATAAAAGCGCACCGCCGTCGCAATCGCCAGCACTGCGACCAACCCGAACAATCCGTAGAACACTCGATCGATATGTTCGGAATTGCCCGCCGAGCTGAACCCGCGATCGATCACCGACTTGAAGGTCCATGGAATGTACAGCGTCGTCGCCGACGTCGTCAGCAACGCCAGCAGCGCGATCGTGAGTTGGGCCGGGTAGCGCGACCCGTAATGCCAGATCATCAGCAAATTGCTGAGCTTCCGACGGCCGGGTGGCGCGGTATCGCTCGCATTGGGGTTGGGCTGGGGCGCGGCTTGGACGGGGTCTGCCATGGCGAACGCCTAGCAGGGACGGACGAGCGCCTCAATCGGGGTGCATCGTATTCCTCTGTCGCGCGTAGTAGCGCTGAACGCCATTCGTCCGGTTGCGGGACTGCGGATGCATATGGTGATAGAATCGTAAGCCCGGTATGCTAGAAGGCCGCTTATGCTGTACAATGCCTATGAAATTCAGAAGTCCATGCTCGCCGGAGCGAGCGCCATGGCCGACTTCAGCGCCGGCTGGCTGAGCAACCCGTCCAACCCGTTCTCCTACTTCGGTGGCGGCGCGGTGATGGGGTCGGCGCTCGAGGTGTTCGCGCACGCCGCCGCGCCGCGCGGCAAGCCGGAGTTCGGGCTCGACACCACGCAGATCGACGGCAAGACGGTTGCCGTGTCCGAGGAAATCGTTGCGCGCAAGCCCTTCGGCCAGCTCAAGCGGTTCGTCCGCGAAGGCGTCGAGACGGGACCAAAGCTGCTGATCGTTGCGCCGATGTCGGGGCATTACGCCACGTTGCTGCGCGGGACGGTCGAGCGAATGCTGCCGGTGGCGGACGTCTACATCACCGACTGGCGTGACGCGAAGCTGGTGCCGCTGTCCGACGGCAAGTTCGATCTCGACGACTACATCGATTATCTGATCGAGTTTCTCGAGGCGATCGGGCCGGGTGCGCACATGCTCGCCGTGTGCCAGCCGTCGGTGCCGTGTTACGCCGCAGCCTGTGTCATGAGCGCGGACAAGAACCCGTGCCGCCCCAAGACGCTGACGATGATGGGCGGCCCGGTCGACACGCGCGAAGCGCCGACCTCGGTCAACACGCTCGCGACCGAGCGCCCGCACAGCTGGTTCAGCCAAAACGTCATCGCGACGATCCCGGCGATGCATCCGGGCGCTGGCCGCAAGGTCTATCCGGGGTTCCTACAATTGGCGGGCTTCATGTCGATGAACCTCGGCAGCCACATGATGTCGCATTACGAGATGTTCAAACATCTGGTCGTGGGCGAAGATTTGGAAGCGGACGCGACCAAGCGCTTCTATGAGGAATATCGCTCGGTCTGCGACATGACCGCGGAATTCTACCTTCAGACGATCGACGTGGTGTTCCAGGACCATTCGCTCCCCAAGGGGACGATGACGCATCGCGGACGACCGGTCGATCCGGGTGCGATCACCGATATCGCAATCCTCGCGATCGAGGGCGAGAAGGATGACATTTCGGGGCTGGGGCAGACCCGTGCGGCATTGACGATCGCGACCAATTTGCCGGATGACAAGAAGCGTTATTACATGGCCGAGGGTGCCGGCCATTACGGGATCTTCAACGGGTCGAAGTGGCGCAACAAGGTCGCGCCGGTCGTCGAGGAATGGATGAAAGCGCACGGCTGAGGTGCTGCATCGAACGGCATTTCCAAACCCGGCGTCACCCTGAACTCGTTTCAGGGTCCACTCCACCGCAAGTCCGGTCCGAGCCTGTAGCACGGTGGATGCTGAAACAAGTTCAGCATGACGTCCCGCAGGACGGAGGCTGCGACATTTCCAAACCCGGCGTCACCCTGAACTCGTTTCAGGGTCCACCGCGCCGCAAGTCCGGTCTGAGCCTGCTGCGCGGTAGATGCTGAAACGAGTTCAGCATGACGGCATGGCGGGTGTCCGTGGCACCTTTATACTCAACGGCCCTCTGGACACGTTTCAAACTTCACAGCACTGAACGTGCGGTCCGTGCGGGATCCCGGCACGTGGCCGGGATCCCGCAGCACTGTCTTAGGCCGCGGTCGTGCTGACCTTGGCGTGGCTGCTGCTCTCGTCTGCGGTAATCGTGCCGCCGAACAGCATCTTGACGCGACCGGTCAGCGAAATGTCGGTCTCCCACAACTCTGCACTGTCGATGTCCATCCGCAGCAGCGCAAGGTTGGGGTCTTCCTTGCCTTGCGGGAACCAGGCCTCGACCTGCTTGCTCCATAGCTTGTCGATCATGGCCTTGTCATTGTCTTGGCGGATCGTGCCGGCCAGGCACGCGAAATAGTCATGCCCCTTGGACACGAACTGCGCCATCACCGCGCCGCCATCGGCCAAGCGATTGTCCTTGCCGGTGAAGAAGAACAAAGTGTCGACCAGATCCTTGTCGAGCTGCGCCATCAGCGGCTCGCTGTGCGACGATCCGTCGGCCTTGCCCACCATGAGGTAGGGGCTGTCGGCCATCTTCTTCCACAGCGTCTCTTTGATTTCCTGGGTGTCGGCCATGCGTGTCTCTCCTTGAGGATGGTTCGGGAAGGAAACGACGGGACGCTAGGTTGGTTGCCCTGGATTTTTCGCAGTGTCATGGGCAAGATGTCGCGAAGACGATGGATCGCCGTTAGGAATGGCGACGTGCTCGGGAAAGACCATTTCCATCCGAATTTGCGGATATCCAAAGTCTCCATTAGTCATTCTGTCGGCGGCAATCCGGCCGCTAAGATGAGAGGTAGACCTATGGCGGTCGCCGATCTGTGCCTGATCCTGGGCGTGATCTTCGCCTTCACGACATTGGTCCTGAAGATCATCGAAATGGCACGCAGAGACTAAGGTGCACGGGCGGGGCTCGGTCTGACAGCCGAGCCCCAAACGTATTGAGCCCCGGTCGCTGACACGACCGGGGCTCGTTATGAGAGGCGCCTATGACTTCGCCGATCACTACATAGACGAAATCTGCCTCGAGTTCAATTACAGGACTTCGAACAACCCAGCCGCACCCTGGCCACCGCCGATGCACATGGTGACGACGACGTATTTCGCGCCACGACGCTTGCCTTCGATCAGCGCATGGCCGGTCGCGCGCGCGCCGGTCATGCCGTAGGGATGGCCGATCGAGATCGCGCCGCCCGAGACGTTGAGCAGCTCATCCGGAATGTCGAGCTTGTCGCGGCAATACAGCACCTGCACCGCGAACGCCTCGTTGAGCTCCCACAGGCCGATGTCGTCCATCTTGAGGTTGAAGCGCTCAAGCAGCTTGGGGATCGCGAAGACCGGGCCGATCCCCATCTCGTCGGGCTCGGTGCCAGCCACCGCCATGCCGACATAACGGCCAAGCGGGGCGAGGCCGCGCTTCGAGGCGAGCGACTCTTCCATCAGCACCGAGGCGGACGACCCGTCCGACAGCTGGCTGGCGTTGCCCGCGGTCACGTTCATCCCCGGGCCCATCACGGGCTGGAGCGACTGGAGACCCTCGAGCGTCGTCTCGGGGCGGTTGCCTTCGTCCTTGGAGAGCGTGATCTCCTTGTGAGTGACTTCCTTGGTTTCCTTGTTGGTCACCGCCATCGTTGCGGTGACGGGGACGATCTCCTGGTCGTAATAGCCCGCTGCCTGTGCGGCGGCAGTTCGCTGCTGCGACTTGAGCGCATATTCGTCGCACGCTTCGCGGCTGATGTTGTAGCGCTTGGCGACGACTTCCGCCGTGCCGAGCATCGCCATGTACACGTCCTTGTGCATCGCGATCAGTTCGGGGTCGGCGGCGAAGCGCATCTGCGGGGTCTGGACGAGGCTGATGCTCTCGACCCCGCCGCCGATCGTGACGTCCATATTGTCGGTGATGATCTGCTTGGCGGCGGTGGCTATCGCCATCAGGCCGCTGGCGCACTGGCGGTCGACCGACATGCCCGGCACGGTGACGGGGAGGCCGGCGCGGAGCAGCGAGGTGCGGGCGATGTTGCCAGCCTGGTGACCTTGCTGGAGCGCGCAGCCGAACACGACGTCATCGACCATGCCACCGTCGATCCCGGCGCGCTCGACGGCGGCCTTGATCGCGTGGCTGGCGAGGGTCGGGGCAGGGGTGTTGTTGAACGCACCGCGATAGGCGCGGCCGATCGGGGTGCGGGCGGTGGAAACGATGACGGCTGAACGCATCGGACTTCTCCTTTTCAAAGCCCTTCCCCTTCAGGGGAGGGGTTGGGGGTGGGGACGTGGGATGCAGGCAGCCGGTACGTTCGCGGCACGGCCCCACCCCAACCCCTCCCCCGAGGGGGAGGGGCTTTTTTAAGAATCACACGAAAATCTGCGACATCCATTCGGCAATCATGGCGGGCTTCTGCTCGCCCTCGATCTCGACCGTGAATTCGTTGGTCTGCTGCCACTGGCCGGGTCGCTTCTCGATCAGCTCGAGCAACTTGAACCGACCACGCACACGCTTGCCCGAGCGCACCGGCTGGAGGAAACGAACTTTGTTGCCCCCGTAATTGATGCCCATCTTTACGCCCTCGATCTGCACCGCATCGATGATCTTGGACGACAGCAACGGCATCAGCGACAGCGTCAGGAAGCCGTGCGCGATCGTGCCGCCGAACGGCGTCATCGCCGCCATCTGCGGATTGACGTGGATGAACTGGTGATCGCCCGTGGCATCGGCGAACTTGTCGATCATTTCCTGGCTCACCTCGACCCAGTCGGACACCTGCTCACTGCCGATACGGCTCGCCAGTTCCTGGATGGTAATCGTCGTCACGGCATTCCCCTGAAGGCGGCACACTAAAATAGTATCGATCGGGAAATGGCACCCGGGCGCGCTGCATGCAAGCACCGCAGAAACCCGCAACCGGAACATTACGAAGGCCGTAGCGTTAAGGTACAGGAATTCACGATCGAGTCGGTTGCCAAGAGCGAACCCGATATTCAAAAACGTGCTTTCGACGATTCGGATAATACGTAATGCGAGGCGGGAGATGGGTCGAACGGACCATCTTTCGACACCATATCGTCACGAAAAATAGTCAATAGGAATGAAACCGTTCTTTCGACGGATGGCATCCCCGACGGATCGCTGCATACCCCTCCTACATTCTTC
The DNA here is from genome assembly GCF_029623395.1 of Sphingomonas echinoides. Taxonomy (GTDB): domain Bacteria; phylum Pseudomonadota; class Alphaproteobacteria; order Sphingomonadales; family Sphingomonadaceae; genus Sphingomonas; species Sphingomonas echinoides_A. The sequence goes on from NZ_JAPYKK010000024.1 coordinate 42,625, forward strand.
CAACATCGTATGGAAGTCAGCGGGGCATTTGAAAATGCGAGTAGCTATGAAACAGCGGCCAGAAAATCGGGGCGAAATGTACGTGGTGCGCGACATGCGCACCAACGAGTGCGCGGCGCAGGACGTTGTGCCGCTCGACCATCTGGCACATCTCACCATGCGCGCGTTGCAGGTGTCGGTCGCGGTGATCGTGGTGGATGGCGGCGCGAACCGCTGGACTCAGCGCCAGGTGGGTGTGGCCGTCGACGGTGCGTGTCTTACCGTCGCGGATCGCGACCAAAGCTCGCTTGCCGCCCTGGCGAACCCGGTGACGGCGGAAACCGAAGGCTTCGCGTTTTATGTCGCGACGCCGCTTCGCGACCCGTTGGGTGTTCGGATCGGTACGCTCGCGGTCCTGGACGAACGGTTGCGTTCGGTATCCGAAGACGACCTGACGACGTTGCGGGAAATGGCGGGGGTTATCGAGCGCCTGGCGTGAGCGCTGGGGCGCTCAGGAGCGGATGGTAGACGCGACGCCCTTGCGCGTCAGGATGGCATCGCGCGCGGTTGGTTCATCGCCAGTGCCGATCAGGAAGAATTCCACGGACAACATCCCATCGTCGATCAATGTCTGGACGATCCGGACGAATGCCTTGGCTTCAGGCGAAAATTCACTTCCCAGCCGAGTAGGGGAGAGATTCACCGGATTGGGCCAACTCTTCCGAAGATAGGCAAGGGTCGCCTGATTAAGGCGCACCTCGATGCTATCCGGATCGTCGGGGACCCATTGCAAAGCCACTATTATTGCCCCCAATACAACGGCGTCGTGCTAAAATCCCGTCAGATGTATCTGGGATAGTTCCGTGCGCTCCAAGTATACAGGCAATTTATAGGTCAAGAACGGTTCAAAAGCCAGTCTGGAAGCATCCGTTTGGGTGTCGCACCTAATAATGAAATACTATCTCATACTAATGGTGTACGGCGCATTCTGTATATGATGCAGCGGCTATTGTCGTGGTTAACGCTGGTCCCCATCTTCGTCGACGGCGGAAGTGTTTGGCGTCGCGCCGGTTCCGTGACGGCGATCGGGTGAGGCGCGGTCGGCGGCAGTTTTCGGATCGCCAGAGCCTGCTTCGGCGTCGGCGTCGGGCAGTGCTGGCGGGTTGATGAAATTGGTCTGGGTCGGATAGGCCAGGGCGATCCCCTCGTCGTTCAGCCGACGCACGATCGCCAGGCCAAGCGTGTGGCGCGCATCGTAGAAGTCCTGGAACGCGGCGCTCGGGGAATCGAACTGCACGTCGAAATCGTAACTGTTGGCGCCAAAGCCGGTAAAACCGCTGCGCACGAACTTCATCCCATGCGCTTCGATCAATTCCTTCAGCATCGACGGCAGGGCTTCCATCGTGTCGATCGGGGTCCACTGGACAACGCCGAGCACGAACACGACGCGCCGATATTCGCGCGAACTGTTGTTGATGATTTCCTTTTCCAGAAGCTGCTTGTTCGCAACGACGCGTTCTTCGCCGGTCACGCCGCGAATGCGCGTCGACTTCAGGCCGATCGCCTCGACCGTGCCTGCGGAAGAATCATAGCTGATCGCGTCGCCGCGTCGGAACGGGCGATCGAAGATGATCGCAAGCGCGGCAAACAAATCCGCGAAGATGCCCTGCGCGGCAAGACCGATCGCGATGCCGCTGACGCCCAGCCCCGCCACCAGTCCGGTGACGTTGACGCCCAGATTGTCGAGCACGACGATCAGCGCGATCGCGAACACCGCGAAGCTGACGAGCAGGCGGATAATCCCCATCGCACTGCCGATTGCTTCGCCGGTATAATGCTCGCTCCGCGTGCGATGCTCGATCGCGCCGAGGATCAGTTCGCGCGCCCAGATCGCCGCCTGGAACACCGCCGAGATGGTGAACAGGAAGTTGATGACGCGCGTGACGTCGGCGGGCGGGTTCGCAAACCCGATCACGAGTTTGGCGGCGAGCACCAGGATGAAGATGTTGCCGGTGCGCGTCACCGCCCGGCCGAGGACGATGCCCCAACCGCCCAGCTGCTTGTCGCGCACGCACAGTCGGTGGCCCATGCGACGTGCGAAATGGAGCGCGATGACGATCGCGGCGCCAGCGGCGAAGGAAATCAACAGTTGCAGCCAGTAATCGCCGATCCAGTCGACCGTCGTCCTGACGAGGCTTTGGACCTGGCTGTTGACGTCGCGCACGCGGATGGGCGGCAGGACGGCCGCAGTTTTCTGACTCATGGTGTACCTCAGGCAGCGCCGGCGAGGATCGGCGTGCCGATGGTCGCCGTGCCATTCTCAAGAAAAGCGATCAGACCGCGCTCGACGCGGGTGAGATGCTGGGTCGATCGCGGCAGGCGCAATGCTGCACGGAATTCGCTCTGGCCGTGCTTGGCGATGTCCAGCAGCGCCGGGTGGACATACGACTTGCGCGCGATCGCGGGCGTGTTGCCCAGCGCTTCGCATACCGGTTCCAGCATCGTCTTCAGGCTGATGTCGTGTTTCGAATTGGCGAGCGCTTCGAACGCCAGCACGCTCGCGCTCCAGGTGCGGAAGTGTTTTGCGGTGAAATCGCCGCCCATCGCGTCGCGGATATAGGCGTTGACGTCGGACGAGTTGACCGGATGGCATTCGCCCTCGGCGTCCACCCAGCGGAACAGATGCTGGCCCGGCAAGTCCTGGCACCGCTTGACGAACCGGCTGAGCGACCCGTCGGTGATCGTCAGCATCCGCAACTTGCCCGACTTCGCCTTGAATTGGAGCTTGAGCGATTGCCCCTTTAGCGCCGCATGGCGCTTCCGCAGCGTCGTGGCGCCGAAACTCTTGTTCGACTTAACATAGCCTTCGTTGCCGATGCGAACCTTGCCGAGATCGAGCAGCCGCACCACGGCGGCGACGGCCATGTCCTTGTCGAGCCCCCGACGTTTCAGGTCGGTCTCGACCCTGGCGCGTAGCTTGGGCAAGGCATGCCCGAACGGCGCGCACAATTCGTATTTCGCGGCCTCCTGCGTTTCGCGAAAGCCCAGGTGATAGCGATATTGCTTCCGGCCCTTCTCGTCCCAACCGACCGCTTGAATATGGCCGGTGGAGGAGGGGCAGAACCAGGCGTCTCGGTACGCCGGCGGAAGGCCGATGGCGTTCAACCGGTCGATCTCGGCGCGATCGGTGACACGCGCTCCGTCCACGCCGTAATAGCCCCAGCCGTGCCGCATCTTGCGTCGCGTGATGCCGGGTTCGCTGTCGTCGTGATACGAAATCGTCGGTGTGGTTTGCGCCATGTCCGTAAGGAATGCACGGGTCGGCGCATCGTTCCGGAACAGGCGCGCGCACTCACGGGTTGAGCACCGCGAGCCCCCGAGGCTTGTTCCCAATCGAATTATCCAATGACCGGAGATTGTCATGGCTGAGCTTTCGCAAGCGCACGTACTCATCATCGCGACGGACGGCTTCGAACAGGCCGAATTGTTCGAACCGCGCAAGGCGCTGCTCGATGCAGGCGTCAAGGTCACGCTCGCATCGATCAAGACCGATCCGATCCAGGGGATGGTGTTCGACGAAAAGGGCGACACGATCACCCCAGACACGACGCTCGACGAAGTCGACACCGAAGACTTCACCGCGCTGCTGCTGCCCGGCGGCGTCGGCAATCCGGACAAGCTGCGCATGAACGACCGCGCGGTCGAGATCGTCGAGGAATTCGCGGACGACGGCAAGCTGATCGCGGCGATCTGCCACGCGCCGTGGCTGCTGATCGAGGCCGACGTAGTCGACGGTCGTCGCATGACGAGCTGGCCGTCGCTCCGCGTCGATCTGGCGAATGCCGGCGCGGACGTGGTGGACGAGGAAGTCGTGCGCGACGGTCCGTTCATCACCAGCCGCAAGCCGGACGACATCCCCGCCTTCAACAGGGCGCTGCTGGCGGCGTTGCAGGAAGACCTGGACGATCAGGAAGCGGACGAGGACGAAACCGCGGACGCATAAGGTGCAGAACCGGCTCGCCGACGCGCGGCGAGCCGGTTCATCGCCGTTTGCGGAGGGCGTTCGACCCAGTGATAGAGCGCAAACGAACTTGCTAAAACGAGCGCGAGATACAGCACGACGAGGGCAGGTGGAACGGCATGGGCGTCCCGCACCAGCACCAGCTTGAACACGACGAACAGCAGGAAGTGCCCGAGATAGGTGGCATAACTGACCTCACCCAACCAGTGGAGCAGCGGTCCCGCCAACGGGTTGCCGCTCCTGTCAGACGTGAGCGCCAGCGCTAGCAGCAATGCGGCGAACCCCAGCGGTACGCCAAGCGTTTCCGGAATCCCCAACCCGACCGACCCGACCGCGCCCGTTCCAAGAAGGGCGGCGATCAGCGCGGGCCGGGCAGGGGCCTTCCGCCACCGCTGCCACAAGCCGCAAACCGCGCCCCCGATCGCAAATTCGATCAGGCAGCGCCGCAGCCCGAAGGTCCAGATCTCGCTGCCAAGCGTCGCCGCGCCAGCCATGCCGAAGTGTAGCAGGACGCCCAGCGTGACGATCGCCGCCAAAACCAACGGAATCGGCATCCGGCGCCAGTCGATCCGCATCGCCAGCAGCGGGAACAGCAGATACGCTGCCCATTCGGTGCTGATCGACCAGCTCGGATCGTTCCACGCGAGATGATCGGTAAATCCCCAATTCTGCAGAAGCAGGACATGCAGCGGCAGGTCCGCAAAGGGGTAAGCACCGGGGTTGTGCTTGCCCACCATCGCCAGCACCAAGGCTAGCCCGACCGCGCACGCCAGCATGAACAGATGCAGCGGCCAGATCCGCGCGAGCCGACGCCACAGGAAACCGGGGACTCCCGCGATTCCATCCGCCCGCAGTCGGTCGCTCCAGCTTAGCCACAATACGAAGCCCGACAGCAGGAAGAAGAAGTCGACCGCGAGATACCCCTTGGCGAACACCGCAAGCCAGAAGGGCGGCAACCCAGCGATCGAAAGACGAATATGATACAGCACGACGAACCACGCCGCGATCCCGCGCATCCCGGTCAGTGCGCGCAATTCGGGCCGGTTGCCGGTCACGCCGCCAGCTTCGCTGTACGGGCCGGGCGCATCGGCCGGAACGCCTGCGTCGCCCGCTTGCGCGCGAGATAGCTGTCGAGCCCGATCTGCGCGCCGATCAGCATGTAGACGAACGGCTGGAACGCGATCGCGATGAACGCCGCCCCCAGCAGATAGACGATATGCGCGGATTGCAGCGCGCCCGCGAGCGGGGCAATCCACGCGTCGCCCGCCTCGGCCTTGGCGTAGCGTCGGCGCAGCACCTCCATTCGCAGCAACCCGCCCAAGTTGATCATCGCCCAGATCGCGAGGCCGGGGAAACCCTGCTCGCCGATCATCTCGAAATAGGCGCTGTGGAACGCGCGCGCCTTGTCGACCGTCAGCTTGCGGTCGACGGTCGCGTTGTTGCCGTCGCCTTCGACCTTTTCGGTGTCGTAGCGGATCTGGTTCTGGCGATACATTTCGAACCCGCCGCCCAGCGGATGCTGTTTCGCATAGTCCCACGTCCAGCCCCACACCGCGAGCCGGGTCGAGGCGGATTCATCGCCCTTATAGGTCTTGATCGTCCCCATCCGCTCGGTGAACGCGCTCGGCAGGAACGGCACCGCGATCATCCCCGCAGCCGCAATCAGCCCGAGATACAGCAGCTTGCGCTTTGCATCGCGCAACATCAGCAGCGCGACGAGGCCGATGCACAGCAGCCCGGTCCGGGTCGACGTGCCGACCGGGATCAACAGGCACGCGAACACCAGCGCATAGCAGAACGCCGTACCCTTCCAGCCCGGCGGGAAGATCGTGCCGTGCCGCGCAAACCACAGGATCAGAGGAATGATCGCGACCGCAACGGTCGAGATGGTCGATCCTTCGTACAGCCCCGAATTGTTCGAGACCATCAGGTTGAGCGTGCCATAGCCGCCCCCGCCGCTGGCGATCGTCTTCAGGCCACCGACGATGATGATCGAGGATGCCGAGGCGATCATCACCAAGAGCAGCGCCTCGATCCGAAGCTTGGTGCGCAAGGTGAGGGGGAGGAAAGCGGCGAACGCCAGTGTCTTCCACACCCATGCCCATTTCTCCAGCGCCTCGACCGGAAAGTCCGCGCTGCGCGTCGTGAGGCCGCAATAGAGCAGCAGCAGCACGATCAGCACCTGCCGCGGCGCGAACCGCACGTCGCTTTTGTCGTCCGCCAGCACGAAGCCTCCAACCGCAAGCGCCACCGCGATCAGCGAAATCGGGACGGCGTTGAGCAGCAGGTAGGTCAGGCGCTGCGGGGACACGATATCGATGTAGACATAAGCCAGAACGAACAGGAACGGGCGCCGGAACCCCGCCGCAAAGAAAGCGGCGAGAAACGCGACGAAGAACAGGTCACGCACGCGGCCGCGCCCGTGTTTTCCGGAAAGGCTTTGCGGGGGGCGGCGTCGGCTGGTCCGCAGGCGCCGCTTCGGCATCAAGATCGGGGCGGCGCAGCAACAGCCAGACTGTCAGCGCGATCAAGCCATGGCTGATCGCGAGCGCGAAATTGTCGATCATCCTCCGCTATACCTTTCCGCCGTCCCCGGACCGGGGCGTTGCGCGCCACGCCGGATCGCCCGGCTGTCGAGCGCCGTCCTAACCGCGCGTCGGTTGAGGCTCCGTTAAACACTGCCGCGCTATCGGACGGGCATGCGGATTCTTCACATCCTAGATCATGGCCTACCGCTCCACAGCGGCTACACCTTTCGCACGCGGGCGATCCTCAAGAGCCAGATGCGACGCGGCTGGGAGGTCGCGGCGGTGACGGGGCCGCGCCACGGGGATTCGGCCGTGATTGCCGAAACGGTCGACGGGATCGACTTTCACCGGACCGCACCCGTGCGGAAAACGCTGCCGGTCGTGCAGGAATTGCACGAAATCTACGCCTTTTCGAAGCGAATCGACGCCGTTGTGGCGGCATTCTGTCCGGATGTGCTGCACGCGCATTCGCCAGTGCTCGACGCGCTCGCCGCGTTGCGGGTGGCGCGGCGCCGGCAATTGCCGCTCGTCTATGAGATTCGCGCGTTCTGGGAAGATGCGGCGGTCGGCAACGGCACCGGGCGCGAAGGGTCGCTCGTCTATCGCGCCACCCGCGCGCTCGAAACCTATGCGGTCCGGCGTGCCGATGCGGTCGCGGTGATCTGCGCCGGCCTGCGCAGCGATCTCGTCGCGCGCGGGATCGATCGGAACAAGATTTTCGTCTCGCCCAACGGTGTCGATCTCTCGGTGTTCGGCGAACCCCTGCCATATGACACCGCGCTCGCCACGGCGTTGGGGATCACGGACGCGGAAGTCGTCGGGTTCATCGGCAGCTTCTACGATTATGAAGGGCTCGACGACCTGATCGCCGCAATGCCGCAACTCGTCGCGGCGCGCCCGAAGGTGCAGCTCGTCCTGGTTGGCGGCGGACCGGCCGAGGCAGCGCTGCGCGCACAGGCCGCGGCATCCCCGGTTGCGGACCATATCCGCTTCGTCGGGCGCGTGCCGCATGCCGAGGTCGAGCGCTATTACAGCGTCACCGACATCCTCGCCTATCCGCGCAAGCCGATGCGGCTGACCGATCTGGTCACGCCGCTCAAACCGCTCGAGGCGATGGCGCAACGCCGGCTGGTCGCGGCCTCCGATGTCGGGGGGCACCGTGAACTAATCGAGGACGGCGTGACGGGTACGCTGTTCACGCCCGCCGATCCCGCCGCGATGGCGCGGGCGCTGGCGGGGTTGCTCGCCGACCGGCAAAGCTGGGAACAGCGCCGCGACCGCGGACGCGCGTTCGTCGAGCGCGAGCGGGACTGGGCGCGCAACGTCGGCTGCTATGCGCCCGTTTACCAGAAACTCACCGATCCTCTGGCAAGGTTCACCCCATGGCCAACCGTTCCGATCCTAAACGCGTAATTCCCGTCGCACCGATCGTGGGGTCGATGGTCGGTGCCGTGGCGGCGGTCGCCTTCGCGCTCCTGCCGATGGCGCTGGTCGAGGACGTCGTGCTCGACAGCGGGATCGCCTCGGTCGTCGCGGCGGCGGCGCCACCGCTCGGCTTTACCGCGCGCTTGCTGCTCGTGGTGCTGGGGGGCGGAGGGCTTGGCATGATCGCGTGGCTGGCGACGTACCTGCTGCTGGGGCCGAGCGACGCGCCGATCGCCGGGGATGGGTTCGTGCTCAAACCCGCGAGGGAGGAGCCTGAAGACGCCCCGATCCTGCGGCGGGCCGATGCGCATCCGGACGCGCCGTCCCGGCCTCCGCTTCGCGCCGACCGCGATCTTGGCGCCCGGCTGTTGGACGTGGCGCCACCATCGGGACCGGCGGTCGGAGATCGCGCGCCGGCGCCCGTGGCGGATGTCGACCGCCCGGCGGCGTTCGTTGCGGGACGCGCGATGCCGGACGATCTCGACCAGCCGCTTGCGGCCTACGCTGTCGTCGATCCCCCGGCACCGACGGCGGTGGCACCGAACAGGGACGATCCTGCCGAAACGATCCATGCGCTGCTCGATCGGCTCGAGCGCGTGCTGCAGCGGACTCCCGCTGCCCCGGTCGCGCTGCGCGACGGGACGCCCATCGCACCCGCTTCGTCACCGGCAAACGGATCGCATCCGGGGGCGTTCGAAGACACGCTCGCCACGTTACGCGCGCTGGCCATCCGCTCGGTCTAGGTTTCGACGGTCAGCACTTCGACGCCGAGTTCCGCGCGCTCACCAGTGCGCGTGATGGTCGTCACGGCCACGTCGGCGACCAGATGACCGCGCAGGGGCAGATCGACCTCGTCCAACGCAGCGATCCAGCCCTCAATTCCCGGACCTTCGACCGACAGCGTCAGCCGGTGGCAAGCACCGACGAACGTCGCACTCGCCCAGCGGCGGGTTGCGAGCGCATACCACGACAGCACGATCCCGTGCCGGTCGGCATGCCGTTCGAGCGCGCGCCGCAGCAGCGTCGCGGCGTCGGGACCACGGCTCATCGTGATGCCTCATCGTGTTGCGCGAGGAAGGTTTCAATCCGTTGCACCATGCGCGCGCCGGGCTCGCGCCCGCGCCGGAGATCGTCGACCAGGCGGGGGTCGCCCACCGCAAGCCGCCCGAACTTCGTCCGCGGCATCGCCGTTGCGCGGAGATAGCAATCGATCTTGTGCAGCACCGACATGTTTGCCCTTCCCAGTTGAGTCGCTGTATGTTCACGATGTGTTCCGCAATCTCCAACTTGTCTAGGAAATTTCCTATGGTATCGTCGTGAGCATGAGTACGCTTGATCCCCGCGCACGGCTGGAGGCTCTGATCGCCGAACATGGCGTGGGGTATGCGGCGCTGTCGCGAATGCTGCGGCGGAACGATGCGTATCTTCAGCAATTCGTCCGGCGCGGTACGCCGCGTGTCCTCGCCGAGCGCGATCGGGCGTTGCTGGCGGCCTATTTCCGCATCGACGAGAGCGAACTAGGGGGCAAGCCCGCGCCCGTCATGGCCGCGATCCGACGCCTTGCGGTGGAGGCGTCCGCAGGCCCCGGCGCGATGGTCGACGGTGCCGAGAGCCGCGACGATGCGCGTACGATGCTGCTCGATCCGCGGCTTCTGGCCGATCTGCGGCTGGCTCCGGCCCATGCCAGCATGCTGACCGCGCGGGGCGATTCGATGGTGCCGACGATCGCAGACGGCGACGCGCTGGTGGTGGACGAACGCGACCGCACGATCGGGCCGCGTCCGGCGATCTTCGTGGTGCGACACGACGGCCAGTTGCTGGTCAAGCGCGTGTCCCGACAGGAGGACGCCATCGTCGTCTCTAGCGACAATCCCGCTTATCCGGACATCGTCACCTCTGACGCGGTCATCATCGGCCGCGTCGTCTGGCTATCGCGCGCCTTGCGCTGAGCCGCTGCCGTAGATTCAGCCGTCGCGTTTGCGATCCAGCAGCCATATCGCAAGCGACATGGCGATCCCCGCCGCTAACCCCGCGAGAAACCCGCGCGTCGGCCCGAGCGGCGTGAACAGGCCGACCGCGACACCGACGATCGCACCCAGCGCAATCAAGAAGCCACCGGCAAGCGGCGAGCGGGGCGGGCGGGAAGCAGGCATGATCGTGCGTCTGCCATGTCCCGCACGCAGACACCAGCGTCCCGAAGCGGGAAGCGTGGATCAATCGGAACAGGAACCGGAAAATGACCTGTTGCCGACCAGTGACGTGGCCGACAAGAGTTGGTAGGCGCCCCCCAGTTCCAGGTGGTTCTTGCGTTGCCTCGGGACTTTGTGGAGCCAGAATGCAGCAACTTCCCTACCTTGCCGACCGCGCCGAGTTCACCGACGCGACCGACTTGATCACCATGTTCGGCACCGGCGCGCGGACCGAAGCCGCTGCCCGCGCGGACCGCAGTCGGGACCTCGGCAATTATCTCCACTTCTGCCGCTGGCGGCAGATCGAACGGTTGATCGGCTGGCTTTCGTCCGACCGCGCGATCGGCACGGTCCACTAAGCCGGATCGGCAACCCCTCTGTCGTTTCGTGGATTGCCGGGCTAGGAGGGCGGCCATGTCGTTTCCGGTTGGACGACGGGGCCAGTTGCTTGCCGCCGTCGGGGTCTTTGTCGTGGGGTGTCCGGGGGCGGTTGCACAGGTGCGTCCGGCAGCGGGGCAGACCGATTCGGTCGCCGCGCCGGTCCTGATTCCTACCGAACCCCAAACCCTCGACCCGCAATCGCCGATGGCAGCATTGCCGGGGCTCGGCGTCGATTGGCCGGATCTAGCAAAGGCACCGACCGAGCCCGTGGCGGCACCAAGCGCTGCCACGCTGACCGGCGAAGTTCGCTATAGCTACCGCGTCGACGGAATCGACAACGTCGCCAGTACGCTGCTGCGCGAACGGTTCGATCAGTTGTCGACGTTGCGGGTGAATGACGGCCAGCCCGCCAATGCCGCCCAGCTCGATCGCCGCGCGCGCGAGGATGCAACGCTGCTGACGTCGCTGTTAAAGGCGGACGGCTATTATGATGCGCGCGTCGCGACGCGAGTCGAACCCAATGCGGTTCGCCCTTTGGTCGTGCTCGATGTCGATCCGGGCGTCCTGTACACGTTCAGCGGCGTAACGCTGACCGGCCTCGCTGCGGCGGGCGACAAGGAAGCGTTGCTGCGCGACGCCTTCCGGTTGCGCGCCGGGGATCCGGTCAATTCCGATAGCGTCGTCGCTGGCCAAACGGCATTGACGACGACGATCACCGACAAGGGCTTCCCGTTCGCCGTGATCGCCGACCCGGCGATCGTCGTGGATCGCGCGGCGCGCACCGCGACGCTCGATCTCGCGGTCGTGCCGGGGGCGGAGCGGCGGTTCGGTCACGTCGTCATGATGTCCGGGCAACAGGTGTTCGATGCGGATCACGTGCAGGAAATCGCGCGCTTTACGCCGGGCAACCTTTACGACGCCTCCGCGCTGGTCGATCTCCGGCGGGCGTTGATCCAGACTGGGTTGGTGTCGACGGTCAAGGTCGAGCCGGTCGAGGGCAAGACCCCCGGCACAGTCGACATCGCGGTCGGGGTCGAACGCGCGCCGCCGCACACGATTGCCGGCGAAATTGGCTACGGCACCGGCGAAGGGGCGCGATCCGAAGTGAGCTGGACGCACCGCAACCTGTTCCCGCCCGAGGGCGGGCTGACGTTGCGCGGGGTGCTGGGCACGCAGGAGCAATTGGCGAGCGTCATCTTCCGCCGCAACAACTTCAAGGGCCGCGACCGGATCCTGACCGGGTCGATCACCGCATCGAACCTGAAGCGCAACGCCTATCAGGCGCGCACCTTCGGGCTCGCGGCAAGCCTGGAGCGGCAGACCAACATCTTCTTCCAAAAGAAATGGACTTGGTCGCTCGGCGGGGAATTGCTCGCATCGGACGAGCGCGACGTGATCCTGTCGACGGGCGCGCCCCGGCGGCGGACCTATTTCATCGGCGCGCTGCCCTCGACGCTCACCTATGACGGGTCGGACGATCTGCTCAACCCGTCGCGCGGGTTCCGTCTGAGCGGGCGCTTCTCGCCCGAACTGTCGCTCCAGGGCAACGTGTTCGGCTATTCGCGCGTCCAGCTCGACGCGAGCACCTATCGCAGCGTGGCGAAGGGCACCGTGCTCGCCGGGCGCATCCGCATGGGGACGATCGTCGGCGCGCCGCGCGATGCGATCGCGCCGTCCCGGCGCTTCTATGCGGGCGGCGGCGCGTCGGTGCGCGGCTATGGCTATCAGGACATCGGCCCGCGCGATCCCAACAACGATCCAATCGGTGGGCGCAGCCTTTCCGAATTCTCGATCGAAGCGCGGGTGAAGGCGTTCGGCAATTTTGGCATCGTGCCGTTCTTCGACGGCGGCAACATCTACACCAGCGCGCTGCCGAGCTTCACCGGCATGCGCTACGGCGCCGGGATCGGCGTGCGCTACTACACCAACTTCGGCCCGATCCGGATCGACGTCGGCACGCCGGTCAACCCGGTCAAGGGCGATCCGCGAGTCGCGGTCTATGTCTCGCTGGGACAGGCGTTTTGACCGAGCCGGTGCCGCCCGAAGCGATCGAGACCCCCGCTGCCGTGCCAAAGCGGCGGCATTGGGGGCGGATCGTGCTGGGGGCTATCGTCGGTCTGGTGCTGCTCGCGGTCGCGCTGGTGGGGATGCTCGATACCGGGATCGGCCACCGTTTCCTGACCGACCGGATCGCCGCGCTGCGTCCCGCGAACGGCTTGCGCTACCAGATCGGGCGGATCGAGGGGTCGATCTACGGCAAGGCGAGGCTGATCGACGTGCGCGTGCGCGACCGGCGCGGGCTGGTGTTCGCCGCGCCCCGGGCCGAGCTCGACTGGGCACCGTTGCGATGGGTGCACAACCGGCTCGACATCACGCGCCTGCACATCGCGCAAGCGCGTCTCGAACGGCTGCCCGACCTGATCCCCTCGACGCGGAAGGCGCCGATCCTGCCGTCGTTCGACATCCGGATCGGATCGCTGTCGGTGGACCGGCTCGTCCTTGCGAAGGCCGTTACGGGCACCGAACGCGTGGGGCGTCTCGCTGGCCGGGCGGACATCCGCAATGGCCGTGCGCTGATCGACCTGAAGGCGGCGGTCGCGGGCAGCGATACGCTGCGGCTCAAGCTGGATGCCGCCCCCGATCGGAACATGTTCGACGTCGCCGCTTACGCGCGTGGGCGGGCGGATGGCGTGCTCGCGAAGCTGGCGGGGTTCGCCCGGCCGATCGCGCTCGATATCGCCGGGCGCGGGACGTGGAAGCAATGGGATGGCCATGCAATCGCGGATATCGGCACGGTCCGGCTGGTCGACCTGAAGCTGACCAACCGCGCAGGAACCTATGCGCTCGACGGCGTGCTGATCCCCGCGCCGCTGTCGCACGGCAAATTGCAGACCCTGTCGACGCCGCGCGTGCTGACGCATGGCAGCGCGACGCTGGTCGATCGCCAGTTGAAGGGCACGCTGTCGCTGCGGTCGGGGTCGCTGAACCTGACGGGCGACGGGACGCTCGATCTTGCCGCGAACGCGTTCCGCTCCGTCCGGCTCCACGCCGTGCTGCTGCGCCCGAGCGGACTGTTCCGCAACATGAGCGGCCGCGCGATCGAACTGCGCGTGCTGCTCGATGGCGCGTTCGCCACCGCGCGGTTCGATTATCGGCTCGCCGCCAAAAGGTTCGCGTTCGACGATACCGGGTTCGAGGATGCCTATGCCGCGGGCAGCGGACGCCTGTCCAAGACGCCGGTGCTGGTCCCGATCCGGTTCGTCGCCAAGCGCGTGACCGGGGTGGGCGACGTCGCGGGCGGGATCCTGCGCAATCTCACGATGCAGGGCGTGCTCCGTGTCACCGCGACGACGGTGACGGGCAACGCGATGCGGCTGACCTCGGACAAGCTCAACGGCCGGTTCGATCTGCAGCTCGACCTGCGCAACGGACGGTATGAGATCGCGCTCAACGGCGGGCTGAAGCGCTATCTGATCCCCGGTCTGGGCATCGTCGATGTCGCGACGGTGCTCAAGGTCGTGCCCGGTTTGGACGGACACGGCACGCGCGTGATGGGACAGGGCACCGCGCAGATGGTCCGACTCGACAACGCCTTCTTCCGCTCGCTCGCGGGCGGGTTGCCGCGGATCGTCACCGGGCTTGAACGGACTACCGACGGCGTGCTGCACCTCAATAACCTGGTGCTGACCGGCCCGCAGATCCGCATCACCGGCAACGGCATCCGGCGGCGCGACGGGACGTTCCACTTCGAGGGGACGGGGACGCAGCAGACCTATGGCCCGCTGACGCTCAAGCTCGACGGCAAGATCGACCGGCCGACGATCGACCTGGTGTTCCAGCGGCCCAACGAGACGCTGGGGCTGCGCGACGTGGTCGCGCACCTCGACCCGACCGAGGCGGGCTTTGCGTTCACCGCAAGCGGCGGATCGCGGCTCGGGCCGTTCACCGGCAATGGCGCGATCCTGTTGCCCAAGGGCGGGGGCGGGACGATTGCGATCGCGGATCTCGCGGTCAGCGGGACGCATCTGTCGGGGCCGCTCGCGATCGTCGATGGCGGGTTCGACGGACGGCTCGCGGTGGCGGGCGGTGGCGTGACCGGGGCGCTCCTGTTCGCGCCGGTCGGCGACAACCAGCGGATCGAGGCGCATCTCGATGCGCTTGCCGCGACGCTGGCGGACGGCGTCACGGTCCGACGCGCGCGATTGGATGCAGTAACCGTGCTCGATCCGGCGGGAACCACGATCGAAGCGACGCTGACCGGCGGCGGATTGCGGCGCGGATCGCTCGTCCTTGCGCGGTTCGGCGGCAAGGCGTCGCTGCGCGGCGGGGTCGGCACGATCACCGCGTCGATCGCGGGATCGGGCGGGCGCGCGTTCGATATCCAGTCGGTGACGCAGGTCACGCCCGATCGCTATACCGTCTCGGCGCAGGGCACGCTCGACCGCCGCCCGATCAAGCTGGTGACGCCAGCGGTGTTCACCCGCGATGGCGAAGACGGCTGGCGGCTTGCCACCACCGCGCTGACCTTTGCCGGCGGGGATGCGCAACTGTCGGGCCGGTTCACCCGCGGTGCCAACGCGATCGACGCGAAGGTCGCGCATATGCCGCTCGCGATCCTCGACATCGGCTACCCCGGCTTGGGGCTGGGCGGGAGCGCATCGGGGAGCCTATCCTATGCACAAGGCGGGACGAACCCGCCAACGGGGCGGATCGACATGACCGTCCGCGGGCTCACCCGTTCAGGCTTGGTGTTGACCTCGCGCCCGGTCGACGTCGGCGTGGCGGGGATCCTGTCGGCCGACCGGATCGCCGCGCGCGCGGTCGCGGCGACCGGCGGCAAGACCGTCGGGCGCGCGCAACTGCTGCTCAACCTCCCCGCCGGGACCGATCTGGCAAAACGCGTGGAGGAAGCGGGTGTGTTCGCGCAACTCCGCTACGACGGCGCCGCGGACACGCTGTGGCGGCTCACGGGAATCGAGCTGTTCGACCTGACCGGCCCGGTCGCGATCGGCGCGGATGTCGGCGGGCGCGTGAGCAACCCGCAGATCAAGGGCGTCGTCCAGGCGCGCGGCGCGCGGATCGAAAGCGCGACGACCGGCACCGTGCTGACCAACGTCGTCGCGAACGGCCAGTTCGGCGGATCGCGCCTGACGATCGACACCTTCACCGCCGATGCGGGCAAGGGCGGCAAGGTCGTCGGCAAGGGCGCGTTCGATTTCGGCGCGAACAGCGGGTTCGACCTGTCGGTCCAGGCCGACCATGCGGTAATGATCGCGCGCGACGATATCGGCGCGACCGTGACGGGCCCGTTGCGCTTCCTGTCGAACAAGCAGGGCGGGACGATCTCGGGCGAACTCCGCCTCGACAAGAGCCGCTACCGGCTCGGCCAGGCGACCGCGGCGAGCGCGGTGCCGCAGCTCAACATCCGCGAAATCAACATCCCCGGCGGCGGGACCGAAGACGACGACGTCGCGCCCGCTCCGTGGCGGCTCGCGATCCATGCGCGCGCGCCCAACCAGCTGATCGTCTCAGGGCTCGGCCTGCGCAGCGAATGGTCGGCGGACCTGCAGATCGGCGGCGCCCCTGACAATCCCGCGATCTCGGGCCGCGCCGACCTAGTACGCGGCAATTATGACTTCGCTGGACGCACCTTCGCGCTGGAACGCGGCAAGATCCTGTTCACCGGCGACGTTCCCGCCAACCCCGCGCTCGACATCGCCGCCAATGCGAGCACCACCGGATTGAACGCGACGATCAACGTGACCGGGCCCGCGCTCAAGCCCGAGATCGCCTTCTCGAGCACGCCCGCGCTGCCGCAGGATGAGTTGCTGTCGCGCCTGCTGTTCGGCACCTCGATCACCAACCTGTCCGCGCCCGAGGCGTTGCAACTCGCGTCGGCGGTGGCGGCGTTGCAGAACGGCAAGGGCGGGCTCGACCCGATCAACGCGGTGCGGCGCGTGGCGGGGCTCGACCGGCTGCGCATCGTCTCTGCCGACCCGCAAACCGGGCAGCGGACCTCGGTGGCGGCGGGCAAATATATCACCCGGCGTTTCTATGCGGAGATCGTGACGGACGGGGCGGGCTATTCCGCCACGCAGGTCGAGTTCCAGGTGACGCGCTGGCTGTCGGTGCTGTCGTCGATCTCAACGCTCGGGCGGCAAAGCGCGAACTTGCGGGTTTCCAAGGATTATTGAGGGCGGGGTAGCGCCGCGGCCGCTCTCCTCATGCTTTACGGCGGCCTGCGATCGGCAAGGTCGTTCGCCCGCGTTGTGAACCGGTTCGCAAGGGCGTGCACCGCTCGGCCGCAGATCAGCCTAATCAGCGTCGTCTGAAATGCGCCCACGCGCGCGTAGCGCTGCCCGTCGCGGAAGATGCGATCGCAGCGACAAAGAAGAAATCGCGTGCCTATCCGTCGGTCTTGCGCGGCTCTCCTATACTAAAAATATCGATCAACCGTCTCATCGCAAGACACATCGTCCTGTCCTGCTGGAAACAGCCGACGCGGGACGATGGCATAGAGGATTTAATCTTTGAAAACGCCTCTAAGGGCCGGGGTTGCACTTGCCGTGCTCATCCTCGCCACGCCCGCTCTTGCCCAAAACGCTTCGCCCGATCAGGCGGGTCTGGCCGCGCTCGTTCGCGCGCAGGCGAACGAGATCGCCGCGCTACGCACCCGCCTCGACAAGATCGAAGGCGAGCAGCCGACGACGGTAACACAGGCGCCGACCACCGCGCCGATGCGAGCGGTCCCGCTCGCCGGTCGTCTGCAGACCGCCAATGACGACGGTCTGGCAGAATCGTTCGCCCCCCAAATCATCGCCCCGGGTCTTGCGGACCAGACGGTCGCGCAGGCGCGTGCCGCCGCGATGAACACCGCGGGCGTCAAGACGGAATGGCGCGGCGGTCTGCCGATCTTCCGGTCCGCCGACGGCAAGTTCCTGTTCAAGATGCGCGGCCGCATCATCAACCACGTCAACTCCACCTTCGGGTCCAGATATGACGCGCGCAACATCACCACGACCGGCGCGCGCGCGTTGCGGATCGGGATCGAAGGCGCGGTCGGGCCGCACTTCTTCTATCAGTTCGAAAACGACTTTGCCGACAACGTGTCGGATGTCGGCACGATGTTCGTTGGTTGGCGCAACGATATCGGCAAGCTGTCCTACGACGTTCGCTTCGGCAACATGTTCAACGATCGCAGCTTCGAGGGCTCGGGCGGATCGGATGCGCCGCCGTTCCTCGAGCGCAACGTCGTCGCGACCGCGATCATCCCGCAACGCGGCTTCTATGGCATCGCATTCATGCCGCGGCTGTTCTGGAGCACCGGACACGCGTCCGTCACGATCAGCGGCGATTCGGTCGATGCGAGCCAGGTGGTCGGCGATAGCCGCACCGTGATGGGCCGTGCGCACTGGAACCCGATCAAGAGCGATCGCGCGTTGCTCCATCTCGGGCTGTGGGGCTTTGACGAGAAGCTGGCGGTCGGCCCTGGTTCGCTCACGCGGAACACGGTCATCGGCGGGCGCTTCAATGGTACGCTTCGGGTCGGCAGCGGGACGCTGGTCGGTGGCACGGGGACGACCGGCTACGGCGCCGAAGTCGGCGGCTATGTCGGGCCGCTGTGGGTCATGGCAGAAGCGGGCCAGCGCCACGCACGCCTGAATGCGGGGCGTCCGGATTTCGTCAGCAAGGCGTGGAGCCTGTCGACCGGCTATTTCCTGACCGGGGACTTGCCGCCGTACAACCCCCGCCTCGGCACCTTCGCGCAGCCCAAGGTGCTGCGCCCGGTGTTCGAAGGCGGCCCCGGCGCGATCGAGCTGACCGCGCGCTACGAAAACCTCGATTATGCCAGCCTGGCGACGGGCGGCACGGGCTGGGCGGCAACGGCGGGGACCAACTGGTATCTCGACAGCGTGATCCGTCTCCAGTTCAACGTGATCCGCTGGCATACGGATAATCGCGCCGGCGCGTTTACCGGCGGTGATTCCGGCGAAACGGTGACGGGCGGGGTCGGGGTGACGTTCTAACCCGTCATTCTCGGGAGGTCGCGCGGACTGCACCGCGCGACCTCCGCAGAAAGGGCAAGTATCGACCGCATCATAGGGTCGCGGGCGTTACCGGGTGAACAGATACCCGACGCAGAACAGAAAGACCGCACCTTCCAGCATACCGATCAGGACGTTTCCGGCGGCCTGAAGATACCCGATCCCCAGAACCTTCGCGAACCACCGCGCTTCCACGATCCAGTAGTTCACCAGCGTCACGACGGCGAGCCAGCGGCCAAACGTCGCGAGCGACTGGTGATGATCGGCACCGAGGCTGGCGCTGAGGCTGAGACCGAGCGCGAAGACCGCGGCGGGATAGCATTGCTCGTAGAATGGCTGCTGCAGCGTCGCGCGATCGAGCTTCACCCCGCTGCGCCGGATAAGACGCGCCGCCAGAAACAGCGGGAAGGCGGCGAACACCACGACCCGAAGGACCAACGCACTTGCGTTGTCGTTGACGAGATCCGCCAGCCCGTGGTGGTTGGCGATGATCAGGTCCGTCTGCCCCAAGGCCGTCGCGACCGTATGCGACAGCAGCAGCGACAGCGCGAGAAACAACGGCGGGCTCAGGACGGAGGAATATTGCTGGTCCTCCGGCAACGCGGCCTCGGCGTCGATCTCGGTCATGATGACGATCGGCCGAAACGTCGCCCGCCACAGCGTGATCGGGAAAAACAGCAGCCAGCTCATCACCTCATAGAGGAGTTCGTCCAGCGAATTGAGCCACTTCATGAAATCCATGCCGTATCATGGGCGAACCGTATCCGGCTCGCAACGGGGTCTTGCACTTCCGGACAAGAGGCGGTTTGGTGGAGGGGAGACAGGAGAAACGTAGATGCGACGGTCTATAGCATCGCTCGGGATTGCCGTTTGGATGGCGTGCGCGTCCTCCCCGGCGGTCGCGCAGGGCGCAACGGCGAGTTCGGCGACCGAGTTCGTCCACATGGCCGATCGCCTCAAGCCGGGGCAGTGGGTGTGGGCGCCGGGGATCGCGTCCGCCGGGCAAGTGCTGGTCTATGTCGACCTGTCCCGCCAGCTTGCGACGGTCTATCGCAATGGTGTCCGGATCGGCGTCGCGTCGGTGTCGTCCGGCAAGCCCGGGCACGAGACGCCGACTGGCGTGTTCACGATCCTGCAGAAGGACGCGAACCACCGTTCGAGCAAATATAACAGCGCACCCATGCCCTATCAGCAGCGCCTGACGTGGGACGGGGTCGCGCTCCACGCCGGGGGTCTGCCGGGCTATCCCGAGAGCCACGGCTGCGTGCATCTGCCCTACGGCTTTTCCAAAGAGCTGTTCGGCATCACGTCGCTCGGGGCGACCGTGGTCATCAACGGCGATGCCGCCACCCACGTCCGCAGCTCGGGTACGAGCCTGCTCGCGCCCTTCGATACCAAGGGCCGACCGGTCGACCGGCAACTGTTGGACGGACAGCAATTCACCTGGCAACCGGATCGCGCATCCTCCGGGCCGATGACGATCATCGTGTCGAAGTCTGACGCGCAGGTGGTCGTCATGCGGGGCGGCGTGGAGATCGGCCGCAGCGTGGCGCAAGTCGACGACGATGATCCCGGCAGCCACGTGATCACGCTCACCACCGGTGCCGACGGGGCTCCGCGCTGGGTCTATATCGGTTTGCCGGGGCACGAAGAGGAAGCCGGACGCGCGCTCGACGAAGCGGTCATCAACCGGCTCCGCTTACCCCGCGCGTTCTACGAGCCAGTGCGCGCCGCGCTTCGGCCGGGAACGACGATCCTTATTACGCAATCGCAAGTCGGCACCAGCGGTGGGGAACCGCTGACGATCATGGACGCTGTTGTTCCACGACCGTAAAATCTTCGTAACCAGTCCCACTGTTATTGGGATCAACAGGGAGAATTGCCATGTCGAGCCTAGGACGCTCAACGATCGTTAGCGCTGCACTCTTGGTATCGATCGGGTTGCCCGGCGTGGCGAACGCCCAGTCAACCGGCCTTGAGGACATGGTCGGCGCCCGCGCCGGTCAGGCGGAAGGCGAATTGCAACGGCGCGGCTACGTCAACACCGGTGGCCAGCAAGGCGATGATCGCAGCTACACCAACTGGTGGAACGCCAGTCGCCGCCAATGCGTGACGATCGCCACGATGGATGGACGCTATAGTTCGATCCAGCCGACGTTGCCGCCCGATTGCCGGCAATCGGCCAATCAGCGCCCGAACCCGAACTATCAGGGCCAA